>JADHSF010000041.1 GCA_016777005.1 SAR86 cluster bacterium | reverse complement strand
ACTAGGTTTTGTTTTTCCAGGACAAGGCTCTCAATATCATGGGATGCTTAATGAATATTTCTTAAATTCTGATACATTTTGTAACGCTTTTGAAGAAGCCAAAGATATATCTGGAATAGATTTTAAATCATTGATACAAGATGGATCTGCCGATGACCTGTCTCCTACCGAAATTACTCAACCTTTGCTGTTAACTTCGAATTATGCACTTTGGATGTTGTGTGATAAGAATCCTGAGGATATAGAGGTTATGGCGGGACACTCTTTAGGAGAATATTGCGCATACGTTGCAGCCGGATCCATCACATTTGAAGAGGCATTAAACTTAGTAATGCTTAGAGCAAAATATATGCAGGAAGCTGTTAAAGAGGGAGAAGGAGGCATTGCAGCTATCTTGGGTTTAACAAAAGAAGAATTAGATCCCATTTGTAAGGCCGTATCCATGAAAGGCGCTTTTGTGAGTATGGCAAATTTAAATTCTGATAAACAGATAGTCATATCAGGCACTAAAGCAGGAGTAGAAAATGCAATTGTTTTAGCTAAGGAAAAGGGAGCTAAAAGAGCAATACCTTTAGCGATGAGTGTTCCTTCTCATTGTGAACTTATGAAGCCTGCCTCTGAAAAATTTTCTGAAGAACTTAAAAAAATAAATTTCAAAGTACCAAAGACAACAATATTACAAAATTATTCAGTTACACATTCTGATGATGTAGATGTTATTAAAAATAATTTAATCTCTCAAATCTATAGTCCGGTTAGATGGGATGAGACAATGAATAAGTTTCAGGAGAAAAACTTAGAATCCCTATATGAATGTGGTCCTTCTAAGGTATTAACCGGTCTTGTAAAAAGAAAATTTATAGACACTAAGGTTTATGCTTTAGATGATTATGAAACATTAAAAATTATCCAAGGAGCTTAAGATGAAAACTGCACTAGTAACTGGAGCAAGTAGAGGAATAGGAAATGCAATAGCCTTGGAATTAAAACAGAAAGGTTATTCCGTTATAGGTACAGCAACATCTCAAGCTGGAGTGGACTCTCTTCTTGAAAAAGACATAGAGGGTTATATCTTGGATTTAAATTCAAACGATTCCATAGATCAGTTTTGGCGTCTTCTGGAAGAAAACAATAAGTCTATATCTGTTCTAGTTAATAATGCAGGTATTACAAGAGATAACATAGTTTTAAGAATGTCCGACGAAGAATGGTCGGACATAATGAATGTTCATCTCTATGGGACCTTTCAACTGTGCAAAAGATCATTAAAGATGATGTTAAAGAATAAATGGGGAAGAATTATTAACATCTCTTCTGCTTCAGCTTCTATAGGGAATAGAGGTCAATCTAATTATGCTGCTGCAAAGGCCGGTGTTGAGGCTTTTACAAAATCCCTCGCAAAAGAAGTAGGAAAAAGAGATATTACAATTAATTCTGTAGCTCCAGGATTTATATCAACCGATATGACAGAACAAAATGAAGGGGTAAATTCAGATTATTTAGTTAAAGAAATACCACTGGGACGATTCGGTGAACCAAATGAAGTGGCAAGTTTAGTAGGTTTTTTATGTTCGGAGGATGCATCTTATATTACTGGACAAACCATACATATTAATGGTGGGCTCTATATGTAAGTTATTGACAATAAATTTATTTATTAAAGTAAACAGATGAAAAATTATTTAAAATTAGTACAATGCCCACTTCCTATAAATAATTTTTCTATTTTGGATGGGAGATAAAATATGAGCGTTGAAGATAGAGTACAAAAAATAGTTTGCGAACAACTTGGGGTGTCGTCTGAAGAGGTAAAATTAGAAGCTTCTTTCATCGATGATTTGGGCGCAGATTCACTAGATACTGTTGAATTAGTAATGGCCTTTGAAGAGGAGTTTGAAATAGAAATTCCAGATGAAGAAGCTGAAGGAATTCAAACAGTAAAAAATGCTGTTGATTATATAAACAACAATTCTTAAAACATAAATTTAGGTTTTTCCATGGCTGAAAGAAGGGTAGTAATTACTGGTCTCGGCATGCTGTCTCCCGTTGGAAATAATGTTATTGAGTCATGGGATAATATTCTGAAGGGTAAAAGTGGCGCGAAACCCTTAGATAAATTTGATGTAACTGATTTTGATACTAAATTTGCTGCAACAGTAGATTTAAATATAGAGGACTACCTTGATAAGAAAGAAATTAGAAGAACAGATCCCTTCATTCAATATGGACTGATTGCCTCTCAGGAGTGCATAGATGATTCACAAATAAAACTTGATCAGACAGATCTCACTAAATTCGGAGTATCCATAGGTTCGGGTATCGGTGGATTAGGTACTATAGAGGAAAATAAAATTAAACTTTCTGAGACTGGTCCGAAAAAGATTTCACCCTTTTTCGTTCCTGGAGCAATCTCTAATATGGTTTCTGGATATGCCTCTCTTAAATTCGGTTTAAAAGGACCAAACATATCAATTGCAAGCGCTTGCTCAAGTGCAAGTCATTCCATTGGATATTCGTTCAGAAGTATTGCTCATGGTGATGCTGATTTGATGTTAACAGGAGGAGCCGAAATGGCTACAACACCCCTAGGTTTAGCTGGCTTTAATGCAGCTAAAGCTTTATCAACTAGGAATGATAATCCACAGGCGGCAAGCAGACCATGGGATAAAGACAGAGATGGGTTTGTTCTTGGTGAAGGTGCGGGATGTTTATTACTAGAAGAATATGAACACGCCTTATCAAGAGGCGCAAAAATATACGCCGAAATTATAGGCTTCGGAATGAGTGCAGACGCCCATCACATAACATCCCCACCGGAAGGTGGTGCAGGTGCTGCCTTGTCAATGAATAATGCCATTAAAGATGCAAATATCAATGTCTCTGAAATAAATTATGTTAATGCTCACGGAACTTCTACTCCCGCTGGAGACATAGCAGAAACAGATGCAGTCAAATCAGTATTTCAGGATTCTGCTAAAGATTTAATAGTTAGCTCAACTAAATCTATGACGGGACATTTACTAGGTGCAGCAGGGGCCGTAGAGGCTATTTTCTCTATTTTAAGTATCCGTGATAACGTATGCCCCCCAACTATAAATCTGGATAATCCTGATGATGGTTGTGATCTAAATTATTCTCCAAACAAACCGACAGAAAAAGTTATAAATAATTCTTTATCTAATTCCTTTGGCTTTGGCGGAACTAATGCGTCATTAATCTTTAAGGATATTAACTAAGTGGTTCTACTGAGAATTTCTTTTTTTTTATTTCTCTTTCTACTCACTCTTCTTACATTCAGTTTTCATTACAAAGTACCTCTAAGTGATCCTGTAATAATTGACATAAAAGAAGGGTCTTCCGTATCTTCAACAAGTAAATTGTTGCTTGATAAAAATTTTATAATTGATGATTTCTTGTTCAACCTCTATTCAAAAATTATATCTGCAGATAAATCTATTAAAGCTGGAGAATATTATCTGGATTCTTCTAACTCCATACACACTTACCTAAAGCTATTTTCTTCAGGTCAAATTCACTACAGGAAGTTAACTCTCTTACCGGGAATGACATTGAATGATATTTATTTATTAAGGTTAGAAGAAGGCTTGATTGATGATCTTGGAAAACGTCCTGAAATATCATTGAAAGAATTAGGAATAAATTACAAAGAAGGCATGTTTTATCCCGACACATATTTCTTCCAGAGAGGTGATAAATACTCTTCTATTCTATTAGCTGCCCAAGAAAAATGGAAATCAGAATCTGAAATATTATGGTCTGATAGAAACGAAATACTCCCTTATAAGAATTTAACAGAAGCGATTACATTGGCATCAATAATAGAAAAAGAAGGTTTAGAAAAAAATAAAATAGCAGGTGTTTTTATAAATCGTCTAAGAATAGGAATGAAACTACAATCCGATCCAACCGTTATCTACGCTCTTGGAAAAGACTTTGATGGTGATATCAAAAGGAAAGATTTAAGAATTGACAATCCTTACAATACTTATCGATATAAAGGTTTACCTCCTGGCCCTATTTCTATAGTGAGTATAGAGTCTTTAGAGGCAGCATTAAATCCAGAGGAAACTGATTTCCTGTATTTTGTATCAATGAAAAACGGCTTTCATAAATTTTCTAAAAATTTAACAGAACACAATGAAGCTGTATTAAAGTACCAAATCAATGAAAGGTAACTTTATAACTTTAGAAGGGATAGAAGGTTCAGGAAAATCTACTAGCCTTAATACAATTACAGAAATCCTTACAGAAAGACATATTGATTTTATTCTTACGAAAGAACCTGGTGGAGGTCCTTTAGGAAAAGACTTAAGAGCTATGTTGCTGAGTAAATCTTCTGAGATATCGCCAGAAGTAGAACTGCTTCTCATGATGGCAGATAGAAAAAATCATATAGATAATCTTGTCATGCCAAATATAAATAAAGGAGTCTGGGTTATTTCAGATAGATATCTTGATTCAACATATGCCTATCAAGGTGGCGGTAGGCAAATTAATACATCAAAAATTGATTCTCTTGCGAGACTGCTAGATCTTCCTCAGCCAGATTTAACTCTGTTATTTGATTTACCTCCCCCTATGGCACTTGATAGGGCAAAAAAGAGATCTGAATTAGATAGATTTGAAAGTGAACCTATGGATTTTCATGAAAGGATAAGAGATGCCTACTTGTCTTTAAATGAAGATAATCCTGAGCGTTTTAGATTGATAGATTCTTCGGTAGACTTCTTAGAAGTTAAAAAGCAAGTTGAGACAGTAGTTTTAGACTTTATAGTATGAAAAATATTCTTCCTCCTTGGCTTAGTCCTCATATAAATAAATTCGATAAACAATTTTTTCATCATGCCTATCTCATTTCAGGCAGAAGTGGAGTTGGAAAGAATATGCTTGCTTCTTATCTATCAAGAATGATCCTATGTAACTCTGAGGATAATAGATTGTGTGGTACTTGTCAGGGCTGCAAGCTAGCTGAAAATAACAATCATCCTGATTTTCATTGCCTCACGGTGCTAGATGATAAAAAATTAATAGGAATTTCTCAGATACAGGGGCTGATTAGTAAGCTTTATGAGTCTCCTTTCCTTGCTAAAAATAAAGTAGTAATAATCCCAAATTTAGAGAAATTATCTATAGATGGCTTAAATGCTATTTTAAAAATTTTAGAAGAACCTCCAAAAGACACTTACTTTTTCCTTACATCTAACTTCTTGAATCAAGTGCCTCTTACCATTCAAAGCAGATGTTTTGATATTAAAATTGGAGCTCCTAACAAAGAATTAGCGCTAGAATGGTTGTCAGATTTTTCTGAGGAAGAGGGTATGCTTGCTTTAAACTTAACCAATAATCTTCCATTGCTAGCAAAAGAACTACTCGAGAAGAATATCCTAAATGAGCGAGAACAATTCATTAAAGAGATATCATCCATCATAAAAGAAGGCAAAAATTTAATATTAACCTCTGAAAAGTGGATAGAAGATAAAGACTTTTTAAATCTAAAATTAGAGTGGATGTCTAAGTTACTTTGCGATTCTATTAAGTTTAATGCCAATAATCAGATTGATAACCTAACTATCGATACAGATAATATAACTAAATATCTCGCTAAAAATGCTGATGTCAATAACTTACATAATTTGCTTTCAAAAACGAACAGACTATGGAACCTATTTTCTAAAGATACTAATCTTAGAAAAGATTATCAGCTGAATTCTCTTTTTGTAGACTGGGAGAGTAGTTTAGGAATTAGTAAAAAAATCTAATAAAGTCTCGTTGAATTCATCCGGCTTTTCTAAGTGAAGAAAATGTCCGCAATCTTCCATAATCTTCATTTCTAAATCTTCAAAGTAATTTTCCATACCATCTGATAATCGATAGTCTATGCAACCGTCTTTTTTGCCGTGGAAATACAAGCAGGGAGGTATAATTTTAGAAGACAAAAATTGTTGAGATTGGATGTTAATTCTATCAAGCTGTAAATCACTTTGAAGTGCAGATCGATAGTAAGAAAGTGCATTTGTTAATACTCCGGGCTTTTCGAGCACTTCTATTACTTTATGGGAATAGTCTTTGTAATTTACTAAATCAGGTGACCATTCTCTCCATAATCTATGAATAAATTCGTAGTCATTTATAGGTACAGATAAGTCTGCCAAAGGTAACTGAAAAAAGAACATATACCAAGATTTTCTCTGTTGATCGCCATCAGTTAAAAAAGCAGCCTGTAAGTTAATACCGTACGGAACAGAAGCAGCAGAAAACTTATTGACTAGATCTGGTCTTAATTGACTGATGCCATAAGCTATAGGTGCCCCCCAATCATGACCATAGAGATAAATTTTTTCCTCACCACTCACAGATTCTATGAATTCAATTAGCACTTCAGCGACTCTCAAGGTTTGATATGTATCTAATTTCTCGTTACCTTCATGATAGCCGGGTAAGAAAGGAGCAATCACTCTGAAACCATTTTTCGAAAAGAAATTTATTTGATCTTTAAAATTTTCGGCGCAGTCAGGAAATCCATGAATTAGATAAAGTGGAGTACCTTCCCCTGAAGAGTAATAGTTAATTCTGTTATTTACTTTAAGTTCCATTAGTTGAAGATTGAATATGGGTATATAGATAATAAGAATATAAAGCAGAAAAAATGATTAATAAATAATTATAAAGAATTCCTATAATAAAAAAATCAGTTAAAGAATAGATAAAAATACTCAACAGGATAGCAATCATTATTATTGGTAATAAATAAAGAAATATCTCTATAGCTTTTCCTTCGGTCATGGTGAAAGTATCTTTCATCGCTTCCGCGCTTTTTTTAGGAGATAGCAAGATTTCAAAAACACAAAAAAAGTATCTGAGTCCAATATAAATTCCAGGCAATATCAATAGAAAAATCCCCAAAGTAACTGCTAACCCTACAAATAGACTCCACATGATAATGACGGGTAATTTATACAACGTATAGATGCTTAAGTCTAAAAGAGACCTTGTAGATTCCTTTTCGGCTATAAATACTATGAGCATACATTGAGCCCAAGTCTGTATAAACAACCCGAGTATTATTACAAGATATACTGCAGTA
>JADHSF010000040.1 GCA_016777005.1 SAR86 cluster bacterium | reverse complement strand
TTTAGAATATAAAGTTTAGCTTTTACCCCGTATATTCCACCAAAAATTTGTAAAAAAAGGTTACAAAATATCTATATAATGCACGAATTCAACGATAGACACGTAGCTCAGTCTGGTTAGAGCACCACCTTGACATGGTGGGGGTCGGTGGTTCGAGTCCACTCGTGTCTACCATCTCTTGAAGAATACATGGAAAGTAAAAGACGGGAAGTGAGTGCAATTTCTCTATCTCTAATTATGAAACTTTATCAAGGTTGGTGGTGATTTATAAAGACAAGGTCAATCTAGAATCATTAGGGATTTAATCTTCTTCGTTATCCTTATCATCGTCGCTGTCATCATCTCTATCTACGATGCTTCCAAGCACCTTGAAGGGAACTTCAGCAACTTTTACAGTTGTAGAGACTGCAGTTCCAACTAGACCTGCAACAGCACAACTACTGAGTGAGATTACCATCAATAAAAATAATATAGATTTCATTTTTTACCCCAATGTCATTATCTCTAATACAATAACACTTTAATAAGAATAATTTGAGGTAAATTCATGATTACACTTTTTTACGCTGGTGCATTAACTTTATTGTCGATCATACTCGCTGGTTTAACTGGCAGAAGACGTGTAAAAACAGGAACTAATCTTGGTCTGGGTGAAGATTTTGGCATGTTACAAATATCTAGAGCTCATGGTAATCTTTTAGAGAATGCAGTCTTTTTCTTAATACTCTCCTTTGGGCTAGAAATGATTGCTCAGATATCCACTATCACTCTAATGATTCTTGGTGATATCTTTTTACTTTCAAGAATAGCTCACGCATATGGCATTACTCGTCCAGATGCGCAAAGTGCTTTTAGATTTCTTGGTACAGCTGGCAATATGCTTGTTCTGCTTATTCAGTCTATCATGGCTATAGTTCTTTCTGTCTCTTGGTTAGCTAGCAATAATTGGGGTCTGTAAAAGATGAAAAGAACTCTTTTTCTACTCTTTGCACTTTTAAATTATTCTTTATTTGCTGAAGAGAGCACTGCGACAATACATGTTGAGAAAATAGTCCTAGGCTCAGGGTGCTTTTGGGGAGCGGAGAAAGGTTACGAAGCGCTACCGGGAGTAATGAATGCTGTATCGGGTTATGCCGATGGGGAAGGTGTTCGACCCTCCTACAGAGAAATAACAAAATTTAAGAATAAATTTAATCCTCAAAATCATGCTGAAGTCGTTGAGGTAACCTTTAATAAAAACCTAATTTCCTTGGAGGAATTGGTTATTCATTATCTTGAATCTCATGATCCAACCCAATTAAATAGGCAAGGCAATGACATTGGTACACAATACAGATCGGTCATCTTGTATACAGAGAATTCTCAAATAAAAATTATTGAGGATTTGATCTCAAAATATCAAGTTTTACTCAATCAATCAGGATATAAAGAGATTAAAACCTCTATTAAACCCTTAAAAGAATTTTTTGTAGCCGAAAATTATCATCAAGATTACATCAAAAAGAATCCAAATGGATACTGCCCTGATCACTCTACAGGCGTGAGATTCGCAACTGATACAACCAATCAAAAACAAGACAATGACCTGATTAAGATCGGAAAAAATATCATAGTTATTGAACCTGAAGGCTATTGTCCTTATTGCGAAAATTTTAAGAAAGATGTTGCAAATGACTACCAAGGCACTATCCCCCTTGTCTCTCGATTAGCTACCAATCTAGAAGGCCTTGAAATCAAAACCCCAACCTGGGCAACGCCTACAATTCTATTTCTAGAAAATGGAAAAGAAGTATTTGGATACCAAGGTTATCTCTCTCCAAAAGAATTCTATAAAGCATTAGGTTTTTTTAAATTAGGAAATTCTGAAGCTTATCGTGTTGCTTTTGATGAAGGCACTGACGCCAGATATTGCAAAGAATATGAGATATTTAAAAATACTCCAGATGGTGTTTTTATTGATAAATTAAGTGGGGCGGCTTTGTTCGATACTAGAGATAGATTCAATTCAAAAACCGGCTGGTTGTCTTTTACTAAACCCGTTAAGAACTCGGTTTACAGAAAGGCTGACAATAGTTACGGCATGAGACGTATTGAAATTAGATCAACTACTTCGGATATTCATTTAGGCCATGTATTTCCCGATGGTCCTAATGGAATGCCACGATATTGTATAAATGCAACTGTACTTGAGTTCAAAACTCGTGGAGAATTCAATAAATCTAAAACAAAGGAGAAAGTATGAAAGGAAAGATCGCTAAATATGTAACCGTAGGAACTAATGATTTGCAAAGAGCTAAAGCATTCTACGATGAGCTATTTTCAGAGCTTGGCGTTACAAGCTTTGGGCCCAATGAAAGAAGTTTTTTTTGGACAATCCCTGGAGATGACACTAATTTTGCAGTATTCCTGCCTTATGATGGTGAAGAGGCAACAGTAGGAAATGGAAGTATGGTTGGTATTACTCTTGAAACTACAGACGACGTAGATGCCTTATACAAAAAGGCAATTGAATTAGGGGCTAAGGATGATGGAGAGCCGGGGCAGAGAGTGCCAACATTCTATGGATGTTATGTAAGGGACCTAGATGGCAATAAACTTACCTTTTGTAAGTTCGGGTAGATTATAAAAAATCTGCTACCGTATCAAAAATAACATATCCAACGAGTATTCTGATGGTAAGAGTGGTTCTTAATGAATCACTCATTTCCATACCCCATGTCGTTTTTACCTTTTTAGGTTTTATTTCAGCAGACATAGCAGGTTAAGAAGCCCATGAGATAAAATTAATCACTACATACACACCTGCAAAAACAGGAATAAAGTAGCTGATTTCTCTACCAATCTTACCAATAGTTTTTAATTTTAAAGTTTTTTTACTGTTCATACACAGACTTATGCAATGTCTGTGCCAATGTTATTTTTGTTTAAATGCCAGTACAAGGCCCAAAATTAGTGCATATTCAACCGATAGGTATTAGATCTGAGCATTTTTATTTTTTCGCTGTCACTATCCATGTAGCGCTAGGGAATAACAGTCCTTCATTATTGTGAAAGTCTGAAAATTTCCCTATTAATGCCTCTAATATTTCTTCTCTTAACTCTGTTGGAGAATTCTTAAGCATTTCTGTAACCACAGGATTAATCGTTAGGTAGTCTTCACATGCTTCTCTTATGGACTTTCCGGAAAACATAACAATATCTTCTTGATTGTCTTTGATCTCAATGTCTCTAAATCCAGATTCAGTCAAGATTTCATTAATATAACTCTTATCTTCAAAGGCAAAGGGACCTGGACTCTTCGGTGCAGGAGCAGGTAGATCAAGAAATTCCTTGATTACCTGAATCGATAAACTTTGCCAAGGATTTAGAGATGCGTGTTGCCAACATACGAAACTTAATTGACCATTGTCTTTTAGAGAATGGTTTATGTTTTTAAATGCCTCGAACGGATCCTCAAAAAACATTACCCCAAATCTTGAAAATGCTATGTCAAAATAACTACGAGGCATTTCGTCCACCTGAACATCTTTTACTTGAAAACTTGTATTATTAAGCATCATGTCAGAGGCAGTTTTAGTTGCTCTCTCCAGCATTGGTTCAGATATATCAACTCCAATTACTTCTCCTTGGGTAACTGCCTTGGCAATTTCTAACGTTGTGGCTCCGCATCCACATCCAATATCAAGAATCTTTTCTTCCCCACTTAAATCAAGCCCTTGAATAGCTCTTTCTCCAAGTGGATTCAGCATGATATCCATCTCTCTTTGTTTATCTACCCAAACATCTCCTCCAGCTCCAGACCAAAATTGTTTTTGTTTGATATTCTTATCTTCCATAATTTTCCTCTTAATTGATGCGTATCATTTTATTTCAATTAATGTAAAAATTACAATATATGGACATGCAAATTAAAGACTCTTTACTAGACTTAATAGGTGGAACACCTATGTTGAAATTAAATTCACTTGATACCGGACTTTGTAACCTATACGTAAAAATGGAATCGAACAATCCAGGCGGATCGATCAAAGACAGAGTTGGACTTTCTATTATTCAAGAAGCAGAAACATCAGGTGCACTCCAACCTGGAGGAACTATTATTGAAGCAACTGCCGGTAATACTGGCATTGGTTTAGCCTTAGTTGCTGCGTTGAAAGGCTATAAAATTATCCTCGTAATACCAGACAAAATGAGTCGAGAGAAGATTCTTCATTTAGAGGGGCTGGGAGCAGAAATTATTTTAACGAGATCTGATGTTCCAGAAGGCCATCCGGAATACTACCAAGATATGGCAAGAAAACTCGCTCTTGATACGCCTGGTTCCTTTTTAGCTAATCAATTTGGTAATCCAGCCAATCCAATGGCTCATAGAACGACTACTGCTCCTGAAATTTGGGATCAAATGGAAGGCAAGATAGATGCCGTCGTTGCAGGAGTAGGATCTGGAGGCACACTTACAGGCCTTGCCGAGTTTTTTAAATCTAAAGATCCCTCTATTTGCATGGTTGCCGCAGATCCAGAAGGTTCGATAGTTGCTGATGCAATCCTGAAAGGTGAATATTCTTATGATGGTGGAAGCTGGCTAGTGGAAGGAGTAGGAGAGGATTTTATTCCAGAAGTGTTTGATACTTCACTCATGGATGATGCGGAAACAGTTACAGATAAAGAAGCTTTTGAAGTGTTACAAATAATACTCAAAGAAGAAGGAGTATTAGGGGGCTCTTCATCGGGTACTTTAGTTGCAGCAGCCGCTAAATGGTGTAGAAAACAGACAGAACCTAAGAACGTAGTCACATTTATTTGCGATACGGGTAACAAGTATTTATCTAAGGCATTCAATAAGTCTTGGCTGCATGATAATAATCTACTTGAATTAGAAAAGTTTGGAGATTTAAGAGATTTGATCAATAGAAGGGCAGATAAGGGAGAAATGATTACCGTATCTACTAGTGAAACTTTATTGGTTGCTTATAACAGAATGAGAGCATCTGATATCTCACAGATACCAGTATTGAGTGATGGGAAGTTGGTTGGTGTTTTAGACGAAGAAGATCTTCTATTCACTGTCAGCAAAGAACCAGGTAAGTTCTCTGATAATGTTGCACTGCACATGATAGACAGACTAGATACTCTTCAATTTGATGCCTCTAAAGATGAACTGCTTGCTATTCTTTCTGAGGGAAAAGTGGCTATTGTCTATAAAGGAGAGACTTTCATAGGTTTTGTAACCAAAGTCGATTTAATAAACTTTTATCGTAACAAATTGAACTAATCATTTATGTCTACAAAAAAAAATAAACAAGGTTTTGAAACCAGGGCTATACATGCAGGGCAAGAACCGGACCCTACCACAGGAGCAATCATGACTCCTATCTACACCAGTTCAACTTACGTACAAGAGAGCCCAGGTGTACACAAAGGATATGATTATTCCAGGAGTGTGAATCCAACACGTAAAGCCTTAGAGGCCTGTATAGCAGATCTTGAAGGGAGCAACTTTGGATATGCTTTCGCATCCGGTATGGCAGCTAGTGCAACGGTTTTGGAATTATTAGATTCTGGTGATCATGTAATTGCTATGGATGATCTATATGGAGGAACGTATAGATTGTTTGAGAATGTTAGGAAGCGTTCGGCTGGGCTTGATTTCACTTTCTGTGATCTGAGCGATCTATCTACTTTAGAAAACTCTATAAACGAAAAAACAAAAATGATTTGGATTGAAACTCCTACTAATCCTCTATTGAAGATAGCAGATTTGGAGGCCATTTCTAGTTTTGCAAAAAGCCATAACCTAATTGCAGTATGTGACAATACTTTCTGTTCACCTTTCGTTCAAAATCCTCTTGAGCTAGGTTTTGATATTGTGGTTCATTCAGCGACAAAATATCTAAATGGTCATTCAGATCTTATTGGAGGAGTCGTTGTTTGCTCCAATGAAAGAGAGGAATTGGCAAGTGAGATTTTATATCTTCAGAATGCAGTGGGCTCTATCATGAATCCATTTGATTCTTTCTTATTACTAAGAAGTTTAAAAACACTTCCGATTAGAATGGAAAGACACTGTTCAAATGCTCATAAGATTGCTCAGTGCTTAGAAAGTCATGATGCTATTGAGAAGGTCATCTATCCTGGACTAGAGAGCCACCCTCAGCATGAGATTGCAAAAAAACAGATGAATGGATTTGGGGGTATGATTTCTGTAGTTCTTAAGGGTGGTTTAGAGAGTGCTACAAGGTTTTTAGAACGAACTGAATTATTTTCATTGGCAGAAAGTCTAGGCGGAGTGGAGAGCTTAATTGAACATCCTGCGATAATGACACATGCTTCTATCCCCCCAGAGATAAGAGAAGAAATTGGAATTAGTGACGGTCTTGTAAGATTATCCGTGGGAATCGAGTCAATAGATGACTTAATGCTAGATATAGAAAACTCTTTAAATTAATTATTTAAGCCCACTTTCCAATTTACTGATTTAGAAGATTCTTCTATTTTATTCTCTATGCCAAGCACTAGAGCGAACAAGGCCATTCTAATTACTACGCCGTTATCAGCTTGCCTGAAAATGGCCAAATTTGGATTTTCATAAAGATCAGTATCAAGCTCATTAGCATCACTCCTAGAGTCTCGAGGCAGTGGATGCATGATGACTGTATTGGGCTCACAATTAGCAGTATAGATTGACTGATTTAAGCTCAACAGCCCTCTATATCTATTCGCATCCTCTTTATTTGTATATCTTTCTTCCTGTACTCTTGTCACATAGATTATGTCTACCTCAGATATACCTTCTTCAAGATTTTCAGTTTGTATGACATTAATACCTGATGCTTTAAGTTGATTTAAGATATCAATAGGTAGTTTGAGCTCTTCAGGAGAAATAAGGTTCATCGTTACCTTAGAATATAAAGATAAAACTTTGCATAATGAATGAACAGCTCTTCCATATTTTAAGTCACCAACTAAAGCTATTCTTAGACCATCTAGAGATTTATTGTTTTGTGAGAGTTCTTTTTCAATGGTGTAGAGATCAAGCAAAGCTTGAGAAGGATGCTCATTTGAACCATCCCCTCCATTAATTACAGGTACACGGCTAGCCTCAGCGAATTTTTTTACCGAACCTTCTTCTGGGTGACGCATAACGATGATATCGCTATAACCACTTAGAACCTGAGCAGTATCCGCTAAGGATTCTCCTTTAGCTAAAGAAGAACTTCCTACCTCTGTAATTTCCCTTACATTTCCTCCTAAGAGATTAAAAGAAGCCCCAAAACTAATACGAGTTCTGGTGCTGGGTTCAAAGAACATATTACCAAGAATAGCTCCTTCTAAGACTCTGGTTATTTTTTGTTTGGAAGCGTAGGGTTCTAACTTATCTGCAACAGAGAATAATTTATCGATATCTGAACGATCAAATTGATCTATAGAAAGGATATGATTGCCGCTAAAATCCATCTGCCATAAGTATTTTGTGAAAGCATCTTATCACTATTCCCTTTAAT
>JADHSF010000010.1 GCA_016777005.1 SAR86 cluster bacterium | reverse complement strand
AGTTCAGCCTTGTGTTCTATCCCGAAACTTGGGTTAGTTCCATGCCCGCCTTCATGATTAGAATATTCAATCACTTCCATTTGCCCAGTACCTGTAAGGAATACATAGACAACTTCTGACTCAACAAGTCTGTGTCCGCCAGTAGATTCACCTGCTTGTATCACAGTCTTTCCTGCAACAAGTTTTCTTAAGAGATCATTAGTCCATGCAGAATATGCATCACTAGATTTAGAAAGATTATCTCCAACAGAGTAGTTTTCGTATTTTTTTGCCATATTATTTTATTTAAAAAAATTATTTTAACATTAGTTCGTCTTTACTGTTCGGTATCTTACATAATAAGATCTTTTTATGGGAGAGATAAAATGAAAGTAAGAAAATTTTGGGGTTGGGGATATGAGGATGAACTTCTCTCAGAAGAAGAAGAAAATAGTATCGATAAAAGAATAGCCAGTACTTTTCAACTTGATTCTGTCGAAAGAATTGATATTCCAAAAGTGAATGATATTGAATTATCGAAATCTAAACTTATACCACCCAAAGGATTAGAAGACATTCTCTCTGATAACAAACTCGAAAGATTGAATCATACTTATGGTAAGTCTTTTCCAGATTCTGCCAGATCTATTCTGGGTAAGTTTCCATTTCCTCCAGATTTAGTTGCTTTTCCAAGCTCTGAAGATGAAATCTCAAATATTTTAGACTGGGCATCATCAAGTGATGTGGCTGTGATTCCCTACGGAGGAGGTTCTAGCGTTTGTGGGGGAGTCGAAACAGATGTAGGGGGAGACTTTAAGGGTGTTATCTCCTTAGATATGAAAAACCTTGATCAAATTATAGAGATAGATAAAGAAAGCAGGACTGCTCTCATCCAAGGTGGAATATTTGGTCCTGACCTAGAATCAAAATTAAAAGAGCACGAATTAACTATGAGACATTACCCTCAAAGCTTTGAGTTTTCTACGCTAGGAGGATGGATAGCTACAAGATCTGGAGGCCACTATGCGACCTTGTATACTCATATTGACGATTTTGTTGAGTCTTTGACTATGTTAACGCCTTCAGGCTCATTTGAAACAAGACGGTTACCTGGTTCTGGAGCTGGTCCTAGTCCCGATAGATTTGCTATTGGATCAGAGGGAATAATGGGGATTATTACATCAGCCTCGATGCGACTTCAGGATAGACCCACATTCAGAGCATCATCAACAGTTGAATTTGAAGACTATCAAGATGCTCTGAACGCATTAAGACAAATCAGCCAATCAGGACTATTTCCAGCAAATTGTCGACTTCTGGACTCTAGTGAGGCTCTTTTGAATGGAGCAGGTGATGGTTCTAGGCATTTATTGATTCTCTCTTTTGAGTCTGCAGATCATGATAAGTCGCATGCTATAGAAAGGGCTTTGGAGATAGCTGCAGAAAACAAAGGGCTATATGAGGATCCTCAAACACAATCTAAAGATGCACACAGGTCAGGTTCATCTGGAAATTGGCGTAGTAGTTTTATTAAGGCGCCTTATCTTAGAGAAAGTTTTACTAGAAGAGGGATTATTCAAGATACTTTTGAAACTGCCATCACCTGGGATAAAAGTTTTGAGTTTATAAAAGATGTTAAAGAAGAAACGGCAAGGATCATTAAGAGAATAACAGGAAAATCGTCTTTAGTTACATGTCGTATTACTCATAGTTATCCAGATGGCTTAGCTCCTTATTTTACTTTCGGTGCTTATGCGACTCCTAAGACCATGATAGATATTTGGAAAGAGATTAAATTAGCTACTAATGAATTGTGCAATTCTAAAGGCGGAACTGTCACTCATCATCATGCAGTAGGAAGGGACCATAGGCCAAATGGTTATGATAAACAACGCCCAGAATTGTTTAATAGAGTATTAGTCTCCGCTAAATCAACTCTAGATCCTAAAGGTATAATGAACCCAGGAGTACTTATTGATCCAAAAGATAAAACGATCAAAAATTGGATGACCTAAAAGTAGGAAATTTTTTTTAATTACGGCATAATTAACTACAAAAGAGAGAGGGTATATGTCAAAACAAGCTACTTTTACAGAAATGTTAAACGGAACTGCTGAAGATTATGCAATTATAGGGAGAGAAGGTTCAGAGCATGCAACCCATCTTCCAGATAGGATTCTAGAGCATCTCGCGATTTTAAAAGGGGACCATGGTGGGTTTGCTGTTGATCGTTTTACACATTGTTTGCAAACAGCTACTAGAGCATATAAGGATGGTAAGGATGAAGAGTATATTGTCTGCGCTCTTCTTCATGACATAGGCGACACGATTGCCTCTGCAAACCATGCCGATCTGGCAGCTACCATGCTTCAACCTTTTGTATCTGAAGAAAACTATTGGATTGTTAAACACCATGGAATTTTTCAGGGTTATTACTTCTTTGATTATCTCGGTTTAGATAAAAATATGAGAGATGAGTATAGAGACAGTCCTTATTGGCATGCTTGTGCTGAATTCTGTGCCAAATATGATCAAAATTCTTTCGATCCTAATTATGAAAATATGGACATAGAGGAATTTATACCCATGGTAAGAAATGTTTTTGCTAAGCCTAAGAATTCAATCTATAAAAAAAGAGATTACGCTTAAATAACACCATTCTATGGAAAGAATTGAGTCCTTAATAAAGGAGCTTACTCTTGAAGAGAAAGTTTCTATACTTTCTGGTTCCTCTGCTTGGCACACAACTGCCATCCCTAGACTAAACATCCCTAGAGTCAAAATGACTGATGGCCCTATAGGCGCCAGAGGAGACTCTGTTTCTGGAGCTACATCTGCATGCTTTCCTAGTGCTTCTTGTCTTTCTTCTTCTTGGGATTCTGAGAATGTTGAAAGTATTGCTAGGGCAATAGGTATTGAGGCTAAGAGTAAAGACGCAGACGTGCTTCTCGGCCCAACTATCAATCTTCATAGGCATCCTTTGGGCGGAAGACATTTTGAATGTTATTCTGAAGATCCTATGCTTACTGGAGAACTTGCAAGTAGCTATGTCAAAGGTGTTCAGTCAGTGGGTGTATCAGCCTGTTTAAAACATTTCATAGGAAATGATACTGAATTTCAAAGGCATTTTGTGAGTTCTAATATAGATGAACGAACACTCAGAGAGCTTTATCTTTTACCTTTCGAGATGGGTGTGAAGGCAGGTTCTTTATCTGTTATGTCGGCATATAATCAACTCAATAACATTTATTGCTCTTCACACGAAGAATTACTAACCACAATCTTGAAAGAAGAATGGAATTTTCCAGGTTATGTTGTGAGTGACTGGGGGGCTGCTCAAGATACCATAGGCAATGCTAATGGAGGACTAGATTGTGAGATGCCTGGTCCAGCCAGAAGTTGGGGTAAAAATTTAGTTAAAGCGGTCACTAATGGAAAAGTTAATGAAGAGCTAATTGATGATAAGGTTAGAAGAATTCTTAGAGTTGCAGAATTTACAGGTAGGTTGGATAACCCAATAGAAAGACCAGAAGAAAGTAATGACTTAGAGGAAGATAGATTGCTTATAAGAAAGGCCGGTTCGGAAGGCATGGTCTTACTTAAAAATGAAAAGGTTTTACCCTTCAATAAGCAGAATATTAAAAAACTTGCAGTGATTGGCCCAAATGCACTGAAAGGACAATATTTAGGTGGAGGGAGTGCATCACTCAATCCACATTATGTAGTACATCCACTTGAAGGTATTCAGTCAGCTTTAGGCGATGATGTAGAAATTAATTATGCCAAAGGTTGTCATACCTATAAATTCCTTCCTGCCATACCCACCAATCTCTTTAAAGGGAGTGAAGGTTTTAAGGTTGAATTTTACGATGGACAAGAATTTGAAGGTTCTCCAATTGAAACAAAAGTTTTAAAAGGAAATAAGTTCTGGGCAATGGGTGGCTTCGGTTTAGATATAGTAGCTCAATCTAAACGACCTTCATTAAGTGTTAGATTTACTGCAGAATTACAACCTAAATTCTCTGGTGAGTATGATTTTGAGATTTTTAGTATTGGACCTTCTAGGCTATCTATCAATAGTGAGAGGCTAATAGATAACTGGACATCACAAGAACCGGGTGAAGCTTTCTTTGGTATGGGATCAGCCCCTAAAAGAGGAAAAGTAAATTTTGATGAAGGGCAATCTTATCATTTGGAAGTTGAATATAAATGGGAAGGAAGATTCCCTGCTGTTCAAATTGGCATGCAGGCACCTGACCAGTTAGATTTAATGCAAGAAGCATCAAATTTAGCTCAAGAATCAGATGCAGTGATTCTTGTTGTCGGTACTAATTCAGATTGGGAAACTGAAGGTAATGATAGATCTTCATTAGAATTACCGCTTAACCAGAATGAACTTATCCAAAAAGTGTGTAGCCTTAATAAAAATACAGTAGTTGTTCTTAATACTGGCTCTCCATGTGAAATGCCTTGGGTTGATGAAGCAAATTCAATATTACAATGCTGGTTTCCTGGACAGGAATTTGGCAACTCGTTAGCTGATATTTTATTTGGAAAAACTAACCCTTCAGGTAAATTGCCTACAACTTTTCCTAAAACCTTGCCGGATACTCCAGCATACTCATCCTATCCCGGAAAAGATCTACAGATGGATTATGAAGAAGGTTTGTACATTGGTTACAGATGGTACGACAAAGAAAATATTGAGCCATTATTCCCTTTTGGGCATGGTCTTTCGTATACCTCGTTTGAATATTCCAATCTAAGAGCAATTCCCCCTAAGGGCGAATCATCTGTTGCTGCATTTGAATTGGATATAAAAAATTCCGGTGATATAGAAGGTAAGGAAATCATTCAGTGTTATATAGGCGTTTCTAATTCTCAAATAGATAGGCCCATAAAGGAATTAAAGAAATTTGAGAAAATTCATCTTAATTCAGGCGAATCAAAGAAAATCAAGTTTGAGTTAACAGAAAGAGATTTATCCTTTTGGAATATTGAGACCCATTCTTGGCAGATAGAACCTGCAGAATACGTTTTCGAAGTTGGTGCTTCAGCGACAGATATAAGAGAGCAGGCCACAGTCTGGCTAGGTTAATTAGACCTTCTTAGGGGCTCCTTTCTCTTCAACTTCTTGGTCATGATACTTTTTAGTTTCTACCATTTCTGGTATTAATTTATCCAGCTGATCCAATGTCCACATATCATCAGTTGTAAAAGACTGAATGATTGCAGGCTGCTGCATAATGCCTAAAATGCCACCTTGTGAGTGAATGATTTGAGAAGTAATCTCATTAGCTTCTTCCGTACAAAGCCAAGCCACAACAGGAGCTATTTGTCCTGGCCCTTGAGTCCAATCATTTTCATCATATTTTCTTCCTGCAGCCTCCATGAGATCAATAGTTAATCGCGTGGCCGCTCCCGGAGAGATTGTATTCACAGTGCATTTATATTTTGCAACTTCTAATGCTAAAGATCTTGTAAAACCAGCTATACCTTCTTTAGCTGCGCCGTAATTCACTTGTCCAAAATTTCCAAATAAACCAGATACAGAAGACATATTAATGATGCGACAACCTAATACATTATTATCTCTGATATATCTCACCAAAGGTCTTGTACAGTTGTAGTGTCCTTTTAAGTGCACTTCCATGATCACATCCCAATCAGATTCTTCCATGTTATATAAAGTTCTATCCCTCAATACACCCGCATTATTGATTAGTATATCCGCACGTCCAAATGCATCTATTGCGGTGTTAAATATATTTTGTCCACCTTCAACTGTACCAACTGAATCATAGTTAGCAGCTGCATCTGAACCTATAGCTTTTATCTCCTCAACTACTTGATCAGCAACTTTTCCTTCTCCACTTCCATCTCTGTCACCTCCTAAGTCATTAACAACTATCCTTGCACCTTCAGAAGCTAAATATAAACAAATCTCTCTGCCGATGCCTCTTCCTGCACCTGTAACTATTGCAACTTTATCTTTTAATCTTTCCATAAAACTCTCCTTTTAATATTCTACTTTTATTTAAATCAAATATAGATATTTATTTCGCCTTTTTTTAGGTATTTATTTAAGTTCTTTTGATGTATAAATGAATCTCAATCTGGGAGAAAAGAATTTTATGGAGGAAAGAAATTTAAAGGCACAGTCTGCATCTACAGGAACTATGTGGACTTACGGTTTCGGTTCCATAGGGGTGGGAATAAAAAATAACCTTCTGGGAACTTGGTTATTATTTTATTACAACTCTGTTTTGGGTTTAGAGGCGTGGTTGGTGACCGTAGCTATTGGTATAGCATTGATTATTGATGCCATATCTGATCCCTTTGTAGGAGTTTGGTCAGACAGAGTCAGAACAAGATGGGGAAGAAGGCATCCTTTTATGTATGGTGCTGTAATACCATTTGCTCTTTGCTATTATCTGATTTTACAAGACCCGGGCGATATTTCTGATTCTGCTCTATTTACTAGACTTCTTGTTCTCATGATTTTAATGCGAATTGCAATGACTTTTTATGAAGTGCCTAGAGGTGCCTTGGCACCTGAATTAACGAAAGACTATGACCAGAGAAATATAATAGCAGGTATTGGTATGGCCTTAGGTTGGGTAGGTGGTGCAGGAATTTCATTTATCCATATGGAATACTTTTTGGTAGATAGTTTTTCTAATGGAGCTGGATATCAATTATTGGCTTTTTGGGGAGGCCTGGGTATTTTCATAAGTACCGTTATAACTACAATCGGCACCCATAGTCGGATACCTTATTTACATGTTCCTCCTGCAAGATCTTTTAAAATAAGAACTTTTTTTGGAGAAGCAAAAGAAACATTATCTAATAGATCATGGCTAGTTTTATTTGCCTCCGGATGTGTTTATGCCCTGGTAGTAGGAACAGATACAGGTGCGGGAACTTATTACAATACTTATTTTTGGGAATGGAAACCAAATCAAATATCTTCTTTTGCTGCCTTTCAAGCTATCAGTGTTGTTTTTACAGCTCTTTTTGCACCTAGAATTGCAATTGGTAGAAGCAAAAAAAAGATCGCTGTTGGAATTTTTCTAACTTCCATAGTAGTGGGTCCCTTACCTATGGTCCTTAAGCTTCTTGAACCAATTGTCGGCACTCCTCTTTTGCCGTCTAATGGAACAGATTTATTATGGTGGATTTTACTTCTTCATAGCTGTGCACTGGTTTCCATAGGCTCTCTAGGATTTATCTTTATTAGCTCTATGGCTATGGAGATAGTTGAAGATGTGGAAAAAGCTACAGGACGAAGAGAAGAAGGTTTGTTGGGAACAGTTAGTTCTATGATACAGAAATTAATAGGAGCGGGTGGAGTTCTAATAGCCGGTCTTATTATTACCTGGGCCGGTTTTGACAATCCAGGTGTCACAGAGGAAATGAAGAGTGGAGAGATTATAAATAGATTCGCCATAGCCCATGTCGCAATAGGTTTCTTTTTGCCAATAATTTCAACATTACTAATTTTAAAATATGACATCGATCGAAAAGGTCATATAGATAATGTTAATGATCTCGGATATGTTGAGAAGAACTAATGTTCTTCTTTCCAATTTCGGATGATAATGATAGCAATTCCAAACCTTATGTTTGTTATTCCTTAATTGGTCTTTGTTGTTTTATTTTTTTATGGCAAAGCACACTGCCTATAAATCTTAATCAAAATGCTATATATAACTTTGGAGTCATCCCTGCAGCTGTTTTAGGGGATCAGCAAGGCTTAATACATCCATATTTAACAATTTTTACTTCTATGTTTATGCATGGAGGATGGATGCATCTTATAGGCAATATGGTTTTCTTATGGATATTTGGAGACAATATTGAAGATAGTATGGGTCATAAGAAATTCTTAATTTTTTACATCTTATGCGGGGTATTTGCTGCTCTTTTACAATCCGGAATTAATCCACAATCTGATATACCCATGATTGGTGCAAGCGGAGCAATAGCAGGAATTCTAGGTGCTTATCTGTTGCTTCACCCGAAAGCTAATGTCAATGTACTACTATGGCTTTTTATCTTCATCACAGTAATTAAAATTCCTGCCTTCATAGTTTTATCTGTTTGGATCGTAAGTCAATTTTTTAGTGCATCTTTTGCTTCAACAGGAGGAGTGGCTTACTTTGCACATATCGGGGGCTTTATAGCAGGTGGTTTATTAATCTACTTCTTCAAGTATCCTCACATATCACTATTTCAACAGGGCAACTCACAATCTTTTGAATCAAGTAATTTTTCTATAAATGACCTATTGAATTCAAAAAAAGACAGAGATTTCATGCAAGAATTTATCGACACAGCCAATAAAAAAGATAAAAATTAGTATATGCGCTATATCTATGGTTTGTTCGGAACAATCTTTATTATTTTTGGCATTTATACAGTAGGTATCTATCTAGATCTTTATGGAAAACTTGAGGGACCAGGAGATTCTGTTGATTCAGAACTTCCTAGATCCTTAGTGTTACAAAAATCAGTTGCTCAGAAATCATTTAATAAAGAGAAGCAGATTCTGTTTGGAGATACTCATGTTCATACTACTTATTCCACAGATGCATTCTTGTGGAGTTTGCCTATTTTAAATGGAGAAGGACCGCATCCAATTTCTGACGCTTGTGACTTTGCGAGATTTTGTGCCAATCTAGACTTTTGGGTATCTACAGATCATGCAGAGGCATTAACCCCTAGGAAATGGAAATCTATTAAGGATGCGATCAGGCAATGCAATGAACCGGCAGATCCGCAAGACCCAGATCTTGTAACATTTCTTGGTTTCGAGTGGACACAAGTGGGTTCTATTGCTGAAGACCACTATGGACATAAGAATGTAATGTTTAGAGATATTGAAGAAAATAAGGTACCAAAACGACCTATAGGAGCAGGTGGTATAGCCACAAGCGGCATGCGAGGTACTTTACCTGAACAATCTAAACAGTTAAGACCAGTTGCCTTACTCGACTTTGAAAATAGACATAGATATTTTAACTTTATAGCCTTTTCGGATGAACTTGGAAACTCACAAGTTTGTCCGGAAGGTATTCCATCGAGTCAGTTAAGTGATGATTGTTATGAATCCGCTGATACGCCTAAAGATTTATTTACTAAGCTTAGAGATCTGAATTATCCGGCAATAGTTATTCCTCACGGCAACACTTGGGGCTTTTATACACCTCCTGCTTCTAGTTTAGATAAACAACTTATTTCTGAATTCAATGATGATAATTTACAAATATTATTTGAAGTAATGTCTGGTCATGGTAATTCAGAGGAATATAGACCTTGGAGGGCATTAATAGAGGATAATCAAGGCGAACTTTCTTGCCCTAAGCCTAGCAAGGATTATTTGCCAAGTTGTTGGAGAGCGGGACAGATAATCGAGGAACGTTGTATCGATAATGGATTTTCCGAAAGTGAATGCTCAATTAGAGCAGAAGAGGCAAGACAAAATTATGCCGCTATGGGCGTTGCAGGTCATCTAACAGTGCCAGGAGTAGAGATTGAAGATTGGTTAGATTCAGGCCAATGTCGGGATTGTTTCATCCCATCATTTAATTACCGACCAGCAGGGTCTGCACAATACGGTCTTGCAATATCTAATTTTGATCAGAATAAGCCTATCCGTTTTAATTTTGGATTTATTGCTTCAAGTGATAATCATAGAGCTAGACCGGGTACAGGATATAAGGAGATAAATAGATTTGTAACAACTGAGGCCAATGGTCCTAGTGACGAGTTTATTGGAGATATTCTCTACCCCGTTGAACAACCTGCTGATAGATCGATAGATTTAAGAGAGCAACCTTTATTAGGTCTTAGAACAGGATTTGGTTCTTTTGAAGCAGAAAGGGAGGCTTCTTTTTTTACGACTGGTGGCTTAGCTGCAGTTCATTCAAGTGGAAGAGACAGAAACTCTATCTGGGAAGGTCTAAGAAATAAAGAAACATATGGAACAAGCGGGGATAGGATTTTACTTTGGTTTGATCTAGTGCAAGGTGAAACGATCTCTCCTATGGGAAGCACTGTAACTCAAGCATCTAATCCAATATTTAGAATTAAAGCAGTCGGTGCGTTTGAACAAAAACCAGGTTGTCCGGATTATTCAGCGACAAATATCACGCAAGAGCATTTAGAGCGCATATGCAAAAATGAATGTTATAACCCGTCTGATAGAAGAAAAAATATTTCTAAGATAGAAGTCGTCAAAATTACTCCACAGATAACTCAAAATGAGTCTCTCGAAAGTTTAATAAAAGATACCTGGAAGACTTTTGAATGTAAGCCTAGTCAAGAAGGATGCGAAGTCGAATTCTTTGACTCAGAGTTTCAATCTGAGGGCAGAGACTCGATTTACTATGTCAGAGCTATTCAAGAACCTTCTCCGGTTATCAATGGAGGCAATTTAAGATGTTCTTATGATGAGAATGGTGAGTGTATAAAGGTTAATATCTGTTATGGTGATTCAAGAACAGATAAAGATGATGACTGTTTATCCCTCTCAGAAGAGAGAGCATGGTCTTCACCAATTTATATTAATTTTTCGCAAATTTAAAAACAAAGGCAGTCATGGAAGAGTTACAACAAGAAAAAAAAATAGATCTAAAGACAAAATTCTTTTATGGATTTGGATCTATTTCTTTTGGTATTAAAAATAATGGATTCAGTTATTTTGTTTTATTTGTCTATAGTTCTGTCTTAGGTTTACCTGCCTGGATGGCCGGTCTTGCTCTAAATTTAGTTTTGATTGTAGATGCAATTACAGATCCTTTAGTGGGATATTATTCTGATAGAACTCGATCAAGATGGGGAAGAAGGCATCCTTTTATGTACGCAGCGGCATTACCTGTAGCCATTACTTATTATTTCTTATGGACACCGCCCGAATCCCTTTCTGATTGGGAGTTGTTTAGTTACCTTTTGGTTTGCGCGATTATCATAAGAGTTTTTATTACCTTTTATGAAGTACCTTCAATTTCATTAGGCCCAGAGTTAACTGATAATTATGTTGAAAGAACTTCTTTAATGTCTTTTAGATATTTTTTTGGATGGTTTGGCGGTTTGACTACCTATAACCTTGTTTGGTTTTGGTTTGGCCCTTCGAATGTTACGGAGAAATTTTCAGATGGACGATTCAATCCTGAAGCTTGGTCAGAATATGGTCTTGTGGCAGCCATACTTATCTTCATTGGCATCCTGGTAACGAGCGTTGGTACCCATCGACATATTCCAAGTCTGATAGAGCCTCCCGAGAGAAAGAACATGACCTTTTCTAAAACCATTAAGGAAGTAAAGGAAACATTATTAGCCAATCGCTCATATATGTTTTTATTCTTTTCAGGGCTATTAGCTGCTTTGGCTGGAGGAATAGAAGCAGCCTTTGCTATTTATTTTGATAGTTATTTTTGGGGCTTAAATCTTGATGAAATGCTCACAAGAGGATTATGTTTATATCTTGCTCCAATAATTGCTATATTTGCTGCGCCTATTTTTACCGATAGATTTGGTAAGAAAAAGACGGTTATGTCTATCTGGTCTTTTCAAATAATATTTGCCGCACTTCCTTTTGCACTGAGATACATAGACCTTACATTTGGCACATCTTTATTTCCTGAAAACGGTAGTCCTTATCTTTTGCCTGTTCTATGTGTACATGTGGTGATTAATGTTGCTTCGGCAATAATTGTTTTTGCGACCTTGGCATCTATGCTTATGGATCTAGTTGAGGATATACAACTTAAGACAGGCAGGAGGGAGGAAGGGATTCTTTTCTCAGCTAGAAGCTTTGCAGACAAAGCCGTCAGTGGATTTGGTTTAACTTTTGCAGGTATCATCTTATCTTTGATTTCTTTTCCTGAAAGCTCAGTAATTCGAAATGAACTTAACGGTATTGTACCTAAAGAAGTTTTAGCAAATTTAGCTTTATGGTACGTACCTATTTGTATTATTGCATTTGGTGCAGCACTCTCTTTAGTATCTGGTTATACACTTACTAGAGATGAGCACGAAGAGAATGCAGCAAATCCAGATACAAAGGTTTGGAAAGATTAAAAACCGATGTTTTTAAAGAGTCTTTTTCATTCTCCCATAGGAGATATCGGTTTACTTGCAGATGAAGAGAATATCTTATCTTTATCGTTCACCAATCAAACCTTTGAAGGCTTGAAAACTAAAAAAAGTGATGAGAGGTTTAAAGAATTAAGTCTCCAGCTTAATCAGTACTTTTTTGAAGGACTTAAGGTTTTTAATATTCAATATAAACTCTCATCTTCAGACTTCAGCATGAAAGTCTATCAAGAGATGAAGAAAATTAAATACGGTAAGACTTTGTCTTACTCAGCTATAGCTGAAAAAATTGGAAGGCATAAAGCCTTTCGAGCAGTAGGAACTTCGTGTGGTAAAAACCCACTTCCAATAATTATTCCATGTCATCGAGTCCTAGCAAAAAATGGTCTTGGAGGCTTTACGGGTGGTCTGGATATTAAAAAATTTCTCTTAACGCTAGAAAGAAACTAAAATGCGCCTATGAGTGCATGTACATCTATAGAATCAAAACTTAAAAAGGTCCTAGAGCCTTCTCATCTAGAAGTAATTGACGAGAGTTATCTCCATAACGTTGAGCCAGGCAGAGAGTCTCACGTTAGGATTGTTGCTATATCTAAATCCTTTGAGGGTCTCAATTTGGTTAAAAGACATCAGCTTATTTATTCTCAAATTCAAGAAGAGATCTCTGGACCTATCCATGCAATATCTCTGCATACTTTTACCGAAGAAGAATGGAAAGAAAAAAATCAACAGGCTGAACCATCTCCGGATTGTCTGGGTGGTAGCAAAAACGATCAGTAACCTTGAGCTTATGACTGATTATCATGTCATTACCTTTTACTCTATCGAACAAATAGAGGATCACAAAAAACTAGGAAGAGTTGTTGAGAGATTTTGTGTAAAAAATAAAATTGTAGGAACTTTTTTTTCTACTCCTCAGGGTGTGAATACAACTTTATCAGGACCTAAACAATCCTTAATAGATCTCATTTCTTTGTTGGAAAATAAATTTAAACTAAAGCTAAAAGATCAAACCTGGTCTATATCATCCTCTGTTCCCTTCAAAAGGTTGAAAATAAAATGTAGAGATAAGCTTCTTCCTTTAGAGGGTAATTTTGATCCTGTTTTATCAAGAGGAATTCACCTTGACCCTTCTGAGTGGAATAAGCTAATTTTAGATCCAGAAACAGTTGTTCTTGATGTTAGAAATGATTACGAGACAAAGATAGGTAGTTTTAAAAACTCAACCATACCAAACATGAAAAATTTTACTGATTTCCCTGCATTTGTTGACAGTAATCTGTCCAATTTAAAAGAAAAAAAAATAGCAATGTTTTGTACGGGTGGTATTCGATGTGAAATAGCTTCATCTTTTATGCTGGAAGAAGGCTTTGAGCAAGTATATCAGCTCGATAGTGGTGTGCTTGGTTATCTTAAAGAAGTTGAGCAAGAAGAGAATCTTTGGGAAGGTGAATGTTTTGTCTTTGATGAACGAGTTACAGTTAATGAAAACTTAGAAAGAGGGGAGTATTTCCAATGCTTTGGATGTAGAAGACCATTATCTAAGATAGATTTGCAATCCAAACACTATATCAAAGGAGTCTCATGCCACTTGTGCTATCTTTCATCTTCTGACGAAGATAAAGAAAGATTTGCACAAAGACAAAAGCAAATCGATCTTGCCGAAGCAAGAGGTCATGAACATATGGGCAAGAATGCAAAACAAAAGAACAATAAGTATGTCTAAGATTTTTTCTAAATATATTACCCACCACCCTAAGACTATTTTATTAATATTTTTTACGATCTTGCTTTTTTCTATTTTCAATTTAAATAAATTCAAGCTAGATGCTTCTTCTGATTCTTTGGTTTTAGAAAGCGATGATGATTTAAAATATTATCGAGAGGTAAATGCTGACTACTCTTCTTCAGATTTCTTGATAATAATTTTTGATCCAAAGAATGATCTATTCTCGCAAGAGGCCATTACTCAAGTTAGAGAAATGGTTGATGCCTTTGCAGCAATAGAAGGTGTTGAATCGGTTTTAAGTTACTTAGATGCTCCATTACTTTTTAGCCCCAAGATGGGCATGAGTGAATTAGCAAATAATCTTCGAACTATCGAAGATCTAGACACTGATAAAGATTTAGCCAGGCTAGAGTTCAAAAATAGTCCTCTTTATACAGAATTGCTTACAGATAAAGAGGCCAACTACACTGCTATGCAGCTTATATTGAGTGGTGATGATGTATATGAAGAGGCAATAAATAAGAGATACTCAATCTTAGAAATAATAAATTCAAATAATTACAATCCATCGATTCATGATCTCATTCTAGAACAGATTAATGATGAGATAAAACAACTTAATGTAGATTCTTCGATAGCAAGAGATACTTTAATAAAGACAACTAGAACGATCATGAAAGGCTATGAGGAGTATGGTCAGCTTTATTTAGGTGGAACCGCAATGATAGCTTCGGACATGATTAGTTTCATAGAGAGTGATCTAAAGTATTTTGCTATAGGTGTGCTCATTATGTTCATCATAACCCTGAGTGTAATCTTTAAAAAATTAAGATGGGTGACAATGCCCTTAGTCTCAAGTGCTCTTATTGCCCTTGTAGTAATAGGTTTCTTGGGTTGGATGGACTGGAGAGTGACGGTAGTCTCATCTAATTTTATTTCACTTTTATTGATAATTTCTATTTCTTTGGCCATACATTTAATTGTTAGGTATCAAGAACTGTATGAACTCGATCCTTCTATGGACAAAACAGATTTAGTTACTTCGACTATAGAGCAGATGCTTAAGCCTTGTTTTTATACTGCATTGACAACAATCATAGCTTTTGCCTCTTTGAGTGTAAGTGAAATAAAACCTGTCATAGATTTCGGTAAGATGATGGTAGCTGGAATATTCTTTGCTTTTATTTTTTCTTTTACACTGGTTCCTGTAGCAATGCTTCTGTTTACTTCTGATAAAGGAAAAGAATCTAAGGATTTCAGTAAAGGAATAACATTAGTTTTTTCTTCTTTTACTCAAAGTTATGGAAATATCGTTATGTTGATTTCTTTAATTCTTTTTAGTTTCTCTTTGTATGGAATAAGTAAATTAACTGTAGAAAATAGATTTATTGATTACTTCAAGCCTACTACCGAGATTTATAAAGGCATGGAGTTGCTTGATACGAAGTTAGGAGGCACGGCCCCTCTAGACATAGTGATCAATGCTCCAGAAAATTGGAAAATTTCTGATGAGGAAGATTTTGATAATGATTTCGAATTCGATGACGACTTTGGATCAGATGAAGATGTCGCTGAAAATGGTTACTGGTGGAATACTATATCTCTAGATAGACTTGAGGAAATACATGACTATATTGATTCCTTGCCAGAAATTGGAAAAGTACTCTCTGTAGCAAGTGGCATAAAGGTCGCAAGAGAGCTAAAAGATGGTGAGGCGTTATCTGAGCTAGATTTAGCGCTAGTTAAGACTATGCTTCCAGAAGATATTAAAGAAAACCTTCTAAGTTCTTATATAAGCGAAGATGAAAATCAAGTCAGAATATCTGCTAGGGTTATAGAATCTGCGGAGGGCTTAAATAGGAATCAATTATTATCAGAAATCTCTAATACCTTAGAGTCCGAATTTAAATTGGAGTCCGATCAATTTAGGCTGACTGGCCTTGCGGTTCTCTATAATAATATGCTGCAAAGCTTATTTGATTCTCAAATCGGAACTATAGTTATAGTGTTTAGTATTATCTTCATCATGTTTTTAATTCTGTTTAGATCTTTGTACTTGTCAATTATTGGAATAATTCCAAATTTACTTGCAGCAAGTGTAGTACTGGGGTCGATGGGGCTCTTTTCTGTTCCTTTAGACATCATGACAATTACTGTGGCAGCTATCAGTGTAGGGATGGCAGTGGATAACACTATTCATTACATTCATAGGTTTAAGAAAGAGTTTAGTCGCTCAAATAATTATCAAATATCTATGCAAAATAGTCATAAAACTATCGGAAGGGCTATGTTTTATACCTCTTTGACAATTATCTTAGGGTTTCTGGTGTTTGCTACTTCAAACTTTAATCCAAGTGTGTATTTTGGATTTTTTGTATCACTCGCAATGGTTATGGCATTATTAGGTGCGTTAACATTACTACCACAACTGATTCTTACATTTAAGCCGTTGGGTAAAGAAAAATTATAGGAGAATAATATGGGACCTTTACATGGATTAAAGATTATAGAAATGGCAGGCATTGGTCCTGGCCCCTTTTGTGGAATGATTTTAGCCGATCTGGGTGCTGAAGTTATAAGAGTGGATAGAGCTTCGGCAGCAGGTACAGGATCCAGGGAGGAGCCGGCAAATAGAGGTAAGAAGTCCATAGCTGTAGATCTTAAATCTGAAGAGGGTGTAGAAGTCGTTTTAAAGCTTATAGAGACTGCTGATGCTGTTTTTGAAGGGTTTAGACCAGGTGTAATGGAAAGATTGGGGCTCGGACCTGATGTTTGTCAAAAGAGAAATGAAAAGATAGTTTACGGCAGGATGACGGGGTGGGGTCAGACAGGCCCTTTGGCTAATGCAGCTGGTCATGACATCAACTATATCTCTATATCGGGTGCTCTTGCCGCTATAGGAAGAACAGATTCACCGCCAGTTCCGCCACTAAATCTCATAGGAGATTTTGGAGGAGGAGGAATGCTTTTGGCATTAGGAGTTGTGGCTGCTTTATTAGAAACAAAAACCTCAGGTAAGGGCCAAGTTATAGATGCCGCCATGACTGATGGTTCTTCTCTTCTTATGACGATGATGTACTCCATGCACCAATCAGGATTTTGGAATTTAGAAAGACAGACAAATTTACTTGATGGAGCCGCACATTTTTACGATACGTATGAATGTAAAGATGGAAAATTTGTATCTATAGGGTCAATTGAACCTCAGTTCTATGCTCTGCTTTGTGAAAAAGCAGGTCTATCACAGGATGATTTTGGAGATCAAATGAAGCGAGACACTTGGAATGAAAAGAAGGAACTCATAAAGAAAGTTTTTATAACCAAAACTAGAGATGAGTGGTGTGAACTCATGGAAGGAACAGATGTGTGTTTTGCTCCTGTTTTAGATATGAGTGAAGCACCAAAACATCCTCATAATGTTGCAAGAAAAACTTTTATAGAGCTAGAAGGTATCACTCAGCCCGCTCCTGCACCAAGATTTGATAGAACAGTAAATGAGATTACTTTGCCGCCTGCGTTGGCAGGAGAACATTCCAAAGAAATACTGGAAACACTTGATCTCAATGAGGAAGAGATGAATAGTCTTCTTGCTTCTGGTTCGGTAGTTTGAAAGGACTGACTTTATTAACTGGAAAAGATTGTCATTTATGTGATCAGGCTCGATCCTTACTGTCTGAATTTAGCCATGATGATATGACTTTTGACGAGGTTGATATCTATGCCAAGAGAATGTATCTCGATAAATACTGGGATAAAATTCCTGTTCTTCTTTACAGAGAAAGAGAACTGCTTTGGCCATTCGACATAGAAGGAATTAAAGATTTTCTAGATTGATATATCAAAAAAATCTAGTGAATTCATGTAGATAGATGAATAAACTAATTCTTTGCTTTCCTTTCTAATTTCAGCAATCGTATTGGCTATATGTGCGAGATATTTTGGTTCATTCCTTGTAGAATTATCTAACTTCATGTCTCTAGGAAGTAGATAGGGAGAATCTGTTTCTATCATTAACCGTTCAAGTGGAATAAGTGGAACTAGCTCCTTTAGGTGTGTTCCTCTTCTTTCATCACAAACCCAACCTGTTATTCCTATATAAAAACCCATATCAAGATATTTCATTAAAGCTTCTTTACTGCCTGTAAAGCAGTGGACTACACTTTTAGGCATTTGTTGGATGTAGGCAGAGGTAATTTCTACAAACTTTTCATGAGCATCACGCTCGTGTAAAAATAAAGGAATATTTCCATCTATAGACAATTCTAAGTGCGCCTCAAAACTTATTTGCTGTTGTTCGGGAGTAGAAAAATTTCTATTAAAGTCTAATCCTGTTTCCCCTATACATTTTACTGGCTCTTTCTTGAGCAGAGCTTTTATTTCCGAAAACATTTCAGGACTATATTCTTTTGCATTATGAGGATGTATGCCAGCAGTTGAAATACACATTTCCGGAAATCGCTCTGCTATTTCTGTGGCTTGAATGGAGTCTTCTAAGCAACTTCCTGTAATAGACATTCTCTTAATACCATTTTCTTTTGCTTCGAATAAAACTTCTTCAAGATCACTCTCAAAAGACTTATGTGTTAAGTTTGCTCCAATATCAAAAAATTGTTCTTGAATGTATGACATGATGATGTCTATTATAAAGGAGTAATTTCATTAGGGGGGGGATATGAGCGGACCATATAAAGGCATAAGAGTTCTAGAGCTAACTTCAACTGTCTCTGGACCATATGCAGGGATGATGTTGGCCGATCAGGGAGCGGATGTCATAAAAATTGAACCACCTGGAATAGGTGATCTGGCTAGATTCATGGGAACCATTAAAGATGGAATGGGAGCTATGTTCTCAACTCTGAATAGAAATAAAAAATGCATATGTCTAGATTTCAAGAATGATGAAGACTTAGAAGTTTTCTTCAAATTAGTTTCTACTGCTGATGTTGTAATTGAGAATTATCGACCAGGAATTGTTAAAAAACTTGGCATTGATTACGAATCTTTAAAACAAATAAAACCGGATCTCATTTACTGCTCTATATCAGGCTATGGTCAGTCAGGACCCTATAAAGAAAAGAAGGTTTATGATCCATTAATTCAAGGAACAGTGGGCATTCCAAATGCTCAAAGTAGCAATTCCCCTGAACTAATAAGAACTATAATTTACGATAAGGTTACTGGTATGACTAGCGCACAAGCAATATCTACTGCTTTATTTCAAAAGGAAAGAGGTGAAGGAGGTCAATATCTTCCTATTTCAATGCTGGAATCAGCTCTTTATTACAATTGGCCGGACATTATGATGAACTATACATTCGAGGAAGGAGGGTTAAATGTAGGAGAACTTGCTGACTTGTTTGAAGTATATGAAACAAAAGATGGTGGAGCAGTTTTAATTTTAATTGCCAATGACGAAATCTTTTCTAAATTTTGTAAATTATTTGATTTAGACCTGCATACAAAAGAGAAATTTAATAATCTTGTTTCTCGAATTATCCACAAACAAGAGTTAACAGAGATAATAAATAAAATTACAGTTCAATTTTCTAGCACTGAGCTTGTTAATAAGATGGATCAGGAAGAAATATCAGCATCAATCTGTAATGAGCTCAGTGCTGTTCATCAAGATCCTCAGATAATTCAACAAGATTCCATTAAGTTGATAGATCATCCTGAATTGGGAAAAATGAGAATGCCTAAACCACCTGCCACCCTCAAAGGTCAGAGCGATTTCCCTAGATCTTTAGCGCCTATTTTAGGACACGACAATAAAGAAGTGCTGAATTCTATGGGTATAGATGATGATATAATTGGCCGTATGGAAGAGCGAGAAAAGCAAAATAGGGAATTAATCGCCAGCTTAACCCAAACTACTCAGGAATAAATATGATTAAAAAACTTCTCTATTTAACCTTGACTATTGTAATAGCCACTTGCCTAGTTATTTTTCAAGAAACCATGAGTAATATGACGTGGTTGCTTTCAGTTGATATGCCAGTCACTTTTACTGTCTTTTTTGGATCGTATTTTGGTAATTTAGTGTTGATGAATGGAGGTGGTGCGGTGCCTTTGGTCGCTTTAATAGCGATCGGTATGTCGGCTGCCTTCTTGATAGCAAAAATTTTATTGATCTGGGTTAATCTATCCAAGCCTTTAGCATACGGATTAGCAGGTGCCGCTGCACTTTTGGCTATAGTCTTATTGATGCCATTAGCATTTTACAATCTAGATATTCTAGCGGGTGGACGATCAATTTTAGGTAAAATTATACTAACGCTTTATGGGTTTTTAAGTGGGTATTTCTTTGGCACATTTTTAGAAAAAAGAGGACACAATGATCAAACAAATTAAGATTTTTTTTATAGCAATCCTTGCAATAACGCATTTAAGTGCAGAAGAAGTAAATTATCGTTATGAGAACATAGCGGAAAATTTAAGTCATCCATGGGCAATAGCGGTTATAGATAATAATAATATTCTATTTACTGAACTTTCAGGCTCATTAAGAATTATAGAAGAAGGTGTCTTGAATCCACAACCAATTGCAGGCGTTCCTGAAGTGCTATTTGCAGGCCAAGGCGGTTTATCAGGACTAATACTTGATCCTAACTTCGCATCTAATAACACTCTTTACATATCCTTTTCTTCACCGGATAAAGGCAAGAAAACAAATACTCTAGAAGTGGTAAGAGCTAAACTTGTCTCTGGGAGTCTTGTGGATGTAAAAACTATATTCAAGGCTTTTCCATCAAGAAAAACAGCTGCTCATTATGGAGCTAGAATGGCTTTTTTAGATGACGGTACTTTATTAATTACGTCTGGAGATGGTTTCAATTACAGGGAGGAGGCGCAATACTTAGACAACCACTTTGGAAAAATAATCAGAATAAATACTGACGGCAGTATTCCAGAAGATAATCCTTTTTTAGGTGACAAGAATGCAAAGCCCGAGATTTGGTCATATGGACATAGAAACCTACAGGGAATTACAGTTGTTAATGGAGTCGTTTATGAGAATGAGCATGGCCCTATGGGAGGAGATGAACTGAATATTGTTCTCCCTTCAAAGAACTATGGCTGGCCAGCAATCACCTATGGAAAAGATTATAGCGGTGCAACTATTTCACCTTTTACTGAAAAGGAAGGCATGGAACAACCCATTAAATATTGGGTGCCATCTATAGCACCATCAGGTATGGCTTTTTATGAAGGAACTCTTTTTCCAAGTTGGAATAATAGTCTCTTTGTTTCGGCTTTAGTGCCAGGCGATGTAAGAAGACTAGAGCTTTCTGGTGCCAAAATAATTAATGAAGAAATTCTATTTTCTGATCTGGGTCGAATAAGAGACGTTGCAACTTCACCAGATGGCAGTCTTATTTTGGCAACTGATGGACCAAACGGAAAATTAGTGAGAGTAATAAATAAATAATTTTAGGAGAAAAATTATGTGGGCAAGAGTTATATCCGGAATCATAGGTGCATTTATGATGTTTAGTGCTTTTAACTGGCTTTTAGATCCGTCAGGTGCTGCAGCCGGTCTTTCTATGTCATTGCTTGAAGGGAAGGGTGGCAATACCCAGATTGGTGATTTTACTTCTTTCTTCTTTACAGCAGGTTTAATGGCAATCATCGGTGCTTATCGGAATGAATACATTTGGTTATATGCAACAATCTCTCTTCTAGGTTCAGCTGCTATTTTCAGAATTTCTGCAGGATTGTTTCATGGAACAGAATTTTTAACTGACGCTATCATTTTTGAGATCGTATCTTCTATATTGCTTTTTGCGAGCGTTTATAAGATCAAATCAAATAACTAATTTAAATTCTATGCCTGAACAAAAAGGGTATTCTGTACTTCCTGGTGTTACTTCTGTTCTGAAAGTAAAAGATTATGTTTATGAGACTCAAGTAACAGACGCTTGGAGTATAGGTGGGGTGGCAGTAGGCAAATGAGTTGAATTGCCAAAGTATTATCGATAGTGATTTTTTTAGTGTGTGTGATAAAGTCACGCTAAATTTAAATAGGAATAATTATGAAATTTAAAGGGACTGAATCTTATATCTCAACAGAGGACCTAAGTATGGCGGTAAATGCGGCCATAGAATTAGAAAAACCACTTCTTATAAAAGGTGAACCTGGAACAGGTAAAACCATGTTAGCTGAGCAGGTTGCCGAATCTCTTAATATGCCTTTAATTGAGTGGCACATCAAATCTACTACAAAAGCACGCCAAGGGCTTTATGAATATGATGCTGTTACTAGGTTAAGGGATTCTCAATTAGGAGATGAAAGGGTAAAAGATATTGCAAACTATATCCAAAAAGGAAAAATGTGGGAAGCTTTCACTTCAGATGAAAGAGCAGTGCTACTGGTTGATGAAATAGATAAAGCTGATATTGAATTTCCTAATGATTTATTACAAGAAATTGACCGAATGGAATTCTACGTATACGAAACTAAACAGACAATCAAGGCGATTAAAAGACCATTAGTTATCATTACAAGTAATAATGAGAAGGAGCTGCCTGACGCTTTTTTAAGAAGATGTTTTTTCCATTACATTAACTTTCCTGATAGAGCTACTATGGAAGAAATCGTTAAAGTTCACCATCCTAAGGTTAAGAAAAAATTAGTCAAAGAAGCTCTAGAAATTTTCTTCGATATCAGGAAAGTACCTGGTATGAAGAAAAAACCATCTACATCAGAGCTGATTGATTGGTTGAAGCTGTTAATGGCAGACGATATTCCTGATGAAATTTTTAAGAATAGAGATCCTTCGAAAGCTATACCGCCACTTTATGGAGCTTTAGTAAAAAATGAACAGGACGTGCATTTGCTTGAGAGACTTGCTTTTATGGCAAGAAGAGAAGGGAACTAGAATTAATAAATGTTTATATCCCTTTTTAATACATTAAGAGCTACAGGAGTTCCATGTTCTTTAAGGGAACTTTTGGATCTAATTGCTGCAGTTGATAAAAAACTTGCCTTCGCCAATATGGAAGAATTCTATTTTCTGAGTAGGGCAATTTTAGTCAAAGACGAAAAGCACTATGATAAGTTCGATAGAGCCTTTGACATTTATTTTAAAGGCATAGAAAGTCTTGATGATATTCTTGAAATGCTCATACCTGATGAATGGCTAAAGGCTGAGTTCGAAAAACATCTTACAGAGGAAGAGTTAAAAGAAATCCAAACTCTCGGAGGTCTAGAAAAGTTACTAGAAGCATTTAAGAAAAAATTAGAAGAGCAAGAAGAAAGGCATGAAGGTGGCAGCAAGCAAATAGGGACTGGTGGAACTTCTCCTTTTGGGAACTCTGGAGATAATCCAGAAGGTATTCGGGTTGGAGGAGAAGGTGGAAAAGGTAAAGCGGCTAAGATTTGGGAAGCTAGAGATTTTAAAAATTTAGATGATGATGTTGAATTAGGCACTAGGAATATGAAGGTTGCTTTAAGACGGTTAAGAAAGCTTATCAGGGACAGTGCTAACGAAGAGTTTGATTTAGATGGCACAATAACTTCTACGGCAAAAAAAGCAGGGATGTTGGATGTCAAATTCCGTCCTGAAAAAAGAAACGCTGTTAACGTGATAGTTCTATTTGATGTCGGTGGATCAATGGACCCACATATCAAGATTTGTGAAGAGTTATTTTCTGCAGCAAAAACAGAGTTCAAAAACTTGGAGTACTTTTATTTCCATAACTTTATCTATGAAACAGTCTGGAAGGATAATAGGCGTAGGCAAAATGAAAGAGTCTATACAGAAGATATAATCCATAAATATTCTGGTGATTACAAAATAATTTTTGTGGGTGATGCAACAATGGCTCCATATGAAATCACCAATCCAGGAGGAAGTATCGAGCATTGGAATGAAGAAGCAGGTGCTCTCTGGATGAAACGAATGGTAGGGATCTATGACAAACTTGTCTGGTTAAACCCTGTCCCTGAAGAACACTGGGAATACAGTGCCTCAGTAGAACTTACTAGAAGTCTTGTTGAAGACAATATGTTTCCTTTAACCATACGTGGTTTAGAAGAAAGCATGACTTTCCTTAGTAAGTAATTCATGAAAGCACTTTCAATAACTAACCTTAAAAAGGAATATGCGGGTGGACTACAAGCTTTAAAAGGTATTGATTTAGAGGTTGAAGAGGGTGATTTCTTTGCATTGCTTGGTCCAAATGGAGCAGGAAAATCTACTACTATCGGCGTAATCAGCTCTCTTGTTACCAAGACTTCAGGTCAAGTTAAAATCTTAGATATCGACATTGATGAAAATCACTCTCTTGCAAAAAAGAAATTAGGTGTGGTGGGCCAAGAGGTTAATTTCAATCAATTTGAAAAAGTTGGTGATATTGTTAGAAATCAAGCCGGTTATTATGGATTAAGCTTTAAAGAATCTAGAGAGAATGCCAAATACTACATGAAGAAACTTGATATCTGGGACAAGAGAAATGAACAAGCCAGAAAGCTCTCAGGTGGAATGAAAAGAAGAGTAATGGTTGCAAAGGCCTTGGTTAACAACCCTGATTTACTCATTTTAGATGAGCCTACTGCAGGAGTAGATATTGAATTAAGAAGATCTTTATGGGATTTCCTAACGGAGATTAATAATAAGGGTACAACTATTATTCTTACAACACATTACTTGGAAGAAGCTGAAAGACTATGCAGAAATATAGCAATTATAGATGCTGGAGAAATAGTCGAAAATACTAGTATGCAAGAATTACTAACTCGCTTAGAAGTTGAGACTTTTATTTTCGATCTTGGTAAGCCATTAACTGTTTTACCGGAAATTAATAATTTTGAAATGTTTCTTGAAAATCCAACTAGGTTAAAAGTTACATTAAAAAAAGATCAAGATTTAAATTCTGTATTTAAAGTCTTTTCCGATCTAGGACTAGAGATTTCTAGCATGAGAAACGAAACAGGTAGGCTCGAAGAGTTATTTCTTGGACTTGTTGAATCTACCCTTAAGGATACCGAGGCATGACTCCTATTGAGCAATATAGAGCTCTGCTGACTATCCTTTATAAAGAGATACATAGGTTCATGAGGATATGGACTCAAACTCTAATCCCTCCAGCAATAATGATCATGCTCTATTTTGTTATCTTCGGCACATTGATAGGAAAAAGAATTGGAGAAATGGGTGGATTTGATTACATGCAATTTATGATCCCCGGTTTGATAATGATGTCAGTGATAAGTAATTCTTATTCGAACGTCGTCTCTTCATTCTTTGGTCAAAAATTTGCTCGTAGCATCGAGGAGTTACTAATAACCCCCTTACCGCACTATTTAATTTTACTTGGATGGGTCTTAGGTGGAGTTGCGAGAGGATTGCTTGTAGGGGCAATAGTTACTTTTGTTTCCTTATGGTTTTATGATCTTTCAGTGGATAATTGGCCATTAAGTATTTTGGTGGTTGTATCAACTTCGATTCTATTTTCATTAGGCGGTTTTTTAAATGCTTTATTTGCTGAATCCTTTGATGATATATCTATTGTCCCTACGTTCATTATGCAGCCTTTGATATATCTTGGAGGAGTGTTTTATTCCATCCAGCTTTTACCTGCTATCTGGCAAACTGTATCCTTGGCAAATCCTATACTTTATATGATTAATGCATTTAGATTTGCTATTTTGGGTTCATCAGATTTGGATGCTCTCGGATTCTCAATTAACTTTGCTCTATTCATGATCTTTGGTTTTATTTTATTATTAGCATCAACTTGTCTTTGGTTTCTTCATAAAGGAAAAGGCATAAGATCCTAAGCATGAAGGATATTCATCTAGGAAAAGACAGTGCGATACCCAACAGACATGACCCCTCTGTTTTGTCAGCATTGAGTAGATTGGATTCTAGAAAAAAATCAGGTCTAGAGGATTATTCAACAATTCTAAACGGAAGAGATTTTTGGACTTCGTATGAAGTTTCTTGGCTTAACAAAAGCGGTATTCCTCAAAATAAGATTCTTAATATTTCATATAGCAGTGGTTCTAAATTTTTTGTAGAGTCAAAGTCTTTAAAGCTTTATCTTTACTCTTTAAATAATGAAAAATTTGATTGTGTAAAGACAATTCAAGACTTGATTAAGAAAGATTTAGAGGAAGCCTTACAAACAGAAGTTGAAGTTGAACTTGTCCAAAATCCCAGAGATATTGAAGGTGAATGGTCTTCTTTGGATCAATTAGAAATTGATCGTATAGATTCTCATCCAAACTCATTAGTAATTGAACCTGATGATCAAGAAAAAATAGTTGAAAATATATCATGTAGTCTTTTTAGAAGCCTATGTCCGGTCACTGCGCAACCTGACTGGGCTACTATTTATATTTCCTATGAAGGTAATGGCATTAATCATAAAACCTTATTGAGATATCTGCTGTCGTATAGAAATCATCAAGGATTTCATGAAGAGTGTGTTGAAAGAATCTTTATTGATATCACCAAAAGATGCAGGTTAGATAAACTTTTAGTGAGGGCAAATTTTTTGAGACGGGGTGGCATAGAAATTAATCCTGTTAGAACAACTCCCGGATATCCAATTCATATCTCTAGAGAGATAAGACAATAAAATAAAATGCAAATGTAGTCGGGTGGCTTTGTATTTGGGTAATTAAGTGCATAAAAATATGATAAATAGTTCAGAAGAAAGAATAAATGAATTGGAGTCTAAGGTTTTATTTCAAGAAGATACAATTGAGAGATTAAGCGGAGAACTAAGAAAGCAACAAATAGAAATATTAGAGCTTAAGGAAAAGTTAGATTTGGTAATTCAATCTTTAGATAGTCAAGATAATGGCGAAAGCAAAGACGAAAGGCCTCCTCACTATTGAGTTATTGCATCGATATATCCAAGATAAATTAAAAACCCATTATAATGCTCGCAGTTAAGATGGAGAGATGGCAGAGTGGTCGAATGCGCACGCTTGGAAAGCGTGTAAGGTGTCAAAGCCTTCGAGGGTTCGAATCCCTCTCTCTCCGCCATTTATAAGAAAGTTATGAATACAAATATAGATTTAGGTTGGGAAGAATGGGTGAATTTACCCTCCATTAATCTTCCCTATATCAAAGCCAAGGTTGATACGGGAGCACAAACCTCTGTATTACACGCTAAGCACATTGAAGTTTTTAAGGTACAGAAAAAGAAGTTTGTTAGATTTGAAATTTCTCCTTTACCAGAAAGGCCTAGGTTTACAGTATCTTGTTCGGCCCCCTTAATTGGTAGAAGGAAGGTAACTAGCTCCAACGGTGAATCTGAAAAAAGATACTTTATTAAAACCGATATTGAGATTTCGGGTCATACATGGCAGATCGAAATTTCTTTGACGAACAGAATGTCTATGCAATATAGGATGTTGCTAGGTAGAAGCTCAATTGGTCCAGACATGACTGTCTATGCAACAGAAAGTTTTCTTAATGGACAGCCTCAATCAAAAAATCCTTATGCAACCAGAAAAAAAAGAACTTTAAAATCCAGAAGAGCTCTTAGAATTGCTCTTCTAACAAGAGAGCCTAATAACTATACTTCAAAGAGAATTATGATTGCCGGCCAACAACGTGGCCATCAAGTAGAACCTATTAATCCAACACGATGTTACTTGGATGTAGATACAGCAAATCCAGAAATTTTCTATGACTCTAGTCCATTACCTAAATATGACATTGTTATACCTAGAATTGGTGCTTCTATTACATCTTATGGTTTGGCAGTTACAAGACAATTTAAATTAACAGGAGCATTGCCGCTTAATGATCCGCAGGCTATAGCTAATTCAAGAGATAAGTTACAAGCTCATCAGCAACTCGCATCTGCAAATATCAACATGCCGATAACGGGTTTTGCATCATCTCCAAAAGATACAAATGGAGTTATCAATACAGTCGGAACCATGCCTTTAGTTATTAAGCTTTTAGAATCTTCTCAGGGCAAAGGGGTTATTTTAGCTGAAACAAAAAAAGCAGCAGAAACTGTCATAAATGCTTTTAGAGGACTACAAGCTAATTTCTTGGTTCAAGAATATATAGCAGAGTCAAAAGGAGAAGACTTAAGATGCTTGGTTATCGACGGAAAGGTTATCGGATCTATTCTAAGATCAAATAAAGAAAATGATTTTAGATCTAATCTTCATCAAGGAGGTGTTGCTCATAGTACCTCTATTACTGCAAAAGAAAGAGGTATTGCGATTAGAGCGGCTAAAGCCATTGGATTATCTGTTGCAGGAGTTGATATACTTAGAAGTAACAGAGGACCTCTAGTTTTAGAGGTCAATAGTTCGCCGGGCATACAAGGAATAGAAAAAACACTAGAAATGGATATAGCTGGTCAAATAATTTTATTTTGTGAAAAAAAATTAGGGATAATTTCTAACTAAGGAGAATAATATGAATAATCTTAAAAATAAAACATTGTTTGTTTCAGGGGCCAGTCGAGGCATTGGACTCGCAATAGCCAAGAGGGCTGCAAAAGACGGTGCTAATGTAATATTGGCTGCAAAAACTGCTGAACCTCATCCTAAACTTCCAGGCACTATTTATACCGCCGCTGAGGAAATAGAGGAGGTAGGAGGCAAGGCTTTACCTGTAGTTTGCGATATACGAGATGAAGAAAATGTTAGAAATGCAGTCAATAAGGGCTTAGATCACTTCGGAGCAATTGATATCTGTATTAATAATGCTTCAGCAATTCAATTAACCGGAACCCTTCAAACTGATATGAAAAGGTATGATTTGATGAATCAAATAAATGCCAGAGGAACATTCTTGGTGAGCAAGGTTTGTTTGCCTCATTTAATTAAGTCTGATAATCCACATATCTTAAATTTATCTCCTCCTTTAGATATGGATCCGAAATGGTTCGGTCCACATGTTGCTTATACTATGGCAAAGTTTGGAATGAGTCTCTGTGTGCTGGGAATGGCAGAAGAATTTAAAGATGAAGGCGTGGCTGTGAATGCTCTATGGCCAAGAACTGCTGTGGCTACTGCCGCTATAAAAAATGCGCTGGGCGGAGATAGCATAATGAATATTTCTAGATCCCCTGAAATAATGGCCGATGCTGCACATGTAATCCTTACAAAAAATTCTAGAGAATTTACAGGTAATTTTTGTATCGATGACAATCTCCTAGCTGATAACGGAGTGACTGATTTTTCTCAGTATGCTGAAGTTCCATTTGCTGAATTAGCTCCAGACTTTTTTGTACCAGATTATGTTGAAGCTCCTGAAGCTGCAAAAAATAGTTAATGTATAAAATTGGTATTTTTTTTTCTTCGCTTGCACTCTCTTTCTTGTTAGTACCAGAAGAAAAAAATATTGCAGATTGCACTCTTATCTCAGAGGATGATTCTAGATTGATTTGTTTTGATAGCTTTTTTAAAGAAGACACTTCAATGATTCTGGTTAACAAAGAAGATATAGCAATCTACGAAGAAAAAAATTCTTTAGAACTTGAACAAATTAATACAGAGAAAACTAAAATCATATTAAAAACAGAAAGAACTGTTATTGATCAAAATTTAATTTTAAATGGTATTAGGTTATCTGCAGGGGACTTCATCTTTGAATTAAATGATAAATCATCGTGGAGAAGTATTGAGAACCTTAGAAAAAAAGACATCCCCAATCTGGGCGATGGAGTAGAACTAAAACCAGGAATTCTAGGATCTATGTTTTTGAAGATAAAAGGCAAGAAAAACAAAATAAGAGTTAAGAAAATAAGAAATTAATGAAAAAAATATTAGAAACAAGAGTCTTTCAGTCTGAAGCTAGTTCTGTTTGGGAAATAATCAGTGATATTTCAAGAAGTGATTGGGTTCCAGGCGTAGAAAGTATCAAGCTTGATGGAAATAAGAGAATATTCAAAATGACAGGCTTAGGCAACTTAGTAGAGGAGATAATCGATTGCGATGATTCAAAAATGAAACTCACGTATTCTGCTATAGAAACTATGGCGCCCATTGCCCATCATTTAGCAATTATTCAACTCTATGAAGATGGCAATAACACTATATTTGAATGGAGTACTGAAATAGATCCACCAAATTTTGCAGATGCCATCCACCAAGGCATGGTTGCTTCTCTAGATCAGCTTGAACAAATTCTTGTAAAAACTTAAAAATAATAGTTTTTCTTCCCATTTTTTACTGTTAAGGTAAATGAATTCATAAATTACTGGGGAGGGTTTATGTTAGTACTAAGCAGAAAAGCAGAAGAATCAATGTTTATCGGCGATGATATCAAGATAACAGTGCTTGATATTAGGGGAGGTCAGGTAAGGATAGGTATCACAGCCCCTCAAGAAGTTAAAATCCATAGGGAAGAAATCTACGATCGTATTGCTAACGAAGAATAATTAGCTTCTTTCCGAAGTTCGGTAATTAAGAGTTATAATCCTCTATGATGGGGCTGTAGCTCATTTGGATAGAGTGTCTGGCTACGAACTAGAAGGTAGCAGGTTCGAATCCTGCCAGCCCCGCCACAAAATTAAGAAAACGTTTTTTATATTAAATAAAGGATTAGCGAATGAATGCAATAGAAAAATGGCATGAAATAATGAAAGGGGATTCTTCAGAGGCCCCAAATAAATTAGATGACTTGCTCCATGATGATGTGGTCTTCTATTCTCCAGTTGTATATACGCCACAGAAAGGTAAAGAGATAACAAAGCTATATTTGTCTGCAGCATCGGGTGTATTTAGTAGTGATAAAGGTAAAGAAGAAAAAAAAGAGTCTAAATTTAAATACATCAAAGAAGTAGTGCATGGAAATCATGCCTGTTTAGAATTTGAGACAGAAATGAACGGTGTTTATGTGAATGGAATAGACTTAATTACCTGGGACGAGAACGATAAAATAATAGAATTTAAGGTTCTTGTTAGACCTTTACAGGCAGTTAATACGCTTCATGAGCAGATGGGGCGGATGTTAGATAAGCTCAAATAATAAATAATGAGCAAAACGCTTATTGCTTATACAGTTCATCTGTTCACTGTATCTGGTGTCTTCTTCAGTTTTCTAGCCCTAAACGCAGCCGTGAATGGCAATATTACATTTGTTTTTATATTCCTGGCATTAGCCTTATTTGTGGATGGGATCGATGGGACCTTAGCAAGATGGGCTGATGTAAAGTTACACACCCCTATAATAAATGGAGAGGTTCTCGATAACATCATAGACTTCTTGAACTATGTATTTGTACCTGCTTTTGTCTTATATACCCTAGATTTTATTAGTGATGATTTTAAATTAATTTCAATTTTTATTATCCTTTCTTCTTCTTGTTATACATTTGCTAATAATGATCTGAAAACAAAAGATTATTACTTTTCAGGGTTTCCAGCTTTATGGAACATAGTTTTATTTTATTTCTATCTCATCCAAACGAGCCAAACAGTCAACTTAGTAGTAATCATATTGTTAACAATCGCAACATTCATTCCTTTTAAATTTACTCACCCTATGAGGGTAGTAGATAATAGAAAATTAACAATTTTCTTTCTGCTAGTTTGGATGATTACATCTTCAATGATGCTCTATCAAAGGCATTACGGTCTTTATGCTTTAGACTTAAATTATTACATTTGGATGATTTCTAATTTGTATTTCATGTATACAACTCTGAAAAGAACATATGTCAAGAAAGATTAACTTATGTCAGGCATGTAATGGCAAAACACATTACTAAATAATTTACCTTCTAGTGGAACTGGTCTGCCATGCATTAGTGTAGCGCTCTCGTAGAAAATCACCTCTCCAGGTTCTAGGTATATTTTATGCACTTTACCATCGTGATCTTCTATTTCTAAAGGCCATTGACTGATTAAGTCCTGATCTATGTTGATTATAGTTCCGATTATATGTGTTTCTTTTCTGTCCTTATGCGGTACAAGAATCGCTCCATTTTGGTATATCCTAATGCCATAGACATAAGTAGGCAGAAGTTTTGTAGAAGACCATTGCTCTAGGTCTTTGAGAAGGGAAGTATGTATTTCATCTTTTAACTGATCTGGTAGATCGATAGTTCTGCTTGGAGTACTTTTCTTGTCAACATTAGTAACAAAATCTCCTGCAACTACCTCTGTTTTTTTTGAATTCTGATTGGCGTGATAAAAATCTGTAATTTTTTGAAAAACCCCTTTATCGATCGTAGTCTTTATGAAACCCTTTTGTGTATATTTTGGAATAGATTTAAATGATTTCTGAAACTTTATAACATTGGATTGAATTCTTTTTTCTTTAGGACTTTCTTCGTTTAATTTTATTTTTTTTTGTTGTCCAGGAGAATAATTCAAAGCTTTTTCAATATCATTTTCATTAAAACCTTGCTTAAATAATATTGAGTAGATGTCATCCAAATCACATCCTCTTGAAATATTTTCAAGAATCCAGTCTGACCATTCTTTAGAGAAAACGCGTTGATTCATTTTGATTTAATTTTCATTCTTTCGTACAAGATATCAGAGAATAAAAAACTTGGTAAGTTTTAATCAAAATTAGATGATTGCTCAGTCTTAAATGGGTCCATTAATCTTTCCTTAAGAACCTAATCTAATTTTTTGTGTTTTTATGTATAATGCTAGCCCAATAAGCGGGTATCGTATAATGGCTTATTACCTCAGCCTTCCAAGCT
>JADHSF010000039.1 GCA_016777005.1 SAR86 cluster bacterium | reverse complement strand
GTAAATCCCCGGAACAAATAGAATTTCATAGACAAGAATTACTAAATATTTATGAAGAATGTTGCCTTGATGAAACAGTTTTATTTGATGGTATTGCAGAAGTTTTAAGCAAACTTAATAACAAACAAATTAAATGGGGAATTATGACTAATAAACCAAGACGTTTTGCTGAAGGTATAGTAGAAAATAAACTGTCTGCATTTAATACTCCTTTTCTAATTTGTCCTGACGATGTCGGAGCAAGAAAACCAGACCCCAGTGGAATAATACGTGCACTCGATATATCTAATTCACTGGCAGTTAATAGTATCTATATAGGAGATCACCAAATAGATATCAGTGCAGGAAAGAATGCTGGGACTGCTACTGGTGCTGCTAGTTATGGTTACGTACCATTAAATGATGAGGTGGATAATTGGGATGCTGATTATGTATTTCATGACCCATTAGAAATATTAAAAATTATCTAATGATGAATTTTAATCTAAATGAAATTTCTACTACAAATGAGAGTTTAAATAATAAAACAATAGTTATTAGCGGAGCGAGTTCAGGTATAGGCAGACAGGCTGCTAAGAGTTTCTCAGAATTTGGAGCCAATTTAGTGCTCATGGGGAAAGATCAATATAAACTAGAATCCCTCTTCGATGAAATAAAAGCAGAATATTCAAAAGAAGTAATTATTCATCCTCTAGACTTTGAGATTGCTCAAGAAAGTGATTATGAGGCTATTCTACAGGCCATTAAATCAGAATTTCCAAAGATTGATGGACTGCTAAATAACGCAGGAATTCTAGGTGAAAAAAAACCTCTTGAACAATTTAATTACTCGACTTGGAGCCGCGTGCTGAAAATTAATCTTGATTCTAGTTTCCTTCTCACTAAGCATTTAATGCCCTTAATGAGGGAGTCAAAAAATGGCTCAATCATATTCACTTCATCTGGTGTGGGTAGAGTGGGTAAAGCCTACTGGGGTGCTTACTCCATTAGTAAATTTGCTACTGAAGGTATGATGCAAATATTATCTGAAGAACTAGAGAACACTTCAAATATTAGGGTTAATTGCATCAATCCAGGTCCTGTAAGGACTGAAATGAGGGAGTCTGCCTACCCAGCTGAAGATCCTGAAAAAAACCCGCTGCCTGAAGAAATCATGAAGCTTTACTTATACTTAATGAGTGATGATAGTCTGGGAGTAAATGGGCAATCTATTGACGCTCAAGAGCGTTAATTTCTCCCTTAGTCAGTTCTTTAAAAGCTCCTTGCTTCAGATGAGCTGGTAAAAATAAGTTTCCATATCTGACTCTCTTTAAACGAGAAATTTCTAACCCCTGGCTTTCCCAAAGCCTTCTCACCTCTCTTGATCTTCCTTCCATTAAGACCATCGCAAACCATTGATTTGTATTGCCCTTCCTACCACCTTGCACGTCTGTAAATTTAGCAAAACCGTCTTCAAGTTCCACTCCTTCCATGAGGTTATCTACTATATTTTCTGTGACATGCCCATGCACTCTAGCTACATATTCCCTTTCAATATTTGAAGAGGGATGCATTAATTTATTTGCCAAAGTCCCATCATTCGTAAATAAAATTAATCCTGAAGTATTGATATCTAGTCTTCCAATTGAGACCCATCGACCAGACCTTAGTCTGGGTAAGGAATCAAAAATAGTTTTTTTATGATCAGGATCATTCCGTGACGATATCTCTCCCACTTTCTTGTTATACATGAGGATTCTTTTTTTAGTTGGATCCTTTTTAGAAAGCTTTATTGTTTTACCATCAATCTCAAATATGTCTCTCTCAGAAACAAACTGTCCTATGGAGGCAAGGGTGCCATTCACTGTCACTTTTTTTTGGGTAATAAGTTTTTCTATTCCCCTTCTTGAGCCGATCCCGTGGTCGGCCAGAATCTTATGTATTCTTGCTTTCAAGAATTAATTTAAGGTTTGTGAATTTTCAGCAGAAATTTCTGGCTCTTCAATCGGTAATTCCAATTCTATTGACTCTAAATCAGGCAGCGAAGGAAGCTCAGGCAGTTCCCTGAGATGCTGTAATCCAAAATAGTCTAAGAATTCTTTGGTAGTTGAGTACAGTGATGGCTTCCCAGGAACATCTCTCTGACCAACAATTTTTACCCAGCCTCTTTCCATAAGACCTCTCATCAACTGTGTGCCTACGGTCACTCCTCTTATTTCTTCAATTTCGCCTCTTGTAATAGGTTGCTTGTAAGCAATCAAAGATAGAGTTTCAAGAGTTGCTTTAGAAAATCTTTGAGGTTTCTCTTCCCATAGTTTAGCTACATATTCAGATAGAGATTGCTTTACTTGCAATCGATAGCCACTGGCTATTCTCTTGAGTTCGATTCCTCTTTCCATACAATTTTCATCAATTTCATTAAGGGCATTTCTTATTTCATCTTTTGAAGGCATTGGCTCTTCAAATACTCTGGCCATATCATCGATATTGATTGGCCTAGAGGCAGAAAGAAGTAAGGCTTCTAAAATTTCGCTTAATTTATTTTCCATTAATGCACCTCTTCAATTCCTTTAATATGTATTGGACCAAACTCTTCTGATTGAACAATTTCTATAAGAGAATCTTTTAATAATTCTAATATAGCTAAGAATGTTACCACAACGCCAATTTTTCCTTCTTCTGGTTTAAATAACGAAGTAAATTCTATAAATGATTCACTTTTCATTCTCTCAAGGATTTGAGTCATTCTTTCACGAGTCGACAACTCTTCAAAATTAATTAGGTGTGCTTGCGATTGCTCTGCCCTTCTCATGACCTCTGAAAGAGCAATGGTGAGTTCTTCCAGTGGAACATCAATTAAAGGTGTATCTAGAGAAAATTCTGGTAATTTAGCGTGAGCTGCAAATATTTCTCTATCTAATCTTGGAATAGTATCAATTTTTTCTGCTGCCTCTTTATAACGTTGATATTCTTGAAGTCTTTTAATCAACTCTGCTCTAGGGTCCTCTTCTTCAATCTGTTCTTCTGGTCTAGGAAGAAGCATTCTAGATTTAAGCTCAGCCAAATATGCAGCCATGACCAAGTAATCCCCGGCCAGTTCGACCTGCATTGACTCCATAAGCTCTATATAAGAAGTATATTGTTCTGTAATTTTGGCTACGTTTATGTCCAATATATCCAGGTTTTGCTTTCTAATTAAATAGAGAAGAAAGTCCAGAGGCCCAGCAAAACTGTCTAATAATATTTCTAAGGCATTAGGTGGGACGTATAAATCCTCAGGAAGAACAGTTTCTTTTCCTTTTACAGTCGCTAGGAACATCTCCTCTTGACGAGGGGGAGTGGGTTTTTCCTCTTTTTCTTGAGGAGATTTGGTTTTTATTTCAACCATTATGCCAATAACTCATTATTGGGTTTGTATTATAGCTATTATGTAAAAAAACATACAATTATCAACTACGAAGAGCATCAATTGATTCATTCTTAATTTCTTTTTGATCTAGGATTATGGCTACCAAAACTAGAATAATTAAAAAACCCAAACAAATCTTTGCAGGAGCCGCATAATTTCCAAAGAAATCAAAACCTAAGCTAAATGCTGCTGGTCCTATTGCACTTGCAAAAACTGTTAGAGAAGAACTAAAACCACTTATCTCTCCTAGATGTTTAGGCCCAAAAAATCTTATGAAAGTTAAATTCGATAAAACTCCCCATAAACCTCCACCGACACCAAAACCCAGGGCTAAGGTCCAAAATCCCCAATCATTCTGAAGATTAATGAAGCCTATAGATCCTAAACAAAAAGATAACAACATGATTATAAGAAGAGGCTTTAAGTTTATCTTGTCGGCAAACCAACTTGCTATCAAATTAGAGGTAGTTGAAAAGATTGCTGCAGGAATGAAATAGCTAAAAGCTTCTGCCTGACTTTTTCCTACTTCTTCAAATATAGAAATGATATGAAAAACAATGGCTGTGCCAAATAAAGCATGCATACTTAAACTTAAAGAATAAATCCAAAATACGGGATTACGCTTAACTATCTTTAAAGTAATGCTGTTTGCTTCTTCTTGAATCTCTTCATCAGAATCAGAAATGATTCCGTCTGCTTTCAGTCCACAAGATTCAGGATTATCTCGTATAAAAATAAAGGCCATTAAAGAGAAACCCATTCCCCCAAAAAGAGCTAGTATCCATAAAGATTCTCTCCAGCCATAGAAAGAAATTAAACCTGCCAATAACAAAGGAGCTAAAGAAAAACCCAGACTGACAAATACATTTCTTATACCTCCAACTAACCCCCTTTTTTTAACGAACCAAAGTAAAAGAACATTTCTTGAACAGCTCGTTAAAATTCCTTGACCAAAAAATCGAACTCCGAAATAACCTATCATTATAAGAACAAAGCTCATAAAAACAGACCCACCCAATTGCTTACTAAAGATATCTACAAAACTAATGTAAACAATCATTAAAGACAGGGCTATTGAGGCAATCGTGATCATCACTCTTCCTCCATAAAGGTCATACCATCTTCCTGCACGAGCTAGAAATAGCGAAGACCCTATAGTACCGAGCAGATAAGCTAGAGATAATTCCGTTCGAGAGAGTCCTAAAACCTCGATAAATGAATCTGTGAATACTGCCAATCCCATTGTCTGGCCAGGAATGCTAAAGAGAATACCTAAAGTACTAAATACCCATATTACCCAGCCATAAAAGAAAGGAGTTTTATTTGGTCTAAAAGGCCAATTAACAGAAATCATTACTATTTCCTTATAAAAATAATTACATTAAAAGTTAAATGAATTGAGATTTAACTAAAGGTAGTTTCGAAGGTCACTGAGAATAGCGATTTGTAATAGGATAGCGCCTATCCTTGCCAAAACCCCTTGAAGTGATTTTTACTCCCAAGGGAGCTTGACGTCTTTTATATTCACTAACATCTATTAATCGGATAACTCTTTTTACAACAGCATCTTCAAAACCCTCAGACACTATTTCTTTTCTACTCATATCTTGCTCTACATACAGTTCTATAATCCTGTCCAATACTTCGTAATCAGGCAAGCTATCGCTATCCTGCTGGTCTGGTGCCAGTTCTGCACTTGGAGGTCTATCTATAATTCTTTCAGGGATGACTGATGAAACTGTATTTCTATATCTAGAAAGTTGATAAACCAAAATTTTTGGTACATCCTTGAGCACACCAAAACCTCCGGCTGTATCTCCATAAAGGGTCGAATAGCCAACGGCTGTTTCACTTTTATTACCTGTTGTCAGAACTAATTCGCCAGATTTATTTGATAAAGCCATCAATAAAACACCTCGGCATCTAGATTGAAGATTTTCTTCTGTTACATCAGGATCCTGTCCTTTAAATTCTTCTTCGAGTTCTTTGCAAAAAGAGTCATAGATATCACCAATTGGCAACACAGCATGCTTAATTCCAAGATTTTCAGCTAATTTATTTGCATCTTCAACACTCATTTCTGAAGTAAACCTGAATGGCATCATGAAAGTTCTTACTTTCTCTGGACCTATAGCATCTGCAGCAATTGTCGCAGTCAGGGCAGAGTCTATTCCACCAGATGAACCTAAGAGCACACCTGGAAAATTATTCTTAAGAATGTAATCTCTAGCTCCTAGAACAAGAGCTTCGTATACATCTGATATTTCATTTTCTGCAGGAATTTCTTCTTTATTTAGTACTTTCAAGTCAGTACCGTCCTCACTAAAAAACTCTATTGTTTTTTTATCTGCTTGGAATTTTGAAAGTTCCATGACCTGATCTCCTTGACTATCCATGACCATGGATGTGCCATCAAAAACAAGCTCATCTTGTCCCCCTACCTGATTAGCATAAATGATGGGCAAATTATATTTTGACGCATGACCAGAAATTAGATCTTTTCTCTCAGAGATTTTTTGTAAATGAAAAGGTGAAGCATTTATATTTAAAATTAAATTTGCTCCTCCTTCAAAAGCTTGATCTATTGCCTTGTTATACCAAATATCTTCACAAACTGTAAGAGCAACTTTGGTTTGATTAACTTCAAAAATACCCGAGTCAGTTCCAGGAACAAAATATCTTTTTTCATCAAAAACTTCATAGTTTGGAAGTTCTTGTTTTCTATATTCAAGAATTATCGAATTGTCATGCAACACACCGGCGCAATTATATACATAATCTCCCTCTTTCTTTGGATATCCAATAACAATATAACTTTCAGGTTTTAACAGACTGAGTTCCTTGATGGCATCGTATGCAGAATTGAGTAAATCATCTCTGAGTATTAAGTCTTCAGGTGGATATCCAGTAATAAACATTTCAGTAAATAAATAGATATCGTGCTTACCATGAGCGGAAAATAGACCTTCAATAGCATTTATAGCTAATTCAAGATTTCCTTTGATGTCACCAACTATAGGGTTCTCTTGAATGATTCCTACCTTAATATTATTTTGGGCCATCTTTATGAACTTATGATTTGTTTGTTAAAGTATTTTGAAATGTGCATTGATTGAGAAACGATATATTAACACTTTCATCCTTTAATCTGTTTAGAATGTATGTAGAATGCTGTTCCGTTTAAATATTAATTATGCAAAAGACAAGTGATTTAAGAATTTCTGGCAGGCAGGAAGTAATTTCTGCATCTACACTATTATCTGACCAGCCAATATCAGAAAAATCTTCTGAGACCGTTTTTAATGCCAGACAGTCATTTTCAGACATAATTTATAAGAAAGATAAAAGATTAGCTGTTGTAGTCGGTCCTTGTTCTATCCACGATACGGATGCTGCAATGGAATATGCAAATTTGCTAATGAAAGAAAAAGACGATCTTGCAGATCACCTTTTGATAATCATGAGAGTCTACTTTGAAAAACCTAGAACAACTGTAGGCTGGAAAGGTTTAATAAATGACCCTGATTTAGATAACTCTTTTAATATAGATAAAGGCCTGTCTATCTCCAGACAACTCTTAAGAGATATTAATGATTTGGGTATGCCAGCAGGAACTGAATTTCTAGATGTGATTACCCCTCAATATCTCGCTGATCTTATATCTTGGGGAGCGATAGGTGCAAGAACAACTGAGAGCCAAGTCCATAGAGAACTCGCTTCAGGTTCTTCCTGCCCAATTGGATTTAAAAATGCTACTAATGGAGGAATTCAAGTTGCTGCAGATGCTATCGGTTCTGCTTTACATCCTCATAAATTTTTATCGGTAACAAAAGATGGAAGAGCAGCTATATTTTCATCATCCGGTAACAAGGATTGTCACGTGATACTCAGAGGCGGAACAGTTCCAAATTATCAAAAAGAATTTATAGAAGAAACTTCAGAAATACTAAATAAAAATAATCTGGAAGAATCGATAATGGTCGATATGAGTCATGGAAATAGCAGCAAGCAGCACAAAAAACAGATCGAAGTATGCCAAAACATAGCTGAACAGATTATATTAGGTGAGGAAAGAATAACCGGTGTAATGATCGAGAGTAACCTTGAAGAAGGCAATCAAAAAGCTGATGACCTTTCTCAATTAGTTTATGGTCAGAGTATTACTGACGCTTGTATCGACTGGCAAGATACTAAGAATTGTCTGCATGAACTCGCAGAAGCGGTCAGTAGAAGAAATAATTAATACAATCTTATTGTTAAGATTTGGATATTAAATTAATCTAGATTGTTA
>JADHSF010000038.1 GCA_016777005.1 SAR86 cluster bacterium | reverse complement strand
CCCCTTACATGAGCAATGGCGAAAACAAATCCTCTGTCTAAAAGAGATAGTCTAGAAAAACTAAACCCAGCATCTATAGAATGACCGTAAGACCCATAGCCATAGAGAAAAAGAGGGTTTTTATTTTTTTTAAATTTAGATTTCTTATAAACAAGCGATACAGGAACCATCGTTCCATCTCTCGCCTCTATAAATTTTCTATCTACTTTATAGTCACTACTTGAAAACTTACCCTTTACTTCAGCTTCTTTAAGTAACCTTTTGCGCCCACTTGAAAGTTTGACTGAAAAAAGGCTATCGGGCTTTCTCATGCTTGAGTAGCCAAAATAAAATTTATCTACTTGATACTCCGGATTAGAAGCAAGATAAGCGGTATATGAAGGATCATCAAATGAAATCTTTTGACTAAAGTTAGATTTCTTTTCAATAATTCTAATTTTTCTTAGCCCATTCTCTCTTTCCATGACCACTAGATGTTCAGGAAATGGAATAACTGATTGAAGAAGTATGTTTTTTCTATGAGGAATTATCTCTTTCCATTTGTTTTTATTCTTTGAGTCCTTAATTTCTGATTCAAATAATCTAAAATTAATTGCATTCCAGTTGGACTCAATCAGGAATCTATTATCTGCCGGGTCATGATCAACAGAATAGAGATGATCTTTTTCACGTGCTAGGAATATTTTAGGTTTCTCTTTAGGGTTTTTAGAACGAATCAAGCGCACTTCGGAGCTTGTAGTAGAGGAAATATTTATTTCCACGTAGTCCATAGATCTAGTATTTCCAATAGAAAGGTAAAAGGTCGAATCCTTTTCTTCGTAAATAACGACATCTTCTTTCTGGGTTGTTCCTATTTCATGTCTATAGATTTTATAAGGAAGTAATGTTTCTTTATCCCTGAGAACATAAAAAAGATATTTACCATCAGCGGACCAAGCCATATCGCCAGAAGTATTTTCCAATGATAGATTTTCGGTAATATTATTAGTAAGGTCTTTGAATCTGATTTTGTATTGCCTTCTGCCGCTAGTATCTTCAGCATATGCCATTAAATTTTCATTTGGCGATATACTCCAATTTGCCAACTGATAAAAATCTTTATCTTTTGCGAGTATGTTTACATCTAAAAGTACAGATTCTTCTGAATTCTTATCCTTTCTTCTGATATAAATACCATGCTCATTTCCAGATTCATATCTTCTAAAATACTCATAATTATTAAGACGGACAGGAACTGATTCTTCTTTTTTTGGAATTCGATCTGTTATCTCTTCAAAGATTTTTTTTCTTTGATCTTCACCAGAAAGAAACCAGCTTTCTAGATAGTCATTTTCTGAATTCAGGTGATCTAAAATTTCTTTATTTTTTCGTGTATCATCTCGCATCCAGTAATAATCATCCACACGCTCTACCCCATGATCTTTAAAGATTGTAGGTATTTTTTTAGGAGAGGGCTTTATATGTTTCAAGCTTTCAATCTTGGTTTCACTGAAGTGCGACAAGGAAGAACAGATTAACAGAAAAGTTAAAATAAATTTAATCATAGTTTATTTTTTTCTTCTTTTAATCATTCTTTTTCTTTTTTTTATTTGTCTTTCGTTTAGTTGATTGGGTTTATTCTTGAAAGGATTTAATTGGTCTTTATAGATAATTTCTAAAGGAGTGGATCCTAGCTTCAGTTCATTACGATAGAAATTTTCAAGATATCTCGTGTAGCTATCTTGAACATGTTTTAAGTTGTTACCATGAATGATTATTCGTGGAGGATTTTTTCCTCCTGAATGAGCGTACCTTAGTTTGGGTCTAAATCTACCTGCCATAGCAGGTTGTTGATTGTATAGGGCTAATTTCAGTATTTTATTTAGAATTGATGTATCTAATTCCTTCAACGAATCTTGATAGATCTGATCAGCCAATTTAATGAGCTTTTTGAGACCCTTCTTTTCCTTTGCAGATATATAGTGAAGACTAATGTAGCTAGCAAATTTTAGTTTCCTATTTATTTTACTTTCCAAGCCTTCCTTATCAGCCTTAGTTAATAAATCAATTTTATTTGCAACAACCAAAATAGGTCTTCCGATAGCGAGAGTAAGACCTAATAAATGTATGTCTTGATCAACTATATTTTCCGATCCGTCAAGGAGTAGGATTACTAAATCAGCCCTCTTTATAGAATCTACAGACTTAGATACAGAGAATCTCTCCGTTTCCTCTTTGATAGATCGTTTTCTTCTCATTCCAGCGGTATCAATAAGGGTAATGCTCTTACCTCCTAGTGTTAAAGGGACATCAATAGAATCTCGAGTTGTTCCAGAATTAGATGAAACAACTAATCTTTCTTCACGTAATAGAGCATTTATAAGGGTTGATTTACCTGCATTGGGTCGACCAATTATAGAAATTTTAAAAGAGGTGTCTTCAGGAATTGATTCTTCCATCTCGTCTAAGTCATCATAGTCGGTAAGAAATTCTCTTAACTCACCAAAGCCTTTATTATGCGAGGCAGATAAGGGAATAATATCCTTGAATCCCAAAGTATTAAATTCCGCTGCTGACTCTTCAAGGCTTAAATTATCTGCTTTATTTATCAGTAAGGTGATTTTTTTATTTTGCTTACGAAGCGATTGAGCTATTTCTTTATCTAAGGGTAATAAACCGTCAATTGCATCGACTACAAAAAGTAATAAATCTGATTCTTCAATAGCCAGGTCTGTTTGTTCTTTAATCGCATAAGACATGTCATCTGACTCTTCATTAATGCCTCCGGTATCGATGAGGGTCATACCAGTATCTTTCAGATTGCCGTACTTTCTATCCCTAGTTAAACCAGAAAAATCAGCAACAATTGCTGATTTAGATCGGGTTAGAAGATTAAATATTGTTGATTTGCCGACATTAGGGCGACCTACGATTGCTACAACTGACATAATTATTTAAAACCTTAATGAGCATTCACTCAATAGAGAACTTTTGAACTCTGCCAGCTGAATCAACGATTAACAGATAGTCCCCTTTAGAAACTATCTCTGTGATCGAATTTCTTGAAACTTTTTCTCTTCCTTCAAAATTTCCAGACTGGGCATTGAGGAGGTGAACATAACCCTCGTAATCACCAACAGCGACTAAGTTTCTTACAGAAGCAGGAGAAGTTAATTTCCTTAGCTTCAAATCATCTTGATCCCAAATCCTAGCTCCAGTTGCAGTTCCAAAAGCCTTTACAATATCTTTATCATCGACTGCGATAACTCTATTCCCATTAGAAACTAAATCTTTTACAGTAGAAATTTCTTCTTGCCAGGTAGGCTTGCCATCTCTTAGATTAATAGCTGAAATATTTCCTTGGTAAGACGCCCCTATGAGAAGATTATTTGTTATGAGAGGCCTGCCATCAACATCAATGATTCTCTCTAATTCAGATTTTCCTTCATTTAATGTCAAGGGAAGTTCTAATCTTATTGCTCCGGAATCAGGATAAATCATAGCGATCTTTCCTCCTGCAAAACCTGTAAAAATAAACCCTTGATCAATAAAAGGTCTGGCTGTTCCTCTAAGTGTTAGGCTAGGAAGAACTGTCTGATGAAACCATTCCCTATCTCCATTTTTTAAATTATAACCAGCCACTCTTCCATCAACAGTTTGTATAACCAAATGGCTTCCTGAGTTTGCAGGAGGAGAAAGACTTTCGCTAGAGGTTGGAGACCGCCAAAGTTCACTACCATCCTTGAAATCTAACGCTACGACATACCCATCGAATGTTCCATAACTGATGGTCTTAAAATTTACATCCAATCCTGTAGAAACTACATCTTGAGTATCTTTAGACCAAAGTAGTTTTCCAGAATCAAAATCTACAGCTGAGATATAACCAGAGGAATTTATATAAAAAACCTTTCCTTCATATACTGAAGGTATAAGACGACCATAAGAAATCTCATTTCCATTGGAGACCGACCATTCTCTTTCAAGTATTCGGTTATCTTGAATAGAATACAGATCTGCAGGGCCTTCTTCCTCTTCATCATCACCCCAAAACTTTAAACTACTTAAGGAGGAACAGCTTGATAGAGCAAGTATAGATAATGAAATAAAGATTTTGCTTAATTTATTCAAGGTCTTCACCTTCCAAGTCTGATATTTTCATATTAATCAATGCTCTTGAAGCTTGATTGGTGCTATTTTGTAAGGCGAGCATATAGCTTGTTCTGGCAGATTGATATTCACCCAAACCATTTTCAGCATCTCCCTTTAACTCTAGCATCGTTGAGGTGAGTTCTTCGCTGTTATTGAGGGTTGCTATCGCAGAAGCATAATTTTTATCCTCTAAATAAATCTTAGCTAACCGTGTTTGAGCTGAAGCAAAGATAGGGTTAAATTCATTCGTATCATTATTAGTCATGACTAGCTGTAGGAGAGATATCGCATCTTCATTATTGCCATTTAAAAAACTTTTTTTAGCCTCATTAAGTCTTACGAAATCTGAATAAATAGAGTCCGGATATGACTCTAGAAGTATTTTTCCATCATCTTGTCCATCAGATTCTAAATAAGTCTGATATAAAGTAGCCTTTAATAAGTCTTCCTTATTTGTTGATGAAACAAAATAATCTCTACCTGAAATAAATAGAATAATTGCAATAAGACCTATGATAAATAAATACTTAAACTTATCCCAAAAAGTTAGAAGTATTTCTTGTTGCTCTTCTTGTGAAGCTGAAAAAAAGTTTGCCATAATATTTTTTAATAAATTTGTTTCAATTTCGATAGTAAATCCATGAAGGTTAAACTTTCCTGATCAGATTTTATTCTTAAGTCTTTGAAAGAAATTTTATTGTTTTCTAATTCTTCTTCACCTAATATCAGAGCCATCTTAGCACCTGACTTATCGGCCTTTTTGAACTGTGAGGTTGCACTTTCAAGACCTAGATTTACTTTTATATTTAGATCAGAATATTCTTCCTTAAGATTTTCAGAGTATATTATAGCCTTCTGAGTGGCGCTTTCGGTAAAGCAGATAAAGTAAATATCTAAACTGATCTTTCTTTTAAGTTTTTCTTGTTCGCTTAATAGCAAAATTAATCTTTCTAGGCCAATGGAAAAACCTATCGCTGGACAAGGTTTGCCCCCTAACTCTTCAACAAGATGGTCGTATCTTCCCCCACCTAAGACAGTGTCTTGCGACCCAAGAAGATCTGTTTTCCATTCGAATACAGTCTGATTATAGTAATCTAGCCCTCTAACTAATTGAGGGTTAACGGTATATTTAATACCAGCTTTTTTGAGCAATTCGAGGAGGTTTATTTGATAATTCTTTGAAGATTCGTCTATAAAATCTTCTATCTTTGGTGCTTTCTTTAATATGTCCTGAATAACTGAAGACTTGGAATCCAAAATACGAAGGGGATTTTCAACCATTTTTCTTCGCGTATCATCATCCAATCCTTCATTTTTTTCTTTTAAAAAATTAACTAAACTTTCAGAGTATAAATTTCTTGTTTTCTCATTTCCCAAATTATTAATTTCCAATCTAAGATCTTCAAGAATACCTAATTTTTTCCACAACCTTGCAGACATTAAAATAAGTTCAGCATCGATTTCTGGAGAATTAAGTCCGAAGACTTCTGCACTAAACTGATGAAACTGTCTTGATCTTCCCTTCTGAGGCCTCTCGTATCTAAACATTGGACCCGAATACCACAAACGTGGTTTATCAGTTCTCAAAAGATCATTCTCTATAGCTGCCCTGACACAGCCGGCTGTTCCTTCAGGTCTTAAAGAGATACTTTCTCCACCTTTATCTTCAAAAGTATACATTTCCTTAGTAACGATATCTGCAGCTTCATTTGATCTTGTATAAAGCTCTGTTTTTTCAACAATCGGGAATCTTATTTCATCATAACCATATGATTCAAAAACTGACTTCAATATATTCTCTACATAGGACCAGTCTTTAGTTTCTTCAGGACTGATATCATTCATACCTCTTAAGGTCTGTACTTTGGACATTAGTTTTTAATAATTAAATTTTCTTCGATCTCTGATTTTGCTTTAACTTTTTCTCTAATCAATTTTTCTAAATGATCAGCCAATTCTGTGCTTTCTACTTTATGGTCTGGCTTACCATCTATATAAATCAAATTTCGAGGAGATCCTCCAGTGACCCCTATATCAGTATGTTTAGATTCCCCCGGGCCATTTACATAGCACCCAATTACAGCTACATCGATATCTTCTTTTATATCTTCTAGTCTAGACTCTAATTGATTCATAGTGCCAATAACATCAAAATTCATTCGAGAGCAGCTCGGACAAGCAATAAAATTTATTCCTCGCGCCCTTATTTTTAAACTTCTTAGAATATCCCATCCTACCTTAACCTCATCTACAGGATCAGAGGCAAGAGAAATCCTTAAAGTATCCCCAATACCTTCCATCAAAAGTGAGCCCAGACCCACAGCAGATTTAACTGTGCCTGATCGGAATCCACCTGCTTCTGTAATTCCTAAATGAAGCGGTTGATCGATAAGCTTTGAAATTTTTCTATAACTCTCTACTGCCAACCTTACATCAGAAGCTTTAATGCTTAATTTAAAATCTTCAAAGTTTAGCTTTTTAAGAATATTGATATGTGTAAGTGCAGATTCAACTAAAGCATCAGAATTTGGCTCTCCATATTTAATCTGCAACTTTCTTTCTAAAGACCCGGCATTCACTCCAACTCTTATAGGCGTATTAGTATCCTTAGCAGCTGAGATAACTTCTTTAACCTTTGCTTCTTTACCTATATTTCCTGGATTAATTCTTATACAGTCTGCTCCTCCTTTAATTGCTTCAAGTGCCATCATGTAATCAAAATGAATGTCTGCTACTAAAGGTATAGTTGACTCTTGTTTTATAAGCTTAAAAGCATCTGCTGCCTCCTGATCTGGGACAGAAACTCTAACGATGTCTGCACCAGCGTCTGCTAACTGATTGATTTGAAGGACCGTAGACTTTACATCGGATGTCAAAGTATTAGTCATACTTTGAATAGAGATAGGAGCATCCCCGCCCACCGGAACATCTCCAATAAATATTTTTCTAGTTTTCTTTCTAATTATTTGTTGATCTGAATTCACTACACTCTCCAAGAGGTAAGACAACACAACTTACACTGTTTGTATTAGCATACTCCCTAAGATCAACTATTTTATCATTAAATGAAACCTGAACATTCTTAAAATTTCCGGTTATGATTTTTAAGCTCTTTTCATTAAAAATATACTCCTCTCCTCTTTGCGATAACTTGTATAGCAGTCTTTTCTTTTCTGAGAAAACTTCAAGCCAACATTCTTCATAAACTCTTATGGTGACGACATTGTTGTCAGAAATTTGTTTTTGTTCTGCATCGAACTGAGTTATATCTTCAAAAAATTCTGTAGGAGATTTTTGAGCCGATGAAGTATCTGCACTAATCGTTTGTCTTAATTCGGTTTGGGTCTCTAAAATTTCAAATACTTCATTTGGCTTTGCTTTTTTTGCTAGGTCTGGAGTATCTATAAGCTTAATCTCTTGATCCGCTTGAAAAAAAACTAAGGAAAATAAAATAAATATTAAAGATAGAATACCTATCACTAAGGGATGCTTCAGGTATAAAGAAATTGAAATAGCACTACTTAGATTTTCAGGCTCTCTTGAGACTTTGGGAACCCTGTTAATACTATTTAAGTAATCTACAATTATAGAATCTGGATTCAGATCTAATTTTTTTGCATAAGAC
>JADHSF010000009.1 GCA_016777005.1 SAR86 cluster bacterium | reverse complement strand
ATCTGAAAAATATTAATCCTATGGAGCCTCCGCCCATATATTCATTGGCCATAGGAAAGAAGGACGGCAAACAAGCTGCTTGTGGCACTACGTTTAGAGCCTCAGACTTAATAAGTATGGGGGAGGCTACAGGTATTCCTCTGGCATGTGGCTTAAAGCTTTTAGTTGACGGGAAAATATTACAAAAAGGTGTGTTTGCTCCTGAAGGAGCCATAAATCCAAATGATTTTTTTAGAGAGCTGAATAACATTAGTGATTTACTAGATGTAGATGAAGAAAATAATACAAATGATCAGGAAATGATTAATATCTTTAGGAGCTGGTAGTAAAATAAAATAAAACTTGGAGAGTAGTAATGGAACAAATAAATAATTTTTTTGACCGTATAGCATCACCCTTAAATGGACTTGCAAATTGGCTGTTAAGACTAGGGCTAGGTATTGCCTTCTTTCTTCATGGATATGGCAAGCTTCCTATATCGGATGGATTTGTTGGCTGGTTAGGTTCTAAAGGTGTGCCCATAGCTGAAACTGCTGCATATATGGTTGCTTGGGGAGAAATATTGGCCGGTCTAGGAATAATTATCGGCGGCCTTCTTGTCAATGCGATAAGTGAGCTAGGTCATCTAATGACTAGAATATCTGGAGGAGCCATAGGAGTAATAATGATTTTTGCTTTATTAATTGCTCACTCTGATTGGGGAATATTCTTTGGCGAAAGAGGATCGATTCTATTTGCAAGCGAACAACTCTTTCTTTTGCTATTAGGAATATACTTTGCCATCAAAGGAAATAAATAAATAAAAAGGGACCAGGAGTCCATTCCTGATCCCTTCCTATCGTCGTGCCTTTGGGGAGGTATGACAATATATACCCAACCGAGGTCAGGTTAAGGAACTTATTTAAAAGTTATAAACAAACTTAGCTCCGTAGTTTCTTCCAGCCAAAGGAACCTGTTTCTTCACAAACGAAGAATGATTTCTTGCAGCTTCATCTAATAAGTTACTTCCAAATATAGAGACTTTTAAATCACCTGCTCCACTGATATCAAAAGTTTTTGTTAATCTGGTATTCAGCATTTGATAAGAATCAGTAACTGTTTCGCCTTCACCTATATCATCTTGCCTCTCTACGTCTTTCAGACTAAGTTTAAATACCCAATCGTTTTCAACATAAGATAGAGAGTAGATATTTCTTGCAGGATTAATTCTTGGGACATTATGTCCATCAGTAAACTCTGCATTAACATCATCTCTTCCAAAAGATAATCTCAAGTCACCAGATCCTAGACGGAAAGTTCTACCAAATTCAAACTCATAACCTCTGAATTCTGCATCTTCTTGCACGTAATCAGCATGTATAAGATTTGCGAATTCATCATGGTCGTCATGATCATCGTCTCCATGCTCATCTCCATGATCGTCATCGTCTCCATGCTCATCTCCATGGTCATCTCCATGGTCATCATCATCGTGATCATCATGACCATCTAGCTCATCTTGAAGAGTGATGTAGTTATCTACATCATTTACATAGAAGCTTGCGTAGGCAAAGAAATCACCACTCTCATAATTAAATGTAATATCAAAATTATTTGAGGTTTCGCTTTGCAGGTTTGGATTTCCTGTCTCAAGCCTTCCTGTGGCTAAATGAGGACCATTCATAAAGAGCTCAATAACTGAAGGTAGTCTTTCAACGCTAGCAAAACCAAAATTTACATCTAAAGTATCGCTGAGGTCTCTCCCTAAGCTAAGAGCAAAGCTATTTGTGGTGTCATCTATACTGTAGTTATCTATGTCTCCATGGTCTTCATCTGTGACACTACCTGTTCGATCTATTTGATCCAACCTAAATCCTGCATCTAAATAGAACATATCTAGGTCTGCGCTAACAAAGTAACCTATTGTAAATTCTTCATTATTAGCTGGATTCATGAATGCCTCTTCTCCTGCGATAGAAGAATCTTCATCAACAAAGTTTAGTGCTATTTTTTGTATAAAATTATCGTTAGATAAGTCAAATATGGCACCGTATTCTGTTGCATCATTCGAAAATACTGTAGGAGCATGTTCTTCGTGCTCTTCATCTTCGTGTTCGTCATGACCTTCTTCTTCGGCATGAGCTTCAATCAACGAATAGTCTGTATCTCTGTAATTATAAGTAACTGAATTAATCAGATTACCGTTTACATTATACAAACCTTTAATAGTGAAGCTTTCTTGATCGGTTGTTGAAAAAATTCTTTCGCCTTCATGTTCATCTTCACCTTCATGATCATCTTCACCTTCATGCTCGTCATGATCATCGTGACCTTCCTCATCTGAATGCTCACCATGGTAAGGAATTCCGTACATACTTTCATGATTATCAACAGAAATTCCGAAATATCCCCATTCTCCAGCTCTAGAAATTCCGAATTTAGTAGACTCTATTTCAAGGTCTGAATTTTCTATGTAAGAGAGCTCTTCTTCTCCTTCGTGCTCATCATGCCCTTCATGATCTTCTTCGTGCATTATTGCATCATTAGGAATATCAAAATTTCCAAATTCAGACTTCTTGTATCCAACGTTAACATTAAAGCCATTTAAATTATCTTTGTAGTTAAAGAACTGAGAATCACCATCATTAACAGATTGTGTTTCAAGCCCTGCAATAAATTCTTGTGTAGTAAAATCTTCTGGGGCTATGCAATTATCAACAACATTAATGATTCCACCACTTGTGCCGTTGGCATAAAGCAAAGACGAAGGTCCTTTTATTATTTCTACTTGCTGTAGATCATTTAAATCGATATCGTTTAAATGATCGGCTCCAAGGCCAGACACGTCCCTGTTTACCAGTCCGTTTTTGAGTATTTTTACCCTTGGTCCTGACATTCCTCTAATAATAGGTTGTCCTACGGCAGCGCCATAATCAGCAATGGAAACACCTAAATAGCCGTCCACTGCTTCACCTAAAGAAGTAGTAGCATTATTTTCTATTTCATCGCCGTCAATGACATAAAGCGGGTTAAGAATCCTGCTAGGATTTAATATAGATGATGTTACAACAATCTCATCTGCATTCTCAGCAGGGTCCGTTGCAGGTTCATCGGCATTTATTTGCGTAGTAATTAAACTCATCGCCATGAGCGCATAAAAGTGAACTTTCATGTTTTCTCCTAAATTTAAATTAAAAAAGTTTTAAGTAAATTTAAGAGTTAGGTGGTGCCCTCGCACTAAAGCCTTTAGAGAGAACAGAAAAAATTTCCTTCTCTTGGCCAGATAAAGTTATTGAACTTAGAGCATAAGATTCTAAAAAATAATGATCATATGCTTTTAATTGTTCGCCCTCACAAAGCTGACATTCAATAACTTCATGATGAATGTCATCTTCTTCTAGAGAGTGAAGAATAGGATCAGCTGATAGGCCTACCACGAAGAATAGGCTAAGAATTAATGCAAACTTATGTTTATGAATCAGCATAGAGTTGAGCATATTAGACTAATTAAGAAGAGAGGCAAGTGCTTTAAATATCTTTTGGGTCTCATGAGGGGCCCTAAAGAAACCGGCATATTGTCCTTTAGGACTGATTAAAACAAGACTACCAGAGTGATCTACCGTGTAATTATCTTCCTTGCTATTAACGACTGGGAAAAATGGAGCATTAACCTGAGTTGAAAATTTATATATTTGGTCTATCTCTCCTGTAAGGCCTATAAATTCTGTATCAAAATTGTCTAAATATATTCTTAAATTTGAGGGTTTATCTCTATCTGGGTCTACAGAAACAAGAAAAATCCTTATCTTTTCTGATTTTGCGCCTAAAGATTGCTTTATGTCAGACATTTGTTTCATGGTTAATGGGCATATATCAGGACAATAGGTAAAACCAAAAAATAAAATATTCCATTTATCTTTAAAATCTTCGGGCAAGAAGATATCTCCAGAATCATCAATTAGCCTGAACTCCGTAAGCTGTCTTGGCGGATCTATAAAGTATGCTCCTAGCGTTTTATATTCATCTAGTGTCAATTCCCTAGGTGTATAAAACCTCGACAAGAATAAAGCCAGTATCAAGGCCATAAAGCCCAAACAGGCTGCAACTGTTATAAATATTCCTTTGTTCATAGATAGATAAAATGATCTATAAGCATGGCAGCAAATAAAGCAGCTAAATAAATTATAGAATAAGCAAAAGTTGGCATAGCCAGAGCATTAGTATCATCTCTATAGAGCCTATATGAATAGACTAAGAATATACCACCCAGAATTAATGCTGAAATGAGATAAATTTCTCCAAACATCTGAACTGCATAAGGTAGCAGCGTAGTAGCCAATAAAAGGAAGGTATAGAGCAGTATGTGCTGCTTCGTAAAAGGAACTCCTTTTTGCACTGGCAACATAGGGACTTCCGCATCAGCATAATCTTCAACTCTATGGACAGCTAAAGCCCAGAAATGTGGGGGGGTCCAAACCATAATTATTAAAACAAGCAAGAGGGCATTAGGCTCGATTGTGTTAGAAATAGCAGCCCAACCAAGAAGTGGAGGCATGGCACCCGCAAGACCTCCTATAACTATATTTTGACTGGTCATAAACTTTAAATATTTAGTATAAATAAATCCATAAAATATGAATGTCAAAGTCGTAAGAATCCAGGTCAAGAGGTTTGTAAAAAATAAAAGCATCCAAGAACCAGACAAATAAAGAATTATTGAAAAAATTATTGCCTGTTTATCAGAAATTTTGCCTATTACCAAAGGCCTCTCTGAAGTTCGGTTCATCTTAGAGTCAATTTTCTGATCAAAGAAGTGATTGATGACCGCCGAAGAGGCGGCAAGAAAACTTATCCCTATTAAGCCAAAGAAAAAAACTAATACTGGTGGGCTAAAATCTGATCCTATAAGCATTCCACTAGCGCAAGAAACAAATAACAACGCCTGAACACCAGGCTTTGTTAGCTCGAGATAACCTCTCCAATTAGATAATATTGATATCATGTATTAATGTTCTCTTAATCGTAGAACACCTAAATAAGTGATCAATAATAACCCACCTAAATTATGACCTACAGCAATTAATAAAGGTAAGGCAAAAATAACATTAGAAATACCTAATAAAATCTGCAATGTTAAAAAAGCTATCAACCCATAAGCTAAGGTTTTGTAGTTTCTTTTATATAAGTGAAGACTGAAAAATAATAGAAAGAGCGTTACTACTATGGCACCAAACCTATGTGTTAAATGAATAGCAACTCTAGATTCGTGATCAAGCTGTCCTCCTAAATAATTTGGACCAATGCTTTGAAAGAAATTAAAACCTTCTTTGAAGTTAGCCTCAGGAAGCAATTGACCTTGACATAAAGGCAAGTCAGTACACGAATAAGATGCATAGTTGGTGCTTGTCCATGCGCCTAAAAATATCTGAATCGCAACTAATACTATGGATACACTAAATAGCTTCTTGGTTGATTCCTGGAAGTTCCATGATTTCCTTTCTTGAATAAGATCCTTAGTCCTAAAATATAAAAGCCAAACAAGAGCGGTTGTTAAGAAGCCTGACATAAGATGAGTGGTGACCACTTGAGGCCAGAGCTTGAGGCTGACTGTTAGATAACCAAAAGTACCCTGCATTATTACCCACACCAAAAGAAAGTAGCTTAGTTTTTTGATATTTAGTGGAATTTCTTTATATTTATAGGCCATGAAAGCCATGCAAACTATAAAGAACCCAAGAGCAGCTGCAAAATATCTATGAACGACCTCTGGAATTGCCTTGGCAACCTCATAAGGTGTTTCGGGAAACTTAGAATTAGCCAGATCTATCTCATCAGGACTAACGGGGATCGTAACAAATCCATAACAACCGGGCCAATCAGGACAACCTAAGCCAGCATCGGCTAGTCTTGTCCACGCGCCTAGGGCAACTACCACGAACCCAAGAATGCCTGACCAAAGAGAAAGTGTCTTTATACGTTCCATACTTATCCTATTTTTGAGTTCTGAAGAACTTTTTTGATGTCTTGAAGCAGTTCGCCACTGGGCAAGGTAGAATCATAAATGAGTATTCCATTACCCAAAGGGTCAAACAAAATGTAAGGAGAATCTTTTAATTTATTAGAAATAGAGGAAGGAACTAGATCTGTATTAATTTCTCCCGTATTGAGTAGCGGATATTCATCTTTAATTTTATTTAAAGATTCATTAGATAAATTATTTTCTCCTACATTAATAAGATATCTAACGACTCTATCGCTATTCTTTGCCAGCCTTATATTTATTTGACGAGAGGAGTACAAGGTGTCCCAGCACTTCTCCATACAGTCCCCAGAAACAAACTGGACAATAGACCACTTACCGGGAAATTCGTCTTCTAATGGCCCAGATGTAACTTCTAATCTTAAGTCACTTAGCTGTATGGGCTCTGATAATAGGGTGCCTTTGTTTACTGTGCCTTCAGGCGTATAGCCACTGTAAAACATGGCTGAGCTAGACAATAAAACGATAATTGGGGTTAAAAATATTAAAGAAGCTATTATTCTTCCAGAATTCTGTTTACTTATTTTCATGATCAATCCTTTTTAAATCCGTAATAAAAAAATGAACAAATTAAAACTAATGCCAGTCCAAACCACTGTAGGGCATATCCGTAATGCCTAGAGGGTTTTAAATCAACAGGTTTCCAGATTGGCTCAAGAGCTCCGATTGAACCTGCAGACAATTGAATAACTGAATTATTTATATCTAGGCCCAGATCATTTTTGGCAGCTTCATAATCTATTTGCTGAACTAATTTTGGCCAAGTATCTTCGTAATTTTGATTCACCAAATTAAGTCCAAATCTTGTGAATGGTGAAAGAAGGCCTTGTATAGAAATTAGTTGTTCTTTTATTTGGACATCTTCATCATAATTAAATCCTTCTTTGGACACCCACCCTCTGTTGACTAAAAAAAGATTATTTTCAGAAGTCTCGAATGTCGTAAAGATTTCATAACCTGCCTCTTGCCTGTAAAGCCTATTATCGAGAAGATAAGACTCTTGTCCAAATTCTCCATAGAGATTTACTGTGCGATATTTCAGATTAGCCTGATTTATTAGAGATATATCTTTTTCATTAATAACCGGTAAGGATTTGTTCATATAGTGCTGTTCAACGATATCCGTCTTTTCTATGCCCCTTATAACCTGCCAAGACCCTAAGAAGATTAAAATAGGGAAAAAAAATAAGACAAAGAAGGTCATTGATTTTCCTGGACGAAATTTGCTCATTTTTTTTTGTTAACCTAAGTGTATACTGCTGATTCTTTCAAGATGATCAAATACTTTATAATTTTCTTAATCGTGGCAATGTTTATTAGCCTATTTAGGGGCGCCTTTTTCCTTATTAAGGATGGAGGCTCATCTAAAAGAACCGTTCACAGTTTGGGCGTCAGAGTATCTATAGCGATCGTTCTCTTTATAACTCTAGTTTATGGTTTTGTTACCGGGCAAATTGGCCCGGGGGTTTAAACTTAATTACATTACGTATACAAAAGCAACCAGGCAGACCCAGACAACGTCAACAAAGTGCCAGTACCAAGAGCCGGCTTCAAAGCCAAAATGGTCATCTACAGAAAAGTGTCCTTTAAGGCTTCTAAAAAGCATTATTGTTAGAATAATTGCCCCTAAACAGACATGAAATCCATGAAATCCTGTCAGCATAAAAAATGTGGTTCCATAAATACCGGTATTTAGGGTCAAGCCATAGTGCGTATAAGCCTCGTAATACTCTACACCTTGAACAACAACGAACATATAACCAAGAACTAGGGTAATACCTAACCAAAGATTAAACTGCCTTCTATTTCCGTTTTTGAGACCTAGATGCGCTATGTGAACTGTTAAACTTGAAGTCAGCAACAATACTGTGTTCCACAAAGGTAACCAGCCCAAAACTCCGCCCAAGCCTCCAGAGGCATAAGCTGTAGCTAATGACATATCTTTTTCAGGTCCAGCAAAAACGGCCTGATCAGGGGTTATCATTAGAGGCCAAGTAGCTTCAAATCCTGGCCAAAGCATATTAGCAAGACCTTTTTCACCTTCACCACCCAGCCACGGAACTGCGAAATTTCTTATGTATGCCAATGCAAAAAAGAAGGCAAAGAAAAACATTACTTCTGAGAAAATAAACCAAGCCATACCATAAACATATGAATCTTTAAGCATAGGATTGTTTAATCCTGCCTGATTTTCTTGAATTACTTGCTTAAACCAAAAGTACATTGTGGTCCACATCATGATGAATGAAGCGATTAAAATAAGATAAGAGTTAGAGTCTTTCCCCATATCTATGACTGTATTGGCTGCTCCGATTATGAAGACCAACATTGTAATTGCCATAGCAAATGGCAATTTACTTGATTCTGGAACGTAATAGGCTTGTTGTGACATTTTCTCCCCTCTTATAAATTAGCTAATTCTTCTTTAGGTTGAACTCTGTCTGTAATATCAAACAAAGTATAGCCAAGACTTAAAGATCCAATCTCTTTTGGAAGCGCTGGATCGACTATGAACCTAACAGGCAGCTCTATGCTCTCTCCTGCTGCCAATACCTGCCTCTCAAAACAAAAACATTCAGTTTTATGGAAGTATTCCGCACCTCTACCAGGTGAGACACTAGGAATAACCTGACCTACCATTTCTTTATTTGTTGGATTGAAAAAAACAAAGTTTGCTTCATATTGATTGCCAGTAATAACCCTCATTTGAGATTTTTCTGAATCAAACTTCCATGGCATTGATTCATTGTTATGTGTCATAAATTGGACTAACAATTCTCTTTGTTCAGTTATTGCCAATGATTCCTGACTCAATGAACTTGGGCCAGTTACCTTTCCATTTAATCCAGTAATTTCACAAAATACGTCATACATTGGAACAAGCAGCCACCCGAATGCAAACATTCCTACAACGATGCCTGTCAAATTTCTTAATGTTTTCTTTGCTTCCAAACTATTTTACTTGTGGCTGAATAGTAAATGAATGATAAGGAGGAGGAGAACTTAAAGTCCATTCGAGACCTAATTCGCCTGCACCTTCCCAAACTTCAGGCTCGGCTTGTTTTCCAGCTCTAATAGTCTTAATAACTATAAATAAGAATAAAAGTTGTGTTAGTCCGAACATAAAAGCGCCAACACTTATCAAAGCGTTAAAATCAGCAAATTGCAATGCATAATCAGGGTATCTTCTAGGCATTCCTGCAAGTCCTACGAAGTGCATCGGGAAAAAAGTTACATTTACAGATATAAAAGTTAGCCAAAAATGTAATTTACCAAGGGTCTCGTCATACATGTTACCAGTCCACTTAGGAAGCCAATAATAGGCTCCTGCTATGATTCCAAAGAGAGCGCCTGGAACCAAAACGTAATGAAAGTGAGCAACAACAAAATAAGTATCATGATATTGGAAGTCAGCCGGAACAATCGCCAACATCAAGCCTGAAAAACCTCCAATAGTAAATAAGGCAACGAATGCTATTGAAAAAAGCATTGGTGTTTCAAAGGTAATAGAACCTCTAAACATAGTCGCTACCCAGTTGAAGACTTTAACGCCTGTGGGAATAGCTATTAACATAGTTGAATACATGAAAAATAACTCACCAGCTAGAGGCATGCCCACTGTAAACATGTGATGAGCCCATACAACAAAAGATAGAATAGCAATAGAGGCCATTGCATACACCATAGAAGAATAACCAAAGATTGGTTTTCTTGAGAAGGTTTCAATTATATGGGAGACAATACCAAAGGCTGGCAAAATCATTATATAAACTTCTGGGTGACCAAAGAACCAAAATACGTGCTGAAATAAAACAGGATCCCCACCACCAGCAGCATTGAAGAAACTTGTTCCAAAATTGATGTCCATTAACATCATAGTAACTACACCAGCGAGAACAGGCATGACAGCTATCAATAGATAAGCGGTAATCAACCAGCTCCAGACAAATAGAGGCATTTTCATTAGGGTCATCCCAGGAGCTCTCATATTAAATATTGTAGTGATTATGTTTATAGAACCTAGAATTGAAGAAACTCCCATAACGTGAACTGAGAAAATAAAGAAGTTAACCGTATTAGGTGCATATGTAGTTGATAAAGGAGCATAGAAAGTCCAACCAAAATTTGGTCCTCCTTCCGGCATAAATAAAGTAGAAAGCAAAATTCCAAAGGCCATAGGCAGCAACCAAAAACTTAAATTATTCAGTCTCGGCAAGGCCATATCAGGGGCTCCTATTTGCATTGGTAACATCCAGTTTGCAAGACCCACAAAAGCAGGCATTATTACCCCAAACACCATAATAAGACCATGATTTGTGGTCATCTGATTAAAGAATTCAGGTTGAACAATTTGCAATCCTGGCTGGAATAGTTCAGCTCTAATTACCATAGCCATGGCTCCACCTATAAATAGCATGATGAAACTAAACCATAAATAAAGTGTTCCTATATCTTTATGATTTGTTGTAAAGAGCCACCTAGAAAGTCCCTTAGCTGGTCCGTGATGTCCGTGATCATGTGTTTCTACTACTGTACTCATTATTTTATTCCTTTTTATAAATCTATTCTGTTTTTGTAAGCAACAATGTCTTGTGGAGTGACGATAACACCGTCACCATTTTCTCCGTTCGACCAAGCCTGCCTTGTGTAAGTTATGACCGATGCTATATCAACTTCACTATATGAGTCTCCAAAAGCAGCCATAGCTGAACCCTGCACACCTTCCATCAATATTTCTATATGCTTCTTACTGTCAAACATAGCTATTTGACTTCCATCTAGCGCTGGAAATACAGGAGGTATTCCTTTACCATTAATTTGATGGCATGCAGAGCAATTTGTAGCGTAAAAACCCTCACCTCTTTCCATCAACTCTTCTTTAGTCCAGACTTTAGAAGTTAGCATCCTTTCTTCTTCAGCAAGAGCCACCTTTGTAGCGATGAAGGCATCAAACTCTTCCCTTTCAACTGCTCTAACTACAACAGGCATAAAGGCATGTTTAATACCGCACAGCTCTGTACAGGCACCTCTAAAAATTCCTGGCTCTGGGACATTTGTCCATGCAGTGTTTATGAATCCTGGTATCGCATCTTGCTTTACAGCAAAATCAGGCACCCACCAAGAATGGATAACATCATTACCAGTTATCAAAAATCTTATCCTTGTATTTGTTGGTATGACTAAAGGCTCATCAACCTCTCTTAGATAAAACTCTCCTTTAGGCACTTCTCCATTTATTTGTTCTTGGCTTGTTGCTAAATTGCTGAAAAAACCTACTTCGTCTTCTAAATATTTATAGTGCCATTTCCATTGATGACCGGTAATAAGAATATTAATTTCTCCTTCTGCATCATCATAGGCCTTAACCATGACTTGTGTTGAAGGAACAGCCATCCAGACCAGCACCAATGTTGCGGCTACAGTCCAACCTATTTCAAGCCAGAAGTTATCATCGAAATCTGCTGCGACAGCTCCTTTCGATTTTCTGTATTTAAATAGAGACCAAAACATTATTGAAAAAACTATGACTCCGATACCCACGCATATCCAGAATATGAGCATATGGAGTTCAAAGATGCTTTGACTTACCTCTGTTACGCCAACTTTCATGTTGTAGTCTGAGTCTTCAGAAAAAACAAGTGACGAAAACATAACAGGCATGACCATAAAGATGAACTTTTTGAAAACTTTTTTAATATAAGTCATTAAATTTTATATATTTGTTTTAAGGTGGGCGAACCGGAACAGCGGGCGTATTTTAAACTAATCAGTTTCTTCAAACAATAGCTTAAAGACAAAGAAATTAAAGAGGGTTTTGCTTACAAAATAAGGTTATGAAAGTAGCTCTATATCAAAATCAGTATCAGGAACTTCTTTTGTCCATATTTGAAAGCTTAAGGCCGCCTGCTCTATTAACATTCCAATACCGTCATAACAATTTTTTGAACCACGGGACAAAGCTAAATTCATGAACGGAGTATTTGAAGTGGCATAAGAAAGATCATAGACACTTGGGTGACTGGAAAAGATATTAGGTGGTAATTTCATGCCTTGATCTAAGACTCCTGCAGATGAGGTGTTAATAATCAAGTCTGGCTCGAAGTCTATTTCTGCCGATAAAGGAATGGATTTCATAACCCTACCGGGAGAAGAAAATCTATCTGCAAGGTACTCGGCTCTTTCAGGAGTTCTGTTGGATATAGTAATACTCTCTGGATTATTTCTAAGTAGAGCTGGAATTATTGCTTTTGCAGACCCGCCCGCTCCTAAAAGGAGAATCTTGGCATCCTTGACATCTATCTCTTTATTTAAAAGGTCTTTCATTAAACCCCTTCCGTCTGTTGTGTCTGCACATATTGATCCATCTTCCATCCAAAGCGTATTAACAGATTCACATAAGACTGAATCATCAGATAAAGAATCCGCAAACTTGAAGGCGGACTCCTTATGAGGCAGAGTTACATTCAGACCATCATACCCTTCGTCAAATAACTGTTTGACTCTGGTTGTAAATTCCACCTCTTCTACTTTCAGGGCTTCATAGCTAATCTTTATTCCAAGGCTTTCTGCAAACAGGCTATGTATTTTTGGGGATAGAGAGTGTTCGATTGGACTTCCTATAACAGCAAATTTTTTTAATTCTTTCATAACTATCTCACGATGAAATCTGTAACAACATCCTGGATTGTAGACGGTCTCTTTAAGTCACCTAGGCGTCCTTTTAATATCTTAACATCTGGAAAAACATCCGCGATTTCTCTCTCTCCTGTAAGGGTTGGCAGGCCTTCTTTATTAGCAGAAGTAGAAATTATGGCTCCTCCAAAACTCTCGCACAGTTCACAAACAATCTCATGACTGCTTAGCCTTAAAGCCACTTTATCATTAGATCCTATTATTAGAGTGCTTACACCTTGCTTAGAAGGTACCAGCCAAGTATGAGGACCAGGCCATTTGGTCATTAATTTTGCTTTATATTCTTCAGCAAATGCATATTCATTAAATTGTTCAAATCTCGAGCCCAGAAGAATCAGCCCTTTATTAGAGGATCGCTCCTTAAGATCGAGTATCTTTTTTACCGCTTCGAGATTATTGGGATCACATCCTAGACCCCAAACTCCTTCCGTGGGGTAGGCTATTAATTCTCCAGATTTTAAATGTTCAATGATCGAACCGAGCGAGTACATGGCCTAGGAATCAGCCAATTTTTTGTTTGAAGCTTTAATAGCCTCAACACCATCCTCTCTAACTTTTAATAAACTATTTCTAATTGATTCAGATTCAACTCCCAGTATCTGAGCTGCCAAGTAAGCAGAATTTATTGCTCCTGCTGACCCGATAGCAACAGTTGCAACAGGTATGCCTTTTGGCATTTGCACAGTAGATAGAAGAGCGTCCATTCCGCTTAAAGGTCCCCCGTCTCCCGGAACACCAATAACCGGTAACACAGTTTTAGAAGCTACAGCTCCAGCTAAATGAGCAGCCAAACCTGCCATCGCTATAAAAACCTTAGTTCCTCCCGCTTCACATTCTCGAACATGGGTTTCAAGCAATTCAGGGGTCCTATGAGCCGAGAGAACCTGAATTGAATTAGATATTGATAAAGAATCCAGTGTTTCAGAGCTTTTATTGGCTAAGGTTAAGTCTGATTCAGATCCTATTAGTATTGATACAGTTACAGTCACAATTTCCTCCTAAACAAAAATTGTATACTAAAATATCAAAAATTAAATCATGGCATTATTAAAAGTTTTACTATTTCCTGATCCTAGACTGAGAACAGTAGCAGAACCTGTTACACAATTTGATGACAGTCTTAAGCAAATAACAAATGATATGCTGGAGACCATGTATGAGGGTTCTGGAATAGGCTTAGCTGCAACACAAGTGAATGTTCATAAAAGAATTATTGTCATAGATATAAGTGAGGATAAGGATAATCCTTTAATTTTAATTAACCCCAAATTGAAAAAAATAGTTGATTCTGAAAAGGTATCCCACTCTGAGGGCTGTCTATCTGTGCCCGGTTTTTATGAAGAATTGTCCAGACCACGCTCAGTAGAGATAGCTGCATTTAATTTAGAAGGAGAAGAGATGAATATAATAACGGATGATTTATTATCAGTTGTTATTCAACATGAAATGGATCACTTAGATGGAAAAATGATGGTTGATTTCATTTCAAATATTAAAAGAGAGATGATTAGAAAAAAGCTCAATAAAGCTAAAGGTATATAAAAGGTCATGAAAATTGTTTTTGCTGGCACGCCAGATTTTGCAACAGAACATCTAAAGATGATAATAGGATCTCATCATGAGATTTCATGTGTATTAACTCAGCCTGATAGAAAATCAGGTAGAGGTAAGAAAGTTAAATTTTCGCCTGTCAAAGAATTAGCCCTTCATAAAAACATTCCAGTTTTTCAGCCCGCCAATCTCAAAGAAGAAGGTACATTAAATATGCTTAAAAAATTAAAACCAGATCTAGTCTTGGTTGTGGCATATGGCCTTTTAATTCCCAAAAATATATTAGATATTCCTAGACATGGCTGCATTAATGTTCACGCTTCAATATTACCTAAATGGAGAGGGGCTTCGCCTATGGAGTATTGTCTGCTAAATGGAGACAAGAAATCTGGCATTAGTTACATGCAAATGTCAGAAGGTTTGGATGAAGGTCCCGTATATCAGATCCATGAATGCGGAATTGAAATACAAGATAATCTAAGAACTCTTGAAGAAAAGCTCATAGGCTTAAGTGAGAAGAATTTATGCGAATTTCTTAATCTTATAGAATCTGAAAGTATTGAAGCCAAAAATCAAAACGATAACGAAGCAAGCTTTGCTCCTAAGATAACTAAAGAAATGCTCCAGATTGATTGGGCAGAAGACGCAAAAAAAATTATCAGCAAAATAAATGCCTTCTACTCTAAATATGGTGCTTATTTCTTACTTGGTGATAAAAGAATAAAAATTCATAAGGCCAAAGAATATAAACAAGATCAAAATCTACAACCGGGTCATATAGAGTCAACTGATGATGGGATGATAATCTTTTGTAGGGCAGGTAGCGCTATATTAATTGAAGATATACAAATGGAAGGGAAGAATATTGTTTCAGGACAAGAGTTCATATCTGCCTACAGAGACATTATTGAAGATAACAAATAAATTTAATTAAGCTTCCAATAACTATTTTCTATTCGAAAAATAAGACTATAATCAAAGAAAAATTGTCTTACATATACTTTTGAAAATAGTCATTTTGGGGGCCGGAGCTGTAGGTAGCACGCTTGCTAACCTGTTGTCTCAAGAAAATGACCTTACCATTATCGATAACGATTCCGTAAAACTTCATAAACTCGAAGAAGAGGCTGACATAAGAACTGTTCTCGGCGGTGCCTCTTATCCAAATATACTTGTTAATGCCGGCATTAAAGATGCCGATATGGTCGTTGCTGTAACAGGCAGCGATGAAACCAACTTGGTGGCATGTCTTATTTCCAAGGTTCTAAATGAATCCGTAAAGACTATTGCGAGAGTAAGAGAAATCTCCTATCTCAAAGGAAAAACAAAAGAAGCGATGGAGTCAGGCAAAATTCCTGTAGATGTTCACATCAGTCCAGAGCAACTAATAACTGATCATATTGAAGGATTAATTGAAGTTCCAGGATCATTGCAAGTAATGGAATTTGGGGAAGGTCAATTAAATCTCGTTGCAGTGAAAGCTGTTGAGGGAGGTCCTATGATTGGTCATGAGATAGGTGATCTAAAAAAACATATGCCTAAAGTTGATTCCAGGGTGGCGGCTATTTTTAGAGAAGGAACCTCAATAATACCTACGGGGCAAACGACCATAAGGGCTGAGGATGAAGTTTTCTTTATTTCGAAGAAAGGCGAAGCATCTAAAGTAGTCAATGAAATGAGAAAGAAAGAAGAGCCTTATAAGAGTGTAATGATTGCTGGAGGAGGAAAAATAGGCAGCAGACTTGCCAGAAGAATTGAGAATGTACATAGAGTAAAAATTATTGAATCAGATCACGAAAGAGCAAAAAGATTATCTGAAAAACTTGAACAATCAATTGTTCTTGAAGGTAACGTGTGTGATAAACATCTTCTCTATGATGAAAATATTGAAGGAACAGATGTATTTGCAGCTGTAACAAATGATGATGAAGCAAATGTAATGTCATGCCTCCTGGCAAAGGACATGGGTGCACACAAAGTTGTGGCATTAATCAATAATCCAGCTTATGTAGATTTAGTCCAAGACAAGGGTATAGATATAGCAATTACACCTTCTCTGATAACAATAGGAACTTTTCTAGCCGAGATTGAAGGTAAGGATGTAGTTAAAGTTCACTCATTAAGAAGAGGAGCTGCTGAGGCCATAGAAACAATTGCCAAGGAATCACCAACAGGCAAACAAAGCAGTATAGGTAAAGAGCTTGGAGAAATATCCCTTCCCGAAGGTGCAACCATAGGTGCCTTAATAAGAGATAATAAAGGGAAAATAGCGCATGATCATGTGCATTTGAGGGAGAACGATCATGTTATAGTATTTTTAACAGATAAAACTGCAATCAAACAAGTAAAAGAAATCTTTTCGCCCTCGTAACATGAAACTCCCTTATACCACTAGGATTTTAGGAACCCTCCTGATGTTATTTAGTGCTGCCCAGCTATTTCCTGGGTTTCTTGCGTATTTCTTTGAAGAAAAAGATCTAGTAAAAGCCTTTATAACAACCGGTTTCATAACTTTCTCAATAGGCTTTCTTCTTTTTTTCTTTGCTTCAAAAAAAAATGGAGACCTGAGAACAAAAGATGGTTTCATAATAACAATTTTTTTCTGGACAGTACTAGGATTTTTTGGATCAATTCCATTTTATTTAGCGAACTTAGACGGAATTAGCTACATTGATTCTTTGTTTGAGTCCATTTCAGGCCTAACTACCACTGGCGCTACTGTGTTTATAGGCTTAGATGAAATGCCCAGATCACTATTATTCTACAGACAATCCCTACAATGGCTTGGCGGAATGGGAATTATTGTACTGGCTGTGGCTGTCTTGCCCTTACTTGGCGTAGGGGGTATGCAATTATACAAGGCGGAGACTCCCGGGCCTTTAAAAGATGCAAAACTTACGCCGAGAATAACCGAAACTGCAAAGGCCTTGTGGTTTGTATATCTTACGATGACTTTTGCATGTGCAGTTTTATATAAAATTTTCGGTATGAATTGGTTTGATGCTGTTTCGCATGCATTTTCTACAGTTTCTATTGGAGGTTTTTCTACTCATGATGAGAGCTTTGCTTTCTTTGAAAGTACATCGCTAAGATGGATTGCGATTATATTTATGGTAATTTCTGGAGTAAATTTTGCCCTGCACTATCTTGCTTGGACAAAAAAACGGTTATTTCATTATTTTTATGACTCAGAAGTAAAACTTTATCTATCGCTACTTGCCACTACAGCACTCATAACATATTTAACTCTCTATTTTAGCGAAAATTTCTATGACAACATGGTTGTTGAGAGTATTTTTCAAGCGGTATCTATTGGAACAACTACAGGGTTTCTTACATCTAACTACTCAAACTGGCCATTGTTTGTTCCTATTATGTTATTAACAGTAGCATTTATTGGTGCTTGTGCTGGATCTACGGGAGGAGGCATAAAAGTAATCCGTGCTTTAATATTAATAAGACAGGGCACAAGTGAAATTACGAAATTAATCCATCCAAATGCTGTTGTAACAATAAAATTTGGGAAAAAAACATTAGATCCAAGAGTTTCAGAGTCGGTTTGGGGTTTTTTTGCTGTTTATGTTGCAACTTTTTTGATACTACTTATGATCTTGTTGTCTCAAAATAATGATTTTTTAACTGCATTCTCTGCTGCTGGTGCAACTTTAAACAACCTTGGGCCTGGCCTTGGGGCTGTATCTGAGAATTACCGAGATGTTACAGATATCTCAAAAATAGCATTATGTGCATCAATGTTACTTGGTAGGCTAGAAATTTTTACTCTTTTATTAATTTTTACACCTGCTTTCTGGAGAAGTTAAGCAACATATGTCACTTTCCTTTGTTCTTTACAGCTTATTGCTTAAAATTCTAGAAACTACACCCTATAAAATACTGTTTTTCTTAGGCGCTTGTTTAAGCTTTATCCTTTATGTGATTCCAAACAACCACAAGAATATTACCTTAGCTAACCTAAGACATGTTTTTCCAACTAAAGATAAAAAAGAGATTGGCCTATTGCTTAAAGAAAGCCTCTTCCATAGCTCTATGGCATTTCTAGAAAGTGGGTTGGTCTGGGGGAAGAAATTACTCAAGAACCAGGATAAATTTATAGAAATAGTTAACTATCAATCAGTTGAAAGATCTTTAGAGTCAAGACGGGGTGTCCTTCTTTTCACTCCGCATCTTGGAAATATTGAGGTTTTGATAAATCATCTTGGTGCTACTACGAATTGCACTGTCCCCTACACAAGACCAAAGAATAAATCACTAGATAAGATAATGAAGGCCTCTAGAAATAGAGCCGGGGTTAGCATGGTTGATACTAATGTTTCAGGAATTAAGCAAATGTTGTTGGCACTAAGGGAGGGCAACGTAGTTGCCATTGCCTCTGATCAAGTACCAAAAAAGGGTGCCGGCCTTTTATCAAAGTTTTTTAACCAAGACTGTCTTTCGATGACACTGTTAACCAAACTCCAGCAGAAAACTGATTGTTCTGCGCACCTGATGTATTGTGAAAGAAAACTAAATGGCGAAGGTTTTATAATTCATTTTGGAAATAAAATTGATCTCTCAGAAGATCTTCAAGAAGGTGTAGATAAAATGAATTGCGAGTTTGAAAAATGTATAATGAAGATACCAGGTCAATATTCTTGGGAATATAAGAAATTTAAGAATACTGAGTCAAGATATATATATTAAAGGTAAATTAACAATAGTAAGCACTCACTAACTCTATGAATAATCACACTATGGAAGACCTTGTTTCTCTGTGCAAGAGAAGAGGTTTCATATTCCAATCTAATGAAATATATGGGGGTCTTCAGGGGCTTTATGATTATGGTCCTCTAGGCGTTGAGTTAAAAAATAATCTCAAAAGTGCCTGGTGGAAATCTATGATTTATGACAGAGAGGATGTTGAAGGGATCGATACTTCAATACTAACTAATCCTATGGTTCTAAAATATTCTGGTCATGAGGAAACATTTTCTGATCCATTAATAGATTGTAGGGATTGTAATGCAAGGTGGAGAGCTGATCACATAAGTGATAACAAATGTCCAGGATGTGGGTCTTCAGATTTAACAGATCCTAGGCCTTTTAATTTAATGTTTAAAACAAGTGTTGGACCGGTTGAAGATGGCAACTCTTTTGCCTATTTAAGACCTGAAACTGCCCAAAATATATTTACTAATTTTAAAAATGTCTTGGACTCAACTCCACACCCTCTTCCCTTTGGGATAGCTCAAATGGGAAAAGCTTTTAGGAATGAAATTACCCCAAGAAATTTCATATTTAGGGTTCGTGAATTTGAACAAATGGAATTAGAGTTCTTTGTAAAACCTGGTGAAGACGAAGAATGGCATAAAAAATGGATAGATATAAGAATTCAATGGTGGCAGGACCAAGGAATAAAAAGAGAAAATCTAGAGCTTTATCACGTTCCTTCAAATGAACTGTCTCATTACTCAAAAGCAACCGTAGATATAATGTATAAGTATCCTCACGGTATAGAAGAACTTGAAGGCATTGCCAATAGAACTGATTTTGATCTAGGATCACATACAAAAGGACAAAAGGACCTAAATTTAACTTCTAATGTGATGGAGAATACGAGATCTAACGCTAAATTAGCCATTCAAGATCTTGAAACTAAAGAGTGGGTTGTTCCATACGTCATAGAGCCGTCCGCTGGAGTTGATAGGGGGTTTTTAGCCCTTTTAAATGATGCGTATAGTGTGGAAGAGCTTGAAAATGGTAAAGAAAGAACTGTTTTAGCCTTAAAACCACATATTTCTCCTATTAAAGTAGCTGTAATACCCCTAAAAAGAAATGACAAAGATATTGTGGCTAAATCGATAGAATTGAAGAATAGACTACAGAGATCCTTGACGGGTAGAGTCTTGCTAGAAAATACAGGTAATATCGGTAAAAGTTATAGAAAACACGATGAAATAGGTACACCTGCTTGTATCACCGTCGATTTTCAGACTCTTGAAGATAAAACAATTACAGTTAGAGATAGAGATTCTATGGATCAAAAAAGAGTCAATTTAGAAGAAGTTAACGCTTTTTTATCAGAAAATTACTCTATTTAAACGAAAATGAAAGATATAGTTGTCTTAGATAGAGATGGCGTCATAAACGTTGATCTCATGACCTATGTAACGCGACCTGAAGATTTTGAACCTATAAAGGAAAGTTTGGATGCGATAGCGCTTTTAAATAAGAAAGGCTACAGAATTGCCATAGCTACCAATCAGGCCTGTATAGAGAAAGAAATAATTTCTGACTCCGATTTATCGTTAATTCATGATTATATGGAAGACCTCTTAAGGAAAGTTGGTGGAGAAATAGACTATATAGCCTATTGTCCTCATTCTCCGGAGAGTTTCTGTAAATGCAGAAAACCTGAAGTAGGTCTTCTTGAAGAGATAGAAGATTCTCTAAATATTTCCCTGAAGGGCAAGTATTTTATAGGAGATAAAGAATCAGACATACTTGCAGGAAGAAATTACGGATGCGTGCCTCTTTTAATTAAAAAGGGTGGTTATGGTGAAAAGGTTGTTGGCACGAATAACAGCCCTCCTCCAGAAAATTGCTTTGATAATTTAATGGAAGCAGCGAAATACATTATAAATAAACAGTGATCTATCTTAGATCTGGAATTTTTTACTTGGGATATATAAGTTCTGGTGTCCTTGCAAGTATTCTTGCCTGCCTCATAGGTCCTTTTTTAAGTCTAAACAAAAGATTAAAACTTTTTTCTCTTTGGCCCAGATTTGCAAATTGGTTCCTTCAGTTAACCTGCAATATAAAAGTTGAGATAATAGGACAAGAGAACTTACCTGATGAACCCTGCGTTATAGTTTCCAATCATCAAGGACAGTGGGAAACTTTTTCTATGCAGTATTTATTTCATCCACTTTGTACTCTTTTAAAGCGCGAACTGTTATTTATTCCTTTGTGGGGTTGGGCTATGAAGATGTTAAATCCTATTGCCATTAATAGAAGCAGGCCTAAAGACGCTCTGATTCAAACTCTCGAGCAAGGATCTGATAGGTTGAACGATGGCATGTTTGTATTGTTTTTTCCAGAAGGAACTAGAGTTCAAGCGGGAAGAGTTGGTAAATATGCGAGGAGTGGATTTGAGCTAGCAAAACAAAACAAAGTTAAGGTGATTCCATTATGTCATAACTCAGGCGACTGCTGGCCCGCCCATAAATTTATAAAAAAACCTGGGACAATAAAACTTCACATAGGTAGTGCTTTTTATGTCAGAGACTCCAAAAAGTCTGCAAACGAGGTAAGAATGTGGGTAGAGAAAAAACTTAGTTCCTAGATAACTGCATTTATACGTCTAAATTGACAACAAGCTTTGCATTCTCGTCTATAAATTCCTTTCTTGGCTCCACCTCATCTCCCATGAGGGCATGAAATAATTCATCTGCCGCAATAGCGTCTTCTATACCTACCTGGCCTAATATTCTCATATCAGGATTCATCGTCGTATCCCATAGTTGCTCAGCATTCATTTCACCCAAGCCTTTATACCTTGATTTAGTAAAAGACCTCTCTGAAATTAAGAGGACTTCTTCTAATGCATGGGCAAAATTATCTACACCGATTTGCTTGCCGTTTATTTCAAAATAGCTATCTTGATTAAACATATCACTCATATCAGATCCGTGATTTGCGATGTCCTTATAGGCCTTTGAATTAAAAAATGCCTTATTTAAATTCCAGTCAGATTGAGTTCCGTGCTTTACTAAATCTACTATTGGCTCTAAGTCTCCAGATTCTGTTTTGTCTAAACTACTTTTCCATGCGGAACCTTGTTCAGCATTTTCGTTTAAATATTTTTCTAGACTACCACACCATTTTTTCAGCTCTTTCTCATCCTCTAAACTCTTGATTATTGGTGCATGTTTAATACCCTCTAATAATTCTAATGGGTATATATGTGTTAACCCTTTGACTACGTTTTGAATTTTTTCATGTTGTGAAATAAATTTGCCCAAAGCTTGCCCTGTTATGGACTCTCCTTTCTTGTTCAAAACAAGTTTTGCGTCATCTAGAATCTCTGCAACCAAGAGCTCTCTTAACTCAGCGTCATCTTTGACGTAGGTTTCTTGTTTACCTTTCTTTAATTTATAGAGGGGAGGTTGTGCAATGTAGATATAACCCTTTTCGATGAGTTCAGGCATCTGTCTGTAAAAAAGCGTAAGTAGAAGTGTCCTGATATGTGATCCATCTACATCAGCATCTGTCATTATGATTATTCTGTGGTATCTGAGTTTTTCTTCTTTCCACTCTTCTCCCTTTATTCCGCATCCAAGGGCAGTAATTAAAATAACTATCTCTTCTGAAGATAAAACTTTATCTAACCTGGCCTTTTCCACATTTAAGATCTTCCCTTTCAGGGGTAGAATTGCTTGAAAATGCCTATCCCTTCCTTGTTTAGCAGATCCTCCCGCCGACTCACCCTCTACAAGATAGACCTCACTTTTTGCAGGGTCCTTCTCCTGGCAATCAGATAATTTTCCTGGCAATCCTCCGCCTTCAAAAACACCCTTTCTTCTTGTTAGCTCTCTTGCTTTCCTTGCGGCTTCTCTTGCCCTAGCTGCTTCAATTATTTTTGTTGCAACTAACTTTGCTTCTGCTGGATTTTCCAACAAATATTCAGTTAAGGCCTTATAGACCTCTTGTTCAACTACAGGTCTGACTTCAGATGAGACCAGCTTATCTTTTGTTTGAGAAGAAAATTTAGGATCAGGAACCTTTACAGATACAACCGCAACCAAGCCCTCTCTAGCATCGTCTCCTGAGGTTGAAATTTTTTCCTTATTATTCATTCCCTCTTTTTCCATGAAGTTGTTGAGGGTTCTAGTAAGGGCGGTTCTAAAACCAACTAGATGTGTTCCGCCGTCTCTTTGTTTGATGTTATTGGTATAGCATTGAATGTTTTCCTGATAACCATCATTCCATTGCAATGACACTTCTGTGGTTATCCCATCTTTTGATTCCTTAACAAAATGAAAAATTGAATTTACAGTTGTTCTTTTGTTGTTTATAAACGCAACAAATTCAGCCAGCCCGCCTTTATGCATAAACTCTGTTTTCTTAGAGGTTCTATCGTCCTCAAGAACTATTTTTAAGCCTGAATTTAGGAACGAAAGCTCCCTGAGCCTAGCTTCTAAAATTTCATACTCAAAAAGAATATTGGTAAATGTGGTTACCGAGGGAACAAACATTACTTCGGTTCCGGTTTTATCTGTTTTTCCTGTAACCTTAAGTTTGCTTTTCGGAGCTCCATCGGAATAATCTTGTTCGTGAATTTTTCCGCCTCTATAGATCGTTAACTTTAAATCTTGCGATAAAGCGTTTACTACAGAGACACCCACACCATGAAGTCCGCCAGAAACTTTGTAAGAGTTATCATCAAACTTTCCGCCAGCGTGCAGCTTGGTCATGACCACTTCCGCAGTAGACATGCCCTCTTCGTGCATATCTGTAGGGATTCCTCTTCCATTATCAGAAACCGACACACAATCATCAGCCTTAATTGTGACAACGATTTCATCACAATGTCCTGCTAAGGCCTCATCTATTGAGTTGTCTACGATTTCGTAGACCATGTGATGTAATCCTGTGCCATCATCTGTATCACCAATGTACATCCCGGGCCTTTTCTTAACAGCCTCTAAGCCTTTTAAGACGGTGATACTTGAAGAATCGTAGGAATCTTCTGGAGATTTAATATTTTTTTTAGGCGCTTTAGAAGGAGAGGGTTTTTTCTTGGTGGGCATCCACCTATTTTAATATAAATTTAGATATTAATCTGCGTAAAGTTAGTCAATTTCTTTAATGAACTATGAATTTCATCGCCTTCAATTCCAGTAAGGATTATTTGATTATTTATCTTGAGAATCTCTTCAAGAATCAGTGTGAGATTTTTGTTATCTAATTCAGAGCCCAAGTCGTCTACCATTAGAATAATTTCAGTATTCTTAAGATCGTTTAGCAAGCTATGATTAGACAAAAATATTAATAAAATCAATATCTTAAGTTGGCCTCTAGAAAGATTAGATGAAGCTTTTTTATTATTTATATTGAAAGTAAAGTCCATTCTATGTGGGCCTTTAGAGGTATACCCTAAAGCCATATCTCGCTCCAAGCAGCCCTGAAGAGACTCATCAAGCTTTTTTGTTCTTTCCCATCCTTTAGAGAAGTTAACATCCAAACCCTCTAGAAAGTGAAATGATTTTGCAGAAATGGAGTCTTGTATATAAATTTTTACATATTTCTTAAATGATTTAAAAAAATCATATTGCATTAAGCTTAAATCCAAACCAATTGCGGAGACTTCTTTTGTCCATAAAGCTATTGCCGAATTATCATTTTTATTTTTAAGGGATCGGTTACGCTGTTTCAGAGCTTTTTGATATTTTGTATAAATTTTTTGAGCTTCAGGTTTCACGTGAAACATTAACTCATTAAAATAATCTCTTCTGATGTCTGGCTCTCCATCGATCATCTTTAAATTCCTGGAAAGAACAGCCTGAAGGTAAAAAAGATCTTCTTTTTTTACTTTCTTGTTGTCTAATGATCTACTCGATACAAGCCTTCCATCATGATTATTAGTTGCATTTAAGTGGAGCTCTTTATCTCTAAGAAGTCCCCTGGCTAAAAGAGAATAAGACTTCTCATCGTCCCTTATGCAGTCTTTAGTATCTTTTTCCCGGAAAGACTTACCCGTTAATAATATATTTAGAGATTCTAATAGCGTGGTCTTTCCAGAACCATTCTTACCTAAAATTAAGTTTGTGCCTTCAGTGAAGACAAAAGAATGTTCTTGAAATAACCTAAAATCTTTTAATTGTAACCTCTGAAGAGGCATTAGAGCCTCATGGGCATGATGACGTAAACATCATCCTCTGAGTTAGATTCTTTGATAATGCAACTGGAGTCCTCTCCATAAAATTCAAAATGTACTATTTCACTTTCTATTGAATTAAGTACATCTAACAAATAACCTATATTGAAACCAACTTCAAGGTCCATGCCCTTGTAGTCAACCTTGAGAATTTCTTCGGCAGATTCCTGTTCTGGATTATTTGCTGTCAATTTCAGCTCACCTTCACTTAATTGAAATCTTACTCCTCTATATTTTTCATTTGAGAGCACAGAAGCTCTACTAAGGGCCGATTGGAGAAGTTCTTTGCTAATTTCAAGCGGCAGTGGCTCTCCAGTAGGGAAAACTTTATCATAATCAGGGTATTTTCCATCTATCAGCTTACTGGAGAAGCTTAAATTCTGTGTTTTAACGTCAACATAGGACGGTCCTATCATAAGCTCTACGGGGTCTTCACCTGTAGATAGGAGTTTAGATAATTCCAAAACCGCCTTTCTGGGGAGAATATTTCTAACATCTAGATCTCCGGCATTTGATTTTGCAGAAGAATAAGCAAGCCTATGACCATCTGTTGCTACACCATTTATTTTATTACCTTCAAGCTCTAGTAACATGCCATTTAAGTAGTACCTAACATCTTGAGATGCCATAGAAAACGAGGTTTTTGAAAGTATTCTTTTGAGCACACCGGATTGAATGGTTACAGGAGTTTGTTCTTCGTTAATTTCAATCTCAGGGAAGTCATCAGCAGAAATAGTTGCGAAATCAGCATGGAAATTATTTGAGCTTACTGTTAATTTTCCGTTAGCAAGAGAAAAACTAACATTCTCACCTTCAGGTAAAGATCTGCATAATTCAGACATTTTTCTAGCAGATACAGTTGTTTCGCCCTCTTCTTGTATGTCTTTTAATTCAGAGTAAGTTTTTATTTGAATTTCAAGATCTGTAGCCGTTACTTCTAGTTTTCCATCAACGATCTTGAGTCTTAAGTTTGCTAAAATAGGTATAGTCTGCCTTCTTTCAGCTACAGCAGCAGCATTTTGAAGAGAATCAACAATCTGCGCTTTTTCCGTAATAAATTTCATAGTTCTATTATATAGTTAAAACCCTTAAAAGCTTTCTATAATCCTCTTCTATGTCCAGGTTGGATCTTCTCAACTCATTTATCTTTTTGCATGCGTGTATTACGGTGGTGTGGTCTCTGCCCCCAAAAGACTCACCTATCTCGGGTAAGCTGTAGTTTGTAAGTTCTTTGGCTAAGAACATAGCCATTTGCCTCGGCCTTGCCACCGATCTACTTCTTCTTTTTGAAAGAATATCACTTAACTTAATATTGTAGTAATCAGCTGTAATTTTTTGGATGTTATCAACACTTACCTGTCTGGCCTGTATTGCCAGTAAATCCTTTAAGGAGTCTTTTATTAGCTCTACAGATATAGGACGTCCCGTAAAATTGGAATTAGCAATAACTCTCTTCAGAGCACCTTCTAGCTCTCTGACGTTGGATTTAACCCTTTGTGCTATAAAAAATGCTGATTCATCATTTAGCTGCTGATTCATGGATTGAGCTTTTTTTAACAAGATAGCGACTCGTGTCTCTAATTCAGGAGGCTCAATTACAACCGGCAAACCCCACCCAAGCCTGGATTTCAACCTGTCTTCTAAACCATCTATTTCCTTAGGATACCTATCGCAAGTGAGAATCATCTGACTGCCCTGCTCTAATAAAGAATTAAAAGTATGAAAAAGCTCTTCTTGAGACTGTTCTTTCTTGGCAAAGAATTGAATGTCGTCTATAAGCAATGCATCTAAAGATCTATAATACTGTTTAAATTCGCTAATTGCTCCTAACTGAAGTGATTTTACCATATCACTCACGAACTTCTCTGAATGTACATATGATATTTTCTTAGAAGGATCCTTTCTTAAAAGTTCATTTCCAACAGCATGCATTAGATGGGTTTTGCCCAAACCTACTCCACCGTATATAAAAAGTGGATTGTATGAATTCTTTAATCCATCCCCGATTTGCCTAGAAGCAGCAAGTGCTATGTTATTAGATTTGCCTTCAACAAAAGCGTCAAAAGTAAATCCTTCAATTAGATTACTTTTTTTAGGCGATCTGGGCTCTTCTTTAGTAGTTTGATGAGCGGAATTAGAGCTTACATCTGTAGTTTCAGCTACGTTTGGCTTATCGTGATAGTCTATAAAGATTTCAAAATTCAGGTTTAGGTCTCTATTGCTTGTTATAGCAGATATCCTTTCTTTTATAGTTAGACCATAGTTGTCCTCAACCCAGTCAGAAATAAACTTATTTGGTGCTAAAACACTGTAAGAAAGCGGTGTTGAGCTATTATTCTGTTCTAGCGTTAAGGGTGCTATCCAGGTAGAATACTCCTCTACAGGCAGGTCTCTTTCTAATGTTTTTTTGCATTCTCCCCAAAAGTGTAGTTCTGTCATACCTCAAGAGTATATATAAATTATGAAAGTTATCCACAGAATAAAAATAGATATTTATTGTGGATAACATGTTAATATGTTGTAGTAATCTTTTTGCTTGTCTTAATCTAGCAAAAACTCTATCATGCGCAACCGAATTACCTTTTAAGTACTATGAAAAGAACATATCAACCAAGCAAAATAAAAAGAGCCAGAACACATGGTTTTCGCACTAGAAATTCTACCTTGGGTGGAAAAAAAGTACTGAGCAGTAGAAGGAAAAAGGGGAGGCTTTCTCTAACGGTTTAAATGAGCCTCAAGCGCTCTATAGGTTCAAAAGAAGGTTTTAAAGAAATCTTCTCATCCCCAGATCAAAAATTCTCTACAAAAAATATCCTCGTACTTTCCAAGTGCAATAATTTAGGTTTTGCAAGGATAGGTGTGGCGATAAGAAAAAAAGACACCAAACTTGCAGTAGATAGAAATAATATAAAAAGAAAAATAAAGGGAAGTTTTAGGTCAAAGGTCTTAGAATTACCTCACAGAGATTTTGTCGTCTATGTAAAGAGAAATCTAAATGACAAAGAGCCAGATCTAAAAGAGGATCTTAAAATGATTTGGAATAAATTTTGCAAGTAAAAATGATAAAAAATATGTTCATTAAAACCATTAAAACTTATCAAAAGTTTTTGAGTCCCTTGCTCGGACAAAACTGTAGATTCCACCCAACTTGTTCACAATACGCCATAGAGGCCTTAGACGCTCATGGTATTTTTTATGGTCTATTTTTGTCCTTAAAAAGGATAGTCAGATGCAACCCCTGGGGGGGTAGCGGAATAGACAATGTGCCAACCGGAGAAAGACATGGATGTAATTAAAACCTCGCTTATTATAGCTATTGCAATAACTGCATATTATCTACTTATGCAGTGGCCTCAAGAGCCGCTAAATCAGATAAGTGAAAATTATAATTCCAATAATGAAATACCTATAAATGATAGTGAGTATTTACAAACTAAACCGGCTTCTTCTTTAAATGACTCTCCAAGCCTAAGTGCCATGTCGAGGATTGGCGCGGCTAAGGAAGATAATATTGATGAGCCCAAAGGTGAGATATTTACCATAGAAAATGAAGATATTTTTCTAGAGGTTGATGCTACTTCAGGTAAGATTTTTAGGTCTATGTTTAAAGACATTAAGGTCTCCTTGGGTTCAGAAAGTCCCTTGCCTTTGCTTGGAGCTGATGGAAAAAATTCTTACTTTGCCAATAGTGGATTTATTAATGAAGAGGAGAACTCCTATATCTATCCCAACTTTACGAACTCATTTTCTACTTCTAATAATGACGGATCTACGACGTTCACCTTAACCGGTGAAAATGATGGTTTATTCACAACCAAAGAAATTACTTTGGCGAGAAGTGGTTACGAGATAATCGTAGAAGACAAAATAACATCAAGCAATAATCAACCGAACAAGAATGTGATTCCCTATGCGGTAATTGAAACAGAGGCGCCCCGACAAAAGGATCTTGGTTTTTTTAGCCCTGAAAGGTTTGCATACCATGGTCCTGTTTTTTCTACTGCTGAAGAAAAGTATGAAAAATATGGCTTTGATGATTTGGTAGATGATGCCTATTCACAAACATCAAAAGAGGGTTGGGTGGCCATTATCCAACACTACTTTTTGGCTGCATGGGTTCCTGAGCAACAAGAAGATAGTAAGCTGCAGGGGAGGTACACATCAAGCAACGACAGGTATTCTGTTGGATATACTGGAGAAATGAAGCTTTTGAGGTCTGGAGGTAGTGTATTTTATAAAAATACTTTATATGTTGGGCCGAAATTACCAGAACAACTCACTGAAATACAGGAAAACCTTAGTTTAACTGTAGATTATGGGTTTTTATGGTGGCTCGGTAAGCCCATGTATTGGCTTTTGGACCTAGGAAACTCTATATTTAATAATTGGGGCCTTGCAATAATATTTCTCACTGTTGTTATTAAGTTGCTTACATGGCCGCTTTCTGCAAAAGCCTATGTCTCTATGGGAAATTTAAGAAAATTACAGCCCAAAATGGCTCTTCTTCAAGAAAAGCATGGCGACAACAAACAAGCCATGAGCCAAGAATTAATGGAATTATACAAAAAAGAGGGCGTAAATCCTCTGGGTGGCTGCTTACCAATGGTTCTTCAAATGCCCTTTTTCCTGGCTTTTTATTGGGTTTTACTCGAAACGGTTGAACTCAGGCATTCACCACTGTTTTGGATTGATGATTTATCAGCAATGGATCCTTATTTTATACTTCCTATTTTAAATGCTGCGGGCATGTTCCTTTCTCAAAAACTTACACCGACACCGCCAAATGCAGATCCCATGCAGGCTCAGATGATGAAAGTGTTTCCTCTGGTATTTGCTTTTATGTTTGCCTGGTTCCCGTCTGGTCTGGTTTTATATTGGACTATGAATATGGCAATACAGATTCTGCAGCAGTGGTGGTATTCAAGACAAGCTGCTTAGGCCTCCATTGATCGAAAAGAAAACAATAATTGCCCCTGCAACAGCCTCTGGCAGGGGCGGTATATCTGTAATCAGGATGTCAGGTCCTCGGTCCGAGGTCATTGCTCAAGAAATGTGTGGTCAATTGGCCGATCCGTGGCGTTTTAAAAGGTGTGAGATAAGATCTGGAGAGAATTTGGTTATAGACAGCTGTATGGTGGTTTTTTTTAAATCTCCTCACTCTTACACCGGTGATGATGTCATAGAATTTCACTGTCACGGAAATCCGACTATTGTCAATTTGGTTATAGAGACTGCAATAAAGCTGGGGGCTGTTGTTGCAGAGCCCGGGGAATTCACTAAAACCGCCTTTTTAAATGACAAAATCGATTTAGCTCAAGCAGAATCGGTTGCAGACTTGATAAATGCACAAAGTGAAAGTGCTGTCATAGCCGCTAATTCTTCTTTGACGGGTAAATTTTCCGATGCAATAAACAATATTCTTGATGAATTAACTGCAATAAGGGTTTTTGTAGAGGCCAATATAGATTTCCCTGAGGAAGATGTTGATAAATCTTTGCTAAATACTTGTGTTGATAGATTAAAGAGTCTTTCAGACCAGACAACTCAACTAATCAGCTCTACTGTAGGGGGGGTAAAGTTAAGAGACGGTTATAGTGTTGCAATTGTAGGCCCACCGAATGCAGGCAAATCAACACTATTAAATTTATTAGCGAGAGAAAATGTAGCCATTACCTCTGACATCCCTGGTACCACAAGAGATCTCGTGAAGGTACCGGTCAACCTCGATGGTGTGTTGATAGAATTTATTGATACTGCCGGCATGAGAGATAATCCAGAAAACGAAATAGAGAAAGAGGGTATCAACAGATCAAGGGAAGTTATAGAGAAATCTAATTTGTCGCTTGTTGTGCAAGACGCCAATAGGATTGTTGAATTTGATTTTGGAATGGAAGATTTTATTTCTGTTTACAATAAATGTGATTTGTATGGTGGCCAAAAAAAGAATGGTGAAGGGGTTTTTTACATCACAGCAACAACAGGACAGGGTGTTCCTGAGTTGTTAAAGGGCTTAGTGAATAAACTTGATATTGATGAGGGTCAAGAAACAGCCTTTTTATCAAGACAAAGGCACGTTAGTTGTTTAACTGAGGGTGGTTTGAGAATTGACGAGTCCTTAACCTCCCTGGAAGAGGGTCAGGGTCTTGAGTTGGTTGCTGAAAACCTTAAAAATTCCCATAGAGTATTGGGTGAAATATTGAGACCCTTGAGTTCTGATGATTTGCTTGGAGAAATATTTTCTGAATTTTGCATAGGTAAATAGGTGTTAAGAACCTGTTAAGATAAGTGCGTGTTTTGTGGGCGCTTTATTTTGCCCACATTTGATACAAAATATTAAAAGTTTAATGGGTCGACCGCCAACAGGGTTTTGTTTCCATAACAATCAGCAGCAGTATGTGTCTTCATAGTTATCCACAGAGATTGTTGCCCTTAATAATAACTAATTAATATAAAGGATAAATATAAGTAAATAACTTAAAATATTATTTAAATTGTGAATAAGTACGACGTTGTAGTAATTGGAGGGGGTCATGCAGGGGTTGAAGCCGCCGCTGTGGCTTCTCGCTTTGGGGTGAAAACAGCTTTAATTACCCACGATTCTTCAAAGATCGGTGAGATGTCCTGCAACCCTGCTATTGGTGGTATAGGCAAAAGCCACTTGGCAAAAGAAGTTGATGCTATGGGTGGATTGATGGCAAAAGCAGCAGATAAAGCTGGAATTCATTACCGTGTTCTCAATTCAACAAAAGGCCAGGCTGTTAGAGCAACAAGGGTTCAAACAGATAGAGAATTATATAAATCGGCAGTTCAAGAGCTGGTAAATAATGAAAACAATCTTACAGTGATAGAAGGATCTGTAATAGATTTTAAGATAAAGAATTCACAGATTAAAGCTGTCTTAATCGAATCAGGAGAAGAATTCTCTTCAGAAACTGTGGTGCTAACTACAGGAACTTTTTTAGGCGGGGTAATGCATACAGGATTGGAGCAATCTCCAGGAGGAAGAGTAGGGGATCCATCTAGCGAAAAATTAGCCAAAAAACTAAGAAGCTTAAACTTGTCAGTGGGAAGATTGAAAACCGGTACACCTCCTAGATTAAATAAACACACAATAGACTGGTCAATTCTTACTCCACAACCCGGAGATGTCCCCACACCGTTGCTTTCTTATACGTCAAAAAAAGAAGAAAGACCTAAGCAGCTCGACTGTTTTATGACTAGAACCAACAAAGAAACCCATCAAATTATTATGGATCACTTGCATGAGTCTCCCATGTATTCAGGTGTCATTGAAGGAGTGGGCCCAAGATATTGCCCTTCAATAGAAGACAAAGTGATGAGGTTTTCGGAAAGAGATTCACACCAAATTTTTGCTGAACCAGAAGGTCTGGAATCTGACCTAATTTATCCAAACGGTATATCAACAAGCTTGCCCCTGAAAGCCCAAGCCGCCCTTATCAGATCTATCAAGGGTTTTGAAAACGCAGAAATTGTCAGGCCAGGGTATGCAATAGAGTATGATTATTTTGACCCCACCGGACTAAAACACTCACTTGAAACCAAAGCCATAGAGGGTCTTTTCTTTGCCGGTCAAATAAATGGAACAACCGGTTATGAAGAAGCAGCAGCTCAAGGCCTCATGGCAGGCATAAATGCTGCATTGAAGACAAAAAAACAAAACGCCTTTGTTTTAAAAAGAGACGAAGCTTACACAGGTGTTCTCATTGACGATCTTGTAAGTCTTGGAACCAAAGAACCATATCGAATGTTTACAAGCAGAGCTGAATACCGCCTTATTTTAAGAGAAGACAATGCCGATATGCGGTTGACAGAAAAAGGCAGAAACCTCGGTATAGTTCCAGACGAGCTTTGGGAAAAATACCTTCAGAAAAAAAGGCAATCATCGCTAGAATTTACAAGGCTCAAAAAGGTAAAGCTTCAACCAAATACAATAGAGGCTGAATATATCGAACACCAGTCCGGAGAGAAAATTTCTAATAATATTAGCCTTTTCGAGATGTTAAAAAGGCCCAAAGTGTTCCATTCTCACCTTCCCCAGGGCTCTGATGAATTGCCAACAAACGTAATCGATGAGATAGAGGCCTCTGTTAAATATGAAGGCTATATAAAGAGACAGAAGGCGGACATAGACAAACTACAGAGAAACGAAAATACACCTATCCCCGAAACCATTGATTATAAGAATGTCGTTGGATTATCCAATGAAGTTAAACAGAGGTTATCAGAAGCACGACCTGAGAGCCTTGCAAGAGCATCTCGATTGCCAGGAATTACTCCTGCAGCCATATCACTATTAATGGTACATATTAAAAAAGGAAGAAGATTAGTTGGATAACGATCAACAAAAAACAATTATAGAATTTCAGTCACAGTTGATTTCGTGGAACAAAACGCACAACCTCATTTCCAAAAACCAAGCAAAACACATCAAAGAGCATGTTGATGATTCCCTGCTAGTTGGACCATACTTATCTAATGACATTATAGATCTCGGAAGTGGAGGAGGTCTTCCCGGAATACCCCTGGCAATAGCTTACCCAGAAAAAAATATTTATTTAGTAGAGAGCAACACCAAAAAGTCTTCTTTTTTACTTAACGTAACATCACGCTTAAATCTTGAAAACACAACCGTTATAAACAAGAGATTGGAAGACATCGACCCTATTAAGCTTCCTAATTCTTACGATATTGTTTGCAGGGCAGTGGGTAGCTCAAGCACAATCATAGAAATCTCAAAAAAACACCTAGAACACGGCGATGTAAGGCTGAAATTAATGAAAACATTTGAGCAATTCGACGAGGAGATAATACCTATCAATTATAAAGTAAAAGAAATTCATAAATTTCCCTCGAAAGCGAAGGAAAAGACGCATATCTTGGTTACAATAGAAGTCGAACGATAAAATGGTCAATACACTAGTAGTAGCAAATCAAAAAGGTGGAGTAGGTAAGACAACTACCGCCCTTAATTTAGCCGCCTCTTTGTGTGCAATGAAGCGAAAAGTATTATTAGTTGACCTAGACCCGCAAGCCAATGCCACCACAGGATCTGGAGTAAAAAAGTGTGATCAAACCGAAGGATCAGCCGCAGCCTTAATGGGAACAAATGGAACCGTCGTATTTAAAACAAATCTTGGTTATGACTTGATGCCGTCCGGGTCAGAGCTTATAGCTGCTGAGTCCTACCTTCGAGGAGAGGGCGATAAAGAAAGAGCCCTCCTAAATTACTTGGCAAAAATAGAGCAAGATTATGATTATATAATTATTGATTGCCCACCATCATTGAACTTATTGACCTTGAATGGCCTGAGGGCTGCAAAAGATCTCTTAGTTCCTATGCAGTGTGAATATTTTGCACTAGAAGGACTTGCAGGTCTTTTAGAGACGGTCAACCAGCTTAATAACAGCACAGGTCACAACCTTAAATTAAAGGCAGTTGTCAGGACAATGTTTGATCCAAGAAACAAGCTAGGACAACAAGTGACAGGAGAATTGCAAAAACATTTTTCTGGAGAGCTTTATGCAACTGTCATTCCTAGAAATGTTAAGTTAGCAGAAGCGCCAAGTTTTGGAAAATCAGCCCTATCGTATGAACCTAATGCTAAAGGTTCATTGGCTTATTTAGCCCTGGCAGGAGAACTAATTGGTAAAATGGAAGAACAATATACAGACACGAGCTATGAGCAAAGATAAATCTAGTTTAGGCACTGGCCTCGATTCTCTTTTGGGTGAGCGGCCTAAAGTTGACGGTCTAGCCGTAACCCAAATATCACTTGATGACTTGGCCCCTGGTCAATATCAGCCTAGAACGAAAATGCACAAATCAACCCTAGAAGAGCTGTCACAAAGCATTAAAGAGCAGGGCGTTCTTCAGCCCCTGGTTGTAAGACGCTTGGCTTCTGGTAGATTTGAGATAGTAGTAGGCGAGAGACGTTGGCGTGCTGCCCAATTAGCAGGACTTGCAACTGTTCCAGCAATTATAAGAGACCTAAATAATGACGAAACAGCAAAAATAGCTCTAATTGAAAACCTACAAAGAGAAGATTTAAATGCACTTGATCAGGCTAGAGGCCTTTTAAGGCTTCAAAGAGAATTTAATCTTTCCCAAGAAGAGCTGGCCGGCTCTGTCGGAAAATCTCGCTCGGCAGTTACCAACTTACTAAGGTTATTAAATTTATCGCCTGAAGTTCAAG
>JADHSF010000037.1 GCA_016777005.1 SAR86 cluster bacterium | reverse complement strand
GGGATATTGCGGTTGAAGTTGCGGCAACCTTAAAAGTTGCTAGAACTATCTGGATAGTCCCTTTAGTGCTTTTTGCTGGCTGGCTTTATAGAAGTAAATCCGAGGGTTTTGGACTTCCTTTATTTGTTGTTTTTTTTATCGCAGCAGTTTTCCTTAATTCCCTTATAGAGCCAGATGTTCTTACAGTGTCTTATCTTAAAGACATTAATAAAATTTGCTTAATGACTGGATTATTTTGTATTGGAACTCAGATTAATAAAGACAGCTTGAAACAAATTACTGTCAGGCCTTCCTTATTAGCTTGTTCAGTTTGGTTAATGATTATCCCTATCTCTTTCTGGATAGTACAGAGTTTCTAGTTAAAACTTTCTTTCTTGTTTCTCGCAGTTTCCTTTAGCCAAGATTTCTATTTTAGGATCTTTACCTCTTTTTCCATCAACTCTTTTAAGCCATATATCGCCTTTAATTTTGGCTTTACCAGTAAACCAATTTATTTCATTACTGAGTCTATAGATATCAACTTTATATTCTGGGTAACCAGGGTGAAGGGATCCATTTTCTATAAAGTGGGTAACCAAAATACCAGTTTCTTTTTGTTCTTTATTCCAGGCACTTTGTGTTATCCATACCGGAGCGGGTTCGATTACATAATCTAGCTTGAGAAGATCATCGGATGATTCATCTATTGACCAATATTGAGTAACGTCAATCTTATTTTTATCCCAGGCATCTTTATTGAGTGTTTGTTTTGCTCTATTGAGAAAAAAGATAGATTGAGTAGTTGTTACTGTTACATTTTTGGCAATTTCAACGGCCTCATTAAAATAATTTCGTCTGAAATCTTCATAGGTAATAGAATAATTGCCCTCAAGTTCGCATAAAACTTTCTTGTTTTCTGAAGCAGAAAACAGTCCAAAACTAAAAAAGGAGAATAATAGAAATATAAAGAATTTCATATAGATCATCATATTCAATATTTTAATTATTAACTTATCTTTTTATCTGAAGTTATATTTTTTATGAATTCAATCTCATTATTATTAAAAGCAGTTCCATCTTTCCTTAAAATATCATGGAACCAAACCTCAGGTTCTGGAATATCCTCACCTTCTAATATGTAATCTCCTTCATCTTTTTTCTTTTTGAGGTCAAGTATCGTAGACCATCCAAAATGAGTCTGGCTTTTTCCTGCAACTAAACCCCAATTAAAACACCCAACACTGTTGGTTTTAAAGATTGGCAGACTAAATTCAAAGGTAGATCCAAATTCTCTTGCCATATATTCAGTGCAAATCAAAGGCCTTCCATAAATGCGCAATTTATCTATCGTCTCCTGAAGCTTCTCACCTTCATAAGTATGAAAAGTGATGATGTCTGAGTTTAGTGCGTTAAGTGCTATGATTTCGTCCCCAACTGAGCCATCCAAACATGATGTGAGAGGTTGAGACGGTCTAACTTCTAAGGCCCATTCCCATACAAAATTTAATAAAGTAATAGATTTATCTCCCACGCCAAACTGTCCAGGTTCGTTATATAAGTCCCATATTAGAATTCGATTATCGTCTTTAAATTCAGTTAGTATTTCTTTTACATACCTTTTAATTCTCGGCAGTTCATCGTGTTCAGGGTTTTCATTTATTTCATGAACTAAAGCCATTCCGGGACTCTGCTTCCAGCCTGAATTATGCACACCCCTAACAGGTAGAGGTTGTTTTCCAAGTTTCGGATAGGGTCGATGGCAATCATCAAACAGTACTAGCATTGGCTTGATGTCTAATGACTCACATATTCCTAAGAAATCATTAAGATGTTTCTTAAAATTCTTTGAGTCCTCCCACAGTAAATCATGCAGATAAACTCTTACGGTATTAAATCCTAATTCTTTAGCCCAGGTTAGTTCTCTTTTATTAGTTTCTGAATCATAACTTTCTGATTGAAACATTTCTAATTGGTTAATGGAATTACTTGGAAGATAGTTGCAGCCCACTATCCAGTCATTACTTTCGTACCAATTGAATGATTTATCTTTAGCCCATAAAGTCATAATTCATCATTCCTTAGGCATTTAGTCATGCCTTTAAGGAATATGCCTTGTCGAGCAATTTCACATTGTTCTTTCAAACGAAAAGGTTGCGGATAGATAATCCAGGTGCAACTTTTACAAGTCTTGATAAGTAAATTGAACTCATTGGAAGAAGATGCAACTGGACCGATTATTAAAAAAATAGATATTATTGAAATATAAGCCTTTTTCATTTTTTGTGTTTCTTTAATTTATACTAGAGGCGCATGACCATTATAAGCACAAAAGAACTGAATATATATTTTGAAAAGAGTGAATACAAAACAAATGGACCTCTTTTATATATAGGAGGAACAGGCGGAGATCTAAGAAATAAACCCAACCAATTACATTCTCCCTTATCTGAAGCATTTGAAGTTTTAAGCTATGACCAGAGAGGCCTTGGGCAAACATCGAAACCTAATGGTGATTATTCAATGCAACAATATGCCGATGATGCAGCAGACTTACTTGACGAGCTTTCTATTGAAGCTATCCCGGTTATGGGAGTTTCGTTTGGAGGTATGGTTGCTCAAGAATTAGTAAAAAGACATCCCTCTAGAGTAAGTAAACTAGTTCTTGCTTGTACTTCGTCGGGTGGTGCTGGAGGATCTTCTTATCCTTTAGATGAATTGGAGGACTTAAGTGAAGATGAAAAACTAGAACTTAGTATTAAAATTAATGATTTGAGAATTACCGATAACTGGATTGAAGAAAGTATAGAGGCATGGAGTTCTATTAAAGATAATGCCAAAACAAGGTTGGCCCATAAACCAGATTCTAAAAATCTTCATAAACAGCTTATAGCCAGGAAGGGACATAATACTTATGAAAGTTTATCTAGCATTGCTGTACCAGTATTTTTATTAGGTGGAAAATATGATGGCATAGCTCCTGTAGAAAATATGGAAGCCATGCATAGTCAAATTACAAACAGTAAATTAGAATTTTATGAAGGAGGGCATCTTTTTCTTATTCAAGACAAAAGGGCCTTTAGGGATATAGTAAATTGGTTACTTCATAACTAAATAAGAATCTTATGAATCTAAAGACAAAAAAAATATTAGGATATTTAGGCGTGATACCTTTTTTCTTATTTTCTTTTTTACCTTTACTAAGCACCTTTCCTGAAGGATATGTTTTTACTCTTCTTCTGTCTTTTTATGGTGCAGTGGTACTTTCATTTTTAGGAGGTATAACTTGGGGATGGGAGAATGCTCATAACCATAAATTCTCTTTAATAATAGGCATTTTCTTTTCTTTAATTGGATTTTTTATTATCTCGATTTCTAATATGTTTCTTTATTACAGCCTCTGCTTAGGCCTGGCAAGCTTCTTAGGTTTTTATTTATTTGAACTTAGAGTATCTGATCAAATGCATGATAAAGGCTATAGGTCATTAAGAACATTACTTACTTTCCTTGTAACCATTTGTTATCTAAACAGTATTATCACTTTTAGTTGGTAGATAAAATTATTCCCAAATTTATCAATTAATCTAGAGACTATTTTTGTATGAGTGTTAAGGAAGACATAGAGAGCACATATGAAAAGTTTAAGGTAATTTTTTCTGAGGAAAACGGAGAGTCATTGGAGCATTTAGAAATGTCTCAAGTTAGAGATCAATTTAAGCAATGGATCAATATAAAAAGTAAAATTTTTACTGATGTTATTAATGCAGAGGATACTTTTCTTTATATTTATCATTTTACTGAACTTCAGGAGATAAAAAGAAAGTCCATTTATCTGCAAGAGCTAAGTGATCAAAAAAATTTTTACAGATTTATGAAAGAGTTCTTTGATGATAACTCTCCATCTGGTTTACAAGAACTTAAAGTCCATCAGATAAATAATGAGTCAGATAAGATATGGTATGGAAAGGGAGAATCAAATGACATTATCCATCAATGGAGAAAAGAGCGTTTTAAGAATTATCTTTAACCTGTTCCTTATCAAGATTTTCTTTTAGTTTTTCTAGGCTCATTTTATCCTTCATACTCATCAGATATGCTGCTCCAGATAAAATTAAGATTGCAAGCGATTCCCACATCACCATCATTCCATCCATATCTTTTGATTGCATGATTATGAGACGGCATAGAGCAGTGATAGCAACAATGATAGGTAATGTAACTGGAATACGATTTGTACTATAGAAAGCTCCTACCATGGCTAATATTTCTGCATAAATAAATAGCATGAATAAGTCGGCTAACTCTATTCTTTGATTTATGAGCATCTCATAAAGATAGTTAGCAGAAGCAACGCAAGTTGATATGCCGATCAAGGCTAAAAGTAGCTTTTCACTTGCTACCGTAGTCCAACTAAGACCTCTGTTGACACCTTTATTAAGAAACTTATTGAATTTATCTTTCATGATCGACTGCAAAAATTATAACTACTAAGGAACATAATACGACTCAGCGGTATTATTTGCTAAATCTTTTTGATCAAAGAAGGTTGGCTTATATTTCTCTCCAACATACAAGTCCATTTGATCGCTGTAGTGCTTAGAATCAGAATCTTGTGTCGCACTTCCATACTGATGAATACTTTTAGAGCTTTGAATGCCATTTTTATCCCAACTCACATGGATATAAAGACCATCTCCACCAGCTGCACTTAAGTCTCCTGAGTCATCATTTCTTCCATATATGGCCCTTAGAACATCAGGACCTCCTTGAACTGATATCTTCTTGTCACCCCTCAATATGAAATTTCTTTCAGACCAAAGTGGGTCTACTTTTCCATATGTATTTGATAGCTCTTCAACACATTCTTTAAAAGAAATTTCAGGCTCTTGGGGGATTCTTTGTCCTTGTTCAGATATCCATTCGCTTGATAAAACACATACGCCAAGTGCGGCTGAAGTATTTTCAAGATTAGTCCCTAAATCCCATTCTCTAAGAACATCTCTTGCTTGATTTAAATTATCTGATTCAAAATCTTTTTCAAATAGCTCTGAAATATACTTATAAGATCTAGATTGCTTTGAATATTTATTATCAAACTTAATTAAGTCAAAAGTTTCTTCGGTGACCTTTTGATACTCATTAAATAACTCTATTGACCTATGGGCACGATTTGTCATCCTTGTCTGCAATCCAAGAGTAGGAGAATAGTTTTTTGAGTTTAAGTTATCTTCTGAAGCAGTAACCTTAAATGGATCTTGATTAGTACTAGCAATCCACCCTGAAGAAGGATTGGTAATTTGAGGAATATCTTCAAAATCAACATACTTATTCCATATCAAATCAGATCGTGTGCCATCAATTGTATTGCTCCAATCAACTCCTTCCATGCGAAGAGGAGAGGAAGAGTTGTGGAGGAAAAATATATTATCTTCCTTGTCAGCATAAACTCCATTAAATGAAATTATAGACCTCATTCTCATTGCCTTTTTCCATTCTTGAAGCGAATTTGATTTATTCATCGCAAACCACTGATTTACTTGCTTGATATCCTCCATACCTGAAAACTTCAGAGCATATTGCTTGTCTCCAACTTCGAGCACAGGGCCATGAGCAGAGAATTTAGCTTCTCTTTTAACAGTCCACCTAATAGGTCCAAATATCTTTATTGGCAGTTCAATTACTTCTTTTTCAAAATCTTGCCAAGACCCATCTAGCAGATATTGATCATCATTCTCTGGATTAATTTCAAGTAGATAACTGTCTGATAAATCGGGTTTATTTACAGTAAATCCCCAGGCAATATTTTCATTGAAGCCTACAAAGACAAATGGAGATCCAGGGAAGAGACCTCCCATCATATTCCATCCTTCATCACTTCTAATATGCGCTTCGTACCAAGCCAGAGGTCCATCTAGAGGCTGATGAGAGTTAATTATTATCCTTGTTGATTCATCTATGGTTTTATTTGAGTTGACTGCCAAAACATTTGAGCCAGTTACAAACTGTTCATTTCTATATAGCTTTGTATATTCCTCTTTTATATCCGATTCCCTTTGTAGCTTTTCTATGGAACTTACCACGCCTGAAAAGAATAGATTTTGTATAGAAAATCCAGCCACAATATCTTCTGCAGTTAATGGAAAAAAGTGGTTATATTTATTATCAGGATTTTTGATCATCCAATAATTTATTCCTGCTGCATAGGCTTCTATAACTTTTTTTACGTCTTCATTTACCTCTGTATTATAATTTTCCTTAATTCTTTCTCTTATCTTAAGAACTTTTATTAAGTAATCTTGAACTGCACCACTAGCTCCTTCCTTTAAACCCATTTGGGCTCTATAGAGATACATATTTTCTGCTGTATTTAGAAAGTCGTCTTCAGCATGAGCATAAGCAAGGCCGAATGCAGCATCAGCATCTGTTTTTCCATAAACATGAGGAACACCCCAAGTATCTCGAGTAATTTCTGCATTGTATGTGTTTGCTTTTTCGAGATATAAATCTATCTCAGTTTTATCTGTTGATTGGCATGATATTAAAGACAGTATAAACATTGAGGAGAGAACAAATCGTATTTTCATATTCATTAATTAAAACTTATTTTTTTCATTGTCTTATCTAAAACAAAACTCATGCAGAGTATTATCTTTATAATTAATAGGTTATATTATTTTTTCATAAACAAAAGGAGATTAAATATGAAATCTACTCGTTCCATAATTACTATTACATTCTTATCACTAGCAATGAATAGTTTATTCGCTGGTCATCATGAATCAGGCTCTTCTCATTCAAATGAAATGACAGCTCAAAACTGGATTAAGGCTTCCTATGCTGGCAAGCAAGAAATGATAGCCACAATAAAAGAGAATATGGCGGAAGAGGGACTTAATTATCCCGGAAGATTTGTTGGATTTGGTTTTAATTGGAACCCCGACCTTGGTGAAGGAAGAATGGTAATTCAAAGAGTGATAGCCAATAGTCCAGCAGAAGGCATATTAAAACCTGGAGACGAATTTGTTTCAGTTGAGGGAGTTGAAGTAAACCAAAAAAATATAGATGATGAGAAGCTTGCATTTTCTGGTCAACCAGGGAAAGCAGTAAATGCAGTAATTTTGAGAGATGGTAAAAGAAAGAATATTTCTGTTACTAGAGGAATTGTTAACTCTTCTAATACAAAGGCTCAAGTCTTAGAGAATTTAACCGAAGCTGATGAAGATAACTGGACTACTATTGAGCATAGAATAAATGAAGTTGCTTCCAATAAAGAAGAAAACTTAGTGTATGTCTGGCATTGGCATAAGAGTCTGAATACAACTTTTGATCTGGAGTTCGAGCAAAATGTTGTGACCAGGTTTCAATTCAATAAGGCTGGTCAGGTTCTAGCTAGAGGAGATCTTTCAGAAGAAAGACTCGTTCAAAGTCAACTTGGGTTTTCTCTCACAAGATAACTAATAAAGAAGTAAGGCGGTTCGTTATGGACCGCTTTTACCTTCTAAAAGATTTTTATTTAATCCCTGAAGGAGAAACTCTTGTCTTCCCTTTAGTAGTGATTACCTCTACTAAATCGCCTATAGAAAATTTATAACTCCCAACCTCTTGCACGACAGAGATGGTTCGACCATCATCCATGTTTAGAGTAAGTTGTATCCCATCGCTGGACTGAAGATTTTTAGACAAATTTCCGCCTATCGTTGCCCCTATAGCTCCACCTAAAACAGCTCCGATTTCTGATTCTGGTTTTGAATCGCTTACGCTACTACCTGTTGCTGCACCAACTAAACCACCCACAATACTGCCTGAAGTAGTGCTCCCTTCAATTACAACATTCTTTAAAGAAACAACTTCTCCGTATAATACATTGGAAATTTTTTGAACTGAAGATCGATCATAAGTATCTGGTTGAAGTGAAGAATTTGCACAACCACCCAAAAAAAGAAAAAGAAAAATAATTAAAAATTCATTTAGTTTATTCTCATTTGAAAATATGGTTTTCACGATTAAAGGTTTGTAAATTTATCAAGATGGAAATCAGCATTTCCGAACTGAGAATCTATAACTAATAATCTTTTAAAAAAGTGACCTATTCTGAGCTCTTCAGTTACTCCCATTCCACCATGAAGCTGAACAGCACTCTCCCCAACAAATATTCCTGACTTACCTATTAGGTGTTTAAGAGCAT
>JADHSF010000036.1 GCA_016777005.1 SAR86 cluster bacterium | reverse complement strand
GGGATATTGCGGTTGAAGTTGCGGCAACCTTAAAAGTTGCTAGAACTATCTGGATAGTCCCTTTAGTGCTTTTTGCTGGCTGGCTTTATAGAAGTAAATCCGAGGGTTTTGGACTTCCTTTATTTGTTGTTTTTTTTATAGCAGCAGTATTGCTTAATTCTTTTTTTGAACCAGATGCTCTCACAATGTCTTATCTAAAGGATATTAATAGATTTTGCTTAATAACTGGATTATTTTGTATTGGCACTCAAATTAATATAGATAGTTTGAAACTAATTACTGCTAGACCTTCTTTAGTGGCCTGCTTAGTTTGGGTAATGATAATTCCTACTTCTTTTTGGATAGTGCAGGGTTTCTAGCTAAAACTTTCTTTTTTGCTTCTCGCAGTTTCCTTTAGCCAAAATTTCTATTTTAGGATCTTTACCCCTCTTTCCATCGACTCTCTTAAGCCATATATCACCTTTGATTCTTGCTTTACCGGTAAACCAATTTATTTCATTACTGAGTCGATAGACATCAACTTTATATTCAGGATAACTAGGGTGTAGGGAGCCATTTTCAATAAAATGAGTAACTAAAAGACCTGTTTCTTTCTTTTCTTTACTCCAATCGCTTTGTGTAATCCATACAGGAGCCGGTTCAATTACATAATCTAACTTAAGAAGATCATCAGAAGATTCATCAATTGCCCAATATTGTGTTACATCTATCTTGCTTTTATCCCACGCATCTTTATTAAGTGTTTGTTTGGCTCTATTTAGAAAAAAAATAGATTGAGTAGTTGTTACAGCAACATTCTTAGCAATTTCAACAGCTTCATTAAAATAATTACGCCTAAAGTCTTCATAAGTTATGGAGTAATTGCCTTCTAGCTCACATAAAACTTTCTTAGTATCCTCTGAAGAAGATAATCCTAAGCTCATAGAAATAAAAAATAAAAAAATGAGACTTTTTGTTTTGATGAAAAAGCTGATCATATTATTTCTCAATTTAAAGTCTTTTCACGAGTTATAGTTTTGATAAAAGTAATTTCGTCTTCATCAAAGGCTGTTCCATCTTTTCTCAAAATATCATGAAACCAAATTTCTGGTTCAGGTATTTCTTCTTCATGAGATAGAAAATCTCCTGCATCCTTTTTTTTCTTAAGATCTAGTATTGTTGCCCAACCAAAATGAGTCTGACTCTTGCCTGCTACTAAGCCCCAATTAAAACATCCAATATTATTGTCTTTGAATATTGGTAGACTAAATTCAAAGGTAGATCCAAATTCTCTCGCCATATATTCAGTACAGATTAATGGCCTTTCATAGATATGCAATTTGTCTATCGTCTCCTGAAGCTTCTCACCCTCATAAGTATGGAAGGTAATAATGTCTGAGTTTAATGCATTAAATTCTATTATTTCAGCTCCTACGGAGCCATCTAAACAAGATGTGAGTGGTTGAGATGGTTTAACTTCTAGAGCCCATTCCCACACAAGTTTTAATAAAGTAAGAGATTTATCTCCTACGCCGAACTGTCCAGGCTCGTTATATAGATCCCACATTAGAATTCGATCATCATCTTTAAATGCAGTCAGTATTTCTTGAACATACTTCTTGATTCTTGGTAGCTCATGATGCTTTGGGTTTTCATTTATTTCATGAACTAAAGCCATTCCTGGACTTTGCTTCCAACCTGAATTGTGAACACCTCTTACCGGGAGAGGCTGTATACCAACCTTGGGATAGGGTCGATGGCAGTCATCAAAAAGAACTAACATTGGTCTTATATCTAAAGAATCACATATATCTAAAAAAGAATTGAGATTCCTTTTAAAGTTTATTGAATCTTCCCAGAGCAAATCATGCAAATAAACCCTAACAGAATTGAAGCCTAGTTCTTTTGCCCAAGTAAGCTCTCTTAGGTTCATTTCTGCATCATAAGTATCAGATTGGAACATTTCTAACTGGTTGATAGCATTGCTAGGTAAGTAATTGCAACCTACTATCCATTCATTATTTTTGTACCATTCAAATGATTTATCCTTTGACCACTGCATCATAACTCAGAACTCTTTTGGCATTTAGTCATGCCATTAAGAAATATACCTTGTCGAGCAATTTCACATTGTTCTTTTAAGCGAAAGGGTTGTGGATAGACAATCCAACTACAACTCTTACATGTTTTGACAAGTAGATTGAATTCATTTGAGAAAGACGCTACAGGAGCTGTCATTAAAAAAATCGATATTATTGATATATAAGCCTTTTTCATATTCTAAGTTTCTTTAATTTATACTAGAGGCGCATGGCCATTATAAGCACAAAAGAACTGAATATATATTTTGAGAAGAGCGAATTCAAAATGAATGGACCTCTTTTGTATATAGGAGGAACAGGGGGAGATTTAAGAAATAGACCAAATCAATTGCATTCTCCTTTATCAGATGTATTTGAGGTTATAGCCTATGACCAAAGAGGACTTGGACAAACATCAAAACCTCTAGGTGACTATTCCATGAAACAGTATGCCGATGATGCAGCAAGTTTGCTTGATGAGCTGGGGATTGAAACTATTCCAGTGATGGGGGTTTCTTTTGGTGGAATGGTTGCGCAAGAGTTAGTAAAAAGGCATCCCTCTAGAGTAAGCAAGCTTGTACTTGCTTGTACTTCATCTGGTGGAGCTGGAGGGGCTTCTTATCCTTTAGACGAATTGGAGGCCCTTAGTGAAGATGAAAAACTAGAGCGAAGTATAAAGATAAATGATTTGAGAATTACGGATAGGTGGATTAAAGACAATATAAACGCATGGAATGATCTTAAAAATAATGCCAAAACAAGATTAGCTTATAAACCAGATTCTAAAAACCTGCTTAAACAGCTTATTGCCAGAAAAGGACATAATACTTACGAAAGCCTATCCAGCATTGATGTACCGGTATTCTTATTAGGCGGAAAATATGATGGCATAGCTCCTGTAGAAAATATGGAATCTATGCATCTTAAAATTATAGAAAGTAAATTAGAATTTTATGAAGGAGGGCATCTTTTCTTGATGCAGGATAAGAAGGCTTTCAAAGATATTATAAATTGGCTACTAAGTTAATCTTTATGAGCTAAATTAAAGATTTTATACTTCACAATTAAAAAAGAATCGCATGAATCTAAAAACAAAAAAAATATTAGGATATTTAGGGTTGATACCTTTTATGGCATTTTCTTTTTTACCTTTACTTAGCCCTTTCCCTGAGGGGTATGTCTTTACTCTCCTGCTGTCTTTTTACGGAGCTGTGATACTTTCATTTCTAGGAGGTATGACATGGGGCTGGGAGAATGCTCATAACCATAAACTCTCTTTGATAATAGGTATTTTCTTTTCTTTAATAGGATTTTTCATAATCTCGATTTCTAATATGTTTCTTTTTTATAGTCTCTGTTTAGGTTCGGTAAGCTTCGTAGGTTTTTATTTATTTGAGCTAAGAGTATCTGATCAAATGCGAGATAGAGGTTATAGGTCATTAAGAACATCACTTACTTTCCTCGTAACAATTTGTTATCTAAACAGCATCATCACTTTTAGTTGGTAATAAAACTTATCTAAAGATCAATCAATCTTAAAGATTATTTTTGTATGAATATTAAAGAAGAAATAGAAAAGACATACGAGAACTTTAGAGTAACTTTCCTTAAAGAAAAGGGAGAGTCCTTGGAGCATCTTGAAATGTCTGAGGTTAGAGATCAATTTAAACAATGGATAGACTTAAAAAGTAATATTTTCACTGATATGATTCATGCTGAAGACTCTTTTCTTTATATTTATCACTTTACAGAACTTCAGGAGATAAGGAGAAAGTCTATTTATTTGCAAGAGCTCAGAGACCAAAATTTTTTCTATAAGTTCATGCAAGAGTTCTTTGATGATAATTCTCCTTCAGGCTTACAAGAACTTAAAGTCCATCAGATAAATAATGAGTCAGACAAGATATGGTATGGAAAAGGGGAATCAAATGAGATTATTCAGCAATGGAGAAGAGAACGTTTTAAAAATTATCTTTGACCTATTCCTTATCTATATTTTCTTTTAGCTTTTCTAAGCTCATTTTATCTTTCATACTCATAAGATACGCCGCTCCAGATAAAATTAAGATTGCTAAGGATTCCCACATTACCATCATTCCATCCATCTCTTTTGATTGCATGATAATTAAACGGCATAAAGCTGTGATTGCAACTATGATAGGTAATGTTACTGGAATACGGTTTGTGCTATAAAAAGCGCCCACCATGGCTAATATTTCTGCATAAATAAACAACATAAATAAGTCGGCTAACTCTATTCTTTGATTTATAAGCATTTCATAAAGATAGTTAGCAGAAGCGATACAAGTTGATATCCCAATCAAGGCTAAAAGTAGCTTTTCACTTGCTACCGTGGTCCAACTGAGACCTCTGTTGACACCTTTATTTAGAAATTTATTGAACTTATCTTTCATAATTCACCACAAAATTATAACCACTAAGGAACATAATACGACTGGGCAGTATTATTTGCTAAATCTTTTTGATCAAAGAAAGTTGGTTTATATTTTTCTCCAACATATAGGTCCATCTGATCGCTGTAGTGCTTTGAATCGGAATCTTGTGTAGCACTTCCATATTGATGAATACTTTTAGAGCTTTGTACACCATTTTTATCCCAGCTCACATGGATGTAAAGCCCGTCTCCTCCAGCTGCACTTAAGTCTCCTGAGTTGTCATTTCTTCCATATATAGCCCTAAGAACATCCGGTCCTCCTTGGACTGATATTTTCTTATCACCTCTCACAATAAAATTCCTTTCTGCCCATAATGGATTTACCTTTCCATATGTGGTTGAAAGCTCTTTAACACATTCCTTAAAAGAAATTTCAGGCTCTTGTGGAATTCTTTGACCTTGTTCGGAGATCCATTCATTAGATAGTACACATACGCCTAATGCGGCTGAGGTATTTTCAAGATTAGTCGCCAAGTCCCAGTTTTTAATAATGTCTCTTGCCTCATTTAAATCCTCAGACTCAAAATCTTGTTCAAATAGCTCTGAAATATAATTATAAGATCTAGATTGCTTCGAATATTTATTATCAAACTTAATTAAGTCAAATATCTCTTCATTTACCTTCTCATATTCATCAAATAACTCTATAGATCTATAGGCCCGATTTGTCATTCTTGTTTGCAGTCCAAGGGTAGGAGAGTAACTTTTTGATTTTAGGTTATCTTCTGGAGCGGTAACCTTGAACGGATCTTGATTAGTACTAGCAATCCATCCTGAAGAAGGATTGGTGATCTGAGGAATATCTTCAAAATCAACATACTTATTCCATATTAAATCAGATCGAGTACCATCAACTATATTGCTCCAATCAATCCCCTCCATACGAAGAGGAGAGGAAGAGTTGTGGAGAAAAAATATATTATCTTCTTTATCCGCATAAACTCCATTAAATGAAATTATAGATCTCATCTTCATTGCTTCTTTCCATTCTTCAAGTGAATTTGATTTATTCATAGCAAACCACTGATTTACCTGCTTAATATCTTCCATGCCTGAAAATTTAAGAGCATATTGTTTACCTCCTGCTTCTAAAACCGGACCGTGGACAGAGAATTTAGCCTCTTCTTTTACAGTCCATTTAATGGGTCCAAATATTTTTATTGGCAGTTCAATTGTTTCTTTATCAAAATCTTTCCAAGATCCGTCTAGCATATATTGATCATCATTCTCTGGATTAATTTCAAGTAGGTAGCTATCTGATAGATCAGGTTTATTTACGGTAAATCCCCAGGAAATATTTTCATTGAACCCGACGAAAATAAATGGAGATCCAGGGAAGAGACCTCCCATCATATTCCATCCTTCATCACTTCTAATATGTGCTTCGTACCAAGCAAGAGGCCCATCTAGAGGCTGATGAGAATTAATTATTATTCTTGTTGATCCATCCGAGGTTTTGTTGGAATTTACGGCCAAAACATTTGAGCCAGTTACAAACTGTTCATTTTTATATAGCTTGGTATATTCTTCTTTTATATTCTCTTCTCTTTGAAGTTTCTCTATAGAACTTACTACGCCTGAAAAAAAGAGATTTTGTATGGAGAATCCTGCAACAATATCTTCTGCTGTTAAAGGAAAAAAGTGGTTATATTTATTATCGGGATTTTTAATCATCCAATAATTTATTCCTGTTGCATAGGCTTCTATAACTTTTTTTACGTCTTCATTTACTTCAGTATTATAATTTTCTTTAATTCTTTCTCTTATTTTTAGTACCTTTATTAAGTAATCCTGAACAGCTCCACTAGCGCCTTCCTTTAATCCCATTTGGGCTCTATAGAGGTACATATTCTCTGCCGTATTTAAAAAGTCATCTTCAGCATGAGCATAAGCAAGGCCGAATGCTGCATCAGCATCTGTTTTTCCATAAACATGTGGAACACCCCAAGTATCTCGAGTTATTTCCGCCTTGTACGTGTTTGCTTTTTCTAAATATAAATCTATCTCAGTTTTGTCTGTTGATTGGCATGATATCAACACCAGAGTAATTAATGAGGAAAAGAGTAATCGTATTATCATATGTAGTCAGTCAAACTTATTTTTTGCATTGTCTTATTAAAAACAAAACTTTTACTTAGTATTATCTTTAAAGTTAATAGGTTATATTATTTTTTCATAAACAAAAGGAGATTAAATATGAAATCTACTCGTTCTATAATTACTATTACATTCTTATCACTAGCAATGAATAGTTTATTCGCTGGTCATCATGAATCAGGCTCTTCTCATTCAAATGAAATGACAGCTCAAAACTGGATTCAGGCTTCCTATACTGGCAAGCAAGAAATGATAGCTACAATAAAAGAAAATATGGCGGAAGAGGGGCTTAATTATCCCGGAAGATTTGTTGGATTTGGTTTTAATTGGAACCCTGACCTTGATGAAGGAAGAATGATAATTCAAAGAGTGATAGCCAATAGCCCAGCAGAAGGCATATTAATGTCTGGAGATGAATTTGTTTCAGTTGAAGGAGTGGAAGTAAACAAAAAAAATATAGATGATGGGAAGCTGGCATTTTCTGGTCTACCAGGTAAAGCAGTAAATGCAGTAATTTTGAGAGATGGTAAAAGAAAGAATATTTCTGTTACCAGAGGAATTGTCAACTCTTCTAACACAAAGGCTCAAGTCTTAGAGAATTTAACTGAAGCCGATGAAGATAACTGGACAACTATTGAGTATAGAATAAATGAAGTTGCTTCCAATAAAGATGAGAATTTAGTGTATGTCTGGCATTGGCATAAGAGTCTAAACACAACTTTTGATCTGGAGTTTGAGCAAAATGTTGTGACTAGGTTTCAATTCAATGAGGAAGGTCAGGTCCTAGCCAGAGGAGATCTTTCAGAAGAGATATTAGTTCAAAACCAGCTTGGGTTTTCTCTCACAAGATAACTGATAAAAAAGATAAAGCGGTTCTATGAGGGCCGCTTTTACTAATAAAGTTTTTTATTTAATTCCTGAAGGAGAAACTCTAGTCTTGCCTTTAGTAGTGACTACCTCTACCAAATCACCGACAGAAAATTTATAACCCCCAACTTCTTGCACTACAGAGATGGTCCGACCATCATCCATATTTAAAGTAAGTTGTATCCCATCTCTGGACTGAAAGTTTTTAGATAAATTTCCACCTATTGTTGCACCTATAGCTCCGCCTAAAACTGCGCCAATTTCTGATTCAGGTTTTGAATCACTTATATTGCTACCCGTTGCTGCACCTACTAAACCGCCAACAATACTGCCAGAAGTAGCGCCTCCTTCAATTTCAACATTCTTTAAAGAAACTACTTCTCCATACAATACATTAGAAATTTTTTGAACTGAATCTCGATCATAAGTGTCTGGTTGAAGTGACGAGTTGGCACATCCACCAAAAGAAAGAATAAGAGAAATAATTAAAGCTTTATTGAGTTTATTTTTATTTGAAAATGAGGTTTGCACGATTATAGGCTTGTAAATTTATCAAGATGGAAATCGGCATTTCCAAACTGAGAATCTATAACTAATAATCTTTTAAAAAAGTGACCTATTCTGAGCTCTTCAGTTACTCCCATTCCACCATGAAGCTGAACAGCACTCTCCCCAACAAATATTCCTGACTTACCTATTAGGTGTTTAAGAGCAT
>JADHSF010000035.1 GCA_016777005.1 SAR86 cluster bacterium | reverse complement strand
ATTAAACAATAGTTTAAAATAGATTTAACAAACACGAGGGAATTATGGAAACAATTGTGATGGATCAAGGAATGTTAGTTTCGGGAATAATATTAGCGGCTAGTTTTATTCTTATTTTTACTGAAACTTTGCATGGCTTTCATAGAGTTAAAGTTGCTATGGCCGGTGCTGCATTGATGCTTGTAGTCGGTCAGGGGTATGGCTTCTACTCACCAGAAGCTGCTTTCGAAGCAGTGGATTGGAATGTTGTATTCTTGTTAGGAGCTATGATGGCGGTAGTGGCCATTATGATTAATACAGGCGGTTTTGAAGTTCTTGCCTCCAATATTGGAAAAATTGCTAAGGGAAGACAATTCTATCTTCTAGCCTTGCTTGGTACAGCTGTAACGGTGATATCTCTTTTATTAGATAACGTAACAACAGTTGTTATATTTGGCCCTTTAATTGTTTTAATTTGTCAAAAGATGAAAGTTAGTGCCATTCCTTATTTGATGGCAGCAGCATTGCTATCTGATACTGGAGGTGTCGCAACTCTAGTAGGTGATCCACCCAATTTAATGATTGGCTCGGCCTTTGATATCGCTTTTATGCCATTTGCTTACAAGATGTTTCCAATAGTTTTTGTAGCATGGATAGCGACTTTATTCTTCATGAGATATTTGTTTAAGGAAGAATTGGCAATAGTACCTGAAGGAACTTTTGAAGAGACTATTCCTTATAAAGATAAAACTTTATGGAATAAATCACTCGCTATTCTTGGACTGATGGTAATCCTATTTGTCATTCATAATGTAATACATTGGGAACCTTGGATGGTTGCCGGCACAGGATTAATCCTGCTTACAATTCTAGCTAAAGAAATAGAATTTGAAGATGTAATGAAGAATATGACTCATGAAATACCACTTCTAATGTTCTTTGTAGCTCTCTTTATGTTGGTTGGTGGAGTTGAGGGCAGCAAATTTCTTGAATATCTAGGTCAATTTATCGTTCCATTTTTAATCGATCCTGTGAGCGGAGAAGTTATACAAGAAAATTTCATGATTACCTGTATAGCATTAATGTGGGTTGCAGCAATCATGTCTGCTGCTATCGATAATATTCCCTTTACTGCCGCCATGATACCCATCATTGCTTCACTAGAGACAGTGGGAGTAAATATAGCAGCTTTATGCTGGTGTCTTGCAATAGGAGTGGGAATGGGTGGCAATGGTACTCATATAGGCTCCACGGCAAATGTTTATATTGTTACTGTTTCTGAGAAGCTAGCAAAGACCACAGGCAATCCTGATATGGCGATTACTCCCCTAAAATGGGCAAAGAAAGGTTTACCAGTCATGATCCTGACTCTATGCATTTGTACAGTGATCATGTATATGTTTTTTGATTATTACGCTATACCGCTTCACTCCTAATGTCTCATAGGTTTTCTATAGCTCCAATGATGGATCGAACGGATCGTCATTGTAGATATTTTCATAGATTGCTTACAAGTAAAAGTCTGCTGTACACAGAAATGTTGCATTCAAATGCAATAATCAAAGGTAATACAAATAAATTACTTTCGTACAGTCATGATGAGCATCCTTTGGCTATACAGCTAGGAGGATCTGACCCTAAATCACTTGCAGAAGCATCTGTAATATCTGAGGAATATGGCTACAAAGAAATTAATCTAAACGTCGGCTGCCCTTCTAGTAAAGTTCAAAAAGGAAGGTTTGGGGCAATATTGATGAAAGAACCAAAATTGGTTGCTAAGTGCGTAAGCTATATGAAAAATTCAGTTAGCATACCTGTCACGGTTAAATGCAGAATAGGAGTTGATGACATGGATCAAGATGCTCAACTGGATAGATTTATAGAAGAAGTGAGTTCTGAAGGATGCAATACGTTCATAATCCATGCCAGAAAAGCTTGGCTCAAAGGTTTAAGCCCCAGAGACAATAGAGAAATACCACCTCTTAATTATGAGCGAGTTTATAAACTTAAAGACAAATTTCATCATTTAAATATTGTTATCAATGGTGGCATTAAAACTATAGAAGAATCACTTGAACATCTAAATCATGTTGATGGAGTGATGGTTGGAAGAGAGGCATACGATAATCCACTAATGCTCAACTCGATAGATAAAGAAATATATAAAGAAACTGATAATAGCCTATCTAGAACAGAGATTCTTATTAAACTTCTTCCTTATATACGGTCTGAAGTTAATAAAGGAACTAAAATAACCCATGTCACTAGACATATAATGGGTTTATTTAGAGGTTTTCATGGAGCAAAAGACATAAGAAAATATCTTGTGTCTTTAAACAATGCTGTTAATCCTGTAGATAATTTTAAATTTTTCTTAAAAGAAACAACATTATGATTGATAAAATAAAAAACTTAATTTCCAATCTTTCGAAAAAAGAAGAGCAAAATGAGGAGCTAGATTCTTCATTGCTGGACAATGCATGCGCAGCTTTATTGGTTGAAATTGCTTTTGCTGATAAAGATTTTGATGATACTGAAAAAGATTCTCTAAGGGAAACTTTAGTTAAAACTTATGGTCTAAAGGAAGAGGAAATAGAAGAAATTATTCAAGATGCGGATAGATCAGTAGAAGAAAGTACTTCACTTTATGGCTATACAAGAATTGTTAATGATGAATTTAATTATGAAGATAAATTAAATTTAATTAGAAATTTATGGAAAGTTGCATATGCAGATGGAAATCTAGATAAGTATGAAGAGCATCTGTTGAGAAAAATATCAGATTTAATCCATGTCAGTCACAGTGACTACATAAATATTAAATTAGAAATGAGAAGTGATTAGTCAAAGTCGTCGAATTCATCGAATTCCTCGCTAATCTCCCCATCAAGTATGTCAAATTCTCTGCTTTGAAGGTAAGCATCGCGATAGAAAAGATAATCATCACCTATAACAACACTTTCAAGACCGAGATAACGGGCTCTAGTTTCGACTATATCTATAGCCGTGAGAGAGTAGCTAGTTCTGTCATGATCTATTACATAAAGAGGCGTCAAGAAGGCATCTGGTATCATCGACAATGTATCCCTTAAATTACTTGGACCTAAACCAGGTAAGACAATATAAGGGCCTGCACCCATACCCCAAGTAGCTAATGTTTGGCCGAAGTCTTCGTCATGTTTCTCAAAACCTAAATTAGAAGCTACATCAAAAAATCCCAATACACCTAAACTTGAATTAATAGTAAATCTTAGTAAATCTGAAACACCATTATTGATCTTGCCTTGAAGAATGTTATTGATTGCAATACTTAAATCTTCAATGTTATGGGTAAAATTAGTAATGCTTTTTTCTACAAGGTCAGGTGTAACTTTTTTATATATTCTGGCAACTGGAGTTGCAAGATGCTCATCAAGCACAATATTGAAATTATGAGTTTTTTTGTTAATTTCTTGAAATGGATCTATTTCAGTACTAAGAATTGTTGTTGAAAATATTATTAAGAACAGTGTAGAAAGTTTTGAAATGTTCATTTTGTTATATTTATCTGAGGTATTCCTCCAGATCTCTTGTCCTTAAGATTTTTTACTGAGTCCATCAGCTTAGTTGATATTTTATCAAATTCTTTTTTTAAAAGTTCATGATTTTGTAAATCTGAATCTTCATCCAGTTCAACTAATGGTAATTGAGCTAATAATTCCAAAGAATACTCTTTAGCCAGCTCTTTTCCGCCATCTTTTCCAAATAAATAATATTTTTTTTCCATACTGTCAGGTTGAAACCAGCTCATATTTTCTATCAAGCCCGAGATTGGTACATCTAGTTTATTGATCATCTCAATACCCTTTTTGCAGTCAGATACAGAAACTTTTTGTGGTGTTGTCACAACAACTGCTGAAGTTAAAGGTATTCTTTGCAGAAGTGTCAATTGAACATCTCCTGTTCCTGGAGGTGTGTCTACTATCAAATAATCCAATTCCCCCCATTCGGTCTGAGACAGTAATTGCATAACGGCTCCACTAACCATGGGGCCACGCCAAATTACCGGCATCTTTTCACCAGAAATTAAGCCCATAGAGATAAACTTAATCCCTTCTTTGGTTAGAGGTTCAATAATCTCATTTTTTGTAAGTTTCAGTTCACCAGGAGAAGAATTCAACATAACCGGTTGTGACGGGCCATAGATATCAGCATCTACTAGACCAATCTTCAACCCTTTATCTTTTAAGGCCAATGCTAGTTGTAAAGAAATAGCAGACTTCCCCACACCACCCTTAGCTGAAAATATTCCAATAATGCTCTTTACGTTCCTAAGAGTCTCAGGAATTCTTAATTTATTATCAGGCTGAGGCATGTCTTCATAAAAGAGAAAGTAATATAAGTAGGTTATAATTAAATTTCAAAACCTTATTTTAACTCTAGAATGACTCAATATTCTGAAAAAAGATCAATTTTAGTTACAAGCGCTTTGCCATATGCAAATGCACCATTGCATTTGGGGCATATACTTGAACATACTCAGACAGATATTTGGGTCAGATTTCAGAAACTAACCGGAAACGACTGCGTATATGTTTGTGCGGATGATGCACACGGCACACCCATCATGCTAAAAGCTGAAGAATTAAAAATTACGCCTGAAGAATTAATTGGTCAAGTTTTTGAGGACCATAAAAAAACATTTAAAGAGTACAGAATTTCTCACGATAATTTCCATACAACCCATAGCGAAGAAAATCGAGAATTATCAGAAAGTATCTACAATTCTATTGATTCGAAAGGCTTGATAGAAAAAAAATTAATCAACCAACTATTTGATACATCGAGAGAAATGTTTTTGTCAGATAGGTATGTAAAAGGACAATGTCCAGAATGCGGAGCAATAGACCAATACGGAGATAACTGTGAAAAGTGCAGTGCGACCTACAGTGCTATAGATTTACAAAACCCAATATCGGTTTTGACGGGCACCGAACCAATTATTAAAGAATCAGAGCACATGTTTTTTAAATTAAGTGATCTGAAAGATCAAATAATTGATTGGTTGGACCGTTCAAATATTCAAGAACCCGTCAGAAATAAACTCAATGAATGGCTCGATGGGGAACTAAAGGATTGGGATATCAGCAGAGATGCCCCTTACTTTGGATTTAAAATCCCTGGTTACGAAGATAAATACTTTTATGTTTGGCTAGATGCACCTATTGGCTACTTGGCAAGCCATCTAAATTACTTAAAGCAGACTAATCAAGAATCTTTATTTGAGGACTATTGGAAGCCAGACTCAACATCTGAAGTTTTTCATTTTATTGGCAAGGATATTATGTATTTCCATACTTTATTTTTTCCAGTCATGTTGGCTAACGCAAATTTAAAAACACCAGATGGTGTATTCGTTCATGGTTTTCTTACTTTAAATGGAGAAAAAATGTCCAAATCAAGGGGAAACTTTATATCGGCAGAAGATTATATCAAGAACTTAGACCCTGATTATCTTAGATATTTCTTTGCTTCAAAATTAGGTACAGGCGTCGATGATATTGACTTAAACTTAGAAGACTTCAAACAAAAAAATAACTCGGACTTAGTGAATAAATATGCAAATATTGCTAGCAGATCAGCAAAATTCATAAATAAAAATTTCGATGGGAGGCTTTCAAGTCACTTAGATACTCCAGAATTATATGAAGAATTTAAAGAAGCTGCCAAAGACATCGCTAACCTCTATGAAAGACTTGAATTCAGTAAAGCATCAAGGGAAATCATGTCGTTAGCAGATAAAGCAAATCAATATGTAGATTCTAAGCAACCTTGGATTTTAATTAAAGAAAATGGAAATGAAGATTTGGTTCAGTCAATATGCACAACATCCGTTAATTTATTCAGAGTACTGACTATAATGTTAATGCCGATTATTCCTGGCTTTACAAAAAATGCATTAGAATTCTTAAATGACGAAGAACTATCTTGGCAAGATATTGATAGCCCTTTACTGGATTGTAATGTCGAAGATTTTAAAGCGATAATAACAAGAATAGATGATTCTCAAATAAACAAACTTTTGGAAAATTAACATGGACGAAATTAATATAGAAGATTTTATGAAACTTGACCTTCGAGTTGCCAGAGTTGTAACTGCTGAATCAGTGGAAGATGCTGACAAATTACTGAAGCTAGAATTAGATCTAGGGACTATAGGGAAGAAAACCGTTTTCGCGGGCATGAAAAAAGCTTATGAAGCTGAATCCTTGGTCAATAAATTGGTCGTATGTGTGAATAATCTAAAACATAGAAAAATGAGGTTTGGAACTTCAGAGGGAATGATTCTTGCTGCTGGTGATGATGACTTAGGTATATTTATATTATCTCCTGACGAAGGTGCCATACCTGGGATGCAAGTCAGATAATGAAAAAAGAAGTAGATATTTTAATCATAGGAGCCGGACCTGTAGGACTTTTTACAGTTTTTGAAGCAGGTCTTTTGGGACTTGAATGTGTGCTGATAGATAACTTAGACAAAATAGGTGGTCAGTGCAGTGAGCTGTATCCAGAAAAACCAATTTATGACATTCCAGGTGTACCTAATCAAACTGCTCAGGAACATGTTGATGCCCTACTCAAACAAATAGAACCTTTTAATTACGAAGTTTTTCTTAATGAAAGAGTTGAGGCTCTAGAAGAACAAAAGAATGAAGAGATTTCGTCCTGGAAAGTAACTACCTCGGATGGTAATGAATTTATCTCTAAAAGTGTATTCATAGCAGCAGGCGCTGGGTCCTTCGAACCTAGGAGACCTCCAAGTATTGAAGATCCTGATAGATTTTTGAATAAAGGAATCTCATATTCTGTGAAATCTAAAGAGAAATATAGAGATAAAGACCTTTTAATTTTTGGAGGTGGAGATAGTGCACTTGACTGGACTGTTGAACTTGCGGCTATAGCTAAATCCATAAAGCTTGTTCATAGAAGAGATGAATTTAGAGGTGCTCCTAATACCGAAACCCAGATGAGGGAATTAGTAAAAACTGGTGAAGTGGAACTTAAAACTCCATACGTAATTGAAAATCTGTTGGGAATCGAAAATATTGAAGGTGCAATAGTCAAAAATTTTGATACGAAAGAAACAGAAGAAATTCAATGTGATGAAATTCTTTTTTTATTTGGTTTGAACAAGAAATTAGGACCTATAGCTGAATGGGGTATTGATATGCGTAATAAAAAAATCTCTGTTGATACAGAAAAATTTGAGACTTCTACTAAAGGTCTTTTTGCAGTGGGGGATATAAATGATTATCCAGGTAAGCTTGATTTGATTTTATGTGGTTTTCATGAAACCACATTGGCTGTGCAGGAAGCTTTTAGGAGAAGTAACCCTGGCGAAAGAGTTCCTTTTGGCTATACGACTTCGAATACGAAACTACAAAAAAAATTAGGTGTTACTGATTAGTTCTTCGCTTCCTCTTTGCAATTTGTTTTAGCCTCAAAGAATTGATTTTAATAAAACCAGTAGCATCTGCTTGATTGTAGGCATTTTCATCGTCTTCAAAGGTAACTATCTTTGAGTCATATAGACTGAAGTCAGACGACCTTCCAAGTACGGCTACATTCCCTTTATATAGAGATAATTTAACAGAACCAGTTACAAACTCCTGAGTCTTATCGATTAACGCCTGAAGAGCTTCTCTTTCAGGACTCCACCAAAAACCATCGTAAATTAGTTGAGCATATTTGGGCATAAGGTCGTCTTTAAGATGACCGGCTTGACTATCCAATGTTATAGATTCAATTGCTCTATGAGCTTTTAACAGGATAGTTCCACCAGGAGTTTCATAACACCCTCTAGACTTCATTCCAGTAAATCTATTTTCGACTAGATCAAGTCTACCGATTCCATGTTTACCAGCCAGACTATTAAGTTGGGCAAGTAAATCTGAAGGGTTATAGTCAATGCCATCTATAGAAGTTGGTTCTCCTTGCTTAAAATCTATTGAAATAATCTGCGCCGTATCAGGTGCATCTATAGGTGCCACAGTTCTTTGCCAAATTACCGCAGGAGCTTCAATAGATGGATCTTCAAGCACTTCTCCTTCGTAAGAAGTATGAAGTAAGTTCTCATCAGTTGAATATAATGGTTCATCTGGACTGGCATCTATTTCTATCTGATGAAGCTTACAATAATCGACTAAATCTGCTCGTGAAGAGTATTCCCATGTTCTCCATGGTGCTATGACTTGTATATCTGGATTCAAGGAGTAAGAACCAATTTCAAATCTTATTTGATCATTGCCCTTTCCTGTAGCGCCATGAGCAATTGCGTCAGCACCTTCTTTCTCAGCTAT
>JADHSF010000034.1 GCA_016777005.1 SAR86 cluster bacterium | reverse complement strand
CAGCCGACGTTCCTATAAAGTAATCGAATTTATCATAAATTTTTACACCCAGCTCTTGCTCTAATTTCTTTAAAAAAGTAATGGAAGCGATAGTCCTTACGCCACCTCCATCCATAGATAAAATATATTTTTTTTTCATGCTGTAGCTATAATTTTAGCGGATACTTCTTTTAATGACAAAAGAGAAAACTTTCTTTATCCTGCATTTTTTTAATCGTACTTTAGGGCATCTTATGAAAAAGATAACTTTATTTATAACCTTATTATCCCTGTCTTCTCACAATTTAATTTCAGCTGAAGAAGTTGAAGAAATTATTGTGACAGGATCTCAAATAAAAGGTGCCAAAATTACTGGCGCCCTACCTGTTTCAATGCTCTCGAATGAGCAATTGGAGGCTTTTGGTATTGATTCCGGTGATGAACTTCTGGATACAATTGCAGAAAACGGAATGAATCAATTTAATGAACAAGAATGGAATGGAGGTGTTAATGCCTCTAGAGGAGATGTAGGAGCGTTCAATTTAAGGTCTGTAGGAGTCGGTGACACACTTGTTCTCTTGAATGGAAGAAGAGTAATAATGTCTCCTGGCTATCAAACAGAAGCAGTAGGAGGAAGTTTTGTTCCAGTTTCAACAGTTAATTCGAACACGATTCCAGTTTATGGGGTAGAAAGAACTGAAATTCTCAAAGACGGGGCTTCTGCTATCTATGGAGCAGATGCAGTTGCGGGAGTTGTAAATACTGTATTGCAAAATGATTTTGAAGGGCTCACAGTCAGATTCAAAGGATCGGGTTATGAAACTATCGATGCACAAGACTTTCAACTAAATTTAAAATTCGGTACTGATTTTAATGAAGGAAAATCTAATATAGGAATATTTGCAGATTTAACGGATAGAGATAATGTTAAAGCAAAAGAAGATCCTCGATGGGCCAATTCAGATCTAAGGCATAGACTTCCAGATTCTAACCCGTGGTACAGCAGATTTAGAAATTCAAGTGTTTACTCAGTTTTTGGGACTTGGTTTCAGGGAAATAACCAGTTCGTAAATTATCCAATTACTAATTCAAGATGCGAAGCCAGCTCTGCAATAGACATTACAGATACTACGAATGGCTGTCTAGTTGACAGGAGTGCTTCTTCTGGAGTAAGAACTAATTTAAATGAATATAGAGATGTAAGAGCTCAATTGGACAGAATAAATATGTTTGTTTTCTTGAATCATGAAATGACAAACGGAAATGAGGCTTTCTTTGAATTCGGTTATTATGATTCTGAGACAAGTCGAACCTTGTATCCAGAAGCAACACTGGGAGGATCTGCCGGATACAGCGCAACTCAACCAATGGTTATCCCAGTAACAAATTACTATGTTCCAAATTCAATAGAGGCTGAAAATACACCTCTCGCAAAAAGGTACCACAGATTTCCTAATACTCGGCAGAATATAAATGAAAGAGATACTTACAGATTTCTAGCTGGAATCAGAGGCAGATTAGATGATTGGGATTGGGAAGGTGCTGTAATAATATCTGAAGCTAATGCTCATGATGTAACTTTTGGAAGGCACTCTATGACTTTGTTAGATGAAGCACTTGCGGATACTACATCTGCTGCAATGAACCCTTTTTCTGGTGGTGTTAATAGCAATCATGAAAGAGCATTAATTACTGAAGGAGTTCATAGAAAAAATGAAACAACATTAGATATGTTCGACTTTAAGATATCTAATACAGATATTTTTTCATTACCTTCTGGTCCAGTAGGTATGGTCATAGGACTTGAGTATAGAGAAGAAAGCTTCACTGATGACCGAGATAATCGACTTGATGGAACAATTACATATACAACTAATGGTTACACTACTAGAGGAGCTAGAGACAGTAGTCTGGATGTAACATTTCCTTATGTCTCAGATGTAGTCAACTCAAGTCCAACTCCAGACTCTTATGGCAAAAGAGATGTAATGTCACTTTTTGCTGAATTCCAACTACCTATAACTTCTAAAATAAACACTCAATTGGCGATAAGACATGAAGACTTCTCAGACGTCGGTACTACAACGGTGGGTAAATTTGCTGCAGGTTGGCAAATAACAGACTATGCGCTTCTAAGGGGCTCATTTTCTCAAAGCTTTAGAGGGCCTAACTTAATAACGGTAAATGAGTCGCAAGTTGCAAGAAATAATGGAAGAACAGATTGGGTTGGAGCATACATTACAGGGGATGGTGATACAGATGTTACTGAAGGAACAGGCGAAGATGCAAACATATTATTTGATGTTTACAAGTCTACGCAAAGAATTGCCTCAGGTAGTGACAAGCTGGTTGCAGAGGAAGGTGATAATTGGAACCTAGGTTTAGTGCTTGAGCCCTTAGATGGACTAATTGTTACTTATGATGAATGGTCCATAGAAAAAGAAAATACTATCGGTCTGCTTGGAGAGGAAAATCATACAATCCTAGACTTACTACTAAGACTTAGAGCTGGAACTTCAGATTGTAATGTCGGCAATCCTAATGTTGTTAGGTTTGATCCTGATCCATCAACTGCATCCTATTTTGAGGCTAGAGGTTTATGCAATGTGGGGCAAATACGAAGAATTGAAGACATATATGTGAATTTAGACACGAGGAAAATTGAAGGTAAAGATATTGGCTTATATTACACTTCTGATACGAAGTACGGAGATCTAAGTTTCCGTTACAATCACTCCAAATTAACAAAACTCGAACAAACAGCCGGTGGTTCTGCTGCAGAAATAATTGCAGCACAATCTTCAGGAGAGCTTTCAGGAATTCCTTCAGGCGCAATAACTGGATTCTCAAGTCAACTTGGACTCGATGGAAATTATGATCGCAAATCTAATATGAGTATTATTTGGAGATATAACGAATACTATGTCAGCTTGTCCCAATTAAGAATAGGAGAATTCTTTGACACCAGGCCTGGGTTGAGAAATGGTGAATATTGGAAAATACCTTCTATGAAAACTGTTAATGTTACTGCTGGTTATAATTTTGATCTTAATGGGCTTAAATCTAGGGCGAGAGTCGGAATAAAAAATCTTGAGGATGAAAGGGCTCCCCTTGCAGATAAAACCTATGGTTATTATTCGGATGCTCACAGAGATTATGGACGAAACTACTACATAGATTTAAGAGTAAGCTTCTAAATTTATTAAGTAATGTTTGAAATTTTATGAAAAAAAATTGATTTTTTTTAAAGAAAATTTAGGTTTTTTCCTGGGCATTTTCCTGGCGTTTTTTGTTATAGCCTCTCCTACCCCGGAAGGTTTATCTGCTGAAGCACAGGCCACAGCGGCTCTATTCCTTCTTATGGGTGCTTGGTGGGCAACTGAAGCTGTTCCAGTTGCGGTAACTGCCTTAGTTCCTTTAGCTCTCTTTCCAATGCTTGGTATTGTTGACATTCAAAGTGCAGCTGATCCTTATGCAAATAAAACTATTTATCTTTTCTTTGGTGGTTTTTTAATAGCTACAGCAATCCAAAAATGGGGTCTGCATAAAAGAATAGCACTCTTTGTATTAGAAAATGCAGGATCTAATGGTGCATCCTTAATCTTTGGTTTTATGTTAACGGCTGCAGTCATAAGCATGTGGGTCATGAATACAGCCACCACTATTATGCTCTTACCTATTGGCTTGGCTGTAGTGACAGTTGTTAAAACTACAGTAAATCATTTGTCAGATAAAGAAATAGAATCATTTCAATTAGCCTTACTTCTTGGAATTGCTTATGGGGCGACCATTGGCGGAATGTCTACTTTAATAGGCACAGGGCCAAACGGAATGTTGGCAGCATTCATGGCTGATAATTATGACCTAGACATCAGTTTCGTAGATTGGATGAAAGTTGGAGTCCCCTTAAGTGCAGTAATGCTTCCGTGCAGCTGGTTAATCTTAACTAAAATAATTTTTAAGGTTAATTTTGAAACCTCATCAGAAACAAGACAATTACTCTCTTCTATGAAAGATGAGCTTGGAGAATTAAGAGGTCCAGAACTCAAAGTTTTAATCTTATTTCTTTTAACCGCTTTGGCTTGGATGTTTAGAACGGTTCTAGACAACTATTCTATTCTAAGTGGTTTGTCTGATGCTGGCATTGCGATGATATCTGCTCTATTTCTCTTTTTGCTACCAAGTGGAAATGAAGAAAAAAAAGGTGCACTTCTAGAATGGCAAGATGCACAAGAAAATGTGCCTTGGGGACTGCTTGTTCTTTTCGGAGGAGGTCTAAGTCTTGCAAATGCAGTACAAGCGACTGGTCTGGCTGTATGGATAGGTAACCTTATTCCACAAGGGATCAGTCTCGCATTCATTATAATATTAGTAGTGACGATGATAATTTTCTTAACAGAACTTACATCCAACATGGCTACAACAGCAACTTTCCTTCCTGTAGTTGCAGCTATAGCTATTCAATCAAATTTTGATCCGCTCCTAGTAACTGCCGCAGTAGCTTTAGCAGCAAGTTGTGCCTTTATGTTGCCAGTTGCTACCCCACCGAATGCAATTGTGTTTGGTTCCGGTTTAATAAGAGTGCCCCAAATGGCTAGAGCAGGATTCTTAATTAATGTCCTAGGAATAATAGTAGTGTCCTTTGTAGCAATTATTTCTGTGCCCTACTTTCTTCTTTAATTACCTCTAGCGAGAGCTCCTGGTCTTCTAGTATCTGCCACACCAAAGATTAACTCTTGATCTAAGAAAATTGCCTGAACACTGCCCATTGTTGTAGAAGTCTCAAGTTCATGACCCTTCTCTATAAGCAGTTTAGTAGTATCAGGACTAAAACCAGACTCCAATTGAAGCTTGCCTTCTAGTCTCTGATTTATTCTTGGTGCCATGACGGCCTCAGAGAAACTCATATTATGATCAATAACATTACTAATCACTTGTGTAATAACATTAGGTATTTTGCCCCCACCTGGAGATCCTAAAATCATCATTAAATCTCCATTAGGTCTAAATACAAAAGTAGGTGTCTGAGTGCTAATCATCCTTTTTCCTGGTTCTAATCTATTTGCTTCACTAGTTCCGTATTCAGCATCTTCTTGTCCGTAAAAGTGAGAAAAATTCCTCATTTGATTATTCATGAGAAATCCACCCTTCTCAATAGTCACGCCTGAACCAAAAGAAGATCCCAGAGTATAGGTATTGGAAACTGCATTGCCGTTTGAATCTATAATTGAAAAATGTGTAGTATCTGGACTTTCATCGTATTGCTTTAACTCGCCTTTAAATATCTCTCCATCTGGAGTTCTTCTATCGAGAATAGAGCCCGCACGATCTGAAGCATATTCTTTATTTAGCATCTGTTTTACAGGTACATCGTAAAAATCAGGATCTCCGTGATACTCAGCTCTATCAGCAAAAGCTCGTTGCATAGCTTCGGAAAGAATATGAATAGTTTCAGCTGAATTATGACCAGACTCTTTTAAATTAAAATTTTCTAAAATATTTAACGTCTGCAGTAAAACCAATCCTCCACTTGCAGCTGGCGGCATTGATACAATTCTATAGCCTCTATAGTCAGTCTCAATAGGCGTCCTAGACTTAGCTTCATAAGAGGCCATATCATCTAATGTAATGAGCCCACCATTAGATAGTGATTCAGAAGAAATCCAATTTGCTATTTCACCATCATAAAAAACCTCCTTACCTTTTTTACTTATCATGAACAAAGTTTTGGCAAGGATGGGTTGTTTGAATAAGGTTTTAACACTTACAGCCTCTTCGGATTGGTCATAAAATTTTTCTTTGGAGACTTGATTCTTGAGTAGAGATTCAGCGCCCCAAGTAAGAACAAAATTAAGATCATGAGTGACCTCAAATCCATTTTTGGCTAATCTTATTGCTGGTTTTAATAGAATAGATAAAGGAAGACTGCCATGGACTTCATGAGCTTTAAGCAGACCTGCAACTGAACCCGGAACAGCATTTACAAGATGACCAAACTTAACAACATTGTTATCTTCTAGAAACATTTCACTCGTTGAGGATTTGGGTGCCGCTGAACGATAATCTATTGAAGAAATCTTATCTTCTTCATTATCATAAATGAGCATGAAACCTCCGCCACCTAAATTACCGGCGCGAGGAAGAGTAACCGCTAATGCAAAACCAACTGCCACAGATGCATCTACTGCATTTCCACCTTGCTTTAAAATCTCATATCCAACTTCAGTTGCATGCTTATTCTGAGTCACAACCATGAAGTCAGAACTTATCTCAGGATGAATTCTACTCTGATAATCTAATGTTGTTTGTGTTCTGGCATGGATTGAATGACCAAAAAATAAAAATAACAAGAGGCCAACAAAGTAATAGTTTTTCATTACAAGTACTTTACGGCGAGGCGACACCAGCACTAGGTCTTCTAGGATCTGCAGATCCATAGAAGTAATTTCCTTCTTTCATAATAGCTTGAACACTTCCCATCGTTGTAGAAGGATAAAGCTTATATCCTTTTTCATTCAGCAGTCTTTCTGTATCTGCTCCAAACCCACTTTCTATCATTAACACTTCAGGTAACCATTGATGGTGAATTCTAGGGCTATGCACCGCTTGTGCAATGTTCATATCATGATCCATTACATTGAGCGCGACTTGTAATACCGTTGTAATAATCCTGCTTCCTCCTGGACTGCCAAAAACCATATAAGGTTCATTATCCTTAAAAATAATTGTTGGAGTCATGGAAGATAAAGGTCTTTTATTTCCTTCTATAGCATTAGCTTCAGAGCCTAGTAGACCATAACCATTAAATGTCCCAGGCTTAGAAGAGAAGTCATCCATTTCATTATTAATTAACATTCCCGTTCCAGGAATCATCATCCCAGATCCATAAGAAAAATTTAAGGTATAAGTGTTTGAAACAGCATTGCCAAATGAATCCATTACAGAAAAGTGAGTGGTATCAGGACTTTCATATGGGTAGGGATCACCAGGAGAGATCTCATCAGAAGGTGTTACCTTGTCTCCAGAAATAAAAGCATTTAAAGACTTTGCATATTTCTTACTAGTTAAACTAGAAGGGACTTTATAAAAATCAGTATCTCCTAAATATTTACTTCTATCAGCATAAGCTCTTTTCATAACCTCAGCGAGTATATGTATACTCTCCGCACTGCCGAAACCCATTTCTTTTATAGGAAATTCTTCAAGCATATTCAGCATTTGAATTAAATGAGTGCCACCTGAACTACTTGGAGGCATAGATACAATCTTATAATCCTTATAATCGCCTACGAGTGGTTCTCGCTCAACAATATTATAGTTTTTAAGATCTTGCAGAGTAATCAGGCCTCCATTCTTTTCCATTTCTTTAACAATCAACGCAGCTATCTCGCCTTTGTAAAAAGCATCTGGACCAAGCTCGCTCAGTAATTTGAGTGTTCGAGCAAGATCTTTTTGTATAAGAATTTCTCCTGCAACATAAAGACTCTTATCTGCTTTATAAAATACTTTAGCGGCTGCTTCATTAGAAGATAGCCTGGCTCGGTATCGTTTTGAAGCTAAAGTATTAGCCAGATCATGAGGTATCTCAAATCCCTCCTCCGCGAGCTTGATGGCAGGTTTTAATATTTCCTCCCAGCTCAATGTTCCGTAATTGATTAGAGCATGATGAAAGCCCGCCACTGATCCCGGTACCCCCGCAGATAACAATGAGAATTGAGCTTTCTTCTTATCATAGTTTCCTTCTTCATCTAAGAATAGATCTCTGAAAGCCCCTGCTGGTGCTTTCTCTCGGTAGTCTATCGCTATCGTTTCATTCTTATCTTTGAGATGAACGATCATAAATCCACCCCCACCTAGATTACCTGCCCTTGGTAACACAACAGCAAGAGCTAGTCCCGTTGCCACAGCTGCATCTACTGCATTACCTCCATCTTTTAAGATTTGCGCGCCCACTTCACTTGCAATTTTTCTCTGCGAAACAACCATGCCATCATCATCAATAACAGGATGGTTGATTGATTGATATTCAATGATGGGTAAGTCATTAGCAAACAAGGAGTGCAGGGCTAATAAAGAAATAATAGGAGTAAGAATTTTTTTCATTTTCACAGGTTAAATTTTATAAAATATTTTATCTAATAACATTAAGTTAGTTAGAGACTATTAATCATCGATGGCTTGATAGACTAGAGCTGAATAAGTCTCTCTCAATAACTCAGAACTACCTAGAACCTGAGTCATCAATACAGCGACCAGTTCTTCTTCAGGATCTATCCAGAAAATGGTGGAAGCTGCTCCTCCCCAAAAAAACATTCCTTTAGAACCGTATTGTCCTGCTTTTGCAGGATCAGTTAATAGTCCTACTGTTAAACCTATTCCCGCCCCTCTTCTGTATCCTCCAGCCGTTTCTAGATAAGCATCAGAAGAGAAAGTATCTGGAAGATGATTGCCTGACATAAGTTCTACTGATTTCCTACTCAGGATTCTTTGATCACCAAGCTTTCCACCATTCAGTAACATTTGTGCAAATTTGAGGTAATCTTCAGTCGATGAAACTAGACCAGAACCTCCATCAAATAAAGTAGCCTCTTTAAAGTAAGCACTATTTTGTTTTCCATCTACTCTAAGCATAGTTAAATCATCCGGTATACTATCGCCCATATCAGGCATATAAGTCTTAAGGTCTTTTACTTCGGCATAAAGAGTAGTAAATCTATCCCTTTTAGATTCTGGAACAGAAAAGAAAGTGTCTTGCATATTAAGAGGCTTAAATATTCTGGTATTGAGAAACTCATCAAATTTTACTCCAGAAACTCTCTCTATTA
>JADHSF010000033.1 GCA_016777005.1 SAR86 cluster bacterium | reverse complement strand
CCAAACCCCATTGTTCTAGATGCTGACTTAACCACTCCATAGAAATATTCTATCCTTTTAATTAAGTAGCATCAATTTTGAGGATTTTTTCTTTTTTTCTTAATGTATTCAGAGGCTTCTTCAAATCCTCCAATATTAAGAACCCTTGTATAGCCTGCATTTAATAAAATATTTTTTGCATTCTCAGACCTTACTCCACTTCTGCAAAATAAATAAATCTTATCTTCGAAAGAAGCTATCTCATCAACATTCAGGATATCTTGCCATTCAATGTGATATGTAGAATCTATAAATGCTATTTCTATTTCTTCAGGTGTTCTGACATCAATAAAAATCTCGGTAAGCATAATTTCAGACCATAAAAGTAGAAGGAATAAGATCTTTTTCACAATCTAACTATCGAAACCGATGAATGTTGCCACTTCAGAAACTGGCCTTCTCTTTGAAACAACTTTATTAGCAGGAAAACTACTATCAGGATAACCCATCGCCACGCATATCATGATTACTTCATCATCGGGTATCTTTGCATATTCTCTTACTACAGGAGATTGCATAATTCCTTGGCTATTAATCACTGAACCGAGTCCTTTTGACCATCCTGCATTAACTAATCCATTCACTACTGCTCCACAGTCAAATTTGGAGATATCTTCATCTTGTAGCGTTTTATCGAAAGTGACAATTACGGCAACTGGTGCATCAAACTGTCTAAAGCCTCTAAGGACCCAATCAGTTCTAGCTTCTTTATCATCTCTTTCAATTCCCATTTCCTTAAAAAGTTGAATAGCGATTTCAATCTGTCTCTCCCTGTGAACACCTTCATATCCTAGAGGTGGTCTGATTTCTCTAGAAGGCGGAACTCCTTCAACATTTCTTTTAGTATTTTCTTTTCTTATATTATCCAGTGCATCACCTGTCACAATATGAAAATGCCATGGCTGAGTATTCATAGACGAAGGTGCTCTGGTTGCCAGCTCAATCACCTCTTCAAGGACTGCTTTGGGGACTGGTTTGTCTAAATAACCTCTAGCACTTCTTCTGTCCTTTATAACTTCTTCGTATTGCATATTAATTTTCCTTTTTTAGGTTACCTAGTTTACGGAAAGTAAACTTATATCAAATATTAATGCTGAATTGGGCGGAATACCTGGCCTACCTGCCTCTCCGTAAGCTAAGTCAGGATGAATAAAGATGCGCCATGAATCGCCTTCACTCATTAATGAAATTGTTTCTTGGCAACCTGGGATTAATTGAGAAAGCTTAGTTGTCAAAGGCTCTCCATTATCAATAGAACTCCAAAATACAGATCCATCTTTCAATGTTCCATGGAAATCTGCCGTTATCATATCGCTTAAAGCTGGTCTCTTTCCGGAGCCCGACTTCATAATCACATATTGAAGACCTGGTTTAACGGCTATTACGCCTTGATTCGATAAGTTGTTTTTTAAATACGCTTCACTCTCTATCAAATTATTTTGGGCATCATTATCCTGGCCACAAGCAGTTAAAATAAAAGTCATAATTAAGATCCAAAAGTTTTTCATTGTAAATTTATCCTTTAAAGTTTGCGTTCCATCCTTCGGGTTTGAAAGCAACAATTTTCAAGTCGGAGCAATGCATCTTTAAATGTGGTTTAAACATCCAACTATGAAGCAAACCACCAAAAAAATCCTCATCATTATAAATATTCAATGAATCAGTTGTATCGTCCCATGGTGAAAAATACATGGTTGCAGCAAAGGCCTGCGTGTAACGAGTTTGTTTCGCAACAAAACTAGGCTTCTTAAGATTTTGTCTAGGCGTAATGCAAGCTCCTATCTCAGTAATGGCATCTGCATCTACAGCTAAATACCCTTCTGTGCTTTCTGGTCTCTTTACTTTGACAGTCATGACTTCATTACCTTGATGTCGAGCGGTAAAAGAAACTACTTTTTCATCTGAATAATCAAAATCTAAATCAGCCAGGTCAGGATGTTTTGGAAATCCCCATATCTCTCTTCCACCTGCGATGGCAGCTTTAGCAGCTAAACTATGCCCGTCCTTAGCAGGACCGCAAAGTACTCTATGACACCAAGTTAGGGTATCGGGAGCGTTCACATTATAGGAGAATGCATCTTCGTAAGTCAGATCTAAGGAAGTTCTTTTAGGGGTAACCGGAAATGAATACCATGTTTCAGTATAGGGATTAGTAACTTCGTTAGGACCACAGTCCGTATCAATAAAGTTATTACACCAGATCTGGACAGGCACCTCTCCGGATACTGTTACGGGCATATGGTCTTCGTGTTCAAACTGCTTTAAGACTTCATTTAAATTTGCACTCCCATAAATAATCAAGTTACTACTGGTTAACCTCAATGGGATTCGATTAATAGTACCGTCAGACGCCCTATAGCTATCAGATTCAGGCCATTGTCCAAACCATGGATGATCTAATGTGTTCATGACACTATACTAATCGTCTATTAATTTCTTCTTTCAATAACCACATTCGATCTTGTCCCCAAACGTAAAAAGGATTATTGCCATCTGAATCTGTAATCTTGAAGCTTGGCACGCCCCAACAATTACCTTCATACATATCTTTTAAATTATCATCTAAGACCTTTTTCCAGGCTTTCGTATTTAATTCTTTTTTAATAACTAACCAATCTAAATCAAGCTTAGTGATAAGAGATTCAAGATATTCATCATCTCCAATATTAATACCATCATAAAAAGATGCTCGCAATAATTCGTCTATGTACTCAAAGCCCTTTCCTGCTTCATCAACAACAGGAAATAATGAATAAGCCTTTCTAGCAGGTTTTCCTATTGGAGAATATATTGAGCCCATTGGATAATTATTTTTCCTTCCTTCGCGTGCTGCATCTGAAATAATATACTTTCCTTTAATTGCTGGAATTGTCATGTTTCTCATCAACATCGGTAAAACTGGTTTCGTTATTAGATTAATTGGATAATCATCCTTCATCTCTCTTACTCTTTTTGCACTTACAAAAGTATAGGGGCTATTTAGAGAGGGGTAATAATGAAGGTTAACTGTTTTTGTAGATTCCATCTTAGATGGAGCACTAAGATGTGGTGTACAAATAGGTTCGTTAATTGAATCTTTTTTTAAACCAAGCTCAATCAGTCGATCCTCTAAATGATGAAGGCGATCAACCCCCCAATATAATTCTTTCTCATAATAAAATGCAGAACCAAAATAATAATCCTTTTCACTTCTAATGAGATTGCCTGATTCTAATTTATTTGAGACTTCATCGTCTGAAGAACTATATTCCCTGCATAAATCATCAAGAATTGATTCATTACTAGACCATAAAGCAGAGCTTACCTTCTTTGCAACTTCAGCAAAATTTAAAGTATCTACAGCAGTTAATATTTTGTTAGATTTAATCACCAATTCTGCTGAAGGGTAAGATTCTGCAGAAAATTCAACTCCAAAAAATGGAGCAATCCGCTTAGCATCCTCTAAACAATAAGTGCTGTATAAGGAAGGCTCATGAACTGCATCAGAATTTTCTTCCCCAACCAAAATAGCCTGAAAAGAAATATCAAATGATTCTTGAAGCTTATCAATATATTGAATTGCAAGATGCGAATAAGGATCATCTACCTTATGAAAATACATTACTTCATGAGGTCTATTTTCTTCTGTCCTTTTTAATTCTGCAGAGGTACGAATACTCTTAAGGATTTCATAGTTTGAAAAGGTGTTCATGCCTTTATTTCTTAACTTCGCAGCAAAAGTACGTTTAATTATGAAGTTTGCAAAAACTTTTTTTATCATGGTCTTTTATTTTAATTTATACGCACATAAAGGTACTAATATTCATTAAGGAGCCAGGCTTGATCTTGCTTGCACTCCCCAATGTCCATCTTTATTGGTAACGATATATAAAGATTGATATTGCTTCAGAGGATTATTATTTTCATCATATCTCTGGAAAATAGTTGAGATATGAACTTTATTTTCTGATGCTAAAGTGACTTTCCTCGACAGCCAAGCTGAATGATGCCAACCGGTAGATGCAAGCCCGTCAAAAATATCTATAGCAGAATACTCCTCTTTAGTATCCCAGACAGTAACTTCGCTTCCTGCAAATCTAACATGAGGATAATTAAGAGTCTCAGACCAAGTTTTCATATCTCTTAAATTAAAGTTATGCATAAAAGAATCTAAAACTAGCATAGCCTCATCAATAGCGTTCTTATTATCTTGCTCACTCCAAGCGTGCAATGAGAGAAACAAACCCGTAATGAGAGTACATCTATAAAATAAGTTAATCATTTAGAGTGAATTGTATTTAGATTCTTAGCTATCGGCAAAAGCCAAAATCCTAGCCAGGTATTTATGACGAGTTTAAGGGTAGATATTATAGCTGCTGGTAATGACCACACTAGATCCAAGAAAGCATTCCAAAACCAAGAGTAAAACCAAGTCTTTATAGGTTTAAAAAATGTAAGATCAAAAAAATCTGCTGTGCTGAAAGATAAGAGGCTATATTCAGGAGAAAGTAAGAAAGAGTAGACCCAAAGGCAAAAGAAAATTTGAATCGGTGTGGTAAAAACCAGAAAATATGCGAACCAAAGTATCAGTCTATTCAAAATTTATTTCAGCTCCTCAAATGAATAATATAAAAGCATATCATTCATAAGAGTTTCTCTTGTAAAAAGAATCGTTGTTATTGAGTATCTCAATAAGGGTTTTTTCACTTAAGTCTGCTAATTTAGGATTATCGTATCCAATAATAAGCAATTTATTGAGTAATTTTTTCTTGTTAGACATACGTATACGAATAAAAGTATGCCAAAAAACGAATATGTTAGGTAGGGTCTTATTAAGATACTTGCTCTAATTCGGCCGGGGCATGTTTCATTAAATAATCAGAAGCCGATAGGGATGCTTTTGCACCTTCTCCCATAGAAATAATGATTTGTTTGTAGGGCACCGTTGTTACATCTCCGCATGCAAAGATTCCAGGTTCAGATGTTTCTCCATTTTCATTGATTATCACTTCACCATAAGGTGTCAATTCAACGATATCTCCCAAAAACTGGCTGTTAGGAATTAAACCTATCTGAACAAAGACTCCTTCCAAATCTTCTTCATGAAGCTCTCCTGTTTCTCTATTCTTGAACTCTATTGAAGAGACTTTGCCATCGGTTGCGATAATTCTTTTTGTCTCTACGTTGGTATGAATTGAGATATTCTGTTTCTGGAAAGCTTTATCCGTGAGAATCTTATCTGCCTTAAGTTCAGGCAAAAATTCTAATACGGTAACGCTCTTCGCAAGACCAGAAAGATCTAGTGCAGCTTCGATACCTGAATTTCCACCCCCAACAACAGAAACATCTTTGTCTTTAAAAAATGGACCATCACAATGTGGACAATAAGCTACCCCATTTCCAATGTTTTCCTTTTCTCCAGGTATTCCCAATTCTCTCCATCTAGCCCCAGTCGCTATAATAACTGTTTTAGTCCCTATTCTTTCACCAGAAGAAAGTACAAGAGTCTTAATGTCTCCTTTTACTATCTCGGTAATCTTGAGATGTTCTTTTAAAGTCACATCATAATCTTTCATATGGGATTGCATATCTATAGTTAGTTTAGGACCAGTGGTGCTGGATACAGAAATTAGATTCTCTATACCCATAGTATCTTTAACCTGACCACCCATCTTCTCCGCTACCACAGTTACTTTTAACCCTTTTCTTGCGCTGTAGATTGCAGCACTAATAGCTGCAGGACCACCACCAATCACAACAACATCTTGCAGAGGTAAAGCCTTAACCTCAGATTGCACTTGAGGAGTAGTGACAAGATTAGATTGAAGCTTTTCTATTAAATTAGTGATTTCAACTTTACCATTGGCGAATAATTCTCCATTTAAGAAGACACTCGGCACACCTTGTATGTCTCGTTCATTAATGAGTTCTTGAAATAAACCTCCATCAATCATTTCATTACTAATATTTGGGTTGATAAGAGCGAATTGATTTAGGGCTTGAACGATATCAGGGCAATTATGACAACTTAAACTGACGAAGACTTCAAAATTTAATTCCTCTTGAATTCCCCCAATAATTGTCTTTATGCCCTCATCAAGGCGTAGCTCTGATCCCCCACTTTGCAAGATTGCCAGAATCAGTGAATTGAATTCATGGCCACTGGGAATACCTGAAAACATAATTCCATTAGGTGCTCCAGAGGTTTTCAACATAAAGCTGATTGGGCTCCTGAGTAAACCTTGTGTATCTTGCTCATCGAAGCTTAATTTGTCAGAGACTTCAGCAATACCAGATAAAAAATCTACTAACTCTGGTCTTTTTGAGTGCACACCAGATTGAAGGATTATCTCGACTGGATTCTTTATATTCTCTGTATAAGTTTTGAGAGATTCAATAATCTCTTTAGATAGCAATGGACTAGTCATAATTAAATGGTTTAAAAATAAAGAAAGGACGCACTGTATGCGCCCTCATATACTAAGTTAAATTTTTCCTACTAAATCAAGAGATGGAGCCAAAGTTGCTTCGCCCTCTTTCCATTTTGCTGGGCAAACTTCATCAGGATGAGCTCTTACATATTGAGCTGCTTTAACCTTTCTCATTAGGTCATCTGCATCTCTGCCAATACCTTCAGCGGTTACTTCCATCGCTTGAATGACTCCGTCAGGATCAACAATAAAAGTTCCACGATCAGCTCTTCCTTCATTCTCTCTGAGTACTTCAAAGTTTGTAGATATCTCAAACGTATTATCACTAATCATTGGATATTTGATCTTGCCAATTGTTTCAGAAGAATCATGCCAAGCCTTGTGACAGAAATGACTATCAGTCGAAACAGAATATATTTCAACACCCATTGATTGGAATTCCTCATAATAATCAGCAACATCTCCTAATTCTGTTGGACAAACAAAAGTGAAGTCTGCTGGATAAAAGAAGAATACTGACCATTTATCTTTCAGATCAGCGCTATCTATTGTTATAAATTCGCCATCCTTAAAAGCATCTGCAGTGAAAGGTTTGATTTGTGTGTTTATTAAAGCCATGGGTTTTCCTTTTTAATTAAAATAATGGGTGCACTGTATAGAAATTTAATGTATTGATAAATTTTAATATATAGAAGTTTATGTTCGATAAATTCGAATATATAATATTTAAATGATTACACTAAAACAAATTAATTACGCTTTATCTGTGTCTAGGAATTTACATTTTAAAAAAGCCGCGGACGAATGTTCTGTATCTCCCTCAACACTTAGTAATGCTGTTACTGAAATGGAAAATCAGCTTGGATATGAAATATTTGAAAGAGATAATAAAAGGGTTCTAAAAACCGAACTTGGTAAGATCTTTCTTGAATCTGCTCAATCGATTAAGTTACAAATTGATGATCTAGAAAAACTAGCCCATCTCAAAAAAGAACCTCTAAGTCATAGTTTATCCTTGGGAATCATCCCGACGATTGGTCCTTATCTACTGCCTGTAGTTTTGCCTGCTATAAAAAAAGAATATCCGCTTCTAAATCTAACAATAATTGAAGGACAGTCTGAGGTACTAGTTGATAAAGTAAAAAGAGGAGAAATCGATACTGCTATTCTAGCACTGCCTTTTGAGCTTGAAGGTCTTTTGCCATTTAAATTTTGGGAAGAAGATTTTTTTTGGATTAGTCACAAAGAAAGTAAACATGCTCTAAAAAAAGAAATTAGCGCAAAGGAGCTGGAAGAATCAGAGTTAATGCTTCTTGAAGAGGGTCATTGTTTAAAGGATCAAGCCCTAGAGGCCTGTAAGCTTTCATCAAATTCTAATCTTAATATTACTGCTTCAAGCCTTACAACATTAATACAACTCGTCGCGGGAAAAATGGGATCGACTTTGGTCCCAGAAATGGCCCTAGAACAACTTTTAGCAAATAATAAATTGCTTTCTAAGGCTCATTTAAAAGAGACTGGACCACATAGAGAAATAGCATTAATTATTAGATCTACATATAACGGATTAAGAGATATTGAGCTTCTCAAAGAACTTTTTTCAAAAGAGCTTAAGAAGAAATTCAAATAGAATACTTCTGGTGACTATTTATTCTTGATTCTTACAAGAAATTTAGAACTTTAATATCTGACTGTAAAAGTAAAAATTTTTAAAATTTAATTACCATCCTGCCTCTAGTTCCTCCTGCCTCTAGTCTTCTGTGTGCTTCAGAAGCATTTTCTGTATCAACAGTATCTGCAACTCTTAGAGTGAGAATGCCTTCTTCAGTTTGTTGTTTAAGAGTTTCTAATATGTCTTTCTTACAATCATATGCTGTAACCCAAGTGGTTGTGAAATCTATCTCTCTCTGAGGTTTGCCTTTAAAACCTCTAATCGAGGTGAAAGAACCTCCATCTTTTACAGCATCAATAGCCAGTTCATTTAATAAAGCCCCATCCGCTATACCATCCACGCCATTTGGAAATTCTTGTCTTATTCTTTCGGCATATCCTTCTCCTCTTGGAATAATAATATCGACACCTAAAGACTTAAGTAGTTCTTCATCTGACTCATTAGAATCAGCAATAACTGTTAGGCCATCTGCCTTAGCAAGCTGCACAACATAACCTCCATAAGCTCCCGGACTTCCGGTAACTGCAAGAACCTGTCCTTCTTTGAGACCAAGTAAATCAAGGGATAATCTAGCAGTAAGAGAATTCATGGGTAGTGTACAGGCCTCTATATGCGAAGTGTCTTTTGGAGCTCTAACAACTGCATTCTGATCTAAAACAATTTGCTCTCTGTATGCACCATAATTTCCACTTGGTACAACCATAGCCATAACTTCATCCCCAATTTTAATATCGGTCTCTACTCCCTCTCCAAGTTGATCAACTATTCCAGCTGCATCCATTCCAGGAACATAAGGCGGTGGATTTATCTTTTGATACTCAGCCATTAAACCATTTCGTGCTGCTACATCTGTAGGATTTACAGCAGCGGCATAATTCCTAATTCTAATTTGTCCCGGTCCTGCATCAACCTCAGGTACGTCTAATACTTCCAGTGCCTCAGGGCCACCATGTTTCATAATTCCTACTGCTTTCATATTTTTTTTAATTGTTATAAATCTTCTTTAATTCTAACATTTGCTAGTCTTTATGACTTTGGTTAATATTGATCATACGTTCATTCACTCTAAATGTAGCAGTGAACGGAAGTAGTCAATTGTGACGAAGGAACGCATCTTCGTTCATCCCGTGAGGGACGGAAGTAGGTGATAATGCCGAAGGAACGCATCTTTTTAAAAGGAGATGTTATGACTAGTTATGAAGAAGCGCGATCAATCAATCGTGCGGTCAAAAAATCCCTTAAGAAAAAGCTTGGGCAGCCAGTTTGCAGAACTAGAAGATCTGGTGATCTTCCAGCTTATGTAACTGATAACCCTTTCTATCCTTAAGGACTTAGGGGACCTACAGGTCCCCTAAATTTCTTTTGGTAAGAATTACCTTAGTAAAAAGTTGGTGGGTCTGGGTGGACTCGAACCACCGACCTCACCCTTATCAGTCGTTCGTTCATA
>JADHSF010000032.1 GCA_016777005.1 SAR86 cluster bacterium | reverse complement strand
CGTTTTCGTGATCTCAATATCTTGGTGATCTGCCTCAACTAAAAAAAGTGTAATGCCTGAAGCATCATTTTTCTCACCTTCTGTTCTTGCAGCAACTATCAAAAGTTTTGAACTATGACCATCAATAACAAAATTCTTACTCCCAGATAATATAAAATTTTCACCACTTTTCTTGGCTACAGTTTCAATAGAGTGAGGGGCATGTCTATTACTCTCTTCTAAGGCCAACGCGGTAGTTAAAGTTCCATCAACAATTTGCGGTAAGTAAGTTTGCTTTTGCTGATCAGTGCCACCAAGAGAAAGTAGACTTGCACCTAGTACACCAGTAGAAAACAAAGGAGAGGGCGTTAATGTTTTACCAGCCTCTTCTAGAATACTTCCCATACCAACCATGCCAAAATTAAATCCACCATATTCCTCGGGTATTAAAATTCCTGACCAACCTAAATTGACCATCTCTTTCCATAGAGATTCATCATAGCCAAGCTCGTTTTGAGTATCTCTTATTTCTCTAAAATGGGTAACAGGGGCATTGTTTTGTAAGAACTCTCTAGCAATATCTTTAAGAGATTGCTGTTCCTCATTGAGTATTAAAGCCATTTTTATTTATCCGGTAAACCTAAGACTCTCTTAGATATGACATTGAGTTGAACTTCAGAAGTGCCACCTTCAATAGAGTTTGCCTTAGTTCTAAGCCAATCTCTTGTGATTGCGAGTTCTTCCATGGAGAAACCTTCTCCTTCCCAACCTAACGCTGAAGTGCCCATTGCCTCTAACATGAGTTCGTAGCGAAGCTTGTTATGCTCAGTTCCATAATATTTAGCCATAGCAGCTGCAGGACTTGGGGATCCTACCTTTGTTTCTTCTCCAACCCTTTGCATTGTTAGACCAAAAGCTCTTGAATTTAAGTCATGTAGAGTGACTTTTTTTCTAAACGCCTTATCAGATATTTTTTGATCAGAATCAGTACCTGTATATTTTTTACCTATTTCAGCTAATCCAGATTTTGTTTTCTCGCTTCCGTCTCCACCTCCAGTCAGCCCCATGGCAGATATCATAGTTCTTTCGTGTTCCAGCAGTCTCTTGGCAACCGTCCATCCTTTATTTAACCCTCCAACTAGATCTTTTTGAGGAGCTTTGGCGTCATCAAAGAAGGTTTCACAGAAAGGAGATTTACCGCTTATAAGTTTTATAGGTCTTGTCGTAACACCTGGTTGATCCATGTCTATCAAAAGAAAACTAATACCTTCATGTTTAGGTTCTTGAGGTCCAGTTCTGACTAAGCAAAAAATCTTATCTGCTTTATCAGCATTAGAAGTCCATACTTTCTGTCCATTGACTATATATTGATCGCCTTCTTCAACAGCTTTTGTACTTAAAGATGCAAGGTCGGAACCAGAACCAGGTTCGCTGTAACCCTGACACCACCAAATTTCACCTCTTACTATTTGTGGAAGATGTTCTTTTTTTTGTTCTTCATTCGCAAATTCTAAAAGTGCCGGTCCCAACATCCAGATACCAAAGCTCGCAAGTGGTGATCTCGCACCTATGGCCCCCATTTCTTCTTGGAGGATTTTATTTTCTTCTTTACTAAGACCCCCACCGCCATACTCACTAGGCCAAGTAGGGCAGGTCCAGCCCTTTTCTCCCATTCTTTCCAACCAAATTTTTTGGTCTGGATGAGAGTATTGAGCATTTCTTCCTCCCCATGCCACATCACCGGGTTTTCTCATTTCTGGAGGGCAATTAGCTTCTAGCCAATTTTTGGTATCTTCTCTAAATGTTTGCAAGTCAGTCATTCGAATCCTTTTGAGTTAATTTGTAATGGAATGATTATAGATATATTCTTATTATAACTAAATAATTTTGGAGAAGATTAATGAAAGCTTATCAAGTAGTAGAAAACGGAAAACCATTAGAAGAAAGAGAATTAGACATGCCAACTCCTTCTGGAAATGAAGTGGTTCTAAAAACAGTAGCATGCGGCGTTTGTCATTCAGATGTTCACATTCATGATGGTTATTTTGAATTAGGTGGTGGCGTTCAATTACCTTCACCTCTTCCTGGCGGACAGCCACTGACCATGGGACATGAAATTTTTGGTGAAGTAACAGCAATAGGAGAAGATGTTGAAGGAATCAATATTGGAGAGAGATACGTAGCTTATCCTTGGATGGGTTGTGGTGACTGTGATCTTTGCAATGACGATATGACACACTATTGTGGAAATAATTCCAATTTAGGCATACATGTTGGGGGTGGCTATGGAGACCATGTTCTAGTCCCTGACTCCAAATATTTATTTGATGCGGCTGACACGCCTGATAGCTTGGCAGGTAGTTATGCTTGCAGGGGTTTAACTGCCTATAGTGCTTTGAAAAAAGCTGGTCCATATAAAAAGGATAATTCACTAGTTATTGTTTCTGCTGGAGGTCTTGGGATACTCGCTCTAAAAATAGCTCAAGCTGCTTATGGCATCAATCCTATTGTTGTTGATATAGATGATGAGAAACTTGGGATGGCTAGACAGCTAGGCGCTTCTGCAACCATAAATTCATCAGAAGAAGGGGCGGCTGAAAAATTAATGGAGTTAACTGAAGGAGGTGCAAGATCAATTGTGGACTTTGTCGGCGCAGAAGCTTCTGTCAATTTTGGTTATAACCTCTTAGCTAGAGGCGGCAGTTACGTCATCGTTGGACTTTTTGGGGGACAAATAAGCATACCTCTTCCCATGCAGGCACTTCTAGAGAAAAAACTAATGGGTTCTTATGTAGGTAGTTTAGGCGATATGGCTGAATTAATGGAATTGGTGGTTGCTGGAAAGATTGATCCAGTTGCTGTGGAAACAAGAGATGTGTCTCAGGCAAATGAGACTCTTGAACAAATGAAAGATGGGAAACTATTGGGCTTAGTAGCTCTTACTCATAATTAAAAATTTATAAAGCCATTTCAGACAATACTGCTGAAATATCTCTATTGATAACAAGATCAGCAAGATGATCTAATGAAGTAGATTCATTATTTATGATTACAAGTTTTGCACCAGTCTCTTTGGCAAGAGCTGGCAAATCTGCTGCAGGAAACACTGCAAGAGAAGTCCCAACACAAATAAATAGATCAGATTGAATGGCTTTTTTTTGAGACAGCTGCATTTCCGCTTCTGGCATAGCTTGCCCAAAAGATATGGTAGCTGTTTTTATAATTCCATTGCATCTATTGCAGGAAGGGGGTTTGTGAGTAATCAAGAAATCTTGTTTTAAATCTATTAATTCATATCTTTTATTACAATCCAAACAGCTAGCATAAGTAGCATTTCCATGAAGCTCAGTTATTTGCTTTTCTTGAATACCTGAATTTTGATGAAGGTTATCAACATTTTGCGTAATTAGATGAGATTCTTCTTTCGTTTTCATTATTTCAGCTATCTTAATGTGCCCCGTATTCGGAACAGCAGAATCAATACTAAGCTCGTTTGAAAACTTCCTTTCCCAAGACTCAACCCGTTTATCATTTGATGATATGAAATCCCGAAAATAAATTGGCGTTGAAGTTTTCCAAATTCCTTGCGGGCCTCTAAAATCTGGAATACCGGAATCTGTACTGATACCAGCGCCTGTAAAAAAAACTAAGTTTTTACTTTTTTGAATTAATTCATTAAGTTTTATAGTCATTTTGCGTAGATGTTTAAGTTAGAATATAAAAAAATTTAATAAAGTGGATATATTTTCATTAAGTCAGGAATCATTATGGCTCATAACAGTAGTTTATGACCTAGGCCTTGCCTTGTTACTTTATAGGTTTTTTGGAAAATATGGACTTTATGTAGCCGTTGTATTGGGAATAGTTCTAGGAAATTTACAAGGTGGAAAGGTAAGTGAGTTAATTATATTTGGTTCAACTTACAAAGTCAGTATGGGAGCCATATTGTACTCTGGAATTTACTTTGCTACTGATGTTCTCAATGAAAAGTATGGAAGGGAAGAGGCCAATAGGGCAGTAATGCTAGGTTTTGTTGCCAATATTGCTGTTATGGTAACTTTAGTGTTAAGTGTTCAGTTTAAACCCTCTAATATAACCGGCTCTGCGTTAGAAGTTCATAACGCTATTACCACCCTTGCTTATTACTCTCCTGCTTTTGTGATAGGCTCTTTAACAGCTTATTTAGTTAGTCAGACTTTTGATGTTTGGTTTTTTCATAAAATTAAGAGCTATACGGGAGAGTCTAAACTATGGCTTAGGAACAACCTTTCTACTATCACCTCGCAACTTATAGATACTCTTATCTATCAGTTCACATGGGTTTTTGCTACTGGTATGGATTGGTCTACTGCTTTGATGCTTGCCCTTACTAAATATATTTTTAAAGTATTAATAGCGGCAATTGATACAATATTTATTTATTGGGTAAAAAAATGGTAATAAAACCAAATAATTTTAAAAAAATAGCAATATATTCTTCTCTAAATAATTCAAAGGTTAATATAATAGCTGAGCAAGTTATTGAGGTTTTAACAAATCTTGGTTTGATATGTCTATTTCCTCAATCTTCAAAGATAAGCCGCAGAGTAGTCAAAAAAGTACTTGCCGATAAGACTATTATTAAAAGAGCTGATTTAGTTATAGCTATAGGCGGTGATGGAACTTTATTGAGCACTGCCCGAAATTTCGGCTTTCATGGAATACCTATCCTAGGTATAAACTTAGGAAAACTTGGCTTCTTGACAGATATTCCTCCTGAGGACTTAACATCTGAGTTAACTAAAGTTATTGGAGGAGATTATGTCACAGATGAAAGAATTTTCTTGGAAGCCAAAATAAAAGGCAAGAAAGAGACTTACAAGGCTTTAAACGAAGTTGTTCTTCATTCTGGTTCAATAGCACAATTAATTGAGTATGATCTATTTATAGATAATGAATTTGTCTATAGACAGAAGGCAGATGGTTTAATAGTAAGTACGTCAACAGGATCAACCGCATATTCTCTTTCAGGTAATGGAGCAATAATTTCTCCTGAGGTAAAAGCTATCTCTTTGATGCCAATGTTTCCTCATAGTTTGAATGCTAGAACTTTAATCACAAACCATGAAAAAAAAATAAGTGTTAAAGTGAAGAACAATTCTAAGGCTTACTTGAGCATGGATAGTCATGATAACCTTAAGGTCACTTCAGACGCAGAAGTCATGATTCAAAAAGCTAACCAAGGATTAACATTGATACATCCAACTGACCATAGTTTCTTTTCTTCATGCAGAAACAAGCTGGGCTGGAGTTTAGGTGTACCCATTAAAAGTCCTTAGATTTCTCTTTGTAAAACTGTAGAATACATCCATGAAAGTAATTAGCCTGTATTTTTTTCTATTCCTTGTAACTTTGACATCAAATCTTACTTACGCAGCAGTATCAGAAGATCAAATGAAGCTTTTAGAGCAACTTCCTCCCGATCAAAGAGCAAGTATCTTACAAAAGATGGAAAGTGCCTCTTCTCTTCAGGAGGAAATTGAAGAAACATTTGAAGACGCTTCTTCATTGATTGAAAAACCTGAAAGAGAAGGCTTAAAAAAAGGTGAAGATTATTGTTCTGAATGCATTTATGGATTTAATTTCTTTCAATACTCTCCTTCTACTTTCTCTCCTGTAAATGACACGCCAGTAAGTTCGGGATATATTTTAGGGCCAGGTGATGTAGTGGTCGTGAATTATTTTGGCAGTAATACTGATGAAGTAATAGCAACTGTAAACAGAGAGGGTGTTGTTATATTGCCTCAATTAGGTCCAATAAATTTTCTAGGTAAGACCTTTCAAGAGGCAGGCAATCTTTTGACTAAGAAAGTACAGAAAGAATTGATAGGCACAGAAGTAATTTTATCCATAAGAGAAGTAAGATCTATAGGTGTTTACATTTTAGGGGAGACTTATAAACCGGGAAGGTATGTTATGAGCGGTTTAAGTACTGTTTCTAATGCACTATTTGTCAGCGGTGGAGTTAATGAAAAAGGATCTCTGCGCAATATTCAAGTTATAAGAAATAATCAGATTATTGCTAATTATGATTTTTATGATTTCCTCCTAAAGGGCTCAATTAACTCAGATATAGCCTTGCAAGATGGAGATGTAATTTTTGTACCTTTTATTGAAAATAGTGTAATCCTAGGAGGGGCTTTTAAAAGGCCCTTTAGATATGAATTTCTTGAAGGTGAGACACTCAAAGATGCAATAAATTTAGCCGGAGGCTTTGTATCTGATGTCTTAAATGATCCTAGGATTGAACTTAGTTCAGTCGATCGGTTGGCTTCAAAAAGAAAAATTACTTATTTAGACTATAGCGAAGGTCTAGATAGAGAAATTCGAGATGGTGATGTAATCAATACATCTTCAATTGCTGGTTTAAGTCCTCAATCTATAAGCTTAACAGGAGAAATCATGAAACCGGGAGAATACTCAATTCAACCTGGTGAGACTATCCTAGATATTATTAACAGGGCTGGTGGTTACACCGAACAGGCTTATTTTCAAGGAGCAGTATTTTTACGTGAAGCAGTTGCAGATTCTCAAAAGGAAGCTTTTAGCAGGTCTGCTGATCAATTAGAAAATACAATTGTTGATGTAATAACAAAAAATTCCATCGATCAAGTGACTGAGTTTACTTTGTCGCCAATATCTGTCCTTATTAGAAGATTAAGGAATGAAGATCCTCTTGGAAGAATGGTTGTAAATTTAGACTTACTAGACTTAAAAACGAATCCTATTGCTAATTTTACATTAGAAGATGGCGATTCCCTTTTCATTCCCAAGAGACAGGATTTCGTATCAATTGTAGGAGAAGTACTTAATGGCACAACAGTTAATTTTGATCCCAATCTAACAGTTGATCAATACATACAATTATCTGGAGGCTTAAATGATTCAGCCGATAAAGATAAGATATTTATCATTTTACCAAATGGAAAATCGCAACTAGTTAGAAGGTCACTTTTTACTTCCACTAATCAGATACTACCTGGAACTACCATAGTGATTTCTAGAGACTCAAGACCTTTTGATGCAATAAATTTGACGCAAATTATTACTCCAATATTAGCTGATCTAGCAACTTCAGCAGCAGCAATTGCAGCTATAAGCAACAATTAGCTATGTCTGAAAAAAAACTGTGGCTAATCACATTTAGTCTGGTTGTATTCAATTCTTTATCTTCTTCAATTATTGATTATTATCCTTATAAGGTCCTCCCGGGAGCATCTAATTATGGAAATACAGGAATCATGGAAATGCCTAATGCTAGACTCATGCCAGAAGCTCAATTGAGATTTAATTTTTCTTCATCATATCCTCATGAATTCACCTCCATTACCGCTTCTCCTTTTAGCTGGCTTGAGGCAACTTATAGGTATACGGAGATCAAAAATAGAAAATATGGACCTTCTGGTTATAGTGGAAACCAATCTCTTAAAGACAAAGGTTTTGATATAAAACTTCTTTTGAGGGAAGAAACTTTTCTTTTACCCGCAATCTCAATTGGTTTGAGAGACTTAGCCGGAACAGGTATATTTTCTTCAGAGTATTTTGTATCTTCAAAAAAATTTGGAAAAATTGACTTATCAATGGGTATTGGTTGGGGGGTCTTAGGGTCTGATGATAATATAAATAATCCTTTTGAGTCCATTAGCGAAGGATTTGCCTCGAGAGAAGGAGACATTGGTCAAGGTGGAAAATTCTCAGTAAAAAAATGGTTTTCAGGACGCACCTCTTTATTTGGAGGTCTAGAATATGACTTACCAAAAAGAGGTTTAAGGTTAAAATTGGAATACGACACTTCTAATCCTGACTGGAATAGATTGGTACCGAAGGTTAAGAGTAGACTAAACCTGGGCTTAAATTATTCTTTTTCAGAAAATCTAAGTATCTCCTCTTCTTATGAAAGAGGTCAACAATTTAGAGTTTCGTTTAATCTAACAGGTAATTTTCTTAAAGACTCAATTCCAAAACCCAAGCCAAAGACGGTTCAAAGATTAAACCTAGATCAAAAAAATAGAATAAAAGCTAATGCAGATATATTTTACCGTTCTTTAAATTTAAGCCTAAGAGATGAGTCTATATTTATTCAGGCAGCAAGCTTAAAAGATAAAGAAATAGACATAGCTATAGCCTCTTCTCGATTTTATTCCTTAACCCGTCCAGTTGGAAGAGCTGCTCGTATAACTGCTGCTTTAGCTCCAGATGAGATAGAAAAAATAAATATATATTCGATGAATGGAGATTTTGAAGTTGCAAAATTTACTTTAGGAAAAGACTATTTTCAGAAAGCAGATAATGGCAGGTTTAGTCCTATTGAACTTTTAGATACCAGTAAAATAAATTCAATTGAATCTAGACCTCTTTATGAGCGAGCTTCGTTTATTCCGAAAGTAATTTTCCCTGAATTTGATTGGAGCATGTCTCCCGCTATTAGACATCAGATTGGAGGTCCAGAAGGATTTTACTTAGGTCAATTGTTTTGGAGAACTGATACAACGCTTAAATTGAAAAGAAACCTTCTTTTGTATTCTTCTTTCGGTATCAGTCTTTATGATACTTTTAATGATTTAAATAATCCAAGTCAAAGTACTATTCCAAAAGTTAGAAGCGATATCCAGCAATATTTATTAGAAGGAAAAAATAATATACAGAGAATACAGCTTGAGTATTTTGCTTCTCCATCTAAAGACGTTTTTACTAGACTTGATATAGGCCTTTTAGAAGAGATGTTTGGAGGAATTGGCGGAGAAGTGCTATATAGGCCTTTCAAAAAGCAATACTCTATTGGTCTTTCGATGCACAAAGTAAGGCAAAGAGGTTACGAACAATTATTCTCTTTTAGAGAATATTCTACCGTCACAGGTCACTTAGGTATTTATTATGATTTACCTAAACAAATAAGATCTCAGCTCCTGATTGGAAAATATCTTGCAGGTGATAAGGGTGCTACTTTAGATATATCAAAAAGATTCAACTCAGGCTTTACCCTCGGCATTTTTGCCACTAAAACAAATCTTTCTGCTGAAGAGTTTGGTGAGGGAAGTTTTGATAAAGGATTTTATATATCGATTCCAACACAATTATTTTATTCTGATTTCAGATCTGGCAATATTTCTTTTGGACTTCATCCTCTAACAAAAGATGGAGGTTCAATACTTAATAAACATAATTCTCTAATTAGTATTTTAGGGGATTCTTCATATTCTTCGATTACTAGAGATTGGGATAACATTCTTAGATAATATGAAAAATATACTCCTAATTTTTTCTTTAATTTCGTTGATATCTTGTACCAGTATTGATTCCAGTAAAATAGCTCCTGGATATACGCAAGCCTTCTCTTCAATAAAAAACATTTTTTTTGGTTATGAGGATAATATTGATATAAGAGTTATAAATGAAATTCCATATGCCTCAATGCTTGTAAGGATTGGCAAAGGTCCTTCTGCTCTTATGATCTTAGAAAGTATTTCCAATAATAATTATACTTGGGTCAGCGCTGATGGTATTTATTTGGTTACGAATAATGGAAGAGTAATCAAAACTTTTGGTCTTCCAAATAACTTAAAAGATGAAATCTCGTCTTTTGAGGGTTGGGATAAGGAAATATACAATGATCTTGAATTTTATTCTTATGTATCTTTTGATAAACCTGTTCTAAACAATTTAAGAATTTCTTCAAAGTTTACAAAAGAAGATAAGCGAAAGACAAAGTTAGCATTAGGTTCAAAGAACCTACATTTGATAGAACAGACTATAAGCTCACCTGATATAGCTTGGTTTGAAAAGAATAA
>JADHSF010000031.1 GCA_016777005.1 SAR86 cluster bacterium | reverse complement strand
AATTATATATAGATATAAATAATTTGTATAGTACTAAAGTGAAAAAAGATTCTAATTCTTTTTACGCCACATAATCCGCTTAACATATTGTGCTAAACAGTATTCAAAGTCTTCCTTGGTTTGGATAAGATTCTTTGTGAAAATAAAGTTGACATACCCAAGGGAAGTTCCAGATTAAACCCTTACAAAAAATTCTAATTGAGCTTCTTGTAAGGGTTATTTTTTTAGAAGGAAATGGTTAATCCAACTCCACTGGCATCACCACTTTTACTGGCTTGAAGCTTAAAGAGAGTTCCATTCTTAAACTCACCTCCGTAACCCAAACCAAAAGCAGTTTCGTTTTCATCATTATAAGAGCCTCGCCCTACTCCAATTGAGAAACCGTCTTGAGCTAAATTAAACTGGCTCATAGCAACAGCAGAAGCAATCCCTGAACTGTAATCTGACTTCATATAATTCATTTGAGAATTTGCTGAAGCCTTAAAGGTACTTAAATCAGAACCTAAAGCAGCAACAGCTGTTGTGTTACTTGCAATGGAATCAGTATAGGTAGCAATCTCGGCAGTATTAGCGGCAATATTTGTTGTATTCGTAGCTATGCTCGTTTTGTTAGTAGCTATATCTGTTGTATTCGTAGCTATGCTCGTTTTGTTAGTAGCTATATCTGTTGTATTCGTAGCTATGCTCGTTTTGTTAGTAGCTATATCTGTTGTATTGGTAGCTATGCTAGTTGTATTAGTAGCTATATTTGTAGCGTTAGTGCTCAGAGAACCTGCAACACTCACGCCATCAATTAATAAGTCTGTGCCCTTTTTAATATTAATATTTATCTGTTCTTCGCTTGCGTTTGTTGCATATAGGAGCTGAACACCATCAGTCTCAACGGTAACTAATGAATTCTCGCCTATATGCGTTTCGCCTTCAGCGGTTGTTTTAATTATGGTTTTACCCTCTGAATCTTTAATCTCTGTGTCTTCCGAAGAATTAGATATAGTTATACCATTATCCGCATCACCAACTTGAGTTTCGGAAGCGGCATTTTTAAAAATTAAATCTTTTCCAATCCAAGGAGTCTGAAACACACTCTGAAAATCTGTATCTACAACATCGATAAAAGTTACTGAGTTATCCAATGGATTAAATTGAACTAAATCTCCGTTTGAATCTTTCATATATAAATTACCATTATAGGAATCGAGGAAAGAAGCACTAGGTTGCCAATATCCTGAAGGAAAAGCAAAATCAACTAAAAGTGTTGATTTTCCAGTTGATGGGTCAATACTATAGACTTCATTTTTTTCACTTACGCTGTTGTATTTTACTCCCAAGAAATTTTCAGTTGCCGAAATAGTCATAGAAAGAATTGCCAAAAGGATTAATATTCTTTTCATTTTTTTCTCCAAATTATTAATTACAAATTATATTTATATAGACAAGTTGTCCATAAGTAGTTTTATAAAATTTTTTCCTTAGTTTGGATAAACTACTTTTCAATAGAGCTAGATGGACCTAAAACAAAGGAAAGAATTTTGCTAACTTATAGGGGTTAATTGTCTGAATCTCAATCTCACAAAGATGTTATTATTATTTTTCAATCTAAGGAGATCTTATGAAATATTTTTTAAGCACTATTCTGCTACTTACTTCTTTATATGCCCTATCGGGACATCATGCCACTAACGAAGGATTAATGCCTGTTGCAAAACCAGGTCAAATTATCGTCACCTATAAAGGTGAATGCCCAGCAGACAAAATTGATGAATCTATCGAAATAGTTAAACAGACAATTGCCTATGAAAGAAAGAATAGCCCAGTGTCGTATTCTTCTTCGCCAGGCACTTGGTCAGATGGGACAGTTGGCGCCGTAGACTTACATGATTCTGAAGAGGCTATGAATAAAGCATTTGAATGGCAGGCAAATGATAAAAAATGGTCTGACTTATATGATCAAGTCGCTGCAACTTGTGGAATTACTGTAGAAGATTTTGAAGTGGTAAGCCTTACTGCAAGATAGTTACGGAAACCCTTATTTTTTTTCTAAATCATTGTAAAGATCTGGCAAAATTTTAGATAAATGGTTCATTTCTTCATAGCAATGAATTAATAAATCCTTGGCTATCTTATCGTTCAGTAAGATGGCCTTAACGAGCTTATATTTTGTAAAAAACTTAATCAGGTAATCTTTTAAAGGATTTAAATGACTGGGGTGGATGCCCAACCAAAAGTAACTATACATAGTAGATCCTTGTTCATTGACTACAACATGATGTAGTAAATTGCCTCCATGTATACCTGAATCCATGTTTCGGACACCTGCACAAATGGCCGTAGAGTTTTCGTTTATTTCACTAAAACCATAGGAACTTGGTTCAACAAAAGAAATACATAATGAATGTAGTTTTTTTCCAATGTACTCATCTACATAAGAATCTATGCCAATATACTTATCTTTATTAGATAATTTATGAGAAATATCTTCATCTATATGCGAAGAGATATGATCTTTAGGATGCCATAACTTGTATCTTTCTGAAGAGGTTGTAAACCAACCGAACCACCAATCAATCATTGCAGGAGTGACTCCATTCATTTGAGTTGTGCACTTTATAAAATAAGAATTTTCTTTATTTTTATAAATACCATCTTCGAGCTCTTGATTAGAAATTTCTCCCGACACTATGCAGTCGTTGAATTCAAATTCAATTGTTTCCTTTTCTAAAATGCGTTCTGCAGAATGAGGTAAATGTCCAAGTGGTATTTGATATTTTGAAAGGTCCATAATTTTTAAAACTAAGATCTTTTTTTACGATTCTGAATATGTATTGCTTTATTGTTCATGGCTAAAGTTGCCTCATGTAGCGCTTCTGAAACAGTTGGATGACTAAATACTGTGGTGCTAAACTTTTCTGAAGTTATATCATTATCCATAGCAACTAAACCTTGCTGAAGTATCTCTGATGCTGATGGTCCAAATACTTGAATGCCTAGTATCCTATCGGTATGAGTATCTGCAGTTATATTGACAGATCCTACTGTCTCCCCTGCTGCCAAGGCTCTTCCACTTGCAAGGAAGGGAAATGATCCTGACTTAAAATCTACGTTAAGTTCTTTTAATTCCCTCTCGCTCTGACCGACCCAAGCTATCTCAGGATGAGTATATATAACATTAGGTACGTGATCGTAATTTAGTTCCGTATTCAATCCGTGTATTCTTTCAACAACCATTATTGCCTCTTCAGAAGCTTTATGAGCAAGCATCGGACCCCTCACCACGTCTCCTATAGCCCATATGCTCTTTACAGGAGTCTGGCAGTAATTATCCACTTCAATAAAACCTTTTTCATTCAGAGGGATAAGATCTTCTTCAAATAAATCTTTGGTGTTGGGTTTTCTGCCTACCGCTAGAATAATTTTTTCAACATCAAGACTCCTCGCTTCGTCTTTATCATTAAAATTTATGTTTAATCCTGTATCGGTCTCCTTGACATCAAGGATTTCACAACCAAGCCTTATATCCAAACCTTGGCTAACGAACTCCCTCAATACTTGTCTTGAAATTCTTGGATCAAGCATAGGTAAGAATTCATGCTGTGCCTCGATCACTGTTACTTTAGAACCTAATCTGGACCATACACTTCCTAGCTCTAAGCCTATAACTCCTGCACCAATAACCACAAGATTTCTTGGGACATTTTTCAGTGTCAATGCTCCTTCACTATCTAGAATATGATCACCAATCTTTATATCTGGAAGATCGGAAGGACGAGACCCTGTTGAGATAATAATATTTTTTGTTGTAAGGACTTCAATTTCATCTTTTGTTGCAACTTCGACAGATTCACTACTTAATATTTTTGCGCTTCCTTCTATTAATTCAATTTTATTAGATTTTAATAAGGCTTCTACGCCATTTGTGAGCTGACTGACTACTCTCTCTTTTCTTGACATCATTTTTTCAAGGTCAAACTTTACATCTTTGGCTTCGATACCATGTTCATCATATTCATTAAGCAGCTGATGATATTTCAGTGACGAATCAAGTAGTGATTTTGAGGGGATGCAGCCTATGTTCAGACATGTTCCTCCAACAGAGGATTTTTCAATACAAGCGACTTTCATGCCTAATTGTGCAGCTCTTATAGCTGCCACGTAACCAGCAGGTCCAGTTCCTATAATTAAAATATCGTACATATTCTTCTGTCTGCAATCATATCATTTCTAAATGTGATACTTCACTTGAAGATATAAATTTAAAAGAGATATCAGTAATTTTCTTAAAGGTAAGTTTCAACTAATCAACCTACCCATAAAATAAAGGGCCCTATTGGGCCCTTTAATGAGGTTGGTCTTAATAAGAGTTAATCTCTAGTAACAACGACCTCTTCTGCTTGATCAGCATATTTAGAATATTCTTCTCTTGCAATCACTCTTCTATGAACTTCGTCAGGACCATCTGCCAATCTTAAAGTTCTCATATGAGCGTACATACTAGCTAGAGGGAAGTCTTGACTGACTCCACCACCACCGTGCATTTGAATAGCTCTATCAATTAATCTACATGCCACAATTGGTACATGTACCTTTATTTGAGCAATTTCACTTCTGGCTACTTTATTTCCAACTGTATCCATCATGTGAGCTGCGTTGAGAGTTAAAAGCCTAGACGTTTCTATATCTATTCTGCTTTCTGCAACATAGTCATAGTTTGCACCTAGGGTAGATAGTTTCTTACCAAAAGCCACTCTATCTTCAGAACGTTTAATCATTAGCTCTAACCCTTTTTCCATAACGCCTATTGTTCTCATGCAATGGTGAATCCTACCCGGCCCTAAACGACCTTGAGATATTTCAAATCCTCTGCCTTCACCTAAAAGTAAGTTTTCTTTAGGCACTCTTACATCTTTAAAGGACACTCTACCGTGCCCATGGGGCGCGTCGTCATAACCAAACACATGCATCATCTTCTCAATCTTTATGCCTGGAGTATCCATTGGCACAATAATCTGTGATTGTCTTTGATGTCTAGGATTGTCAGGATTAGTCATACACATAAATATCAGTACTTTACATCTAGGATCTCCTGCCCCTGATGTCCACCACTTTTCACCATTAATAACGTACTCGTCTCCATCAAGAACAGCACTTGAGCAAATATTGGTTGCATCAGAAGATGCTACTGCAGGCTCTGTCATTGCAAATGCGGATCTTATTTCTCCATTAAGCAATGGTTTCAGCCATCTTTCTTGTTGCTCTTCATTGGCATATTGGGCCAAAACTTCCATATTCCCTGTATCTGGAGCTGAACAATTAAAAATTTCTGAAGCAATTCCCGATCTACCCATGATTTCTGCAAGAGGAGCATAGTCAAGATTGCTCATACTTTCTCCCATTGGATTTTCAGGCAGGAACAGGTTCCAAAGACCTTCGGACTTAGCTATTTCTTTTTTATCTTCAATAATTTGAGGAATTTGCCATCTATCACCTTGTTGAGTAAATTCTTCCATCTGTTGGGCATATATTGCTTCTGCCGGATAAACGTGATCATCCAAAAACTTTGAAATCCTTAGCTGTAAATCTTTTGATCTATCTGAAAACTGAAAGCTCATTTTTTTCTCCTTATAATTTCTATAAATACCTAAATAGGGTATTATAAATATCAGTGATATCTTTTAATTACTATTTAATCAATAATAGAGGCATACCACCTCTTAGTCTACAAACATATTGTCTTTCGTCTGAAATTTAAAAAATCTATAAGTTATGAACCTAAAAGAAACAGATCTGAACCTATTTATTGCTTTTGATGTAATCTACACCGAAAAAAATCTAACTAAAGCTGGACAAGTCTTAGGGATCACACAACCCGCGGTGAGCAATGCCTTATCTAGGCTGCGAGAGCTTTTTGATGACGAGTTATTCACGAGAACTTCAAAAGGAATGATTCCTACTCCTGTTGCCAACCAGATAATTTCAGACGTAAGAAATGCATTATCTTTAATGCAAAATACAATTTCTGAATCAGAGAAATTCGATCCATTCACAGCAGAAATGACCTTTAGAATATCTATTGGAGATAGTTCGGAATATAGACTATTGCCACTTCTCATTAAGCAATTAGCTGACGTAGCACCAAAAATGAAAGTAGAAACATACCTCACGCCAAGAAAAGAGGCTCCTAGGGAACTATCTTCTGGAGTGATAGATTTTAGTATCGACCCGCCCGTACATAGCGATCCTCATCTGAGACATGAAAAGATTTATGAAGAGGACTATGTAATGATCGTTAGAAAAAATCATCCTATTCTTGATAAAAGTGAAATAACTATTGAAGACTATTTAGATCTGACTCATATACACATATCCAATAGAAAAACAGGACTAGGTCATGTAGATATGACTTTATATAAGCTTGGACTAGCCAGAAATATTTCATTAAGGGCGCAAAACTTCCTAGTCGCACCTCATGTTGTAGAACAATCTGATTTAGCCATCACAACCACAAAAGGTTTTGCTGTTGATAGAGATTTAGCCTGGAGAAAATTACCCTTTGATGTCGATCCACTAGTGCTGCATCTTTATTGGCATGAATCAAAAGAAACCGATCCTTCATCTATATGGATGAAAGATCTAATGTTAAAAACATACGGGAAACTTCAAAAGGTCACCTAAGAAGTTGGTGCGGATGAGAGGACTCGAACCTCCACACCTTACGGCACCAGAACCTAAATCTGGCGTGTCTACCAATTCCACCACATCCGCGAGAGCGAGTATTATAGGCATTCAAAGCGACAATGTAACCTATTCGTTTGGTGAATCAGCAATTATTAGTTCTAATTCATTTAGTTTCTCTTTAATGGCGATCAAGGACTGATTAACTTGCAGTCTATAAGCATTAAATGAATCAAGACTTTCTTCAATTTCACTTATCTTTGCTAATTTAGTACTGTTAGTCGAATCACTATTCAAGCCATCCATGGCTAAATTTACCTGTTCCTGAATATTAGCAATCTTGGCAAGCTCAAGACCCAAGGCTCTTTGCTTAGCAGTCAAAGCTTTATCCTTTTTGGTCATCTCTTCTAATTGAGAGATCAATGCTTCAACTGAATTAAGGTTCTTTGATATATCCTTTCTATTCTTTTTATTACTCAGATCCCAAAGCTTTCTAACCTCTTTGTTTATGAATTTTAAATCAGAGTCTATGTTTTGAGATAAATCTGCGAAGGTTTTTTCAGAGATTAAAATACTTTCTTCCAAAGAACTAATTCGCTCAACAAAGTTTTGACCGGCCTGCTGCTGGTTTCCTGAAGTATTGAAAAACCAAAAGGACAATATGATTAAACCAATAAGATTAGTTAAGGCTAGCATTGAAGAAAATAAGATGCCTCCACCTTTTGTTCTTCTTTTGCCTTGGTTAGATGTTGGTTCAGGCCTAACAGGTTTTATATCCTTATTTTGGTCTCTTAAATTTTCATTCATAGTTTTTATTTTGCTCTTTCATTCTATGGGATCGTATATACAATAGATTCCAAAATTAAGTTTAACAATTAATCTAAAATAGGATTAGATTTAAATAGAGGAATATTATGAATTTTGAATTTTCTGCAGATCAAATGCAATTGAAAGATATTGCAAGAAAATTCCTAGAAAAAGAAGAATCTGTTAAAAGAGCTAGGAATGTACTCGAAGGTGAAGCATCTTATGATGAAGATCTATGGTCTAAAATCATTGAAATGGGTTTCACAGCAACATCTATACCTGAAGAGTATGGAGGTTTAGGATTAGGATATTTAGAGCTATGCGTGATAGCTGAAGAATTAGGAAGAAGTCTTGCACCGACCCCTTTCTCTTCAAGTGTCTATCTCGCCTCAGAAGCTGTTATAAATTTCGGCGATGATTCTACAAAACAAGTTTATTTACCTGCTTTGGCTGCTGGTGAAAAAATTGGAGCTTTTGCTCATACTGAATCTAACACCTCGCCTACTGAATCCAATATAGAGTGTTCCTTCTCTGATGGATCTTTATCTGGAACTAAAATCGCGGTAGTTGACGGTGATATAGCTGGTTTTTATATAGTAACTGCGAAAAATGATTCAAGTGTAGGCCTGTACCTAGTAGATGCTAGCTCAGACGGAGTTAGTATAACTGCTCAACCTACCCTAGATCCTTCGCGATCTCACGCTGCAATAACATTTAGTCAAGCTAAGGCAACTGAACTTAAATCTGACTGGTCAGATGTGCTCAATCTCTTAGATAGAGCAGCAGTTCTATTTTCATTCGAGCAACTAGGTGGCGCAGAAGCCTGTATGGATATGGCCAAAGAATATGCAATGGGAAGATATGCTTTTGGTAGATCTATTGCATCTTTTCAGGCTATCAAACATAAGTTAGCAGATATGTTTATAGCTGTAGAGCTTGCAAGATCAAATTGTTACTATGGTGCTTGGGCACTTAGTACTGATGCACCTGAATTACCTACTGCTGCAGCGACATGCAGAGTTAGTGCCAGCCAGGCGTATCATGAATGTTCAAAAGAAAATATTCAAACTCATGGAGGTATGGGTTTTACTTGGGAATTTGATTGTCATCTCTACTACAGAAGATGTCGTCAACTGGCTGCTAATATTGGCAGTCAAGCAATTTGGAAAGATAAACTAATAAGCTCTTTAGAAAGAGCTAATCAAATATAGGAGAACTGATATGGATTTTAACGATACTCCCGAAGAAGCTAATTTTAGAAAAGAAGCTTTCGAGTGGCTTAGAGATAATGCTGAATTAAAAGAAGGTCCAAAAGATGGCTGGAGAGCTGCTTCGGAAGAAGAAGGCTTAAAACAAGTTAAAGTTTGGCAAAAGAAGCTTCATGATGGAGGCTGGGCTTGTTTACATTGGCCTAAAATGTTTGGTGGCAGAGAATCAACTCCTATTGAACGTGTAATTTGGGGACAAGAAGTTTCTAAATTTAAAGTTCCAGGTGGCTATTTAGAAATAGGTCAAGGAATGGCTGGACCGGTCATGATGATGTATGCAACTGAAGATCAAAAAGAAAGATACTTACCTCCGATGTCAACTGGTGAAGAAATATGGTGTCAACTTTTTAGTGAGCCAGCTGCAGGATCTGATGTTGCAGGAATTAAAACAAAAGCCGAACTGGATGGAGATACATGGACAGTTAATGGTCAAAAGGTTTGGACATCTGGAGCACATTTCAGTGACTATGGGATTTTAGTTACTCGTAGTGACCCATCAGCGCCTAAACACAAAGGTTTAACTTTCTTTTTTGTTGATATGAAATCTCCTGGCATTGAAGTAAAACCAATTAAACAAATATCTGGAGGAGCAAATTTCAATGAAGTTTACTTCACAGATGTCAAAATACCAGACAGTCAAAGATTAGGAGCTGTAGGAGATGGCTGGAAAGTATCTCTAACAACACTAATGAACGAAAGACTTGCGGTAGGCGATGCATCTGGACCAGACTTTCAAGAAGCTTTTTCTCTTGCAAGAGGACAAGACTTAAACGGAAAGCTGGCAATAGAAAATGACGCTGTTAGAGACAAATTAGCAGATTGGTACTGCCAACAAAGTGGCTTAAAGTTTGCCAAGTATAGAAATATCTCGGCTCTTTCTAGGGGTGAAACTCCAGGACCTCAATCTTCTATTACCAAGATTGTGAGTGCAAATAAGCTTCAAGAAATTGCTAACTTCGGTCTTGATATGCTTGATTCTGCAGGAATTCTTAGAACTGATGAAGAGGGAGCAGAACAGTCTATGTACCAATATGGATTCTACGGATCAGCCGGTCTTAGGATTGCGGGTGGTACTGATGAGATTCTTAAAAATATTATTTC
>JADHSF010000030.1 GCA_016777005.1 SAR86 cluster bacterium | reverse complement strand
GTTTTTTTATCATTTAAAGACAGATCATCTAAATGACCTTCAAGATGTCTAACAACTTGTTCTTCTGTTTCATGAACGAATCCTAAACTCCATTTATCTCCAGCAAGGCCTGCAGCGGCGCCCATTCCAAATGAAAGCGCATACCAGGCTGGATTCAATAAACTAGGATGTTCATTTAATTCTTGAAGTCTCTTATTACACCAAGAAAGATGATCGAGTTCTTCTTGTGCAGCATGGTCCATCTTTTCTCTAGTTCCTTCTAGTTTGGCAGTCATAGCTTGGCCTCTATAAAGACCTTGGGCGGCTACTTCTCCCGAATGGTTAACTCTCATAAGATTTGCGGAATGACTTCTTTCAATTTCACTTAAATTATCTTCATTGATGCCATGCGCCGGATATCTTCGATTCTCTTTTTGATAATTGTGTAAAGAAAATTTAATTCCTTTATCTACTTCACATATAATCTGGTCAACTAAGTTCATTTAATTCTCTTTCAACTGCCTTATAGCCTATATCTTTTCTATAGTACGCATTTTCCCATTCAATTTTGGAAACAGCATCATAGGCTTTCTTTTGAGCTGATTCTACAGATTCTCCAAGAGTTGTTATACACAAAACTCTACCCCCATTTGATTTTACTAATCCAGAGTCTAATTTTGTACCCGCATGAAAAACCTTCAAATCATCTCTTTCTAGGGGAATATTTTTGATTGGCTTATTTTTTTCGTATTGAAATGGATAACCTTTAGATGCCATTACAACACCTATGGCCTTTCTCTCATCCCATTCAAGTTTCTCATTTTTAAGATTTAGATCACAAGCTTTATCACATATTTCAGCTAAGTCAGATTTTAGTCTCATCATTATTGGCTGTGTTTCAGGGTCACCAAATCTACAATTGAATTCAAGAACTTTTAAGCGATTTTCTTTATCTATCATCATTCCTGCGTATAGGAATCCGCAATATTGATAACCTTCTTTCCTTATACCCTCTAAGGTGGGGTAGATAACTTGATTCATAATTTTATTATGAATAACTTCATCCACTATCGGTGCTGGAGAATAGGCACCCATTCCTCCAGTGTTTGGTCCTAAGTCCATTTCATCTCTTGCTTTATGATCTTGTGAGGAGGCGAAAGGTATAGCAGTAATACCGTCTGTAATAACTATGAAACTAGCTTCTTCACCTTCAAGGTACTCTTCAATTACAATTTTTTTCCCTGCTTTTCCAAAGATTTCAGATTCCAGGGATTGATTGATAGCATTTGTTGCTTCTTCTAACGTCAAAGCTATTGTTACTCCTTTTCCAGCAGCAAGGCCATCAGCTTTAATTACTATAGGACAGCCTGTTTTTTTAACAAACTCAATCGCTTTAGTTGCATCTGTGAATGTCTGATAATCTGCGGTAGGTATATTATTTTTTTGAAGAAAATCTTTCATGAACTCTTTTGAGCCTTCTAGTTGAGATGCATCCTTAGAAGGACCAAAACACTTTAAGCCTAGTGCTTTAAATTTATCAGTAATTCCATGCACCAAGGGATCTTCTGGTCCTATAATCGTGAGATCGATTTGCTCTTTCATGGCAAAGCTTGCAAGCTCATTTATATCATCAGACTTTATATTAATATTTGTTAAGAGGGCTTCTTGTTCTGTACCTCCATTTCCTGGAGCTACGTAAACTTTAGTTACTTTAGGGCTTTGTGCTATTTTCCAGGAGAGAGCATGTTCTCTTCCGCCTTCTCCAACAACCAGAACCTTCATATTACTTAGTGTCTAAAGTGTCGTATGCCAGTAAAAAGCATGGCCATATTGGCTTCATTTGCAGCATCAATGACTTCTTGATCTCTCATAGATCCTCCAGGCTGTATAACTGAAGTGATACCAATTTTTGCTGCAGCATCTATCCCATCTCTAAATGGAAAAAAAGCATCTGAAGCCATACTACATCCTTGAGTTTCAAAACCTCTTTCTAGTGCTTTTGATGCAGCTATTTTTGCACTATCAATTCTGCTCATTTGGCCTGCTCCTATACCAATAGTTTGATTATTTCTTGTGTAGACTATTGCGTTAGACTTAACATATTTACAAACTTTCCAAGCAAATAAACAATTATTTATTTCTTCATCTGTGGGCAGGCGAGTTGAAACAATTTTTAAATCTTCTCTTGATAGACCCGCAATATCATTATCTTGGATCAGAAGACCGCCATTTACACTAAGAATTTTAGAACCGCTATCTAGATCCCCTAGCTTCTTTGTATCAAGTAATCTAATGTTTTCTTTTGTGGAAATTATGTTGCGAGCACCTTGACTCACCCCAGGTGCAATGATCACTTCTACGAATTGGTTATCAATTATCTGTTTTGAAGTTTCTTCATCCAATTCACCATTGAAAGCAATGATTCCTCCAAAAGCTGAAGTTTCATCTGAAGAAAAGGCTCTTTCGTAAGCTTCCTTCAAAGATTTTCCTAACGCTATTCCGCATGGATTCGCGTGTTTAACAATGACACAAGCGGGCTCAGAAAAATTTTTAACGCACTCATATGCTGCATCAGTATCTGCAATATTATTGTACGATAATTCTTTACCTTGTAATTGTTCAGCAGAAGAGATATTGCTAACTCCTAATTGGTTTGGATCGATATAAAATGCAGCTGATTGGTGAGGGTTTTCACCATATCTGAGTTCTTGTTTGAGCTCATATTTGCCAAATAAATATTGAGGAATCTTCTCTTCTTGTTGATTAAGATAGCTCGATATAGCGGCATCATAGTTTGCAGTATGGCTAAAGGCCTTTGCCGCTAATTCTCTTCTAGTTTTAAATGTCAGTGATCCATCATTTTCAGATAGTTCCTTTAGCACATCATTATAATTATTTGGTTCAACCACCACTCCCACGTAAAGATTGTTTTTGGCAGCAGACCTGACCATGCTAGGACCGCCAATATCAATATTTTCTATAGCAATCTCTCGAGTTGTTTCTTTTCTGGATATTGTCTCTACGAATGGGTAAAGATTTACTACCACAAGATCAATTTCTTTAATGCCGTTATCAGTCATGACTTGCTGATCAATCTCCCTTCTCGCCAATATTCCACCATGTACTTTTGGATGAAGAGTTTTAACTCTTCCGTCCATGATCTCAGGAAAGCCAGTATGTTGAGATATATCTATGGCACCGATTCCAGAGTCTTGTAATGTTTTTAGGGTTCCACCTGTAGAGATAATCTCTACCCCGTAGTTATCTGATAAAGATCTGCAAAAGTCGACTATCCCTTCTTTGTTTGAGACGCTGACTAAGGCTCTTTTGATTTTTGGGTTGGCAATTTGAGCCATACTTAAATTAGAGTAATTTATGTTCCTTGAGTTTGGTTCTAAGGGTGCCTCTATTGATACCTAAGATTTGACTAGCCTTGGATTGATTATCGTTGCATTCTCGCATGACAATTTCCAACAGCGGAAGTTCAACCTCTTTAAGGACCATATTGTAAATGTCACTTGCTCTTTCACCATCTAACTCTTTGAAATATCTCCTCATACTCTTAGACACTTGGTGGCTAAGCTGCCTTCCTTCGCCGTTGAATTTCTTTTTATTTTTTTGAGCCACTTGGTTGAATTTTAGACAGTTATTTTTTTTAAAAAAGGACTACGAATAATACCCAACAAATTTAATCTTTCAAGAAGTTTAAGATAATTTGTTTTCTCATTGCACGATTGTGGTGAACCCATCTCTTTTTGATGGAAGCTCAAAACATCACCATTTTCCTTATTTTTGTTATGAAGCAACTATCAGGATAAAAACTAACCATATAATTATTATTTTCTAACCATCCCGCTGTAACATAAATCACCATGCTTGATGATATAGATATTAATATCTTGGTCATTTTTTTGATTGACTGCAACTGAATAGATTTGATGTTTTAATATATGTGTTTTGATTGAGAATATGAATTACACAAGAACATATTTAGAAGATAGCTTTCATAAAGATAAGATAATTTCTTTAGATAAGAAATTATTTCATCATGAAATAAACGTCCTTAGAAAAAAGGAGGGCGATAAATTTATTATTTTTGATGGTAAAGGGAGTTCTGGAATAACAGAGATAATAGAGTTGAATAGGAAAAATTTTATTATAAAAATTATTGAGCTATTTGAACCTTCTTCTAGAGAGGGTCTTGATATTGAGTTAGGGCAGGCTTTAATCAAGAACGACCCATTTAATTTCTCTTTGCAGAAGGCTACGGAATTGGGAGTTAAGAAATTTTCACCAATCGTCTCAGAAAGAGTTGTTGTCAAAAGAGACCAATTCTCTGATAAGTCTAGAATGGAAAAGTGGAAACAAATTGCCAAAGGTGCATGTGAGCAATGTGGAGAAAATTGGATACCTGAGATTGCATCACCAACAGGAATTAAGGAATGGTCCAAGTCAACAAATGCTGAAACTAAAATAGTCCTTTTTCCTGATGCAAAAGATAAATTATCTGATGTTAAAATTTCTAAAAGTATTTCAGTTGCCATTGGGCCGGAAGGAGACTTTACTGAAGAGGAAGTAGAGTGCTTAAAAGAATCTGGATTCTTACCTGTTACTATAGGCAAACGTATTCTCCGGGCTGAAACAGCGGCGATATCTGTTGTGAGTGCTTTAAGGTACGGAGTAAAAGAATTTTAATTATAAAAAATCAGGATAAGAGATGAAATTAGGCGTTGTTATGGATCCCATAGAGACTATCAATTTCAAGAAGGATAGTACTTTGGCAATGATGATAGAGGCTCAAGATAAAGGTCATGAAATCTTCTATATGACTCCAGATTCATTATTTATTAATTCAGGTGTTGCCTTTTCAAACATGGCAAATATTGAAGTCAGAAATAACCCATCTGATTGGTTCTCCCTAGGAGAGACATCTCCTATGAATCTTTCGCATCTTGATGCAATTTTGATGCGTCAAGATCCGCCTTTCAACTCTGAATACATCTACAACACTTATGTCTTAGAGATGGCATCTAGGCTAGGTGTGCATGTATTTAATAATCCCAGAAGTTTAAGAGACTGTAATGAGAAAGTCTTTGCAACTGAGTTCCCCCAGTGCTGTACGAAACATCTTGTAACCAGCAAAAAAGAACTTCTTAAAGACTTTGTAGAAGAACATAAAGATACAGTAATCAAGCCTTTGGATGGCATGGGAGGATCTTCAATTTTTCGATTAAAAAATAGTGATCCAAATCTAAGCGTAATTCTAGAGACCATAACAAATCACTTCACTCAGAAAGTTATGATTCAAGAATACATTCCTGAAATTTTAGAGGGTGATAAACGTATTTTGGTGATTAACGGTAAGCCAATGGGTGCTGCAATTGCAAGAATACCAGCACAAGGAGAACTGAGGGGCAATCTGGCCGCTGGAGCATCTGCAGTTGCTAAATCTCTCTCAGATAGAGATCTGTGGATATGCGAACAGGTTGCTCCTGCGTTAGTTGAAAAAGGCCTTCTGCTTGTAGGTTTAGATATTATCGGTGATTATTTAACTGAAGTTAATGTCACTAGCCCAACTTGCTTTAAAGAGTACAAAGATTTATGTGATATTGATGTTGCAAAAATCTTTATAGAATCAGTTGAAGCATTAACTCCATGAGCAAAAGTTTTCCAAGGGTAGTAATGGCTTTTGATTTTGGACTTAAAAATATTGGTATTGCTATAGGTCAAGAAATCACAAGAACTGCTTCTACCTTTTACTCATTAAAGGCTGTTGATGGCAAGCCCCATTGGGCTGAGTTAGATGACATCGTAGAAGATTGGAAGCCTGGTCTATTTGTTGTTGGTGATCCATTTAATATGGATGGTTCAAGGAGCAAAATACAAGACTTATCAGATAGATTCTCAAATTCACTCAATAAAAGATATGATATAACTATTGAAAAGTCTGACGAAAGATTGACGAGCAGAGAGGCAACCGAAAGATTAGAATCTCCTAAAATTGGAACTAAAGATTCTACTAATAAACACAGTATATCTGCTCAGATAATTCTTGAAGACTGGTTTAGGAGTAATGCTTAGTGTCTGGTTCCATCCCACAAGATTTTATTAGAGATATCGTTGATACAACCGATATTGTTTCTCTAGTAGATGCTTATCTACCTCTGAAAAGAAAAGGTAAAGACCATTGGGGCATCTGTCCATTTTGTGAAGATGGAAAGAATCCATCATTCAGTGTCAGTGAACAAAAACAGTTTTACTACTGCTTTAAGTGCAGAGCAACAGGAAACGTGATTGGTTTTTTGCAATCCCATCAAGGATTTGATTTTATAGAATCAATTGAAGCTCTTGCAACTCGGGCAGGGATGGAAGTGCCTTATGAAAATACCGGTTCTTCAAGTAATGAAAAGAGTCCAATTTACGATGCTTTGAAGTTTGCAACAGAGCTATTTGAAAAAAATCTATCTAATTTAGATAATGCAGAACATGTCAGGAATTACATAACTAAAGAAAGAAAGATATCACCAGAGGTCACCAAGAAATTTTCTATTGGGTATGCGACCAAGTCCTGGGATGCACTATCAAATGAAATGTTGAAGTCTGGAGTAGATGAAGAGATGCTCATCAAGGCTGGATTGGCAAAAAAAAATAAAGACGGAAAATTATTTGATGTTTTCAGAGATCGATTAATGTTTCCAATCAAAGATCGAAAGGGAAGAGTAGTAGGTTTTGGAGGAAGAGTTATGAATCCCGATGACCAGCCTAAATATCTTAATACTGGTGACACTCCAATTTTTCAAAAGAGTAGAGAGCTATATGGTTTCCACGAAACTCTGGAGTTCAGAAAAGACCTTAGTGAAATATTTGTTGTTGAGGGCTATATGGACACTATAGCCATGTATGAGCATGACATGAAAAATTCTGTAGCCACTTTAGGCATAGCAACGAATAGATTTCATATTCAAAAATTACTTCAAATAGTCAATGAAATCACTTTCTGCTTTGACGGAGATGATGCCGGTAGGGGCGCTGCGTGGGGAGCGTTAAAAAATGTATTACCTGCAATAATTGACGGAACTGAGGTTAGATTTCTTTTCTTGCCCGAGGGTGAAGATCCGGCAAGCATATTGGAAAGAGACTCTTCTGATGTATTTAAGAAAATGTCTAAAGATGCAAGCCTTCTTTCTGAATATTTTATTGAACGACTAATGCAGGCTTCTGAAGTTATTTCTATTGAAAAAAAGGCTTCATTAGCAGCAAAGGCTATGGATCTTCTTTCCACCATGCAAGAAAGCTCTATAAAAAGATTATTAGAGGCCGAGGTTTCCAAGGTGACTGGTCTTGAAATGAAAGATCTTAAAACGCAAAGCAGAACGGTCAATTATCCCAACAGAATTAGAAAGAATAGGTCTGGTGAGGATGAAGAGAACTTGAAAACTTTTGAGGCTACGGGACTGGGATCAAAAATATTAACTGTGATATTGTCTTATCCATATCTCTCAACGGAGATTGATGATCTCTCAAGGTTTAGTGACTTTACTGAACCTGAAGTCGTTCTTATGACTGAAGTTGTAGGGTTTTTTAAGGCAAACCCTGAACAAGGCATATCAGACCTTTTAAGTATCCTTGATAAAGAGTCAGCCTCTTTCATTGGAGCCTTATTATCGATGCATGTTCCTGTTGAAGAACAAAATGCGAAAGCTTATTTGAACGACTGCTTATTCAATTTAAAGAAATCTGATTCGGTAACAAGAATTCTAGAATTAAAAGAAGTTTTTGAGGATGGAGAGCTATCTGAAGATGAAACTTTTGAACTTCAGCAGCATTTACTATCTAATATCCATAAATTAGAAGAACCCGAAAAGAATCTGCTTAGAGCATTAAGTCAAAAATCTAATTAGAAATGTATTAAAAGTTAGGTAATTTCTATTAAAAACTAATATAATTGCCCACCCCTTAAATTTGATATGGCAAGAAAAGCAAAAAAAACACCTTTAGAAGCTAAAGAAAAAGAAGTCGAATCCACTGAAGAATCGGAAGAGGTTTCGCATGGCGAAGAAGATCTCGAGAATTCAGGTCTTAGAGAGCTTGTAGACAAAGGAAAAGACCAAGGTTTCCTCACATATCAAGATATAAATGCGATGCTTCCTGAGGATATTTCTGATCCTGATCAGGTTGAAGAAACTATCCAAATGTTAATGGATATTGGTATAGAAGTACTTGAGTCGAATGCATCTGATGACAATTCAGACTCTGCTCTTGAAACAATCGCTGATACCAGAACGACCTTAACAACTGTTGAATCAGAAGTTGGAAGAACAACCGATCCTGTAAGACTCTATATGAGAGAGATGGGAACAGTGGATCTACTCACAAGAGAGGGAGAGATAGCCATTGCCAAAAGGATTGAAGAAGGAGCAAGAGAGCTTCTTCATGCTTGCTGTTTTTATCCTGGCATAGTCGACAGAATCTTAGACGAATATCAAGAATACGTGGCAGGAGATAGAAGACTATCTGAAGTCATGGTCGGTTTTATGGATATCGAAGAAGGAATACCACCACCTGCATTAGCCCAAAAGAAAGAAAAAGAAGAAAAAGGTGAAACTGATGATGATGAACCTACTGGTCCAGATCCCGTAGAAGTCAAAAAGCGATTCAGTGCCCTCAAAAGACAATACAATAAAGTTGATAAAGCCTGTTCCAGAACCAGAACCAGCAAAGCTGCTCTGGCCGAACAAGCGAAACTTGGTGAAATTTTTCAATTTATAAAGCTATCTCCAACTCAATTTGAAAAAGTTGCTAATCCAGCGAGAGATGCCTTAGAAATTATTAGAGAAGTAGAGAAGTATTTGTTCACTATTTATGTGAAGCGAGGCAGGATGCCTAGGAAAGAATTTATACAAGAGTATTCAGGCAACGAAGCTGATTCAACTTGGTCAGAAAAAATTGCTAAATCAAGAAAGCCTTGGGCTAAAGAAGTTAAGGCTAATCTTACTGAAATCGTTAGATTACAGAATAAACTAGCAAAACTAGAAAAGATTATTCAGCTTCCCGTAAGCGAAATGAAGGATATCAATAGAAGAATGTCTATTGGAGAAGCAAAAACAAGAAGAGCCAAAAAAGATATGGTTGAGGCTAACCTTAGATTGGTAATTTCTATCGCAAAGAAATATACAAATAGAGGTTTACAATTTTTAGATCTTATCCAAGAGGGAAATATAGGCTTAATGAAGGCTGTAGATAAGTTTGAGTACAGAAGAGGTTACAAATTCTCAACCTATGCAACCTGGTGGATTAGGCAGGCTATTACACGTTCTATCGCAGACCAAGCTAGAACCATTAGAATACCTGTTCACATGATAGAGACTATTAATAAACTCAATAGAGTATCTCGTCAGATGATCCAAGAGATGGGAAGAGAACCTACTCCTGAAGAGTTGGGCGAACGAATGGATCTACCAGAAGATAAGGTTAGGAGAGTGTTAAAAATTGCTAAAGAACCAATTTCTACCGAAACTCCGATAGGAGACGAAGAAGATACAACTCTTGGTGACTTTATAGAAGATACTTCAATTGATTCTCCAGATGTAGCGGCTATAGAAGAAAACCTGCAAGGAGCAACTGATGATATTCTTGGTAGCCTTACAGCGAGAGAAGCAAAAGTTTTAAGAATGAGGTTTGGTATCGGAATGAATACTGACCATACCTTAGAAGAAGTCGGGAAACAGTTTGATGTGACTAGAGAGAGAATAAGGCAAATAGAAGCTAAAGCTCTTAGAAAGTTAAGACATCCAACCAGATCATCTCATTTGAAAGGTTTTCTTGACTCATAAATAGGGCCTGTAGCTCAGTTGGTTAGAGCAGTGGACTCATAATCCATTGGTCGGAGGTTCGAGTCCTCCCGGGCCCACCA
>JADHSF010000029.1 GCA_016777005.1 SAR86 cluster bacterium | reverse complement strand
TGGTAAACAAAGATCAGGTCTGTGTTTATGGGGGAAGCTATGGTGGTTATGCCGCCACTCAAGGACCAATGATGAGACCCGATCTATTTAAATGTGCTATTAGTGAAGCTGGTCTTTATGACATAAATGCTCAATATTCTAGTGGCGACATAAGACGAATTAGAGGTGGAAAAAAGTTTCTAGAAGATTCATTTGGTGATGGAAAGAAAGCCGAAGATATGTCTCCTATCAATTATGTTAATAAGCTTAAAACTCCCTTTATGATTATTCATGGGAAAAAAGATATTAGAACCCCTTTTAAAGAAGCTGAAGCTTTTATGAAAGCTATGGATAAAAATGGTATTGAGTATGAAAAAATGATTATTGAGAAAGAAACCCATGGATTCTCAAAAGAAGAGAATAGAATTGAGAAAATGAAAAGAATCAGTTCATTTTTTAATAAATACTTAGATGCTTAATTAAAACTTAATCTATTATTCTTTAAAAAACTTTTTATCACAAAGAAGGCGCTGCAAAACAATACACAAGCTGTTGCGCTATTTGCGTAAAAGGGAATGGCGTTTACATAGCATTGGATGAAACCACTAAAGTCTTTCGTGTACATTGAAGAATTAATCCAAACTCCAAAATTACTCATAAGATAAAAGACCGCAGGCGAAGCGATGGCTAAAGATGCAATTCGACTAGCCTTATCATTAGAAAAATAATAGCTTAATAAGCTTAATACAATAATAGGACCATATGTCCACAGCATAAGAGAATGCATACCAATAATAAAATCTGAAATAAGCATAGCGCCCAGTGGAACAAATACTGAGAATTTAATATCTTTTTTAATGAAGGGAAGAAAAATTATCCCAGCAAGGATGGGTGTAAAGTTAGGTGGATGAGGAATTATTCTACTTAAAACCAACAATGTAGTCAGAAAAATAATACCTTTAAGATAGTTCATGATGCTATTCTAATTGAATTAAATAATTTTGAAAAATAACTAAATGGAAACAGCTCCTTTATTTGAACTCGATCAATTTTCTTGCCCTAATGGAGAGGCTTTTTATTTTCCATTAGATGCGACAAATCAACTTAGAATAGCCTTTTGGAATCTAGAAAGCACCAAAGGAACAATTGTGCTTCAGTCAGGAAGAACAGAATTTATTGAAAAATATTACGAGGTCATTTCAGAGTTCGTTGAAAGAGGTTATGCAGTCGCCATGATGGACTGGAGAGGACAAGGGCTGTCTTCAAGAAAATCTAGAAATAAAAAAATTGGTCACATAGATAATTTTAAAACCTATGACAAAGATTTAGTTAAGGTAATAAACGAATGTTTTATTGAAAAATGTCCAAAACCTTTTATTGGCTTTGGACATTCCATGGGGGGCTGTCTACTTACTTCTTACTTCATATCAGATAACAATATTTTTGATAAATGCATTCTTTGTGCTCCCATGGTTTCAGTAAGAGCAAATTCTTTTTCCAGAAAATTAGTAGCCACTGTCGGTTTGTTGGAAATATTTGGACTCGGTGAATTTCCAATGCAGAAACCATCATGGGATGAGAATGAAGGTTGGATCAGAGAACCTTTTTTAGAGAATGCACTCACTTCTGATGAAATTCGGTTTAATAGAACTTATCAATTGCTGAAGAATAACCCTGAAATCGGTGTGAAAGGCATTACGGTAGGATGGTTGAAACATGCATTAAGAAGGACTAATGAGTTTAAAAATACTGACTGGTCTAAGGCAATCACCCGCCCCCTTCTTCATCTAAATGCTACTGAAGATAAATTAGTAAACAACTCTTTGAATAAGGAATTACTGAGCCAATCAGATCTTGTGACCATCAAAGATATTAAATCTCAGCATGAAATTATGATGGAAAGCAATGAAATTAGACAGGTTGCCTGGCAAGCTATAGATGACTTTCTTAATTCTTAATCCCAGTCAAAAAGGAATTCAATCTTCTAAGTGTTACCTCTTTACCCAAAATACTGCATACAACATCGATAGAGGGTGAGTTGACTGTTCCAGTTAAAGCCAACCTTAAAGGGAGTCCAATTTTACCAAAGCCCACTGAAAGACTTGCAACGGTCTCATCAATGAGTTCTTTTACAGAAACTTGATTCCAATCTTCTAAACTAGTCATAGAAGACTCAAGAAGAGTCATATGATCAGATGTGTTTTCATTGCAGTGTTTACTAATTAACTGGTCATCATATTCAGTAGGATCATTAAAAAAATACAAAGAATTTAATGAGAAATCATTTAAAGATGAGCATCTTTCTCTGATTGTCTCAATCACTTCTATCGAATATTCACTTTTATCAAATTCAGGGAGTTCAATCTCATCAATGAGTTGCTCCGCTGACAGTTGGTCTAAGTAATGTTTATTAAACCAAAGTAGTTTATCAATTGAAAAAGTGGCCGGAGATTGATTAAAATCACCCTCTTTGAAGACATCTTCCATTTCTTGATGATTGAATATTTCCATATCCCCTTTTGACCACCCCAATCTAAGAAGATAATTTTTCAATGCATCTGGAAGGATACCCATTGCAGAGTATTCCCCTACTCCCAAAGCACCATGCCTCTTAGACAATCTCTTGCCATCTTCGCCTAAGATCATAGGAACATGACCATATACAGGCACTTCTTTATTCAAGGCACTAAAAACATTCACCTGTTTAAAAGTATTATTGACATGGTCATCTCCTCTGATGACATGTGATATGTTTGAATCTATATCGTCAACGACCACGCATAAATTATAAGTTGCTGCTCCATCAGTTCTTTCAATAATAAAGTCATCAAGCTCACTATTTTTAACTTCGATATCGCCTTTCACAATATCAGTAAACTTAGTGGTTCCTTCTTGAGGAAATTTGAATCTAATAACCGTTTCTTCTGATCTCTCTAAATTAAGCTCTCTACATTTCCCGTCATACTTTGGATTTTGTCCTGTACTCTCTTGTGTTTTACGCAGTTCAGACAATCTATCTTTTGAGCAATTACAGACATAAGCCGAACCATTTTTTATAAGAGTATTGATAACTTCGTTATATCTATCAAAGTTATTAGATTGATATATAACCTCATCATCAAAATTAATACCAAGCCATTGGAAGCTTTTGATAATTTCCTTTGTATATTCTTCTTTTGATCTTTCTTTATCTGTATCTTCAATTCTAAGAATACATGCGCCTTGATTGGATTTAGCATAGAGCCATGCGAACAGGGCCGTCCTGGCTCCGCCAATATGCAAATAACCTGTAGGGCTAGGTGCAAATCTTGTTTTTACAACATTCATCTTAGCTTAAGCCTATAGGGTCTATTCCAGTCTCATCCTTCATCCTTAAAAGATATTCTCTGTGTGCAGTCAACTCTTCTTCATTGAGCTCTACAACTTTCAAATTTAAACTTGATTGAACATTACTCTTCTCTTGTTTGTTTTCAGAGAGCTCTTGATTACTAGTTTGAGTAAAGTCCAAAGCGCTTTGTCCTCCCGTCATTGAGAGATAGACGTCTCCTAATATCTGAGAATCAAGTAAGGCTCCATGCAGTTCTCTATCATAGCCTCCTATCTCGTACCTTTTGACTAGAGCATCAAGACTATTTCTTTGCCCAGGATGTTTTTCTCTTGCTATCTGAAGCGTATCAGTGACCTTAGAGACGCAAGATGAAATACTAGGTAAATCCTTGGAAAGAAGTTTAATCTCATGGTCTAAAAATTTTATATCGAATTCAGCATTGTGAATCAGAAGTTCTGATTCTTTAATGAAGTGTATAAAATCTTCATAGACAGAACTAAAGCGAGGCTTGTCACTTAAAAATTCCGTAGTAAGTCCGTGTATTGCAAGCGCACCTTCATCACTTTCCCTGTCAGGGTTTAAATAGACATGAAATTCTTCACCCGTAAATTTTCTATTGATTATTTCAATACATCCAATTTCTATAACTCTGTGTCCAGATTTAGGATCTAATCCAGTTGTTTCAGTATCAAGTATTATTTGTTTTAACATTTAGAGTTCGTCAATTCCTTTATTTGCTAGCATATCTGCTATTTCATTTTCTCTGTGGCCTACGTGAGCCTTAACCCACTTCCAAGATACTTTATGCCTTGCATTAAGTTGATCTAACTTTATCCATAAATCTTTATTTTTAACTGGCTTTTTAGAAGCTGTTACCCAATTTTTAACCTTCCAGTTATCAAGCCACTTAGTAATTCCATCCTTTACATAAGTTGAGTCGGTGGTTAAAGAAAGTTTAGATTCTTGTTTGAACACCTCTAAGGCCTTTATGGCTGCAGTAAGCTCCATTCTATTGTTAGTTGTATCTTTTTCACCGCCAAACAACGAAGATTCTTTTCCATCAATTATTAATAGCACTCCCCAACCGCCCGGTCCGGGATTTCCCCTACAAGCGCCATCTGTAAATACTTCTATTGCCTTCATTGTTGTAAAATAGTTATTGTATTACAGTTAATAAAACTAATCTCAAACTAAGCTATAAACATAATGAAAATAAGTCATCTGAATGCCTTTAGTGATAACTATATGTGGATAATAGAGTCCGATGGAAAATTTGCAATTGTTGATCCTGGTGATGCCAAACCTGTGCATCAATATATTGAAGAGACTGGTTTTGAACTTGCCGAAATTCTAGTTACTCATCATCATTGGGATCATAGTGGAGGAATAGATGAGCTGGTAAAAGAATATGATTGTTTGGCTTACGGACCAACAGGCGGACACATCAAAGGAATAACAAATCCTCTAAAAGATAATGAGACTTTTATAATTCAAAATAATATTGAAGTTAAAGCCTTCTCAGCTCCCGGTCATACAGATGATCAACTCTCATATTTTATAGATGAGGCTATTGATCCTATTCTTTTTTCAGGAGATACACTATTCTCAGCTGGTTGCGGAAGGTTATTTGAAGGATCGCCTGAAGATATGTTGTTCTCAATGGATCGATATACAGACCTTCCACCTAACACTCTTGTCTACTGCGGCCATGAATATACAGAGTCAAATTTAAGATTTGCCTTAGCAGTAGAACCTGAAAATAAAGATATTGAATTAAGAATTAAAGAGGTGGTAGAGCTAAGAAACTCCAATCAACCCTCGTTGCCATCAAATATAGAAACCGAATTAAAAATTAATCCTTTTTTAAGATGTAGGGAAGCTAATGTCATCAATGCTGCTCAAAATTATTCGTCAAAACAATTGAATGAAGCATCTGAGGTACTTGGAGAAATTAGAAACTGGAAAGATAATTTTTAAAATGTATAAAGCATTAATCTTTTTGATTCTTGTCATCTGTAATGGATGCTCAACTGCCATTAGTAAAGAAGTAATCAGACTTGACTCACAAGTTGTCACAACTTCCAGTCCTGAAATAGTAGAAAATAAACTTAAAGAAACGCCATTTGATATATGGGAGAGAATACGTTCTGAGCTGACAATAAGGATTCCTGAAGATCAAATAGCTTCAACAAGTATTTATAGAGAAAGACTTTATAAGAATCAGTCTGCGGTTAATAGAATTAGCAAATCAGGTCAGCGTTATCTGCATCACACTCTATCCAGAGCACAAGAGCTTGGACTGCCAGTAGAGTTAGCCCTACTACCTTTTGTTGAAAGTGAATTTGATCCTTATGCTAAATCTGTAGATGGTGCGACAGGTATATGGCAATTTATGCCTGCTACAGGCAAAGAATGGGGTCTTAAGACTAACTGGTGGTATGACGGGAAGAAAGATGTATTAGCATCTACAGAAGCTGCTTTGCAATTTTTAAGTTACTTAAATAAGAGGTTTGATGGAGACTGGCTTTTAGCAATGGCCGCTTACAATACAGGTCCTACCCGAGTAAATAGAGCAATAAGAAAAAATAAGAAACAAGGCCTGCCCATTAGATTCTGGGATCTAAATCTCCCTAAGGAAACTTCGGCTTATGTACCGAAATTATTAGTATTATGTGAGTTGATCAAAGACCCTAAGGCATTTGAAGTAAATCTGCCCAGTATTGCAAATAGACCATATTTTGAACGTGTAAAAATACCCGGACAGCTGGATCTCATGCAAGCAGCAGATTTAGCTGGCCTTAAGCCTGAAACAATTTATGAACTTAACCCAGGATTCAATCAGTGGGCTACAGACCCCAGCGGTCCTCATTATCTCCTCTTGCCTATAGGAGTATCAGATAGATTTATTACTCAATTAGAATCTCTAGATCAAAATGATCTTGTAAGGTGGGATAGATACAAAATAAGACGAGGTGATAATCTTTCTAAGATTGCTTCAAGATATAAAATTGAAGTAGCTGTTTTACAAGAAATTAATGGTATGAGCTCAGATTTAATAATTGCTGGAAGGGAAATTATGGTTCCTCGAGGTGCTGCTTGGGCAAATACTCAGAATCCTAGAGAGAGAGTATATAAAGTGATGCAAGGTGATACTTTGTGGAATATTGCAAAGAAATTTAAGGTTTCCATCGAAGATGTAGTGTTATGGAATGAAATAGATATTGAGAAACCTCTTCAGATCAAACAAGAAATTAAGATTTTTTCACGATATGAGCGCATACGTCAAGATGTTCCTTCAAGGCAATTAAGGACAATGCTTTATCCGGTAAAATCTGGAGATACTATAAGCAGAATAGCTTCAAAATTTGATATTAGTCCTCAAAAAATACAAGAATGGAATGAGATAAAAGATGTATCGAAAATCTTTCCAGGCCAAGTATTAAAACTTAACCTTTAGGAATCTGCTGTTCTTGGGTCTATAGCATCTCTTAGTCCATCTCCAATAAAATTAAGCGAGAAAAGAGTCAGTGAGAAGGCTAAAGAAGGAAATATAAGTAACCACCAATATTCTTCCATAGAAACTGCACCATCTCTTATTAGCAATCCCCATGAGCTTAAAGGAGGCTGCACTCCTAATCCTAGAAAGCTTAAAAAGGCCTCCAAGAGCATGATCTGGGGCACAGTTAAAGTAGCATAAACAATCACAGGACCCATTGCATTAGGGATTAGATGACGAAAGACTATACTTATTTTACTGACTCCCATAGCTTCTGCAGAAAGGATAAATTCTTGTTTTGATAAGTTAAGAACCTGACTTCTGACTATTCTGGCCATAGTCAGCCACTCAACTGCACCAATAGCTAAAAATAAGAGTATTAGATTTCTTCCAAAAATAACCATTAAAAGAATAATCAAAATAATAAAGGGTATACCGTAAAGTGTATCCACTATTCTCATCATAATTGCATCGGTCTTACCGCCCGAGAATCCAGCTACCGTTCCCCAGATTACACCAATGACAAGAGCAACAGATGTAGCCAAAAAACCAACCATAAGAGAAATTCTGCTACCGTACATCATCCTAGTCAGGAGATCTCTTCCAAGGGTATCTGTACCTAGTAGATGATCTGCTGAAGGAGCTGATGCACCTAATGATAAATCTTGATAGGCATAATCAAAGGGAGCAACAAATGGAGTGATTAATGCCATCACGACCAAAGAAACAATATAAATTAAGCTAAACAAAGATAGTTTGTTTGTTGTTAGCCTTATTAGAGCATCCTTAAATAAGCTACTTCCTTGATTTTCCATTATCGTAATTTAGGATTAATTGCAGCAGCCATAAGATCAGAAACAAGATTCAATCCAATGATCATAAAAGAAAAGAAGATTGAGGAGCCAAGAATCATTGTATAGTCCCTATTGAAAGCAGCTTCTACATAGAATCTTCCTAGTCCAGGAATACCAAAAATAGTCTCCACAACGAAAGAACCTGCCAATAGACCCGCCATAGCTGGCCCTAAGAAGGCAATTACAGGAGTTAGTCCTCCTTTGAGGGCATGCACAAGTACGACTCGAGTTTCAGAAAGTCCTTTAGCACGAGCAGTTCTTATAAAGTCTTGATTTAAGACCTCTAACATTCCTCCTCTGGTTAACCTTGCACAATAGGCAGCATATGCTGTTCCTAGGGTAATAGTAGGGAGTATCTTATCCCCCGCTAGATCTCCCCATCCTGAAACTGGTAAGACTTCCAACCAAATTCCAAAAATTAATGTAAGGAGTGGCCCCAGTATTATGGAAGGTACACAAATGCCCATCATAGCCGTGGTCATGGGTATATAATCAAGATAAGTATTCTTTTTTAATGCACTAATGATTCCCGTACCAATTCCAAGAAAGAGCGCAAATACAATTGCATAAAGAGCTAATTCAAAAGTTATAGGTAATCCTGTAAAAATTAATTCACTAACTGTTCTACTGGGATACCTGAAAGAAGGGCCAAAATCTCCAACCAATACTCCGCCTAGATAATCCATATATTGCTCCATTAATGGAGCATTTAAGTTGTATCTTTCATTAAGCTTTTCCATAACCTCTGGAGAAACAGCTTTATCCTCATCAAATGGTCCACCAGGAGCAGAATGAACCATAACAAACGTCAAGGTTATAACGGCAAGCAAAACGGGAATTGCTGTAAAGAGTCTTTGAAGAATTAAGTTGAACAAAGTTAGGTTTAATTTTCTAAATAAACAAATTGATAAGGTCTTGAATCCAAGAGATTATCTCCCCAGCCTTGGACTTGTTCGTGAAGCATATAAATTCTTGTATAGGTATAAATAGGAATTACAGGCATTTCATCAATTAATATTTTTTCAGCTTCATAAAAATTTCTATAACGCTCTTCTTGTGAAGTGCTATTAGCAGCCGCTATCAAAAGATTATCATATTCTTTATTCGACCAACCTGTTTGATTATTACCCCTTCCGGTAACCATCATGTCTAAAAAACTTTTAGGATCGATATAATCCCCAATCCAACCCGCTCTAGCAATTTGAAAATCTCCTATTGATTGTCTAGATAAATAGACCTTCCAGTCTGTATTAGTCAGTATTACGTCAATATCTAATTCTGTTTTCCACATCTGCTGGATAGCTTGCGCTAATTTCTGATGCCCTTCACTGGTATTGTATAAAAGATCTACTGAAAAAGGTTTACCGGATAAACCCGCTTGTTCTAATAAGCTCCTAGCTTTTTCAGGATTAAATTCTAGTGTTGTTGGAGGAAAATAAGTATCTGGATCAGGAGGAGTGAAAGAAAAGGCTTCATCCTGTCCACCCTTAGTTACTTTCTCAACTATTAAAGTTCGATTAAGAGCCAAAGATAATGCTTGTCTGACAAGCTTATTATCAAAAGGAGCTTTTTGAGTATTAAAACGGTAGTAATAAGTTCCATAAAAAGGATCAATTTGAATATTTTGTGGGTATTTAACTTGATAGGATTCAACCTTTTCAGGAGGAACTGTGCTGGTCACATGTAATTGCCCAGATCTAAACATCAAATCCTCTCTAGAAGCATTATCAACAGGAAAAAAATGTATAGCATTTAGCCTAACAACAGAATTATTCCAATAAGTAGGGTTTTTCTTAACTACAATAACTTTATTAAGCTCCCATCGATCTAATAGAAATGGTCCATTTCCTACAAAATTTCCAGGTCTAGTCCATTGGCTTCCAGCAGTATCCATGTTTCCAAAAGTTTCAATAGTTGCTTGGTGAACAGGACGGGTTGTGTAGTGACATAGAAGTTCCAAAAAGTATGGTGCTGGATTCTTTAGGATAACCTCAAGAGTGAAATCATCTAAGGCTTTGACGCCTACTTTTGAAAAATCAGTTATTAAACCTTTATTAAACTCTTCTGCATTAACAAGATCATATAGCATATCGGGATATTTTGATCCGAGACTCGGCATCAACATCCTATTCCATGCATAGACAAAATCATTTGCAGTCACAGAATCTCCATTAGACCAGGTGGCATCTTTTCGAAGGTTAAAGATATAAGTTTTACCGTCTCTAGAAATAGTCCAGTCTTCAGCAACACCAGGTAAAGGATTTGG
>JADHSF010000028.1 GCA_016777005.1 SAR86 cluster bacterium | reverse complement strand
ATCATGTAATTTTTCAGTAATAACTCCAGTAACGGATGCACCACCTTCTAGCGCGGAGTCTGCAGTAATTCCCATTAAACCTCTGCTGCCACCACCATAGACCATAGAAAGATTTCTTTTTGCTATCTCACTACCAAGCGCTTCAGCGCTATCAGAATAAACTTGTTTCAAACCACTTGCTGACCCAGCAAATACACAGATACTTTTCATATTTCGTTACTTTGTGGGAAGTATATATCTTATAATTAAATTAATGGAAAAATTAAAAATTAACATTGTATCCGACGTAGTGTGCCCCTGGTGCGTGATTGGTTTTAAGAATCTACAAAAAGCAATGACCGAGTTAGGAGATCAAATCGATTTTGAAGTCCACTGGAAGCCCTATGAGCTCCATCCAGAGATACCAGAATCTGGGTATGATAAAAAACTCTATATGCAGCAGAAATTTGGTGATTTAAGCGGAAGGCCATCTCCCTACAAGCAGATCGAAGAGATTGGAAAATCTCTTAATTTTGATTTTAATTTCTCAAAAACAGAACGTATTCCAAATACTTTTAATGCCCACAGGCTTTTATGGAAGGCTCAAGAGTTTGGGCTCCAGACAGATTTGTCTACTGCACTATTTAAAGCTTACTTCACTGATGGCAGAGATGTTGGATCAACAGAGGTTCTTATTGAAGTAGCTGTTGAGGTAGGCATGGATCAAGATAAAATTAAAAACTTTTTAGCTTCAAAAGAAGGTGGAAAAGAAACGGCGGAAGACGAAATGGAATTCATAGAAAAAAGTATTGGCGCTGTGCCTACATACTTTATTAATGATAAATATATTATTCAAGGCGGTCAGGAACCAGAAACATTTGTTTCTTTTCTGGGTAAGATTCTAATGAAAGAGAAGCAGAATGAGGCTACTGGATAACAAAAAAATTAAACATGCTCTGGTTGATCAAGAGTTCTTTCCTTTTTTTCATATAGAGAACGCCTTTGATGAAAATCTTGATCCTGCTGAACTAGTTGAAAACTTTCCTGTTATTAAATCCGGAGGCAGCTTCCATACTGAGAATCTTATCGATGGATCTATTAAAAATTTAGTTGATGAGCTTGAAGGTGATGATTTTAAACAGATACTAGAAGATAAATTTCAAGTCGATTTGAGTAATGCTGAGGTTGTTACTACATTGAGAGGGTACTCAAGATCTAAAGATGGGCAAATTCATACGGACTCAAAGACAAAAATCTTAACTGTTCTCCTTTATTTAAATCCAAACTGGCATTCCTCAGTAGGAAATTTGAGATTACTTAAGATAAACAATAGCTTAGATAATTATATTAAAGAGATTCCATCTGAGTTTGGGAATTTAGTAGCCTTTAAGGTAACAGATGATTGCTGGCATGGATTCGAACCTTTTGAAGGAAAAAGATTATCTATCCAACTAAATTATATATATCCACAAGCACTTCAATCTCATAGATTCAGACATAAGTTGAGTTCATATTTAAAGAAGTTATTTAAAAGGTAGATAAAGCTGAAGATTCTAATTATTAAGTTAACTTCGATGGGTGATCTCATGCATGCACTCCCTGCCCTGACAGAGGCTAAAGAGCATTTTAAAGAAATAGAATTTGATTGGGTTGTAGATAAATCCTTTTCGGAAGTGCCTAAATGGCATCCAGCCGTAAATAAAATTATTACGACAGATCATAGAAACTGGAAAAAACAGCTACTTTCTCCTAATTCTCGAAAAGCTTTTAGATCTGTAATACACGAGATTAATAGCACTAACTATGATTTGGTTATAGACATGCAAAATAATCTTAAGAGCGCCCTTGTATCGTTTATGTGTAAACACCAAGTAATAGGTATGGATTCTAAAAGCGTAAGAGAATACCCAGCTCATTTTTCCTATAGTACAAAAATTAGTATCAGTAAGGAATTGCATGCGATTACTAGACAAAAAATTTTATTATCGAATGCACTTGGATACTCAACATCAAGTTTAAATGAATATGGTGTTTCTGATGTGGAGTTTAAAAAACCCTCTTTCAGTCTACCGAATGAGTATGTAGTTCTGGTACAAAATGCTAGTTGGAAAACGAAACAATGGTCAATAGCAAACTGGCAATTACTTGTTAAGCACTTTGATGGTTCTGGTATTGAGATGATTCTTCCTTCTGGGAATGAAGAGGAGTATCAAAGAGCTAAACAAATATCATCATTTTCAGATAAAGCGCATGCTTTAAAACCTCTTTCCTTAAATGAGACTGCTTACATCATGAAAAAAGCCAAATTTAGTGTGTGCTCCGATACAGGTCTCGCACATTTATCGGCAGTAGTAGGAACGCCTTCCCTGACCCTTTATGGGCCAACTGATACAAAGTTAATTGGTACAGAAGGAATAAATCAATTACATTTAGTTGGTTCTAACAACAACATAGATTCCATTTCAATAGATGATGTAATAAATAAGCTTCCATTGATTTAACTTATTTATTTAGATTTTGCTTTTTTCATAGCCTGTCTCAAAGTGTAATTCTTTTTAAGAACAGATTTGGGAGAAGTGGATGACAATTCACCAACTCTAATATATTCACCTTCATCAAAAGCTTCTCTGAAATATTTTATACTTCCTCGACTTTCATCGACCTTTCCTGCTGCACCAATTCCAAAACCCTCTATAGTTCCCCCATAAGTAACAGCTTGCATACCCATTCTATGCAGAAGTTTAGGACTGGCATTTTTAATTATTTCTGGGTCGACAGAAATAATCCAATTTTCTTGGGACCTCATCCAAGATTTAACATTTGACATTGCGGCTACAAATCTAATCTTACTTGTTTTATTGACTCCAGTGCCATGAAGAAGTCTTCCATCAAATAGCATAATAGTTCCAGCATTAGCTTCTAAATTTATTGCTGGATTTAATTTTCCAACATTACCATTACTTCCTGCCTTGATAATATTCTTGTGACTACCTGGAATAATAAGAGTTCCGCCATTCTCTTCATTTACATCTTGTGGAATGTATAAAGTATTGACGAGCGCAGGTGCTTCCTCGGTGATCCATGGGGAAAGTGGACTTTGGTCGATATGGAGAACTTGAGGGTAATAACCTTTTTCAGCACCATTTGCTAAAAAGCTATGACAAATCCACCCTTTTCCCAAGGTTTCATTTAAAAAATTTTCTATCAAAGCTCCTGCCTGAACTGCCTCAATATCTTGTTCAATACATTGCCTGAATACTTTTCCTTTATTAATTAATGTATGAACATATTGCCCTGAAGGAGTAAGACTATTTACATTGGCTAATTTTTCACCTTCTGCCTGTTCCAGTAATCTGTCTATAAAAACTTTACACTGTTTTTTTGACATCCCTTCTTCTATTAGGGCATATCCCCATTTCTGAAAATCCTTACGTATTTGTGTTATCTCTTTAGTAGGTTTTGGTAAATTTTTATTTTTCCAGTAAGGGTGTTTTCTGCCCACAGTTGTATTCCAAAAATGATCTCCTGACTCTAATGGCTTCTTAAAGTCGGGTGGCAATAACCACGGATTATTTTTAAAAATTGAAGTATAAGGTTCCTGAGAATCTAAGAATTGTTGAAATAGTTTATCCTTTTCTGGAGAATTATTATCAATATATTCTTGGGTAAATTCTTTTATTTCTGCCATCTTGTAATCTAATTATTAAATTCTACTCGTGCTTTATCATAGGCCTCATTTATTAGTTTAGTCTTTTGAATTCTAAGATTTTTATTTACTTTGATACTCTCACCCAAGCTTAAATACTCATTTGTCGAAGAATTAAATTCAGGCCAAGAAACCATTTGGGTTGATGGATTTCCGGTCTTAGCAAAATTAGTCCAAATTTTTATCATCTTCTGAGAAAAATCTAAATCCCTTTTTGAAATATCTATTTGAAACATATCGAATTGTCCAAAGACATAAGGGACTTCAGCCGCATGGAATGCTCTGTACTCACTTGATCCGTTTACTGAAGGATACCAGTCCCATAAATATAAATAAGCAGGACTTTGAACAGTTGACATTAGATTACCCCACTTTTGCATTTGCGCTGTAAACATAGCGTCAGTTGTAAAGTCCACCCATGATCTTTTTGCCATTTCCTCATTCTTGACGGGATATAAATCAAAAATCGCTTTATCAGCCTTAGGCAAAATATCACTTATTGAAGATACTGTGAGTTCTTTATAAGAAATCGAAGATAGACCTGGATTCAACATTTTAGGATCGAATGATGTAGCCTCATCAGCGGTACTACCAATTAAAACTGGTACATCAGCTTGGTGGCCTTTTTTATATATTAAAGATATATCTTCAGGAATCACCTCACCATCAATAATGGTTAATGAATCAAATTGTGTGGTATAGAAAGGGTCATTTTCTATATTCTGAATTATTTGAATTGGAGATAGTTTTCTCAATGTTTTCAAGTCAGAAGAAGATGACTTTGTCATTACTTTGGAAAGATTTAATCCTAACTGTTCAGCACTATCAGAATAAGGTGCGTTTTGATTAAGATGAGTCAAAGGTATTAATCTCGCTCCACTTTGGCCTATAACTTTATGGAACAAACCTCTCGAAAGAGGACTTGCCTGCAATACATTAACGCTCCAGGAACCTGCAGACTCACCAAATATTGTGACGTTATTTGGATCACCTCCAAATTTATGTATATTTTGTTTAACCCATTCTAGTGATTTAATTTGATCTTTAAATCCTTGATTACCCGATGTGCCCGTTTCTTCGGAAAGTTCTGGATGAGAGAAAAAGCCAAAAGGCCCTAACCGATAATTTACTGTAACCAATATAACGCCTTGCTTGGTTAGTTCTGCTCCAGAGTATTCACTACCGCTACCCCAAACTAACGCACCTCCATGAAACCAAACCATAACAGGTAGTTTTTCATTAGATTTATCTGCACGCGTCCAAACATTAAGAGTTAAACAGTCTTCACTCATATCATCTAGATCTGGTCCCCGATCATAAAATTCTGCCATTTGTTTTGGTTGATAACAGATCTTTGAATTAGTTTTTGCTAACAATACATCAGTCCAACCTTCTAGCTGTTGTGTAGGTGCCCATCTCAATTCATTTATTGGAGGAGCGGCATATGGTACCCCTAAGTATTTTTTTAGATCACCTTCTTCTGAACCTTCAATTAATCCACCTGTAACTTTTAGTTTTAATGGAATAGATGAGTTGTCAGTACAGGCAGCCAAACTGAAAAAGGCTAATGATATAAGTATTTTAATTTTCATAATTCAGAAATTTGATTAGCGAGAGCTTTAACTAAATTTTGGCTTCTTGCTGAGCCAATTGCTCCCTCCTCCATTAAGCATGGTGTATAACCAAAGGATATTCTCTTTGTTGTGTCTGCTATAGACATAGAACCGCCCCAACCAGCCCAAAAACAAGCACCTTCATCTAGGAAACCCATCCAGCTCGCGTTATCTATAGGAAGAGCAAAACCTATTCCCCACCGCAAAGGTTCGACTAACACTAAGTCATTTCCACGAATCTGCTCTTCAAGCGCAAACTTTATTAATTGATCTGAAAAAATTCTTTTACCCTTATAAGTACCACTGTTAGCCATTAAAGCCATTGATTCTGCAATAGATCGTCCATTGCCGTGACCTCCTGCTGCAGGTATTTCAGCTCTTCGCCATTCAGTAGTGAGTGCATCGGGAGCGGCGATTATTCCATTAGTCATTACTTTCTGCATCACAGAACCCTCTTCCAATTCAAACATATCTTCGGGATTAGATTCTATTCCTTGATGGATCTCAGCCACTCTAGAATGATGTTTGTCATCAAGTCCGATATGAAAATCGATGTCTAAAGGCTCAGCAATTTCTTCTCTAAAAAAGTTACCAACTGTCTTACCGGAAATTCTTTTAATAATCTCACCCATCAGATTACCAATACTAATAGCATGATAACCAAGTGCAGTTCCTGGTTCCCACCAAGGCTCTTGTTCTTCTAACAAAGCTGCTACTTTATCGTGATCATATAAATCTTGCCCAGACACTGGCGAATCCCATCCAGGTAATCCAGAAGAATGACTCATAATATGACTGACCAATATATTTTCTTTACCGTTTTGTGCAAATTCAGGCCAATACTTTGCGACAGGTGCAGAAAAATCTAATTGACCTCGGTCAGCTAAAACATAAGCTGATAATGATGTAGCATTTTTCGTACTAGAAAAAACATTTACAATTGTGTCCTCTTCCCAAGGTAATGATTCAGCCTTGTTCCTTGAACCAGCCCAAACATCTACAACCATCTCGCCTTCACAAGTAACTGCCAATGAAGAGCCTATATCCAAACCAAGCTCAAATTGCTTTTCAAAAGAATCTACTATTGATTCAAACTTTTTATCATATTGTCCATGTATCTCCATTTACTTCTCCTCTTGAATATTTGTATCAGGCAATCTTCCGTAAGCTCTCTGCATGTCGATATCATCTTTAGCTAGTACTTTGAGCGGCTTCCATAGCTCCGCATGGATTGTGGGTGCTTTTCGAACATCATCTTGCATCATTGCAGTTGGCTCAGTATCGACCTCTTCTCCTCCAAAAACTGATTGTGCAAATGCGATTTCTTCTTTAGTTAAGGGTAGGTCTATAGGTTCAGATTTTCCTCCAGCGAGAGATGCAGCAAGGAAAGCGTGCGCCTCTTTAGTCCGATCATGCAAACTGAGTCCTACGTGATCAGCCCAGCGTACCAGATGATATTCATGTCGAATGTCATTATCCCAAAAGACTCTGTGTAAAAATTCCGCTCCATCATGCAATTGAATAAAATCTTCATCGCCTACCTCAAGATAAATATCTAATCCGCTATCTTTTATTCTTTTTGCATTAGAAATAGCAATGTTTGCTGGATTATCTTTCATAAAAGCTTCCGGATTAAAAGGCTTTCCCCAAACATCCTCAAGGATTTGTGGAGCAGACCACCAAGAATTTCTTTTATGAGGTTCTTCAGGAAATTTTAAGATAGGCATAATTGCCGGCTCCATCGGAGCTATTGCCTTAAATCGCTCTGGATTCTTCAAACCTATTTTTAAACTGCCATATCCTCCCATCGAAATGCCAGTTAAAAGAGTGTGCTCGGGTTTTATAGAAACTCCATATTCTTCTGCTGCCCATTTTGGTAATTCTCTAGTCACAAAAGTTTCCCAAGTTCCGTGATAATAACTCACGGGACCTCCTGAAAATGAAACTACCACCATGGAAGGGATAACTTCTTCATTAAACATTTCTTGATACACTTCTAATTCTTGTAAAAGATCGTTTCTATCACCTCCACCACCATGAAGGTTAATTAATAAAGGGATTTCTTTAGTTCCTTTAACAAAGTTAGGCGGGAGTATTACAGATACTGGAACATTTTCATTTCTAACTTCAGATCTCACGTCATGAAGTTCAGTAGAGATAGGAGAAAATTTCTCTTCCTGGATAGAACAAGAAATTAATAAGAGGATGGATGATCCTCCAATTAATTTCTTAAGAAAAGACATTACAAAAAATTAGAAGTTTCTACTTATTTCTACACCATAAACTCTTGGAGTTCCCCACTGACCAAATCTACCACCTCCAGTTGCTGAAGATAAGTAACCAGAAATATAATCCTCGTCAGTTAGGTTTTTAACAAAAAATCTTGATCTCAATGTTTCATCAGTACTTTCCCATATGACATTCAAATCTACAATGGTGTATGCACTCTGTGGGAATTCATTAAATTCAGAGAAATACATTTTGGATTTATAAGATGCATTAGCTCGATATGTTATGGATCCACCAGATTCTATATTTTGAAAATAATTAAGCCCTACATTAAGAGAAACTTTTGGAGAGTTACTTAAATAATTACCTTCTAACTGTTGGACTCCTAGCTCAGGCTGGACACCATTCACGTTTTCGAAAGCGCCGTAAGTTGCATCAAGGAAAGTTAACCCAGTAGTCACTGATAAAGAATCATTGATTTCTGAAACAGCCTCTATTTCAAGTCCATTAACGGTGGCGTCACCTGCATTACGAGTGACAGTCTGAATACCTATGACTTGTAAGACCTGAAAATCACTGTAGTCATACCTAAATATTGAAGCATTCAAGCTAGTAGATTCACTCAAAGAACCCTTGAAACCAAATTCAAGAGAAGTTACCTCTTCTGGATTATAAGCATCTGTACATTCATAAGTTGCATAACCACCGGCTTTAAAACCTTCACTCACTGAAGCATACACATTACTTCCTTCAGAAAGATCATGTTGAAGTACGGCTCGTGATGTCGTTGATGAATATTCAGTGACCACTTCTCTTAAGCAAGTTTGAGCAGCTATTACTGGTGCTGGCATTAAGATAGAAATAAAATTATCTTGTTTGCTTGTGAACTCATCAGTGGTTCTTCTCAGACCTAAACTTAAACGAGTAGTGTCACTTAAATCAAAGGTACCATCAGCGAAATAAGCCTTAGATTCTGTATTCATCTTTAAGTGCTTAAAATCAAATTGGCTAGGCACCGGAAACCCTAAGACAGGCTGTGGATTATCAAAATGAGTATGTCTAGAGGTTTCATCATCCATATAAAATCCACCAAAAACTAAACTCATAGCATCCCTTTCTATATTTAGATTAATTTCTTGAGTAAAAGTTTCAGTTTCTGAAATATCAAAAGTATCAAAAAGAGCGGCTGCAGTACCATCTCTATCAAGATTAAATTGATCATTAAATTCTTGAGTAGCGGTAACTGACTTAATAGTTCCAAAATCAGTATCTATAGACAGAGTCAGTGCTGAAACATCATATTCTCTATCACTCATATTGGTTCCGTTCACTGATTCGGAAGTAGGTGTTTGATAAATTTCATGAGGTTTTAATGATATCGGTTGAGCGGCTAATTGAGGAATACCAAAAGCAGTAGAAAGTGCTCTATTATCCGATATCCATCCATAAGGGTTTGGCGTGCCCTCTGTCGAAACGCTTGCCAGCATTATATCCGCGCTGATGTTGTCGCTTAATTCAGAATTAACTTTTAATCTATAAGCTTGTTTGTCGGTATAAGCTTGCTCTCCACAACCTGCATTCAAGCAGTCATAGTAGCCTTCACCCTGATCTGTAGAGCTAAGGACCAAACGATAAGTAGTATTTTCGGTGATTCCTCCTCCAAAGGCAGTTTCCACTTTTGTAGTGTTATAGTCTGAATATCCGAGTTTAATGTAACCATCCGTTTCTTGACTTGGGTTTTTGGTTATTAAATTCACTACTCCACCTATAGAGTTTCTTCCATATAAAGTTCCTTGAGGCCCTCTTAAAACTTCAATTCTTTCAAGGTCCATTTCACCTAGTTGAGAGGAGTGAGATCTAGATTGAAAAACTCCGTCAGTACTTACTGATACACCCGGATTACCGTTAAACTGACCAATTCCCCTAATGGTGATATTTTGAGATCCCAAAACGCTTGTAAAGTTCATACTAGGAATGAGATGCTTAAGGTCATTCATATCAGTAATGCCTTTGTCTTCTATCTCATTTGCGCCGATGGCTGTTATTGAAGCAGGTGTATCAACAACAGTTGATGACCTTTTAAGTGCAGTGACAACAATTTCTTCTATGTCTTCAGAGAACACAGGAAAAATTAATAAGAAAGACATTAAAGTGACGAAAAACTTTGAACCAATCATAATCCTCTCCAATATTGATTTAATCACATAAATTTTAAAGCAAAGGCTGAGGAAATGTCAAAATTTATGAGTAATTTTTTGAAGTCTTTAAATATTGTTTAATCTTCTTGAGCTTGGAGTCTCCTAAATCAAGCATAGATTCTATTTGGAGGACTCTCACAGGCCATGTAGCCATAATATGCCTAGTATAAACCTCAGATGGATAATAAATTTTGACTCTTTTATCCTCACCAATATTAAATTTAAAGAAGCCCTTTTGTGTTA
>JADHSF010000027.1 GCA_016777005.1 SAR86 cluster bacterium | reverse complement strand
AGCCCGAAAGGACAGTTTACTTAAGTTTCGGACACGATGAAGAAATTGGCGGAGTAAATGGAGCAGCTTTAGTTGCTAAACATCTAGCAGATAGAGAAATTCAACTCGAATGGTCTCTGGATGAGGGTTCTTTTTTACTCGGCGGTTTTATTCCCAATGTAGATAAGCTAGTGGCTGCAATAAATGTTGCGGAAAAAGGGAGCGTGACTTTACAAGTGGTTGGAAAGGCAGCGGGCGGTCATTCTTCTATGCCAACTTCTCAATCAGCAGTCGGTCATTTATCCAAGGCTCTTGTCAAACTGGAAGAGAATAGAATGAGTGGAGAACTGGAGGGTTTAAGTCTTCAGATGTTCGATGAAATGAGCAGACATATGCCTTTTATTTATAAAATTGCTTTTGCAAATCGTTGGCTCTTTGGCGGTCTGATAGATTCTTATTTGGCTAAAATACCTGCGACAAATGCAATGATAAGAACTACTACTGCACCAACAATGCTCTCTGCAAGTATTAAAACAAATGTTTTACCTATCGAAGCTGTAGGAACGGTAAATTTCAGAATACATCCTAGAAATTCTGTTGAGGATGTTTTTGATCATGTTCGGGAGTTGGTTGAAAGTGATGATGTGGAGATTAGAGAGATGTACTATTCCGGAAGGCCGGCTAGCGAAGTATCTAGTTGGGAATCAAGTGGTTATAAAGTTATCGAGAGTTCTGTTAGAGAAATTTATGGAGATGTTGTTGTGGCTCCTGGGTTGATGATTGCCGGTTCTGATTCCCGTCATTATGGAAAAGTGGCTGATGATGCGTATAGATTTAATCCATTCCCTCTTTCAAATGAAGAGTTTGCGGGCTTTCATGGTACTAACGAAAGAATTGAAACTGATGCCTTCATAAAAGGCATAAAGACTTACATTAGAATTATAGAAGTTGGAGCTTCTAAATAAAAACTATGAGCTTTATCGAAAATTTTTTGCAATCAAGAGATATTAATTATGGCTGGGTGATGGTGTTTGTTGTGTTTGTACTGAGCGGCTTGGCTTTTGGATCTCTAGCATCTATCTCAGTATTTTTAAAACCCGTATCACTAGAGTTTGGCTGGTCACGTGGACAAACATCTTTTGCTTATACTCTTGCTTCTTTTGCTTCAGCGGCTTTCGGCGTTATGTGGGGTCAGTTAGCTGATAAATATGGGACTAAATGGTTTGGCACTATCGGTGCAATTTGCATGAGTTTAACTTTAGTTTCCTTGAGCAGCTTAGATTCAATTATTCAGTTTTATATTTTATATTTTCTATTTGGGGCTTTTGGTTGCGCCCTTCTTTTTTCGCCTCTTTATGCCAATGTAGGATTTTGGTTCAGAGAGAATCCAGGACTTGCACTAGGTATTGCAGCTTCTGGAGGTGCTATCGGGCAAGCATTTATACCTCATATCAGTGGAGTGCTTATAGAGAGTGGGGGTTGGGAAGATGCCTATATTAAATTGGCTATTATTTATATCATTATTGCTTTCCCTGTATCGCTATTGATAAAAGAGTCTCCCTGGAGAATTACTGCTCGAACCGAAGATGAGTCAGAATCTAGAGATTTCCCGCTATCTGAAAAAGAAGTAGTTGCTTGGATAAGTTTTGCGGTAATTTTTTGTTGCGTCTGTATGTCTGTTCCCATTATGCATTTAGTTCCTTTATTAACCGATGCTGGATTCACTCTCGAATTTGCTACCTCAGTTTTAATGGTTTTAATGATCTGCGGAGCATTTGGAAGAATTTTTGGCGGGATACTTGGAGATAGAATAGGCGCCTTGCCTGGCTATATTTTGATGTCGTTGGGTCAAACTGTCTTTGTAGTTTGGTTTCCTCATCTTAGTTCTCCCGCAGGTATTTATTTATTGGCAGCATTCTTTGGGTTTACCTATTCGGGCGTCATGTCTAGTATTTTAGTCTGTACCAGGATGATGGTCTCTGCCAAATATGGCGCAAGAGCCATGAGCTTAACCTCCTTTTTTGGTTGGATTGGTATGGGCCTTGGCGGATTCTTAGGAGGTTATTTCTTTGATGTTTATGGAGATTATTCCTGGGCATTTACATTTGCTGGAATAATGGGATTAATCAATCTTGTGATTCTTTCTCAATTTTGGCTTCGCATACGAAATGCAAAAAAAGGACTTGAAGGCCTAGAATCCTAGTCTCTATGCAGAGAACCCTTTCTACTCAATATAAATGCGCTTATTTTATTTAAAAGAGTATACTGCGAGCGCATTTCTTATAAACCCACACTCTTACTTGAAATAGAGTAAAAAAAGTTGGTTAATTTTTTATCTTAAAGGCCAACTAATACAGCATTATGTCATTCAACAATCTAGGTTTATCTGCAGCTCTCTTAAAATCGATTCATGAAAAAGGCTACAGCAAGCCATCTGAAATTCAGGAACAGGCTATTCCAGAAATCCTTAAAGGGAACGATATCTTGGCAGGTGCACAGACAGGCACGGGTAAAACGGCAGCTTTTGCTTTACCTCTTCTCAATAGATTACAAAATGCAGAATCTAAAAGAAGAAGAGTTCGTGTGTTGGTTCTTGTTCCAACGAGAGAACTGGCTTCTCAGGTAGGTGAAAGTTTCAGAGATTACGGCAGTAACCTGAGATTTAAGACTTCTACTCTTTATGGCGGTGTCAGTATTAACACCCAAATAGATAAGCTCAGGAAAGGAGTTGATATCGTTGTTGCCACACCCGGAAGACTGCTTGATCATTTAAATCAGAAAACATTAAATCTCTCCGAATTAGAAACTTTTGTTCTAGATGAAGCTGACAGAATGTTAGATATGGGTTTTATAAGAGACATTAAAAAGATTTTAAATTATCTGCCAGATGAAAAACAAAATCTTTTGTTTTCGGCTACTTTCCCAAAAGAAATAAAGTCTTTAGCTGATAGTCTTTTGAATTCGCCAAAAAGAATTCAAGTTAGATCCAATAACTCTACTGCCGATAAAGTTATCCAAGTGGTTTATCCAGTAGATAAATCCAGAAAGAGGGAATTACTTGCCCACTGCATTAAAGAGGAGGGTTGGTTTCAGGTTCTCGTTTTTTCCAGAACCAAGCATGGCGCTAACAAATTAGCTCAACAACTTAATAAAGAAGGAATTGATGCAGATGCATTCCATGGCAATAAATCTCAGGCGCAAAGAACTAGAGCACTAAAGGATTTTAAAGATTCAAAGACTCAGGTTTTAGTCGCCACTGATATTGCTGCTAGAGGTATAGATATCAATTTATTACCGCAGGTTGTTAACTTTGATTTACCTTATGTACCAGAGGACTATATTCATAGAATCGGAAGAACGGCAAGGGCAGGAAAGGAGGGTAAGGCTATATCTTTAGTGAGTGCCGATGAACACAAATTACTATTTGATATAGAAAAGCTATTGAAATCTCCAATTCCAAGAGAAACGATAGAGGGTTTTGAGCCAACACAAAACTTAAGTACCGAACCTCCTAAATCTAAAGGCAATAATAGAAGACGATCTTCGAGCGCTAAGGGTGGTGATAAAACTAGATCTTCCAAAGGCAGACCCTCTTGGAACAAAAAAAGAAACAAAAATAGTTCTTCTAAGAACAAGAGAAGATCTTAACTTTATTTTTTTCCTTATATACCTGCTGTATTATGGGTTTTGGCTGGCAGAATGAATATCAAAACAATCAAATCAAAAACTAACCTTTTAGGCCTCAGTAAAAAGCAATTAGAAGACTTTTTTATTTCAATAGGTGAAAAACCTTTTCGCGCTACTCAGATCATAAAATGGGTACATCAAAGAGGTGTCGCAGATATTTCCTTGATGACAGATTTATCTAAGCAATTAAGAGAAAAATTGGAAGAAAACTGTGAAATTCGAGCCCCAGATGTTGTTTATGAAAAACTTTCTAATGACGGAACAAAAAAATGGGTTATCAAGGTTGGCGAAAAGGATCTAATCGAAATGGTTCTTATACCTGAAAAAAATAGGGCTACTTTGTGCGTATCTTCACAAGTTGGGTGTGCAGTGGATTGTAGTTTCTGCGCTACAGGCAAGCAGGGTTTCTCAAGAAATTTGAATCTAGACGAAATCATAGGCCAAGTCTGGGTAGCTGCAAATTCATTTGGTCTGCCAAGAGAGCCAAATTCTAGACATATCACCAATGTAGTAATGATGGGTATGGGCGAGCCTCTTTTAAACTTTGAACCTGTTGTGAATGCTATGAATTTAATGACAGATGATAATGCATACGGCCTATCCAAAAGAAAAGTTACCTTAAGTACTTCAGGTATCGTTCCTAAGATAGATGAACTGAGTAAGGTCAGTGATGTGGCTTTAACCATTTCCTTACATGCCCCAAATGACGAGTTAAGAAATGAGCTGGTGCCTATTAATAAAAAGTATCCTATTCAACAGCTCTTAGATTCTGTTAAGCGTTATGTAGATTCCTGTGATGATAAGAGAGTAACAACGATTGAGTATATTCTTATAGATGGTATCAATGATGAGCTATCTCACGCCAAGGAGTTGGGCGAGTTATTAAAGCAATTGCCTAGCAAGATAAACTTAATTCCCTTTAATGCCTTTGAAGGATCTGACTACTTGAAACCCTCAGGTAATAGAGTAAAAAGATTTCAACAATATCTCCAAGAGCAAGGGTATATAACTACCATCAGATCTACTAGAGGGGATGACATCATGGCAGCCTGTGGCCAGTTAGTAGGGCAGGTTAACGACAAGACGCGCAGAAAGGAAAGGGCGAAAAAAAATCTAATCCAAACTAAGGCAATCTAGTGTTGAAGCGTGTTGCAGTAGTAGGCGCTGGAATATCTGGTCTAACGGCCGGGTATGCATTACAGAAAATTGGGTTAAAAGTAGATATATTTGAAAGATCTCAATCCATAACAGAATTTGGTGCAGGAATTACTCTTTCTAGGAATGCCACTTCGTTACTGAAAGAACTTGGATTGATGAAGCTACTATCTAAAAAAGGTTATTTTCCTATGGCTTCATATATTCGCGACTATAAAAACGCCAATGTCATTAGCGCAATGAACTTTGATGAGAGTTTTATTACTCTGGATAGAAGAGACCTGGTAGAGCAATTGGCCCAAAGTTTCGAAGAAATTGGTGGCAAGATTCATTATGGCACTGAGGTGCAATCAATCAATCCTTCTTCAGGAGCAATCCAAATCTCCAATGAAAACATCAATACCTATGAGTTAATTCTGTTAAGTGACGGAATTAAGTCTTCCTTCAGAAAAGAATATTTTGATAATCAAGATCCCCAATTCACTAACTACGTAGCTTGGAGGGGGATGACAACTTCGGATTTGCTTCCACAATTTGAAGGAAGTGAGAAAGTAAATGTTTATCACGGACCTGGAGGACATTGCGTGCATTATCCTACTGGACGAAAAGGACTGATCAACTTTGTTGCGATTGAGCATAATCGATCTTGGGCTGAAGAATCATGGAAAGTAGAAGGCAATAAATCTGATTTTCTTGAGTGTTTTCAGGGGTGGAATGAAGAATTGCTTTTAATGCTTAACTCAACTGAAAAGCTTTACAAATGGGGTATATTTGAAAGACCTTTGCCTAGTACTTTGCATCAAGGCAAGTGTGTCTTGCTGGGAGATGCCGCACATCCAATGGTTCCATTTCTAGGACAGGGCGGATGCCTCGCGATAGAAGATGCCTATTGCTTGATGGTTCTTCTTGGCGAGATAGAAGATCTCAATAAGGCCCTTAGTGCTTATGACCAGTTAAGGAATAAGAGGGCTAAGTGGATGCAAAAAAGATCTAAACTTCAAGGACTCTTTAATCATATCTCTAATCCTCTTTTAGCGTCCGCAAGGAATCTAGTCACAAAGGCCACTATGAAGATCAGTGTTGAGAATATTCACTCATATAATCCTAGAAAAGAATTGTCTTCGATACTCAAGTAGATATTTATAAACTTTGCATATCAATACGTGAGAATATAATCTAACTGAGTTTCTGGGGAGAAGAAAATGAGTGACGTTCAAAATATAAAAATAATTGATGCTTTGTATCATAGAAGTACGAATGATCTCATGAGGTTAAAGCCATAAGTTTTGTCTAAAATTTCATCTAAGGTTCCTTTAAAAACAACATTAGCTTACGGCATTCCCGGGGTAGGGGCCGGCTATATGTATTTACTCATGACGCTTTATGTCATGAAGTTCTCAACTGATGTATTACTTATTGCGCCTGCAGTGATGGGTGTTATTTTTAGTATTTCACGCATTTGGGACGCAATTTCTGACCCTGTTGCGGGTTATTTAAGCGACAGGACAACATTTAAATTTGGTAGAAGAAAAATCTGGATGCTTCTTAGTTTCATACCGATTTCATTAGGTTTTTTGGCAGTTTTCTCACCTCCCGAATATTTGCAAGGTCAATCACTTGAGATTTGGATGATGTTTGCTATTTTGGGTTTTTATTCCGCTATTACACTCTTCAATGTCCCTCATATGGCTTTAGGGGCTGAGCTTTCTGATGATTATCATGAAAGAACTAGACTGTTTGGAGTCAGACATATTGGATTCACGCTTGGTTCTATCCTCTCTTTAGTTTCAATGAGTTTATTAATTAGCGAAGAGAGTAGTCCTGATGGCGATATAAGAAATCTTGCTGGTAACTTAGCTTTTTTGGCTGTTGCGCTAATGAGTCTAATGATATTTTTCTCTGTATCCAGATTGAATGAAAATCCTGAATTTCAAAATAGAGTTAATAAAAATCCCTTTAAAGCATTTAGGGATGTATGGATAAATCCACATGCGAAGATTTTGATACTGGTTTTATTCATTGAGAATTTAGGAGGCGCGGTAATTGGCGTGCTTACTTTATACGTAACTCAATATATTATTGGAACACCGGCCTTAGCGCCTTTAATGATTTTAGCCTATATGTTGCCTTCAGCTCTTTCCGTTCCTTTCTGGATTCCTTTATCGAGAAAATTTGGAAAAATAAATCTCTGGGTTTTCAGTATGTTTTTTACCGGTATATCCTTCGGAGCTACATTTTTTCTACCGTTCATAGATTCTGTAACCACTAAAGTAGTGATTATGTTTGTCGGCGCTTTTCTGGCTGGAATAGCAGCCGGGTGTGGTGGAGCGATAGGACCATCAATAAAAGGAGATGTGATTGATTATGATGAATATCTTACTGGCGAGAGAAAAGAAGGTTCTTATTTTGCTGCATTAAATTTCGTATATAAAAGTGCAACTGGAATTATGCTCTTAGTGACTGGATTTGTACTTCAGTTTTCTGGATTTATCCCAAATGAACCTCAAACAATGGAAGTTAAGATAGCCTTAATAAGTCTCTATGGATTGGTTCCATTGGTCTTTTATAGTTGTGGAGCGTATCTTCTATATAAGAAATTTACTTTTGGTGAAAAAGAGCATGCAGCAATAAAACAACATATCAAAGACAATACCTAGTATGCCCAAGTTATTGAAATGGCTTACTTTTATAATAGTGTTTTTCACAACAATTATTCTGCCAGCTATATTTTTAGAGACGTCATTTGCAAGATACGGAGAGATAGCATTATCGTGGGCAGGAGAAAACAGTTTATACACATCCGTAGTGGTAATAATCGCTTTAACAGCAGACGTATTTTTACCGGTACCAAATGGATTAACTAATACACTTGCTGGTGCCAGTTTAGGTTGGGCTCTTGCTTCTATTGTTGTTTGGGTAGGTCTTAATTTTGGAGCAGTCTTCGGTTACCTTGTGGGAAGATATGCAGCAAGACCTTTAGCTATAAAAATTGTCGGCACAGAAGACTTAGAAAGAGCAGAAAATTCCTCTAAAGATATCGATGTTATGGGATTAATCCTTGCCAGACCTGTCCCAGCCTTTGCTGAGCTGAGCACACTGGCTGCGGGAATAACTAAAATGCCTTTTAAGAAATTTATCTATGTAATGATTTTATCAAATATAGGTGTAGCTGTAGTTTTTTCAGGACTTGGAGCGGCCGCATTATCGAGTGGTTCTTCCACACTGGCCTTTTTTGGTGCTGCGTTATTGCCAGCTGTGCTTTACTTTTTTTATAAGAAATATAGTCAGCAAGATTGATGATATTTATGAGAATTTCTTAGAGGGCTTTAGCTCTTTTATTCTTTCAGGTTCAATGTCTATGAGATAGTCCATAGAGCTTTCTATTCTTCCATATGCATTCCAGACCTTAAATCCCAGTCTAGACTTTAGTTTTTCGGAGCAAGAGTCCCAAAGATCCCTATCCAGTCCAAGTGTTTGGTTTTCTTGTTGTCTAAATTGAGGAGCACAGAAAGTTGTAAGAACACCCAACCTATCTGTATTTCCTGTATTGGCTCCTGTTCCATGCCATAGTCTTCCATCAAAAACCATCAGTGAGCCTGCTTTAGCTTCTGGTTGGTTGATGGGATAGATACTCTGATCATCTTGATTGGGATGAGCTCCAGTTAAGTGAGATCCTGCTACTACTTCCGTAGCTCCATTGGTTGGAGAGAAATCCGATAGCATCCACATACAGTTGGCTACAACTGGTGGAGATATACCAAGAGACATATCGGGCTCAACAAAACTTACATCGGCTTTTCTTGATATTTCCGAAGGTCTTATATAGCTTTCTCCAGCTCTAACAGGTTGAGGCATCCACCATTGGTCTGTATGTAGTCCCATTCTTACACCGCCAGGCTTAGCTATGTTTGCTGAATGAGTGGATAAAATAAAATCAACGCCCAACATATGACCAACAAGTTCATCTACTAAAGAGTGAGTGACCATATCTCTAAAACATTCACCTTTGTTGGCTAGCATCCAGAGTCTCTGGTTAACTCCGCCATTCTTAACACTAAAGGAACTTTTATCTAGTCTTCCATTTTTAAGCTTAACTTCTTGATGGGTTCCTCCGTCTCTAAAAGATAAGCCCAGCTCTTCTTCTGCTTCGGCTTGCTCAAGAAGCCTTTTTTTTGAGATTTCTATTTCAGTATCGTTGAGTACCTCGGGGATTACGCAATATCCAAATTTATCTAAATCTGCTTTTGCTTGAGATATATCTTTTGTGTGTAATGGGCCGTGTTCTAGAATCATACTAATCATATGCTAGCATGAACAAATTGATTACTTCAATTTATCGGATTAAGGCAATTTAAATAGATCCTCAACAGAGCAATTAAGAGTCCTAGCAATTTTTAATGCTAATACAGTTGAAGGAACATAAATACCATTTTCAATTGCGTTTATGCTTTTCCTAGAGACCTCCGCACTTTCTGAAAGTTCCTGCTGTGTCAATCCTGCATTTTTTCTTAGCTCTTCAAGATTATTTAAAAGATTTTGGTGATGTCTGCCCATTTAATCTTTTATCTTTCTTCGAAGTCTTCAACTGCTTTAGTTATTTCTTCACTAGTATTTGGATAGATATAACCGGCTGCCATTGTGCCTATTCCTATAAAGCCTACCAATAAACCAACTCCCTCAAAAAATGATCCTAGTGCGGCAAAACCTAAAAAATAAATCCCAACCCCTACAAAAATAGTTATTAGTCCGCCTCTGCGATAATCAACTGGCTCTTTTTTTCTTTCATCAAAAATGCTCAATAAATGTTCAAGCTTAATTGGGTCATCAAGATTTTTCGATATCTCTAGAATAGTTTCATTTTTATGCTTAGTTTCATGATATTGCCAGAAGAAGACCGCTAGGGGCACAATGATTCCAACAGAGATTCCAGCAAGTGGTATTAATATTTCCATAATGGCTCCTTCAAATTCATATATGTAACGTAAACTTAACATCTTTATTTTGAGAAGTAAAGGTTACATAAAATTAAATCTGTTATAATAGATTTCATAACAAAATCTATACTGCGCAATGAATAGAAGAAAGTTTTTAAAAGTTTCAGGCTTAAGTCTTGGTGGCTTAGCTGCAGCCGGAATAGGAGTAGACATGTCAGGCATTTCGACTAAAAAGAATTATTACTTACAGGGGAACTATGCACCTGTTAATAATATAATTTCCGAAACTGATCTCAAGGTAACAGGACAGATCCCTAAAGATCTATCAGGTCTTTTGCTTAGAAATGGACCAAATCCAATGTCATCAGTCAATGAGAAAAAACATCATTGGTTTTTGGGAGAA
>JADHSF010000008.1 GCA_016777005.1 SAR86 cluster bacterium | reverse complement strand
TATTCTCTGATTCGCTGTATTGAAACGAAGGCAAATAAAATTCCTATTATTAGAGCCATGATTTTGTATTCGTAGACTAAGGCTATTGTAATTTCTAACATTAATGTTCTTTTAAAAAAATAGATTTTCTAAAGCCTCACCCGGATCTTCAGCTCTCATAAAGGACTCACCTACAAGAAAATTAAGCACTCCGAAAGATAAAATCCTATCAATATCTTCATTCGTTTTAATTCCACTTTCTGAAACTACCAACTTATCTTCAATTTCTGAAGACAGTTCTTTTGTTGTATTTAAGTCTACTTCAAATGTGCTGAGGTTCCTGTTATTTATACCTATAAGAGAGAAATCTATTGGTTTAATTCGTCTTAGTTCATCTTTGTTATGGATTTCTATAAGAACATCTAGACCAATACTTTCAGCAATTTCTTTATATTCTTGTAACTGAGCATCTGTTAATACAGAGGCAATAAGTAAAATACAATCTGCACCATATGCCTTACTTTGGTAGATTTGATACTCATCAATCGTAAAATCTTTTCTCAAGAGCGGTAAATCAACAGACGTTCTGATACTTTCTAGGTAGTTCAATGAACCTTGAAAATACTCTTCATCCGTTAAAACACTGAGACAAGTTGCATTTTTTCTCTCATATTGTCGAGCAATCTCTTCGGGCAAAAATTTCTTTCTTATAATGCCCTTACTTGGAGATGCTTTTTTTATTTCCGCGATAACAGAGACCAATCCTTGTTGATCTCTTTTTCTAATTGCATCTATAAAGCCCTTAGGAGGTGACGAGTCTGATGCCTTAGAGTGGATTTCTTTTAGGCTTTCTTGGGCCTTTTGTTCGGCTACAACTAAAGCCTTAGTTTCTATTATTTTATCCAGGTAACTTTGCATTACAACTGAGAGGTAAACTCAATGAGTTGGTTCAATTTATTTAATCCTTTTCCTTCGCCAATACACGTTTTTGCAATATCGACACCAGACTCAAGTGAACTAGAGATACCTGCAACATACAAGGCAGCGCCGGCAGTCATAGATACCATAGCACTTGCTTCCCGATGACCACCGCTCAAAGCCAGTCGAGCTAGATCTAAGCTTTCTTTAGGCGAGTTCACTATAAGTTCCTCTAAAGAACTAGTTTCAAATCCTAATTCTTCAGGATAAATTTTATATTCAGTGATGTTTCCATCTTTTAATTCTGCGACGAGAGTAGGAGCAGCAATACTAATTTCATCTAGTCCGTCTTCAGAATGAACAACCATCACATGTTCACTGCCAAGCTCTTTTAAAACAGTAGCTAAAGGCACCATCCATTGCTTGTCATAAACACCCATAACCTGTCGTTTTGCTGAGGCAGGATTAGTTAAAGGACCCAGAACATTAAAAATACTTTTTTGAGCTATTTCTTTTCTTGGTCCAACAACATATTTCATTGCACTATGATGCGCAGGGGCAAACATAAAACCCAGACCAACTTCCTCTATACAATCTGAAACTTGAGAAGTTGTGAGGTTAAGAGAAACGCCAGCTTCTTCTAGAATATCTGCGCTCCCGCTTTTTCTTGTTGCGGACCTATTTCCATGTTTGGCAATTTTTGCTCCACAAGAAGAAGCTATAAACGCAGAGGTCGTCGATACATTAAAAATTCCTATTCCTGAACCTCCGGTTCCGCATGTGTCAACTAAGTTAGGAGTATTTGTCTCAACTTTAGCTGATAATTTTCTCATGACATCAACCGCACCCAGAACCTCCTCAACAGTTTCTCCTTTCATTGAAAGGCCAATTAGAAAAGCCCCAATCTGGGCATCAGTAGCCTCGCCTTTTAGAATTTGAAGCATGACTTCTGCCATCTCCTCCTTTTCAAGATTTCTGTTTGAGACAACTAAGCTTATACCTTGTTGTATATTCATCTTAAATTCATTTCCAAAAAATTATTTAGCATGACCTTACCATATTCTGTTGCGATAGATTCTGGATGAAATTGCATACCGGTGACTCGTTGAGTCCTATGTTGAATGGCCATTATTGTTCCATCTTCAGATCTAGCCGTTATTTCAAAATCTTTTGATAATGAGTTTTCGTCTATGATCAAGGAATGATAACGAGTAGCAAGAAAATCCTCTGCCACAGAAGAAAATATACCCTGTCCATTGTGTGTAATTTTTGAAATTTTTCCATGCATGATCTCTTTGGCCTTTACGATCTTGGCTCCATATGCTGCCCCTATAGACTGATGTCCCAAGCAAACACCTAATATTGGAATTTCTCCTGAAAATTTATTTATTATCTCAATAGAGATTCCCGCTTCTTTAGGAGTACATGGACCTGGAGAAATCACTAAGAAATCTGGAGACTTATCTTTGATCTCTGAAAGACTAATCTGATCATTTCTATAAACCTCTACTTCTTGGTTCATTTCATAAAAATACTGAACCAAGTTATAAGTAAAAGAGTCATAGTTATCAATCATCAATAACATTTCAACCCTCCAATTTTTCTTGTACTAATTCAGCCGCCTTGAAAATAGCCCTGCCTTTATTAAGTGATTCCTTCCATTCAAGTTCAGGAATAGAATCTGCGACCCAGCCTCCTCCTGCTTGGATGTACAGGACTTCATCCTTTATTACTGCTGTTCTAATAGCTATAGCCATGTCCATATTTCCTTGCCAAGACAGATAGCCTATTGCACCTCCATATATTCCCCTTTTAACGGGTTCAAATTCATCAATAATTTCCATTGCCCTAATTTTAGGCGCACCTGAAACCGTTCCAGCGGGGAATGTAGCCTTAAATAAATCAATAGCTGATGAATGATCTCGTAATTCTGCTTCTACATTAGATACCATATGCATGACATGACTATAGCGCTCTACTCCAAATTTTTCTGTAACCTCAACTGAACCTGGTTTAGCAATTTTACCAACGTCATTTCTTCCAAGATCAATCAACATCAAGTGTTCAGCAATTTCTTTAGGGTCATTAACCATCTCCTCCTCCATGGCCATATCATCCTTGTTATCCTTGCCTCTTCTTCTTGTGCCCGCAATAGGTCTAACAGTAACCTTATTATCCTCCAGTCTTGCCAAGATTTCTGGAGACGAGCCTACGATGTGGAAATCATCTAAATTAAGATAATACATATAAGGAGAAGGATTTAATTGTCTGATTGATCGGTAAAGGGCAACTGGATCTGCGGTAAAAGGAAGAGACATCCTTTGAGAGCATACCACTTGCATAATATCTCCATCTTCGATATATTTTCTTGCTTTAAGGACAGATTTCTTAAAGTCTTCCTCGCCAAATCCAGATATAAAATCAGATTCACTGATACTCCTTTCCGGTTTCTTAAAATCTTGATAACCAAGAGGTTCTCTCAATTTTTCTTCCAACTCATCGAGGCGCTGATTTGCAGATTCCATCTCTTCTTTTGAGTTGATTAGAATTATCAAATGAAGCTTATTCTTTAGATTATCGAAAACAGCAACTTCTTCGGAAATCATAAATAAAGCATCCGGAGTTCCTAAAGTGTCAGGGGGAGCTGTTTCAGATAATTTTGGTTCTATAAATCTTACACAGTCATAAGAAAAGTAACCAACCAAACCCCCGTTAAACTTGGGTAAATTTGGATCTTCTTCTAAGGTGTAACTTTTTTGCAATTCATCAATATAATCAAGAGGATTCTCAGCTAAAAAACTTTCAGATAATTTGCTATCCTGGTGAATCTCTATTGTATTCTTTGTAATCTTAATAACCCTATTGGCCTTAAGCCCTATAAGAGAATATCTTGCCCACTTCTCCCCTCCTTCTACAGATTCAAAAAGATAACTATAGGAGCAATTTGCCAATTTTCTATAGACACTCAAGGGAGTCTCCATATCAACTAGTATTTCTCTCGAAACAGGTATTTTAGTTTGTGTATCCAATTTTCTAGCCAGGCTCTAGATTAGTTCTCATCTGTTTAATAACCTTTGAATAATCAGATTGACTGAATATTGCTGAGCCAGCAACAAATGTGTCTGCTCCCGCTAAGGCAACTTCCGAGATGTTTTCAAGGGTTATTCCGCCGTCAACTTCAAGCCTGATATCTTTATTAGTTTTATCAATCAGTATTCTGGCTTGAGATATCTTATTCAACACAGAATCTATAAATTTTTGACCTCCAAATCCAGGATTAACAGACATCAATAAAACCATATCTAATTCATCTATATATTCTTCTAGGATACTTAATGGAGTGGCGGGATTGAGAACTAAACCAGGTTTGCATTCATGAGATTTAATCAGTTCGATGGATTTACCAACATGATCCGACGCCTCGGGATGAAAAGTTATATAATTAGCACCTGCATCAGCAAAACTTTCAATAAGGCTATCCACTGGTTGAACCATAAGGTGAGCATCGATAGTGGCTTCAATTCCATAATCTCTAAGAGCCCTGCATACCATAGGTCCAATAGTTAAATTTGGAACATAGTGATTATCCATTACATCAAAATGGATCCAATCTGCTCCGGAATCCAGCACTAGCTTTGCATCTTCGCCAAGACGAGCAAAGTCAGCAGAAAGAATTGAAGGCGCAATAATGTAATCATTAGTGGTCATAATGCAGCAAGTTTACTCCTCGCCCATTAAACCGTCTAATCTTTCAACATCTTCTAATGTATTGAGATTTTCAAATTTACCTTCATAGATTTGCCCTGTAACAAGATTTTTATTTGACGCTGGCTTTAAGATATCTTGCCAAAGACCTTTTTCTTCTAGGTTAAATTCATAAAATAGTTCTGGTGAGAGTATTGATAATCCTGAAAAGGTATATTTGAGTCCTGAGCCCTTCTCCTTAACAAGATTATCTTCAAAATATACATCACCATCAGGATTATTTTCAGGATTAGGAATCAAAATCATATGCGCTAGTGCATTGTCTTTAAGCTCAAGATTCTCAAGATTAAAGTCAGTCCAAGTATCAGCGCTTAGGACAATAAAAGGATCAGAGAAATGATGAATAGAATTTAAAATTCCACCTCCAGTACCTAGAAGCTTTTCTTCAATGGAATATGAAATTTTAATATTAAATCTAGATCCATCTCCCAATAAATCTATTATCTTTTCTCCAAAATGATGAAGATTTATAACGACTTCATCAACCTTACATTTTTTTAGTTTCTCTATATTTCTTTCAATAAGAGAAAGGCCGCCAATCTTAATAAGAGGTTTCGGATTATCAAGAGTGAAAGGCAACAGTCTCTTGCCTCTACCTGCTGCCAATAAAAAAGCTTTCATTTTATATCCTTTAGAGCTGCGATAAGCTTGGGTTTAACTTTGCCCATAAGTAAATGATTAAACTCATCAAGCTGATGATATTTTTTGGAATCATCAATTAAGAAGTCTAATGTTTGAATCAAGTCATTAAGTCTAAAAGATTTTTTATCTCTTATATGAAGTCTTGATAGTGTGCCCAATATCCTTAGTTGACGCTGAAAACCTGCAAAATCAACATCTCTAATTAAAGCACTAAGTGCTTTTCTACTGATAGGTTTTGGAACTTGAGCGAGTTTGCAGAAAAAATTTAAATAAATTTGAATTTGACCATTGGTTAAAGGGTTTTCTATATCCTTTAATATAGACACTAGATCTAAGGCATAAGGACCTTTGCATAAATCCTGAAAATCCAGGATACCTATTGCTCCATCATCTAGGAGCATCAGATTTCTGAATTCAAAATCAAAATGACATAAATATTGGTCTTGGCTCATACACTCTTTAGAGATGACCTTATAAGCATTATCGATAATCTTCTTTTCATTCTCTGAAAGTTTAAAATTAATAAATTCACCTAAAAGCCAATGCTCAAAAAGATACATTTGGTCAATTAATGCTCTCTCAGAAAGCTCCAACACACCTCTAGGGGATTCACATTCCTGAATCAAAGCTATTTGCTTTAATGCAGACTGAATAAAACTGTCCATATTTAAAGTATTGATTTCAAGCTGTAATACTTTGTCACCAAAGTCTTGTAATAACAAAAAACCTTTTTTGTGGTTGTGCGCTTCTACACCAGGAACTTTTATATTATTTTCCAAGAAGAATTTTGAATAGTTTGTAAACACCAAATTCATGTCAGATTTTGGGTCAGAAATAACTCCCACATAAGAACCTATATCTGTCTTTATCCTGAAATAATTTCTTAAACTAGCTTGCTCGCGAAGCGGAACTAGACTTTCGACCTCAGAAAATCCTAAATTGTATGCTTCTGAAATCACCCAATTCAAAAAGTCATCTTTTAGCTGTGTCATAATGATTTGACCTTATATCTAGTAATTTATCCCGATATTCAATTATGATCTTGAATAAGTTTATGGAACAATTTATGTTTTACACACTCTAATGGGTAATATGTCCAAAGAATACCCTTTTATCCAGTTCTTGATTGGTTATCTAATCATCTCTATCCCATTTTTTCTTCAAGCTAGTGAAGATAACGATTTGGAAATTAAATCAATAAATGCCCAAATCATTAAGTCTCTGGATGACGATATTCTAAGCCTAAAAGGTAATGTCATTATAAAAACTGATGTTATGGATCTTTGGGCCGATGAGGCCACCTATGACCGAACTAAACAAGTAATAAATTTAAATGGAAACATAAGAGCTCTTTCAAAGAATCTAAAAATAAATGCAGAGGCAATGAAAGCAGATTTTTTTAAACAAGAGTTCCATTTAAGAGGTTCTAGTTTTAAATTCATGGAGAAGGCTTTTGGTGAAGCCAAACATATAAATATAAATACCAACAGTGATATTGAATTACTTAATGTATCAATATCTAGCTGTGAAAAAGAAAGTCTGTCTTGGGACCTCATCGCAGAAAAAATTTCTGTTGTAGATCAAGGTGAGAATGCTGTCATTAGAAATGTCAGCCTTAAAGTAAATAAATATTCTATTTTCTATTTACCTTTTGTCAGAACAGCTATTGGGAAAGAAAAAACTTCTGGATTTCTTTCTCCATCCATAAAACAAGGTGACGATGGCTTAGATCTTTCCTTGCCTTATTTCTTCAGTCTGGCCCCCAACTATGATGTAACAGTGGCTCCTCGATATATACAAGAAAGAGGTCTTGGGATTAGCTCAGAGGCGAGATATCTAACTAAATCCTCAAAAGGAGTTCTTTCCTTTTCTCACTTCGGTAAAGATAAAAAATTTATTGATAAAACAGGTCTTGATGGAAAAAGATGGGCAGCAAAATTAACAAATATGTCTAAGTTAGGAACTAATCTATTTCTAAAAATCAATACTGAACAAGCTAGTGATGATTTATATTTTGAAGATCTTGATGACAATATTATAGGCACACAGCAGAAAGATTATTTAGTTAGAAATATTTTGCTTAGATGGAATACTAAGAACTTAAAACTGCAAGGATCAGTCAACAAATATCACAATCTGAATCCATTCTCCTCGAATGACTATGATACACAACCAAGCTTTAACATTGATTTCGAAAAGCAATTCAGCCAAATGAAATTCAAGCTCCGAACTGACTATTCGAAGTTTTCCTTTGATGATTCATATAATCCAATTGAAAGGCACAGAAATCTAAAAAGAATATCTGTACAGCCATCTATTTTAACATACAGATCTAAGTCCTCTTCTGCGAGTTCATTAGAGATTGGAAGAAAAAAGACTAACCACCAGACTGGAAATAATTCTATTGATAATTCTCATAACTGGGCAGAGTTTACCCATAAGATCTTTATGGATAAGCGCACAAAAACTACTTTCAGCACATTTAATCCCATATTTAAGGCCATTTGGATAGATGGTCAAAATACTATAGATTCTAATGTAGATTCAAAACTTCTTAATTTGAACTTTGATACATTATTCAAAAGAAATTGGTATTCAGGATCTGATCTTTTTTTAGAGGAAAGCAGGTTAGTCCTTGGTATTGAACATAATTTCTTCAATTCTCTTTCTGGACAGCAAAGATATATTTCTTTTGGGAGAGCATTCTTCAATAATAAGGAAAAGAATCTTACTGACTATGATGACAAGGATTCTTCTTTCGTATCGGAATTCAAAACTAACCTTACAGATACCTTGAAGCTCAATAGCTCTTTTGAAATAGATTCTGATCTAGACAAAATGCTTAGAAGCTCTATTGGAGTGAGCTATGTTCCAGAAGACAAGAAGCGAATAGAGCTTCGTTCAGTCTTTAAAAGAAATGCGCAATACTTAAACGAATCTCCATGGTCAAAAGAAGATACCTCTATCAATCAAATAGAATTAATTACTCAATGGAAACTTAAAGATAACTTATCTTTTTTTGGAAAAGTATCTAGAGATGAAAATATCAGTCTATCTAGAGATTTGTCCTATGGAATTGAATATGCAAATTGTTGTTTGAAAATTGGTGTTATGAAGAGAAAATGGCAAGATCAAGACTTCTTCATTGCCTCTAGCGTCGAAGAAAGAATAAATATTTTTGAAAGTGGTAGATTGCCAGAAAGAGAAAGAGATAACCTGTATTTCTTCTTTGAATTGGTTGAATTGGGTAGATTCGGGAAAAGAATATCAGATGTATTAAGCTCTAGAAAATTCCAATAATTGCAAGAAGTAAAAAAAAGAAGACAATAGACTATATGAATCAACTAAATATACTCAAAACATCATTTTGGACTAAGAAAAATTTCTTCGTATTACTAGTATCACTTTTAGCTTCAATAAATATTTATTCTAAAATAGAGTTGATTGACAGAGTCGTTGCCGTCGTAGACTCAGGCGTCATAATGGAATCACAGCTTAACTCTAGAGTTGAAGAAATTCTTATCCGATTAAAAAGCGATACGACCGAGTTGCCGCCTATCAATCTGCTCGAAGAGCAAGTTCTTGATAGATTAATAATTGAAGAAATACAATTGCAACTTGCTGATAGAGCTGGCATTAAAATAAGTGATTCAGAATTAAATCAGACTCTTTCAAGGGTCTCTTCTCAGAATAATCTCAGTCTAGATGATTTTAGACTGAAGTTAGAAGCCGAAGGCACCTCTTATAAATCTTTTAGAGATACTATAAAGAAAGAACTTATTATTCAAAGGGTTCAAAGAGGAAGAGTTGGGGGGAAGGTAGATATATCTGAGCAAGAAATAGAAAACTTCATCAATTCAGAAGAAGGTAAATCTCAACTTGCTGAGCAATATAATGTCCAGCATATTCTGCTTTCAGTGAAAAGTGGATCTACTGAGCAACAAATAGAAAAAATCAGAAATGAAGCTAATAATTTAATTACTAGATTAGAAGGCGATGAAAGTTTTGAAAAACTTGCTGCATCTTATTCGTCGGGCCAAGAGGCTTTAGAGGGAGGTTTTTTGGGCTGGAGAACTTCTGCTGAATTACCTAGTCTTTTTGCAAATGTGGTGACTGAACTCAAGGTTGGGGAAGTCGCTCAACCTTTAAGAAGTGGAGCAGGTTTCCATATACTAAAACTGACCGACAAAAGAGGAAATACAGTTAAATTTTTAGATCAAACTCTAGCAAGACATATATTAGTCCAACCATCAGAAATCAGAACAGAAAACCAAGCGGAAGAATTAATCAATGAAATCTACGAAAGACTGACCAACGGAGAAGACTTCAAACAACTTGCAAGGCAATTCTCTGAAGATCCTGGATCGAAGATGGATGGTGGTGAGCTTGGATGGAGTAATCCAGGTGACTATGATCCTGTTTTTGAAAAGACATTAAATGCAACTGAAATTGGGAAAATATCTGAACCAGTTCAATCTTCTTTTGGCTGGCATATCATCGAGGCAATGGATCGAAGAAATGAAGACGTAAGTCAAGAAGAGCAAAAAAATAGAGCCTATCAAATCATTTTCAAAAGAAAATTTGAGCAAGAGCTTCAAAGTACTCTCATTGAATTGAGGGCAGAAGCCTATGTTGATATAAAACTTACCACATGACCAAAATAGCTGTCTCTTCAGGAGACCCAGCTGGAGTAGGACCTGATATTTGTATCAAGGCTTTTGGATCAAACAATATACGACCTTATTCCCCTGTCATCTTCGGGAACATTGATCTTTTTAGGGATAGAGCTAAGTTACTAGAAATTGATGCAGATATACAAGTCTATGGCGGAGAAGACATTAATGATTTATCTCATAACAGTCTGTGGATGGTTGATCAGCCCATAGAAGGAGATACTATCCCAGGGACCCCCTCTTATCTTTCAGCACAATACACTATAAGTTTATTTAAAGAGTCTGTTCAAAGAACGATATCAAAAGAATTTGATGCGATAGTCACATGCCCAATTAATAAAGAGGTCATCAACAAAGGTGGTATTGCTTTTACAGGCCACACAGAGGAATTAGCCAGAATGTCCAATGTCAATAAAGTTGTAATGATGCTGGTCAATGAAAATATGAAAGTTGCTTTGGCCTCTACCCATATCCCTCTGAGTGAAGTATCCTCAGCCATTAACCATGACTTCCTGGTTGAAATCATTTCTATTATTGATAATTCATTAAAGCTTCAATGGAACATTAAAGAGCCTCTTATTAAGGTTCTTGGTTTAAATCCCCATGCTGGTGATGGGGGATTTATCGGTAAAGAAGAAATAGAGACTATTAGTCCGGCAATAGAGACCTTAAAAAAAAATGGATTAAATATTGTTGGTCCTATTTCTGCAGATACAGCTTTTGTAGAGAAGGACCATGAAAAAGCAGATGCATTTTTAGCAATGTTCCATGATCAGGGTCTACCTGTTATCAAGACAATGAGCTTTGGAGAAATTGTTAACATAACGTTAGGTTTGCCGTTTATAAGAACCTCTGTAGATCATGGGACTGCTTATGACGTAGCAGGAAGTATCTTTGCAGATGAAACCAGTCTTCTAACAGCATCTAAAATGGCTCACTCTATTAGCAACAGAATAAAAAATGCCTAAAGCCAAGAAGAGCTTAGGTCAAAATTTTCTTATTGATACTTCTGTTGTTAATCAAATTATTCAATTTGTTAACCCTGATTCATCGCATAGATTTCTTGAAATAGGCCCAGGCAAAGGAGTGATCACTCAAAGATTAGTTAAATCTGTAAATGAAATTCATGCTGTTGAAATTGATAAAGACCTTCTACGAGATTTAACTCAGATTAAGCATCTTGATAATTTTTATCTCCACAATCAAAGCATTCTTGATTTTGATCCAAATAAGATTTCTCATGGAGGTTTGAGGGTTATAGGCAATCTTCCATATAATATATCTACTCCTATCATGCTTTGGAGCTTTAAATATTTAGAATTTTTTTCTGATATGCATTTTATGTTTCAAAAAGAATTTGGAGATAGATTGGTGTCTGAAAATAATAAAAAGACTTTTGGAAGAATCTCAGTCATTACGCAGTACCTTACCCAACCAAAATATTGTTTTATGATCGAACCTGAAAGTTTTTCTCCGAAACCTAAAGTTGATAGTGTTTTCATAAGATTTGATCCCATCGAAGGGAGAAGCTTAAATGATCCAATTGCAATTAAATTACAAGAAGTAACTAAGATTACATTTATGCATAAAAGAAAAATGATCGGTAAATCACTTCAAAAAATCCTTTCTGAAAATCAGTTAGCCCAGTTAGATATCGATTCTAAATCAAGACCAGAAAACTTATCTGTAGAAGACTATGTAAAGATAGCTAAAGTATTGATCTAATGTCCACATATGTAATTGGTGACCTACAAGGATGTTTCGAAGAGCTTCAAAAACTATTAACTACAGTACAGTTTAGAGAAGATAGAGACGCTTTATGGTTATGTGGAGATATCGTTAATCGAGGTCCTGAATCACTTAAATGTCTAAGTTATCTCTATTCTATCCGAGAGAACTGCAAGATTGTCCTAGGAAATCATGATTTACACTTACTTGGAATTATAGAAGGAAGTAGAAGTCCGGCTGAATCCGATACCTTAGAAGAAGTCCTGGAAAGTTCTGATTTGATTATTCTTGCCGAGTGGATGAAGACCTTACCCTTCCATCATATTGAGAAAGTTAAAAGTGATGGCATGGAAATAGAATTCATAATGACACATGCTGGAGTTCCGCCAAGTTGGACAAAACAAGATCTTCTTGAGCGCTCAGAAGAACTTAGTAAATATCTTTCAAATGCAAATTCAGAAAATTTTTTAAATAATATTTTTGGTAATTACCCCAATCTTCCAAACGAATGTAAAAGCGACATTGAAAGGCTGAGATTAAATATTAACTATATTACACGGATGAGGTATTTCGATAAAGATGGCTCTCTAGACTTAAAATTCAAAGGAAGGACTATAGATGCGCCAATAAATTTAAAGCCCTGGTTTGAGTATGAGTCCAAAATTCTTAATGAAGAAACCCATCTATTATTCGGTCATTGGGCTGCATTAGAGGGCTTTACTGGAAAAAATAATATCTCTGCGCTAGATACTGGATGTGCATGGGGAAATAAACTGACGGCCTTGAGACTAGAAGATAAGACAATCTTCTCATGTGATAAGCTTAATTAGTTTTATGAATATTTATTTAGTTGGTGGAGCTGTACGAGATACATTACTCGGTATAGAGGTATTAGAACGAGACTGGGTTGTTGTGGGCGGGACAGAAAATGATCTAAAAAGAAATGGTTATAAAAAAATTGGGAAGGACTTTCCTGTATTTTTGCATCCAGATAGTAAAGAAGAATATGCACTAGCTAGGAAAGAAAGGAAATCCGGACTAGGACATAAAGCATTTGAGTTTGAATTTGACTCATCCGTAACCCTTGAAGAAGATTTACTCAGAAGAGATCTTACAATTAATGCAATTGCTCAAGATGAAGAAGGAAAACTAATAGATCCTTATAACGGCATTAAAGACATAGAAAATAAAGTTATCAGAAAAGTCTCTTCATCCTTCAAAGAAGACCCCTTAAGAGTTTTGAGAGCTGCTCGGTTTGCTTCAAAGCTTAACTTCTTACAATTTAAGATAGAAAAAGACACTCTTGAATCTATGAAAGAAATCTCTTTATCCGGTGAAATCAAAACACTAAGCAAAGAAAGAATTTGGATGGAAACCCATAAAGCCCTAATTACAAAAAATCCTGAGATATATTTTTTAACCCTTCAAGAGGTAGGCGCTTTAGATGAAGTCTGCCCTATTGAGATTATGAATATTGAAGAGCTAAATAATTCTTCAGAAGAAACTAAGGACATTGCTATAAGATGGGCTGTCCTTGTTTCTGGTAATAAAAATATGCAAGAAATAAACACTTCTTTTAATCTCCCAAAAGAATTTATTGAAATTTCTGGTATATGTGATTTGTTGATTAAATTCAGAGCCACCCCATTCTCTGCTCATTCAATCCTTGAAATAATTCATCAAAGTGACTTGATAAGAAAGCCTGAAAGGTTCTTTAGGGCTGAAAAGGCATCTTCATTTTTTAAAAGCTCAACTCAGCAAACAGCCATTGATTGGGAAAAGCTTTATGACTTGGTAAGTAATATAGAAGCCGAAGTCGCCCTAAAAAATGGAAAATTGATTGCAAAAAAACTACAGGAAGATAGATTGCAAGTTCTAGAAAATTATCTTTCAAAAATATGACAAATAAATTTATTTTTTTAACTGGTGGAGCTAAAAGGATTGGCAAAACAACTTGTAAACATTTTCATGATGAAGGTTTCAATATTATCTTTCATTATAATTCTTCTGCTTCAAAGGCTTTAGAAATACAGAAAGAATTAAATGAAATACGAAGTGAATCTTGCTTTATCCTTCAAGCAGATTTTAATAATTCAACTTCTATAGAAGACTTGCAAAAAGGGGTTGCTAAAATTACAGATGATTTGGCGGTTTTAGTGAATAATGCTTCTAGCTTCTACCCTACTCCTCTAAAGGGAGCTTCGATAGAAGAATGGAATGACTTAATGGCCACAAATGCCACGACACCTCTATTCCTCACCCAGGCCCTACTCCCTTTTTTGATGAAAGGGAAAGGATGTGTCATCAATATTTCAGATACATTAGCTCCAAGTGGAATAAAAAACTTTAGTTTATACGCTGGGGCTAAATCTGCCCTAGAAGGTATTACTAAATCCTTAGCAAAGGAATTAGCTCCCGAGATACGGGTTAATGCTATTTCTCCTGGCGCTATACTATGGCCTGAAGACGAAGATCTTACAGAAGAGCAGAAAAAAGTCAGGTTAGCGAAAGTTCCTCTAGGCAGGATAGGTGATCCAAGAGATATTTCTTCTGTAGCAGTATTTCTATCAAGTGCAGAATATATAACCGGCCAAGTTATCAAAGTTGATGGAGGAAGATCGATTAGCTAAGCTGCATTTTTTCCTTTTATCATTTTTACAACTATCTTATTATGAAATTATGAGTAATGAACTTCACAATACTGACGAGAATACCGGAACAATGGAGGTCTTGGATAGGCATCAGTTTGATGCTTCCAGACTTGAGGAATATATGCATGAAAATGTGGAAGGATTTGAAGGCGAAATAGAAGTCGAAGAATTTAAAGGCGGTCAGTCTAATCCAACTTACAAAGTTATCAGTCCAAGTCAATCCTATGTGCTTAGAAGAAAACCACCTGGAAAATTACTAAAGTCTGCTCATGCCGTAGATAGAGAATACCAAGTCATAACTGCTCTCAACAAAACAGATGTTCCTGTTCCAAAAAGTTATACACTTTGTGAAGATGAAGAAGTTATCGGTACCGCGTTTTATTTAATGGAATTTAAGGATGGAAGGGTTCTTTGGGACCCTGCCATGGAAGATAGCGATGAAGAAGAAGCCAGGGGAGTTTATGAATCTATGAATGATTCTATGGCTAAACTTCACACAGTTGATCCCATGGAAATAGGCTTAGAGAATTTTGGAAAGCCAGGAAATTATGTTGGTAGGCAAGTTTCTAGATGGTCAAAGCAATATATAGATTCGGAAACAGAAACTATTGAATCAATGAATAATCTAATTGAATGGTTGCCAAAAAATCTTCCAACTGAAAAGAAAACTGGAATTGTTCACGGTGACTATAGTCTTAGTAATGTAATGGTTGGCAAAAATGATCCCGGAGTGATTGCTATTCTAGATTGGGAATTATCTACTCTTGGAGATCCTTGTGCGGACTTTAATTATCATTGCATGCAGTACACGATGAATCCCAAGCTAGCAGATAAAGAATATTGCAAAGAAAAAGGAATTCCTGTGATAGAAGACTATGTAAAACTTTATTCAGAAAAAATTAATGTTGATCTGAGTGAGGAATGGGATCTCTATACGGCATATAATTTATTTAAACTTGCAGGTATCCTGCAAGGCATACTGGGAAGAGTTAGAGATGGAACGGCAGCAAGTCAAAATGCTGCAGAAAGAGCAAGCGGAGTTAGTAACCTTTCGGACACCGCTTGGGATTTAGTTAAGAAGAATTTTTTATAGGAGAAAAAAATGGCTATTGATAAATTTTTAGTAGAAGCAAGCCACATTATGATGTTCGCAAGATCTGTTGGAGACGCAAATCCAATTTACCATGATGAAGAGTATGCAAAAAGAACAGACTCAGGTGGAATCATTGCACCCCCAACTTTTGCACAATCAAGTGCCCAATTTGATCCCGATTACTTTCTAAGGCCGAAGATAGGTGGAGAGGGTTGGTTTGGTTCTGGAAAAGAGGCAACTGGATCTAAACCTTCAAAAGATTCAGGTGGTGGTGGAGGCGGTGGAGCTGCTATGGGCCTTCATGCTGAACAACATTTTGAGTATCACATGACCCTTAAAGCTGGAGATGTTCTTACGGCTACCACTAAACCAGGTAACTCTTGGGAAAAAGAGAGCAAAAGAGCTGGTAAATTAAAATTTAGTGAAAGTGTCACTGAATACAGAAATCAAGACGGTGAATTAGTTATAACGGCTACTGGTGTTGGCGTTCAAACTGAAAGAGCTGTAGATAGCTAGGAGAAAATAATGTTGAAAGAAAATGAAATAAAAGTTGGAGATACTCACTCATCTGTCTTAGTAGAGGATCTCAAAAGAACTCAGATAGTCCAATATGCTGGAGCTTCTGGGGACTACAATCCTCTTCATACTGATGAGATCTTCACAACCCAAATAGCAGGCTACCCAAGCGTTTTTGCTCATGGCATGCTATCAATGGGTTTGACTGGAACAATGCTTACCGATTATGTAGGTGACGGAGCCTTAAAGAAATATGGCGTTAGATTTACTAATCAAGTTTGGCCTGGTGACACACTGACCGGTAAAGCTACTATTATAGAAATCCGTCAAGAAGATGATGGGAAAGTTATTGATCTAATGATTGAAACTACTAATCAAGATAATGTCTCTGTGATTACTGGAAACGCCACAGCAAAAATAGAATCTTAAAAAAATAATCTACTAAGGGGAGAAAAATTTTGTCAGAAGAGAAAAATTCTGAGGTTGGTGGTTACCATGCCAAAGTTGCCCTAAGCCTCCTCGTACTAGTTTATATTTTTAACTTTGTCGATAGACAGATTCTTTCTATCTTGGCGGAGGATATAAAGGCAGATCTTGGAATCTCCAATAGTGATATAGGTTTCTTATTTGGAACAGCTTTTGGAGTTTTTTATTCAGTAGTGGGTATTCCCATGGGTAAATTAGCAGACTCATGGAATAGAAAAAATCTTATTAGTGTAGGACTGGCATTTTGGAGCTTGATGACTTTTATGTCTGGGACCGCAAAGTCTTTTTTAAGTCTTTCGATTTATAGATTTGGCGTCGGTATTGGAGAGTCAACTGCAACTCCTTCTGCCTATTCTCTTCTTTCAGATTACTTCTCTCCCAGAGTAAGAGCTACTGTATTATCAATATATTCAAGTGGTCTCTACCTCGGAGCTGGAATTGGCTTATTTTTAGGAGGTGCAATTTTAGATACTTGGAATTCTGCTTTTCCTGACCCCACACAGGCTCCATTAGGACTCAAAGGATGGCAAGCAGCATTCATGGGCGTTGGACTTCCAGGTATTTTACTTTCACTGATTACTTTTACATTTATTAAAGAACCCATAAAGGGTATGAGTGAAGGCATTGTCACAGAGCAGAGCAAAGAACCTTTCAAGGATACATTTAAAGAATTTATAGGATTGACGCCTTTATCTCTTTTAGGGAATAAAGATACCCTAAAGTCTCTTGCTATAAATCTTCTAGTTGCAACCACTATTTTTCTTTTGTGCTTTTCCTTATATCGCCTGACTGGAGACTTCTTACAGTGGGTGGCTTGGGGTATTGGTACTTATTTAGTATGTACCTGGATACAGAGTTTAAGTAAACGAGATATTGTTGCCTTTTCTCTTATGTTTAGAAGTAAAGCAATAGTCTATTCATTTATCTCTTTCCCCTGCATACCATTTGTGGGTTATGCCTACTCTGCTTTCACGCCTTCTTTCTACATTAACTATCATGGTATGACGGCCTTAGAAATTGGCACTATGATTGGGTTAATAACTGCCATTGGATCTTTTATTGGAGTCATTGGTGGCGGGTATTTTGGGGATAAACTAAGAGATCAGTATTCTGGGGGAAGACTCTACGTTATATTCGTTGGTGGAGTTTTAATAACAACATTAGGTTGTCTGGGTATGATTTACTCTGAAAGCAGAAATGCCTCTTTAGTTTATAATTTTATTTATCACATAGGGAGTTCTGTTTATGTAGGTTGCGCAGCCACAACAGTTACAAACTTGGTCTTACCAAGAATGAGGGCTATGGCAGGTGCATTCTTTATACTTACACTAAGCATGATAGGACTGGCGCTTGGTCCTTATACTTTGGGAAGAATAAGCGATATGTTTGAATATCAAGGCTATGCTCCTGGAGAAGCAATGCAGACTTCTATGGCGCTGATTCTTTTCATACTGTTAATACCAACAGTCACTTTATTTATGGCCGTTAAACATCTTAAGGAAGATGAAGAATCAGTTACGGAAAGAGCAAGGGCACTTGGTGAAAACATCTAATGAAAGGTTCAAGAAGAAATGCCTGAATACCTTGATATCCAGGCATTGATAACTATTTAACTTCCGAAATAGAGTTGTTCGCAAACTTCCATATTGTCCGAAACCACTTCTCCCAATGAAGTAACTGTTTGATATTCATCAGCCCAAGAAGCATTACCTGCAAAGAATTCGTCAAATAAGACTCCCATAGCATTAGCATCTCGAACTATAGAGCGAACTATTACTGTTCCTACATCACGATCGCCTCCGCCAATTAAAACAAAAGCTCCATTATAAAAATTTTCATAACCGGCATCTTGAATGGCTTTTTCCAGATTATCGATTGCCGCCGTAAAAGCATCCATGTTTTCTGCAGAAACTTTTATTCTTTGAACTCTTTCAAAACCTGGTTCAAGTCTAAAAGGAGTTATAGGCTTCCAAGTTACTCCATATTTAACTTCTCTTAGCCTTTCAAAGCTTCTAGGAGCTTTTTGAGGGTCATACATCGTACTTCCTGATAACGCAGCAGCTACATTCGGGAATGCACTCCAAACCATCATTTGACCTAAGTATTCATGCCCACTATTGGTTACACAAATACCAGCAGCCGTGGCTCCTGTGGCTTGGAAAGCTGAAGGATTATCAATAAGGGTTTGTCTGTATTTTTCAATATCAGGTGAAGCTACCTGCAAAGTAGTAAATGCTCCATCAGTAGACATTGGTGCACTCTCATGGCCATCTGCAAAGATGAACAGTGATAATGAAGCAAGCATCATTAAGATTAATTTTTTCATAGTATTCCTTTGTTATTAATCCTCCAATCGTATATCAATTTATGATACTAATTCAAGGCATCATTGATAGCGATCCTGACTAGGAATGATCAAGTAAATCCAGATAAGATACTTTTAGGACCGGGTGAATAGAGTTAGGCGCAATTTCAGCCAAAGGTTCTAGAATAAATTTATACTTTTTTATATCAGCACTTGGTATTTCTAGCTCTTGATCATTAATTTCTAAATCTCCATACAAAATAAGATCAAGATCTATTACTCTGTTAGACATACCCTTCTGATCGATTGTCCTGCCCATATCTTTTTCAATCTCTTTAAGTATTCTGCGTATTTCATAAGGATTCACTTCAGTTTCAAACTTACAAACGCTATTTAAAAAGTCTTCACCTACGAAGCCTTCGGCTGGTGTTTTGTAAATGCTTGAATATGTCACATCAAAAAGAAGGTCTAAATGATCTCTCACAAGCATTATATTTTTTTCAGCATATAGATTGCTTCCAATGCTGATAAAGACTGTCTCTTTCAAGGTCTAATAATCGAGATTCCTACAGAATCCGAACCTCTCATTGCACCTGGTTTTCTTAAGGTGACTTTAACCTTAGAAACAGGAAATTCTTTAAGAATGATTTTTGAGATATTCTCTGCAAGAGCCTCCACCAATTTAAATCTTGATTTTTGTACATACGCAGTCACTCTCTTGCCCACAAGTTTATAATTTAATGCGTCTTCTATCTGGTCAGACTTTGCTGCTTTCTTATTATTAAAATCCATTTCTATATCTATAGAAACTAATTGCCTTACTTCTCTCTCCCACTGGAAGATTCCAATAATACCCTCAACTTCTAAATTATTGATAAATACTTTATCCATTATTTAATTCTGAAAGTGGCCATCTTGGCTTAATGTCTAAATTCATATCTTGTTCCTTATCGTTCAAGTAAAAGCTTCCTGCAAAAGCAATCATTGCACCATTATCAGTGCACCTTTCTATTGGGGGAAAGAAAATTTTATTACTCTCGAGCCCATTGATCAGTTTTTCTCTGATAAATTTATTAGAAGCAACCCCGCCTCCAATAACCAATTCATTGAGTTCTGTTTCAAACAGTGCTTTTTTGGTTTTATTCAATAAAGTATCTGCTACAGCAGTCTGAAAAGAAGCTGCTATGTCTGCCTTTTGATTATCAGAGATCTGTTTAAACTTTTTGTACTCATAATAGACAGCTGTCTTGAGTCCGCTAAAGCTAAAGTCTAAATTATTTTTATTAGTCATCGGTCTAGGGAAGTTGAATGCTGAAGCATCTCCTTTTTTGGCTAATTCTTCTATTTTTGGACCTCCGGGGTAACCAAGTTCCAAAATCTTAGCGACCTTATCAAAAGCCTCTCCGACTGCATCATCCAAAGTTTGTCCAATTATTTCATAATCGCCTAAAGACTTCGAATTTATAAGCAAACAATGGCCTCCTGAAATCAATAATGTTAAAAAGGGAAAAGACGGGGCAGGAGATTCTAAAAGATTTATTAAAAGATGAGCTTCCATGTGGTGGATACCAATTGAAGGTTTTCCTAAGCTCAGAGCAATAGCTTTTGCAGCAGACGCCCCAATCAAAAGAGGCCCTCTTAATCCTGGTCCAGCTGTATAAGCTATTCCGTCAATCTCGCTTAGTAAATATCCAGATTCTTGAACTGTTAAACGAATAAGAGGAATCAGCTTTTTAAGATGGTCTCTAGAAGCCAGCTCCGGCACTACACCTCCATACAGAGCATGCTTCGCAGCCTGACTATAGAGTTGCTCAGAAACAATGGTGTTCTTTTCAGTATCAAAGATAGCGACACCCGTTTCGTCACAAGATGTTTCAATTCCGAGTACTTTCATATGACTAGGGTAGCTATTCTGGTTGAAAATAAAAAAAAAGAAACACTTTCCAAATGAAAAATGGTTCTATAGAATTGCGCATCCGTAAAGGACATTTATGCCATCAATTAAAATAAGACCAAACGAATCATTTGATGTAGGGCTCAGGAAGTTCAAGAGAGCCTGTGAAAAAGCGGGTATCATTCCTGAAGTGAGAAAAAGGGAGTTTTATGAAAAACCAACTTCTGTTCTCAAACGTAAGAAAGCCGCTGCCGTCAAAAGAGAGCAAAAAAACCAAAGAAAAAATCGTTTAGGAAGACCTCCTAGATTTTAGTCACCAGCCTTATGGCAAACTCGATCAGACATCTCATCGAAGAGGCAGTCAAGACCTCAATGAGAGAGAGAAACAAAGAGAGAACATCTACTTTAAGAATGGCTCTTTCTGAAATCAAGAAAGAAGAGATTGATCGCAGAGTAGAATTGTCAGATGAAGAGACTACCAAGATAATACAAAGAATGATCAAACAGAGAAAAGAGTCTGCTGCTCAATTCTTTGAAGCAAAAAGAGATGAATTAGCCAATAAGGAAAATTCTGAAATATCAATCCTGCAAGTCTTTCTTCCGGAACAGCTTAGCGAAGATGAGATTAAAGACATAGTCTTGAAAGCTATTGCAGAAACAGAAGCTCAAGACTCGCAAGATATGGGAAAGGTTATGGGTTTGCTAAAATCAAAGATCAAAGGAAATGCTGATATGGGAATTGTTAGCAGGCTAGTTAAAGAAAATCTTCAAGGCTAATCGCGTTCCAATTATGATTCTTCAAGTCTAGCTTCAACAGCTTTTACAACTGCATACGTAGTCTGGTCAACTTCAATATTCACTATATCTTCATCTAAAACTTCAGATAAGTTTGTACCCTTGAGTGTCTCAGGTATCAGAAACACCGAAAAAGTCTCATCTCCTTTCTTGGCAACAGTCAGGCTGGCTCCATTAATAGAAACATATCCTTTATGAAATATATAATTAATCCATTCTTTGGGGCATGACATAACCAGTTCTATTTCATTTTCAGATTTAATAAGCTTTGATGACGCGGTACATGAAACATGACCCGATAAAACATGCCCTCCCACTTCATCTCCAAATTTTAAGGAACGTTCAAGATTAACTTTTGAGTTTTTTGATAAATTATTTAAGTTGGTAACCCTTAAGGTTTCAGGAATAACATCAAACATAACGTTAGCTTTAGAAAACTTTATGACAGTCAGACAAACACCATTTACAGCTATACTTGCTCCAATTTCAAGCTTCTCCAAAAATATCTCAGACGTATTTATTTCTAAAGAAATCCCTGAATCGGTTTCTTCTTTTTTAGAAATAATTCCTATTTCTTGTACTATTCCTGTAAACATTAAAGGCTTGTAAAGTAATTTTTAATTGTAGTAGCTTCTTCTTCTCTATCGGATAAATAGAAAAATTCTACCAACTGAGAAATTCTGGCGATTGACATAACATCGATACTGAAGTCATTAAGAATTATATCTCTGGCTAAGGCACCATGTAAAATTTCTTCTCTATCTAGAGCCACTAGACTTCCTACTACTGTACCTCCTTCACTGTTGATAGTATCTATAGACTGTTTAAGCGCGGTTCCTGCAGTAAGCACATCATCAACTATAAGAACTCTTTTATCTTTTAGTTCTCCAACTATCGATCCACCCTCTCCATGTGATTTCGCTTCCTTTCGATCGAAGGCAAAGGGGAAAGGTTTCGAAGATCTAAGATTAAGTATTGTCGAGATTGCTGACGCCAAAGGAATTCCCTTATAGGCTGGTCCAAACATTAGATCAAATTCTAATCCACTTTCTAGAATTACATCTGCATAGAGCTCTGCCAACTCTCCAATGTGACCTTGATTAAAAAATGCTCCGACATTAAAGAAATAAGGGCTCTTCTTACCAGATTTTAAGGTGAAATCTCCAAGTAACAACGAGTCAGACTTTAGTGCTAACTCGAAGAAAATGTCCTCTTTTTTTTTCATAAATTTTAAAAAGTTTAATATTTTAAATATATTTCACCTACAATAAACTTTTTTTAATCATGGGCAAATTATTTGTAATCTCTGCACCGTCTGGCACAGGCAAGACTTCTCTAATACATGCCACCCTAGAGGACGAAAATGCAGAAAAAACTAAACTCGGTATTTCCTGCACAACACGGGAAAAAAGGGCTCAAGAGAAGAATAATGAATCGTATTTCTTTGTCTCTAATGAAGAATTTGAAGAAAAGATAAAGAATAATGAGTTTTTAGAATACGCTGAAGTTTTCGGTAATTTCTATGGAACTCCTAAAGGATGGGTTCTAGATTGCTTATCTAATAAAGAAAACGTAATTCTAGAGCTGGATATCCAAGGTGCGTTGCAAGTCAAAGAAACTTTTCCTGAAACAAAAACAGTCTTTATCATTCCACCTTCCTATAGTGATCTTTCTTCAAGACTTGAAAAAAGGGCTCAAGACACCGAAGAGGAAATCAAAAGAAGATTGATGGAAGCTAAAAAAGAAATATTCATAGGGCAGAGATTTGATCAAATTATTGTTAATGACGATTTCGAAATCGCTCTTCATGATCTAAAACAGTTTATATTCTCAGGAGATGCATTATCTCCAGAAAGAAAGGGCATTACTGATGATTCTTTAAATCTATTGCTGGATTGAATAAAGAGTTTGCTTTAGAATGCTGTCCCTCACAACCAAATGGTAGAATAATGGCTAGAATTACAGTAGAAGATTGTTTAGAAAAAGTATCAACTAGATATGAGTTGATAATACTTGCAGCAAAAAGAGCCAGGCAGCTCGCTACTGGAGGCAGACGCCCTACTCTTGATTGGGAAGGAGATAAACCTACAGTCATGGCATTGCGAGAGATCGAAGCCGGAACAGTCACTGTCGATAATGTCAATGATCTCAAAGTGGATATAGCAGACTTAGAACAAGAGTTTTCTGACGAATTATCAGCAGAAGACCTGCCACAATCCTAGGAAGTCTAAAAAAATTAGCAATAACCTCCGAAAACAGAGATACTTAATCTTTGTTTTATTATTGTTATGGAATCAATAGGCGCCTTATCTAAAAAACTTTCGGATTATCTAGATCCAAAAAAAGTAGACCAAGTTAACAAGGCTTATCACTTTGCCTGTGAAGCACATTCTGGTCAATTAAGATCAAGTGGAGATCCTTATGTTACCCACCCGATCGCAGTGGCTACGATATTAAGTTCTTTTAGAATGGATGAAGATAGCATAGCAGCGGCTATGCTCCATGATGTTATAGAAGATACAGGTATCCCAAAAAGCGTCATAGAAAAGAAATTTAATAAGGATGTTGCAGATCTTGTTGATGGAGTAAGTAAGTTAGATAAATTGACGATATCTAATCGGGCAACAGGCGAAGCTGAAAATTTACAAAAAATGGTTCTTGCTATGTCTAAAGACATCAGAGTCATAGTAGTTAAGCTTGCAGATAGACTTCATAATATGAGAACTCTGCTATACCTGAATAGAGAAAAACAGGTGAAGATAGCAAGAGAAACTTTAGAAATATATGCACCAATCGCTCACAGAATTGGGATGAATAATATCTATCGTGAACTAGAAGATTTAGCATTTAAAGTCTTATACCCTACTCGCTCCGAACGGCTTACTGCTGCTGTGAAAAAGAATCGAGGAGGTCAAAAGAAGACATTAGACAAGATTCAAAAAGAATTAAATAAGAAGCTTCTTGATCAGGGAATTCCAGCCTTAGTAGAAGGAAGGGAGAAACATGTCTACAGTATTTACAGAAAAATGAAGGAGAGAAAAAGATCATTTGAAGAGATCATGGATGTGTACGCTATAAAAATTATAGTTGATACTCCTGAAAACTGTTACAGAACACTAGGCCACATACATAACCTGTATAAGCCGGTAGAGGGTAGATTTAAGGATTATATAGCCATACCTAAGTCAAATGGTTATCAGTCCCTTCATACTGGTGTTGTGGGTCTAAGAGGTTTTCCGGTTGAAGTGCAAGTGAAGACGCAAGAAATGAATGATATGGCAGAAAATGGAATCGCGTCGCACTGGCTATATAAGTCAGGCAATCAATCTGATACAAGTCCACAGGTTAGAGCCAGAAGATGGGTTGCGGGCTTACTGGAGATGAGAGAAAACTTTGAATCAACAGAAGAATTTATAGAATCGGTCAAAACAGATATATTTCCAGATGAGATCTATGTATTTACACCTCGTGGCGAAATTATTGAAATGTCTGGAGGTTCTACTGCTGTAGATTTTGCCTATGCAGTTCATACTGATATCGGTCACCATTGTAGAGCTTGCAGGATTAATAGGAGACTAGCGCCATTGAGTGTTCCTCTTGAAAGCGGCCAGACAATTGAAATAATAACTGAAAAAGTGCCACAGACTTCTCCTGCTTGGCTCAACTTTGCAGTAACGCCAAGAGCAAGGAATAGTATCCGTCATTATCTTAGTAACTTAAAAACATCCGAAGCAAGAAAATTTGGAAAGACTTTACTTGATCAATCTTTAGGAAATATGGATATTAAGCTTAGAGATATAGATAAATTGGAACTCAGAAGAGTGCTAAATAATATTGGAGTTAGGAGCCTCAATAGATTACTTGAAGAAATAGGCCTGGGCCTAAGAGTAGGCAATATTGTTGCCCAGCAATTCATAGGCTTTCTTAAAGAGAATAAAGAAATCACATCAAAAAATATAGTGCCGTTAGAAATAACGGGCTCTGAGGGCCTCATAGTCAATTATGCTCCTTGCTGCAAACCCATTCCTGGAGATTCCGTCATTGGTCACTTTACTGCTGAGCGTGGGCTAGTTGTTCATCAAGAGAGGTGTAAAAATATTCTTTCGGTGAGGGAAGATCCACAACAATGTTTTCCAGTAAATTGGGGCGAGTCATCAGGCAAAGTATTTACGGCTGAGATCAAGGTAATTGCAAGAGATGAGCCTGGGCTTTTAGCTAATTTGGCCTATGCGATAACAAGCCAAGAAACTAATATTAGCTCTATCCAGACTACTGAGATTAATACCGGAATGCATGAGTTCGTTTTACACCTGGAAGTATCTGATAGACTGCACTTATCTAGAATTTTAAAGAAAATAAGATCATTAAAGAGCCTGGTATCTGTTACCAGAATACATGATCACGAAATGAGACAAGCTAAAGCATTACATTGATTATGAAAAAAAAGATCCAAACAAATAAAGCTCCCGCTGCAATCGGACCCTACTCTCAAGGTATAGAAACGGAGACCTTAATCTTCTTATCTGGTCAAATTCCCCTCGATCCAGATTCAATGGAGCTTGTTGAAGGAGATGAAAATCAAATCCGACAAGTATTTAAAAATGTACAAGCGCTTTGTGAAGAAGCGGGTCTTGATTTAAACCATATTGTTAAACTAAATGTTTCTCTTCAAGATCTCGCATTATTCAATTTAGTAAATGAAATTATGAAAGAACTATTTACTGAACCTTATCCTGCAAGAGCAGCCCTTCAAGTGGCTAAATTACCTTTAAATTCTTCCATTGAGGTTGAAGCTATCCTTGCTAAATCAAAATAAAAATCAATGACTGAAGAATCTAAAGATCTTCACTCAATTCAAAATTTAAAAGGTGTAGGACCAAAAGGTGCCTCTTCACTTAATAATCTAGGTATATTTTCAATTCCTGATGCCGCATTCCACTTACCTTTTCGCTATGAAGATAGAAGTTTTATTACCCCAATAAGCGAAGCAAACTATCAGACCAATATTCTCATTGAGGGCGAGATTATGAAGTCTACTGTAGTCTTTAGGGGTAGAAGAATGCTCTTTTCTGAAATTTATGACGGTACAGGCAGGATTACAATGAGAATGTTTAATTTTGCCATGGCTCAGCATAAAGCTCTTGAAACCGGGAAAATGATTAGATGCTTTGGCGTAATTACGCCAGGGCCTAATGGGAAACAAATGATTCATCCTCAATATCAAGTATTTGAAAAAGATGATGTTATTGAGATAGATAAAAATCTTACTCCTATTTATCCTACTACTTCTGGACTTCAGCAAAATAAATTAAAAAAAATTATTGAAAGTTCCTTAGATTTTTGCGATCAAAATAATCTCCTAAAAGAAGAGTCCAAGGATAAAAATTATTCGGAATATGGAAATCTACTCGAAACATTAAAATTTCTTCACAAACCTCCCGTTGAAACAAATTTAAATGAACTAATTGAAGGGAAACATCCCGCACAAAAATCTTTAATTAAGGAAGAATTAATAGCCCATATGCTTTGTGCTGGTATTTTAAAAAATGAATTAGAAGGAAGAAGAGGACCTTCTATGAAAGATGAATCCAAACATGAAGATGATTTTCTTAATGCACTGCCTTTTGATCTTACCAATGCACAACAAAAAGTTTGGAAAGAAATTAGCAGTGATTTGATGGCTGAAGTTCCAATGAGAAGACTACTTCAAGGTGATGTTGGATCTGGAAAAACACTTGTAGGTGCGCTGGCTGCGCTGCATGCTGAGTCGAATGGCTGGCAGACTGCCCTTTTGTGCCCTACAGAAATTTTAGCAGAGCAACATTACAACTCATTTAAAGATTGGTTTGAGAAAATAGGTCTAAACGTAAAAATTCTTACAGGTTCCACTAAAGCTAAAGAGAGGAAAGTGCTCATCACAGATCTTGCCTCAGGAGAAATCGACATACTGATTGGAACTCATGCAATCTTTCAACTAGGAGTTGAATTTAAGAACCTAGGTCTTACTGTTATAGATGAACAGCATAGATTTGGAGTCCATCAAAGATTTTCTATGTTAGAAAAGGGAGGAGCAGATAATCAAAGTCCACATCAACTGATCATGACAGCAACACCTATACCAAGAACACTGGCTATGACGGTTTATGGCTCCTTAGAAACCTCTATTATCGACGAACTTCCACCTGGAAGAAATCCAGTCAAGACATCTTCAAGACCAGACTCTTTTAGAGATAAAGTTATTAAAAGAGTAGAAGAAGTCTGCTTAACCGATAAGAGGGCTTATTGGGTTTGTACTTTAATTGAAGACTCTGATGAACTTGAAGCTCAATCTGCAGAAGAGCTATTTAAAGAAATTTCAAACTCTCTTCCTAAACTAAAAGTTGGACTTGTGCACGGAAGGCTTAAAAAAGAAAAAAAGGACTCTGTCATAGATCAATTCAGAAAAGGGTCTATACAACTGCTAGTTTGCACGACGGTTATTGAAGTCGGTGTCGATGTTCCTGAAGCAACTTTGATGATCATTGAAAACCCCGAAAGATTAGGACTATCTCAACTCCATCAATTAAGAGGAAGAGTTGGCAGAAAAGCAAACACAGAGTCGCATTGTCTTTTGCTTTATAAAGAACCCCTTTCTGTTTTAGCACAAGAAAGAATAAAAACTATGGAAGCTACTAATGATGGTTTTCAAATAGCAGAAAAAGATCTTGAGCTTAGAGGTGCGGGTGATATCTATGGACTAAGACAGTCGGGTCTGATGGATTTGAAGATTGCCAACCCTATAAGAGATTCAGATTTGTTAGTGGATGCACAAAAAGAAGCTCTCGAAATAGGCAAAAATGAAATTAAATTTGCTAAGACTATCGTAGATAGGTGGATTGGCAATAGAGTAGACTACTCAGATTCTTAAGAGCTTATTTCCAACAAATAGAACTTTCTGGATGGGGCCGGATAACCCTCAATTGTAAGCGATGGATCATCTGGCTTTAATGCTGCTTCAAAAGACTTAAAGGGCATCCATCGTGTTTTTCTCTGCTCGAGATGATTAGTGAAAATACTTTCAGTTTCCATAACCAAGCTCAATCCAAGCTCATCAAATATTGCCTTACAACCTTTATCGCTATGTACAAAGTGGACATTTGGCATTGAGGCGTACCTGTCACTGGGTTCTAATGCAAAATCATATTCCTCCGGGGCAACAATAGTCTCAATAATAATTTGCCCATTCAGTTTTAAAAATTCCTTTAATGTCTTTAAGTGTTCTTTTGGATTTCTTTGATGATACAAAAGACCCATGCTAAAAATACAATCAAACTTTGTTTCCTTAATTCCTGAATCTTCTAGCCTCTCAGGAATCATTTTGATTTGAAGAGGGCCAATTAGCTTATTGATAGCTAAAAATTGCGAGAGATGCATAAGGTTTGGTTCCAAGCATAGAACCTGATTAGCCCCCATGCCTAACATTCTGAATGCATAGTAGCCATTTCCTGATCCGACATCTAATATTGACTTACCGGCTAAATCGATTCCAAGCGACTTGAATCTTCTCCATTTCATATCAGAGTTCCACTCGCTATCTACAAGAAGCTGATTGATACGAAACGGGCCTTTTCTCCAAGGAAGAAATTGAAGCAATATGCTTTCTATTTGGTCAATATCTTGACTATCGTCGTCCACTCCTACTTCGTTGACCAAATCGATTGCAGATGACTGCAATAAGGGCAGACTATCCAATAAATCTAGCCATAAGTTTATTCTCTTATCTTTTTTATCTCCAAATGGATTAATAGAGTAAACACTTAATAAATCATCAATTTCTTGTGAGATGAACATTTTTATTTTATAAACTTGTAAGTTCTGAAGTTCAGATTAGAAAGTATCTTTTCCACCCTAGAGAATCCAGAGTTTGTAGCTCTTTTGATATGGTCATTCTCTCTTTCTGTTATTAGCACACCATCTAAAGAGTCTCTTTTGCTCGCAATCTCCATATCAGAATAACCATTAGCTGATTTGAATCTATGATGTGTTTTAAATACACGATTTGTTTCGAATTTATTATCAAAATGAATCTTTTCAGACAGTATTAATATGCCTCCAGGCAATAATGACTTAAAAATTTTATTAAAAAGATTATCCCTTTGATCAAGATCAAGGAATTGGATGACATAATTAATAACCACTACAGAAGCGTTCTCAAGATTACTATGCATGATGTCTTCAGTCTTAAATTCTATATGTTTAGAATCAATTTGAGTTTTAAATCTTTTCTTACATTCATTAATCATCGCCTCAGAATTATCAATCGCAATTACGTGAGACGACTTAGCTCCACTTAAAATAGCAGCACTAGAAGCTCCTAGAGAACAGCCTATATCATAGCAATTTGTATTCTTTTGATAGTGCTGTTGACTCAAATATTTGATTATATTCAGACTAGTTCTATAACCCGGCACAGATCGATCAATCATATCTTCAAAAACTTCAGTGACTTCTTGATTGAAACTGAATGGTAAACCGCTTAAATTACCGTCTTCAAAAATATTATCCTGCTTTCCCATAAGACCCATTGTAAAATCTAAATATAAAATATGTCTAATTACTCACTTAAATCTCCAGAAACTTCTCAGGAATGGGAAGACTATCTTTTGTTTAGATGGGAAATCTTAAGAAAACCTTTGGGGATGTCTCAGGAGTCTCTAGCAGACTCGATCGAAGAAGAAAGTTTTCACGTCATGGGGATCGATAACCAAAATGAAGTGATAGCTTCTGGAAGAATACATTTTAATACAGATTCAGAAGCACAAATACGTTACATGGCGGTTAAAGATAGCTTTAAACGGATGGGTATAGGCTCAGAAATTGTCAGCTTACTAGAAGACCATGCATTATCAAAAGGAGCAGAAACTGTTGTGCTGAATGCTAGAGAAAAAGCTATAAAATTTTATACGAGGCTCGGGTATGAAGAGCTAGGCCCGTATACTTCTGATACGGGCATACCTCATAAAACTATGAAGAAATTGTTAACTTTTAAAGAAGAGGTGCAATAACCAAACTAACAATGGCCATTACGTTGATCAAGATATTCATAGACGGTCCAGATGTATCCTTGAAAGGATCTCCTACTGTATCGCCAACAACAGCTGCAGTATGAGTGTCCGTTCCTTTTCCACCTAAGTTACCTTTTTCAATATACTTCTTAGCATTATCCCAAGCACCGCCGGCATTAGCCATAAAGAGTGCCATTAGGACGCAGACTAAAAGCCCACCAGCTAACATTCCTCCAAGAGCTTCAGCACCAATTCCAAGTCCTACTAAAGGAGGAGCGGAAACAGCGATAACACCAGGAAGGAGCATTTTTTTAAGAGCAGCAGCGGTAGCAATATCAACACATTTCTCTGTATCAGGCTCAGCAGTACCTTCTAGTAACCCAGGAATTTCTCTGAACTGTCTTCTGATTTCATTAATCATTTCAAATGCTGCATCGCCTACGGCTGTCATCGTTATAGATGCTATAAGGAAAGGTATAGCCCCTCCTATAAAGATACCGATCAGAACAATAGGATCAGATAAAAGTAATTCTAATGGCTCTGATCTATTAGCAGATACTGTAGAAACAAAAGCTGAAATAATCGCTAGTGCAGCTAAAGCAGCTGCTCCTATCGCAAAACCTTTACCGATCGCAGCAGTAGTATTGCCTTGCTCATCTAGCTCATCAGTAATTACTCGAGTTTCAGCTGGCATACCTGCCATTTCTGCTATTCCCCCAGCATTATCTGCAACAGGACCATATGCATCAATGGCCATGGTTATACCTACAGTTGAAAGCATTCCTACAGCCGCAATACCCACACCATATAAACCGGTGAGTTGAGTAGAGAGATAAATAATTACGATGATACAAGCAACAGGAAGAACAACAGACTGCATACCTACCGAAAGTCCTGTAATCATTACCGTCGCAGGACCTGTTTGACCCGATTCAGCTATTTTAATTACTGGGGTGGAGCCTGTGTAATATTCTGTAATTAGACCAATTGCTATGCCACCTACGGAACCGCAAACTACAGCAAGCCATACATCTACACCGTTAGCGCCAACTAAGGCAGTTGTTAAGAAATAAGCAGCAATTACAAAAATGAATGGTGCTCCCATTGTTCCCCATCTCATCGCATTTGCAGGCGAAGATTTAGAAAATAATCTAACAATAATTATTCCTAAAATGGATGCTATCAGGCCTATTGAAGCAAGAGCAAGCGGTAAAAACATCATGCCTTCTTTTTGCGCTTGAGAAAATTCAGAGGTAATAAGGTAAGTTGATGCGATTGCTATACAAGCAACCATTGAACCACAATATGATTCGAAAATATCTGAACCCATCCCTGCAATATCTCCAACATTATCACCAACATTGTCAGCTATAACACCAGGGTTTCTAGGATCATCTTCAGGTATCCCTGCTTCGAGTTTACCTACTAAATCAGCACCTACGTCAGCACTTTTAGTATAGATCCCACCACCTACTCTAGAAAAAAGAGCAACTATAGAGGCGCCCATTGCAAACCCTTCAATAGAGTGCGCATCTCCACTGAGGATATAAAACATACTCCCTAGGCCAATTAATCCCAGAGAAGCAACACAAAGACCCATGATAGAGCCGCCATAAAAAGCTACAGATAGAGCAGCCTCTGCACCTGATTGAGAAGCAGCTGTTGCAGTTCTAACATTAGCTTTTGTTGCTGCATACATACCAATCCAACCTGCGATTGATGAAGATAATGCTCCTGCAAGGACTGCTAATGCTGTGCCTTCTCCAAGGGAAAACCAAACCAAAATAATTACTACAAGTGCAAATATACTCAAGTAGGTGTATTCAGTTTTCATAAAGGTCATTGCACCTAGATGAATCTGATCACCAATTTTCTTTACTTTTTCATCACCTTCAGGAAATCTAGTGACAACAATATAAATACCCAAGGCAACTATCAATCCGAAGACTCCTAGTAATGGCGGGATTATAAGATAACTTTCTAACATTTTTTCTCCTCAGAAATACTGTAATTCTTATTATTAAGCGCGGAATTCTAACGGAATAGGGCTTTAATTTAAATATTAATTTTCTGAATGAAAGGTCTCAGAATTAAATTCGTCTTCAGATTTCGCTACAACACAAGAGACCATGGCGTCTCCACATACATTTACCGCAGTCCTAGTCATATCCAATAGCCTATCTACACCTATAATTAATGCTATACCTTCAACTGGTAGACCGACTTGCTCAAGAACCATAGCCAACATAATCAAGCCAACGCCGGGTACGCCGGCAGTTCCAATAGAGGCCAAGGTTGCTGTAAGAATGACCATCAAATAATCAACCATAGTTAGGTCAATGTTATAAGCCTGGGAAATAAAGACAGTAGCAATACCTTGCATAATCGCAGTTCCATCCATATTGATGGTGGCACCAAGCGGAACTGTAAAAGAACCTATAGATGAATTGACGCCTAGTTTGTTCTTAACTGTATCGAGCGTTATTGGCATAGTCGCACTACTAGAAGATGTACTGAAAGCAAATATTGCTAATGATCTAACTTTCATAAAGAATTTGAAAGGGCTTAACTGAGCTAAGAGATATAAAAGACTTCCATAAGTAAAGAATGCATGAAAAATTAAAACAAAGACTAACAAAAAGAAGTATTTAGCTAAATCACCGATCATACTAAAACCTTGAACTGCAAAAAGGGAGAAAAGCAGAGCGAATATTCCGTATGGTGCAAGTTCAATAAGCATTTTAACTAAACTTAAAATGACATTATTGATGGTTTCAAAAGAAGCCTTCAATGCATCTCCAGAAGAACCGAGGCTTTTCAATGCAATTCCGAATAGTAGAGAAAATACAATAATCTGCAGCATATTCCCCTCTGCCATAGCTGCAACAGGATTCGTTGGAAAGATATTAATCAGGACTTCTTTTAAAGAAGGCGCTTCAGTTGATTGAAATGCAGTCGGTAAGGCAAGATCCACACCAACACCAGGCTGAAATAATAAAGCAAAGGTAAGAGCGATAGAAATGGCTATTGCTGTTGTCAAAAGGTATAAAGATAAAGTCTTTAAGCTAATCGTTCCAATTCTCGAACTTGATGAGATCGATACAACTCCGCATACAAGGGAGAAGAACACTAAGGGAACTATGACCAACCTCAAAGAGGCTATAAAGATTTGGCCAATAACATCCAAAAGACCTTCGGTAAAAAAACTGATCAGTACTAATTGACCTATTTCGCCCAAATAACCCGCATCATTAATAACCTTAAGAAGAATACCTCCGCTCATAGCCAAAACCATGGAGAGAACGATTCTAGAAGTTAAGCTCATAAATTAATCTATTTCTACCATTTCGAAATCCTCTTTACCAACCCCACAATCTGGACAAATCCAATCTTCAGGAACATCTTCCCACTTAGTTCCGGGTTCAATACCATCTTCTGGCCAACCCTCTTCTTCATCATAAATTAGTCCACATACAATACATTCCCACTTTTTCAATGCATACTCCTTCTTCAAAAAATTACATTCTAACTCAACTTTATTATGAACTTAGACTAAAGTAGCACTCTTCCCGAGAAGTATTAACCACTAATGTTAAAAACACACAAAATTTTTAGTTTTTTTAGACTGATGAGGGCAGACAAGCCCATAGGAACGACGCTTTTATTATGGCCAACACTATCATCCTTCTTTATTTTGACTGCTGGCAATCCTGATTTATTTCTTATGTCTTTATTTGTGCTGGGGACTTTCTTTATGCGTTCTGCTGGTTGTGTAATCAATGACTATTTTGATAGAAATTTTGACGGAAAAGTAACCCGAACGAAAAACAGACCTCTAGTAATTGGTGAGATTAGTGAAAAAGAGGCTCTAACATTATTCTTTTTCTTACTTTTATTATCTTCAAGCTTGTTGCTATGGATGAACTATCTTACCTGCCTCATGGCATTAATTGGATTAATGCTTGCTATCATCTATCCACTCACTAAAAGATTTTTTTCAATTCCACAGATTTTCCTAGGATTAGCATTTTCTTGGGGAATAATTATGGTCTCAACTGCAGAGTTGAATGAGGTCACTGAAATCAGTTTATTATTATTTGCCTCATGTTTTTTTTGGATAATGGCATATGACACAGCATATGCTCTTTGCGATAAAGAAGACGATCTTGGAATCGGAATCAATTCTTCCGCAATTTTATTTGGTGAAAATGTACGCTTCTTTTTCTATGCATTCCACATAATATCCCTCTCAGTTTTAATCTTAGTGTCATACATGCTGAATTTTCACTTTAGTTTTTATATCTTTGCTTTAATCAGTTTGCTTTTAGCTCTTTATCAAGGCTTTCTAATAAAGGATCAAGATCACCTGAAGTGTTTAAAGGCCTTCAAGAATAATAACTGGCTTGGCTTGTCTATTTTTTTGGGTTCAATAGCAGGTGTTTCCCTGTGAAAGTTGCATTTCTTGATTCCATTGAAAAAATCTCAAAAGAAGATTGGGATGGGAAGCTAAACAATAAATATCCCTTCTTGAAATATGAATTCTTAAAATGTCTTGAGACAACTAACTGTGTTTCATCTGATCAAGGATGGCAGCCCATTCATGCTGTGGTTACTGAGGAAGATCGGATTATTGCCGTAATGCCTTTGTATATAAAAACAGACTCTCAAGGAGAGTTTATATTTGATTGGTCTTGGGCTGATGCTTTTTATAGAAATGGCTTGGAATATTATCCAAAGCTAGTCTGTTCTATACCATTCACTCCAGCTAGCGGTCCGAGGTTATTAATTTCAGATCAGACTAAGGAAGATGAGGTAATAAAAATTATTAGTAAGTCTCTGCAAGATCTTGCAGAAGATCAAAATTTTTCAAGTGTGCATATCTTACTTGCAGAAAAGGATGAGATTACTAAATTTTCTCAAGAAGACTTTAGTTTAAGAACAAGCTACTCATTCCACTGGTTCAATAAAGAGTATGAAGACTTTGATTCTTTTTTACAGGACATGACTTCCAGACAAAGAAAAAATATCAGAAAGGAAAGAGATAAGATTTCTAAGCAAGGCGTAACTCTTAGCAGAATCAAAGGTGAAGATATTACAATTAAAATGATCGAAACTTTCTATCAGTTTTATCAAGTCACCTATCTAAAAAGAGGCATGAGGGGTTACTTAAATTTTGAATTTTTTAAAGCGATTGTAGAGTGTGTTCCCGAGTCAATTATGCTGGTATTGGCAAAGAACATTGATGGAAATTTTGTAGCTGGTGCTTTGAACTTTTATGATGACAAGAAGCTTTATGGGCGTTACTGGGGCTGTTTAGAGGAATATGATTCTCTCCACTTTGAAACTTGCTACTATCAAGGTATAGAATTTTGTCTAGAGAAAAGCCTTCATTCTTTTGACCCTGGAGTGCAAGGAGAGCATAAAATAAAGCGCGGATTTTGCCCCATAGAAACTTATTCTGCTCATTGGATCAAAGATATCAGATTTAAAGAAGCAATAGATGATTTTTTAGAAAGAGAAAGAGCTCATATCCTAGAATACAATCAAGACAGAAAATCGATGTTACCTTTCAAGGAAGAAGTTACTACTGAGATATATGACAGATTATAAGTTGTTAAATGAAAAGACTCTTCAGGAAGGGTTTTCATTTCTTGCAAAGAAAGAACCGAAATTTAAAAAAATTCTTGAAGAAAAAGATTACAAGATCAATCCCTTTAATAAGAAAGAGGGGTTTGAAGGCCTAATAAGTTTAATAGTCGAACAACAATTATCAGTTGCGTCTGCGAATGCTATCTTTGGAAGAATAAAATTATTGGTTAAACCATTTAAGCCTAGCGCCTTCTTGCAAATTGATCCGGTTAAATTAAAGGAAGCTGGCTTAAGTAAACAAAAGATTGATTATTGTTCAGGTATTGCAACCCTAATTATAAATAAAGAATTAGATCTTAATGGACTCTCGAAGAAGGCAGATTCGGAAGTCATTAAAGAATTAGTCAAAGTGAGAGGTATTGGAGAATGGACTGCTCAATGTTATTTGATGGCATGTTTAAAAAGACTCGATGGTTGGCCATCATCAGATTTAGGATTAATTGTTGCTATTCAGAGACTGAATGGTCTTAAAGATAGACCAGATTATTTGACAATAGAAAAAATTTCAGAACCTTGGTCTCCCTATAGAACCTTAGCTGCGTTAATATTATGGTCTACTTATGATAAAGAATAAGGCAATTATATCGAAGAATAGTCAAAGAGGGCTCAACCAGCTTTTGCGACTATATGAAAGAAACTATCAAAAACTAGTTGGTTTTTTTCCTCTCAATAAAACAGAAAATAAAATTCATTATCTAATTCCTGAAGGGCCTCTTAACTACGAAATCCGTATTACTTGTAAGAGACTTTCCAGCCATACTTCTATAATAGATATAAAGAAATCAAAATCATTTTCATTAATGCAAGATACTAGAATTGAAATATTCATTTATCATGACGCAAAAATGGCCGAAGTCAGAAAGTTTAATGATAAAAAACAATTTTGGTTAAGGAATAAGTATCCAAATAAAAATATGTTAAGTCGGGATGAAAAGTTCCAATGGAATTATTTTCTTGAAGAATTCTTAACGCACACCAAGAAACATGGTCTAAGTATATTAAAAAATGCTCTATAACAGTGCATTTGCACTTAATTAGTACTTTTAATATATAAAACTTCTATTTTTTGCACAGTAAATGTTCTTTTCTGAGTTTTTGCATGATAAAATCTTTACAGTTAAATTATGAATGGAGAAACTAAATGACAAAATATGAATATATATGGCTAGATGGTTATGAACCTGAAGCTAATCTTAGAAGTAAAGTTAAAGTCACTGACGGGGAACCGCCAGCTTGGTCCTTTGATGGCTCTTCAACTATGCAAGCTGAAGGTGGAAGTTCAGATTGTATCTTAGTACCAGTAGAGCAATATGAGAATCCAACTAATGAAGGGTCTCTGGTAATGTGCCAAGTTGAAACTGGTGAACATGAAACTCATCCCTCTAATTCTAGAGCTGCTGCAGAAGCTGTAGTGACTGACGAATGGTGGTTTGGCTTTGAGCAAGAGTATTTCTTGACTGATAAAGATGGAACTATTCTTGGATGGGAAGATGGAACTCCTAGCAGACCTCAAGGAGAATATTACTGCGCCGTTGGAGCTGGTAATGTTGTGGGAAGAGAAATAAGTGATGCGCACTTGGATGCATGCTTGGATGCTGGCATTGAACTTACTGGAACTAATGCAGAGGTTGCTCTTGGGCAGTGGGAATACCAATGTCTAGGTAAGGGAATCAAAGCAGGTGATGATCTTTGGGTTAGTAGATATTTATTACATAAAGTAGCAGAAGAATTTGGTGTTTCAGTTAATTTCCATCCTAAGCCTAAATCAGGTGATTGGAATGGATCTGGAATGCATGCTAACTTCTCTAACGAAGCTATGAGAACTGCAGGGTCAGAAGAACTATTCAATTCAATGTGTGAAAAGCTTGGAGCTGTTCACAATGAAGGAATTGCTCTATATGGATCAGACAATGATATGAGGCTGACCGGACTACACGAAACTCAGAGCATAGACCAATTTTCTTATGGTGTAAGTGATAGAGGCGCAAGTATTAGAATTCCTATCTATACAGTAGAGCATAATTGGAATGGTTATCTTGAAGATAGAAGACCTGCTTCAAACGCTGATCCATACAAAATCATAGCTCACCTAGTAGGAACCTTAAATTCATAATTAACTTTGATAGGCAATCCGGAGATTCTATCTCCGGATATCTATTAAGAGTAACTTGAATCAATCTCTTCTTTCTGAACTTAATACGGGTATTGTCATTCTAGACACTGCCTTAAGAGTTAAATTTATAAATGCTTCTGCCCTAACAATTCTGGACACTACTGAAAAAATGTCTGTGGGCCAGAAGATAGATCAACTTTTTTATGAAGATCCAGAGAGTTTTGAGGCTTTCAATGAATCTATCGAACAAAAAAGAAGCTTCACGAAAACAGATGCGGTTTTGAATTTAAAAAAAGGCAGTAAGGTTTTATGTACATATATTGCCCACCCATTAAGAGATAATGATGAAAATGGATTACTGCTTGAGATAATAAATAAAGAGGCATCTTCTGAGCTTATTGAAAGATATAGGATGAGAGCAAACCAACAAATTTCTCAAGATTTCGTCAGACAACTAGCGCACGAAATTAAGAATCCTCTCAGCGGAATAAGAGGATCTGCCCAGCTCCTGAGTAATAAACTCAATACTCAAGAACTTAAAGAATATACTGATATTGTAATTAAACAGACTGATAGACTTACATCATTGGTTGACAATATTCTCGGACCAAATAAGAAGCCTGATTTCCAATATCAAAACATTCATTATCCAATTGAGAACGTTTTAAATCTTATAGAAAACGAATCAGGATACAAAAATATTAAAGTATCTAAAGATTTTGATCCGAGCATTCCCGACTTATATATAGATAGTTATTTAATAGAAAATAGCATTTTAAATCTTACTAAGAATGCCCGCGATGCTTTAATGGACTCTGAAACCTCATCACCAGAAATTAATATTATTACAAGAATTTCGCACGGAGAAATTATTGATGGAGAAAAAAATTCAACAGTTTGCAAGATATCAGTAGTAGATAATGGCCCTGGAATTCAAGAAGAAATCAAAGACTCAATTTTCTTTCCAATGATTACAGGTAAAGATAAGGGTACTGGTCTAGGTCTATCTATTACTCAAGGAATTATCTCTCAACATAAAGGTAATATTCATTTCACAAGCGAACCTAATCGAACTGAATTCTTTATAAATATCCCTATTAATGCTCATAAAGAACTAGACTTAAAGATTGCAAATGGATAAAACTATTTGGGTTGTAGATGACGATGAGTCCATCCGTTGGGTACTTGAAAAGGGCCTAGGAGAGAGTGGCATGGATGTTCAAACATTTGATTCCGCTAATAAAGTCATTAAAAAACTAGAAACAGAAAACCCTCAACTGATACTAACTGACATAAGAATGCCAGGGCCAAGTGGAATAGATCTGCTTGATAAAGTCAAAGAACTCCGTCCTGATATACCTGTAATTATTATGACCGCTCATTCAGATCTTGAAAGTGCGGTGGAGTCTTATGAGCATGGAGCGTGGGAGTACCTCCCCAAGCCCTTCGATATTGAAGAGGCAGTATCTATGATTAAAAGGGCAACTGCTACAGAAGATACTGATAAAGAAGATATTACTGACACTCAAGCTGAAGTCATTGGTGAAGCCCCAGCTATGCAAGAAGTCTTTAGGGCTATTGGTAAACTTTCAAATTCCAATTCAACGGTTTTACTTGTTGGAGAATCGGGAACCGGGAAGGAACTAGTTGCAAGAGCTCTTTTTCAACATAGCCCAAGGAAAGATAAATCCTTCATCGCCCTCAATATGGGTGATATTCCAAAAGAGCTTTTAGAGGCTGAACTTTTTGGTCATGAGAAAGGTGCTTTTACCGGAGCAGATGAAAAAAGAATTGGAAGATTCGAACAAGCAAATGGCGGAACCTTATTTCTAGATGAAATAGGTGATATGCAATTAGAAACTCAGACAAGATTGTTAAGAGTTTTGTCTAATGGAGAATTTTATAGAGTTGGAGGCAGAGAGCCAATAAAAGTAGATGTGAGAATAATTACCGCCACTCATCAGAATATAGAAGATCTTGTGAAAGCAGGAAGTTTTCGTGAAGACCTTTTTCATAGACTCAATGTAATAAAGCTTTCTCTACCGAAACTCTGCGAAAGAAAAGAAGACATCCCTGCGCTGGTTAAACATTTTTTTCAGGATGTTTCGGATGAACTCAATGAGGAAAAAAAATATCTTTCAGCTGAAGTTGAAGAATATTTTATGACTCTTTCTTGGCCTGGGAATGTAAGACAACTTGAGAATACTTGCAGATGGTTAACGGTCATGTCCCCAACAAGAGAGATTAAGCTTGAAGATTTACCTGATGACCTTAAAGTAGAAAATATAGAAAATTTAAATGATTGGGCCAAAGTACTTCGGTCATGGTCTGAGAATTACCTTGCGAAAGGGAATAATAATTTACTAGAAGAGGCCATACCTGAGTTCGAAAGAACAATCATTAAAGTGGCACTGAAGAAGACAATGGGACGGAAGAAGGAAGCTGCAGAATTACTGGGATGGGGACGTAACACCCTTACAAGAAAGATTAAAGAGCTCGGTATAGAAAATTAATTCTTTACTAAGGGCATGCCACTCTGAACCCAATTCATAATTCCACCGGATAAAACATTAATATTCGTATATCCCTGCTTCATTAAATCTCCAGCTGCCTTAGAGGAATTAGTGCCTGTACTGCAAATTAATATCACACAATCTTCTTCTGTTGCCTTAAAAAGAGAATCCCCTTTCACTAAACTACTTGGCTGGATATTAAGAGCCCCTGCAATTGAACCTGCTCCATATTCTGCTGAACTTCTGAGATCGTAAACAAGAGGGTCGCCTTTATTAATGAGCCTTGTCATCTCGGAGGTATCTAATTTTGTACCGCCTTTTCGTCTTTCATAAATAATTAGAATTACAATAAAGGATAAGAGAACTAGTACAGCTAAAAAATTGTCACCTAAAAATACCAGTAATTTATTCATATCCGGACAGGATTATATAGATTACTAAGTTAAAATATAAAAAACTTTTAATAATATGAAGAAATCAAATCTAGTTCTTGTGAGACATGGCCAAAGCGAATGGAATAAAAAAAATTTATTTACAGGTTGGAAAGATCCTAAATTAACTGAACTAGGAATTGAAGAGGCGATAACGGCAGGCAATTTATTAAAGTTAAGAAATATTGAATTCGATATCATGTTTACTTCAGACTTGTTTAGAGCACAAGAAACTGGACGCTTGATACTTGAACAAATGGATCAGAGTTCTATTCTGACAATAAAAGATCAATGCCTAAATGAAAGAAACTATGGCGAATTAGCTGGACTCAATAAGGATGATGCTCGAAAGAAATGGGGCGAGGAGCAAGTTCATATTTGGAGAAGATCTTTTGATATACCTCCGCCTGGAGGGGAAAGTTTAAAAAATACTGCAGAAAGGGTTCTTCCTTACTTTGAAACAGAGATAATGCCTAAGGTAAAAGATGGATTGAATATTCTTGTGGCTGCACATGGGAATTCGTTAAGGGCGCTCGTAATGGAATTAGAATCAATCAGCTCGGAAGATATTGTAAAACTAGAGATAGCTACAGGAGATCCATTGACTTATGTATGTTCAGAAGGAAAAATTGAAAGGACCAACTAGAACCTAACTTCTATACCCGAGGCACGCATAGCCTCTTTTGCTTCTTTGATTGTATATTCTGAAAAGTGGAAGATACTTGCTGCTAAAACAGCCTCAGCTCCACCTACTTTTATACCATCAATTAAATGATCAAGATTACCTACCCCTCCGGAAGCGATCACAGGAAGAGATATTCCATTCGCAACCCGAAATACTAAATCATTATCAAAGCCCTCTTTTGTGCCATCTCTATCCATACTAGTCAGTAAAATCTCACCGGCACCATAGTCTGCAACTTGTTGGGTCCATCCTAAAACATCCATGCCGGTTCTATTCCTGCCACCGTAAGTCACTACTTCCCAAAAATCTTTTGATTTGCTGGATGCTTTAGCATCAACAGCTACAACAATGCATTGAGATCCAAACTTGTCTGCAGCTTCTTTAACAAAATCAGGATTTTCTACCGCAGATGTATTAATACTGACTTTATCTGCCCCGGATCTCAGCAACCTTTTGATATCATCTATGCTTCTGACGCCACCTCCAACGGTTAGCGGTATGAAAACCTGGCTTGCTATGCTTTCAACTGTTTTATATGTGGTTTCTCTAGTTTCGTGGCTGGCTGTAATATCAAGCATTGTAATCTCATCTGCACCTTCTTTATCGTATCTCTTTGCAATCTCAACAGGATCTCCAGCATCCCTAATATTTAAGAAGTTTACACCTTTTACAACTCTCCCTTTATCTACATCAAGACAAGGGATAATTCTTTTTGCGACGGCCATAATTATTTGCTTAAGATCTCCAAGACATCTGAATAGGTAAAAGCTTCTTCATATAATGCTCTTCCACAAATGACACCAGAAATAGTTTTTTGATCAGCAAGTTGTTTGATGTGATCAAGTGAAGACACTCCTCCAGATGCAATTACTGGAATTTCTGTTTGCTGTGCTAATTCTGCAGTCGCCTGAATATTAGGTCCCATCATCATCCCATCTTTGGAAATATCCGTGAAGATAATCGCCGCAACAGGATCCGCTTCAAATTTTTTAACTAAATCTGATGGGGTAATTTCAGATCCCTTGAGCCAACCTTGTGTTTTGACTAGTCCCTCCAAGGCATCTATTCCTAATACCAATCTTTGAGGATAACGATTACAGAATGCTTTTAACATCTCAGGATCTTCCACTGCAGAAGTTCCCATAATGACTCTTTCAATTCCCTTTTCTAGATAATTCGACGCTGAATCAAAATTCCTGATCCCTCCTCCAACTTGTATTCTCTTTTGGGGGAATTCAGAAGCTATGGAATAAATAATTTCATGATTCACTGGCGTGCCATTAATCGCTCCATCCAAATCAACAATATGTAAAAGCTCGGCACCTTGAGAAAACCAAGAACCAGCCGTTGATAATGGATCTTCTGAAAAGATGGTCTCTTCATCCATCTTCCCTTCCCTCAATCTAACGCATTTACCCTCTTTAAGATCTATCGCTGGAATCACTAACATTCATACACTCCAATCTAAAAAATTTTTATACAATTCAAGGCCTGCAGTTTGGCTTTTTTCAGGATGAAACTGGACTGCAAAAATATTATCTTTAGCTAGAGATGAAATAAATCTTTCTCCATGAGTAGTTTCAGTCAATGCATCCTTAGAAGAAAGACAACAGTAACTATGAACAAAGTAAAAGAAGCTCGAATCATCAATATTCTTTAATAATGGATGATCTTTTAAAAACTTAACTTGGTTCCATCCCATATGAGGAACCTTTATCTCCCTAGAGGATTGAATTTTAGTTACTGTCCCATCAAGGATACTTAATCCTTCCACTCCATCATTTTCTTCACTTGATTCTAGAAGCATTTGCATCCCTACACATATTGCTAATGTAGGTTTCCTTTTAACCTCATCAAGTACAGTTTCTTTTAAGTCAACAGAGAAAGCTTCCATGCAATCTTTAATAGCTCCTACTCCTGGAAATACTAACTTATCTGATTTTTTAATAACCTCTAGATCAGAAGATACCGTTATGGTTTCAGAAACAGACACAGCTTCTAGTGCTTTACTTACAGAATGAAGATTTCCCATTCCATAATCGATAACAACAACTTGTGTCATTTTTTAAAGTCCTACAAAGCTCCTTTTGTGGAAGGAATGATATCTTGTTGCTTTTCGTCTATCTCAACAGCCATACGTATTGCCCTGCCAAAAGCTTTGAATATGGTCTCTATTTGATGATGAGTATTTTCTCCCGAAAAGTTCTCTATGTGTAATGTTAGGAATGCATGGTTACAAAGGGATTGAAAAAAGTGCTCGAACATATTCACATCAATTCCGCCTACATCTTCTTTTACGAAATCCACTTTCATGTGCAACCCTGGCCTTCCTGAGAAATCTAGTACTACTCTTGAAAGAGCTTCATCAAGAGGTACATAGGAATAACCATATCGTTTGATACCTTTTTTATCTCCTACAGCCTCATTCAGTGCCTCACCCAAAGAAATGCCTATATCTTCTATAGTGTGATGATCATCTATGTGCAGATCACCTTTGGCCTTAACACTAAGGTCTATCATGCCATGTCTGCCGATCTGATCTAACATATGCTCTAAAAAGGGCAGTCCTGTATCAAACTCTGTTTTACCAGTGCCGTCTAAATTTAGTTCAATTGTAATTTGAGTTTCTGATGTATCTCTATTTATAACAACTTTTCTCATAATAAATCCTCAAGGGGCGCGCATTATATCTAATATGTCCAACTTGTTCATTACTTGTACAATTAGCATATTATTTTCATGTCTTATTTAAGTACTCAACTCATCCGATGGCACAAACAATTTGGGCGCAAGGACTTGCCTTGGCAAATTGACACTAATCCATATAAAGTCTGGATATCAGAAGTAATGCTGCAACAGACCCAAGTCCAAACAGTTATCCCCTACTTTCTAAAATTTATAAAAAGATATCCTGACATAGATTCATTGGCTAATTCTAATGAAAATGAAGTGCTCAGTTATTGGTCTGGATTAGGTTACTACTCTAGAGGAAGAAATTTACTCAAAACTGCAAAGATAATTCAAGAAGAATTCGACTCCAGCATGCCATCTTGTTCTGAGAAACTAGAATCATTTCCAGGAATAGGAAAATCCACTGCCGGTGCAATACTTTCCTTAGGCTTTAGGATGAAAGCTCCGATTCTTGATGGAAATGCTAAGAGGGTTCTAGTGAGATATTTTAAAGTCGAAGATCCCATAGACTTGAGTAAGACAACTAAGCAACTATGGAAAATAGCCGAAGAAAATTTGCCTATCAAAGAGTGTAATGTCTACACCCAGGCAATTATGGATGTAGGGTCTTTAATCTGTAAGCGAAGAAATCCAGATTGCATAGAATGTCCATTAAAGAAAAAATGTATCTCATTTAATCAAGAGATTCAAAACTTACTGCCTAATAAATCTCCTAAGAAAGAAAAACCCATAAGGCAGCTCTATTGGCTCCTTTTACAAAACAAACATGGCGAAGTACTTTTAGAAAACAGAAATTCTAAAGGGGTCTGGGAAGGCCTATGGACTTTCATAGGATTTGAAGAGCCTGTATCAAGAGAAAATTTCCAAGACAGACTACCAAAAGGATATGAACTGTTAGAAGAAGGGTTAAAGCTCAGACATGCTTTTACGCACTATAAGTTAGATATCGATATAACCTTAATCAAGATAAATAAAGATTTTCAGGATTTAGATAATAATAAAGTATGGTTTAATACAGAAGAATTAGCAGGTATAGGTCTACCTTCACCTGTAAGTAAGATTTTAAAAACATTTATATAAAAAAGATGCGCACTGTTTTTTGCAAAAAATATAATGAGGAGCTGGAAGGCATGAGTGCCGCTCCCTACCCTGGTCAAAAAGGTGAAGACTTATTCAACAACATATCCAAAAAAGCTTGGGAAGAGTGGTTGGAACATCAAAAAATGCTAATTAATGAAGGACAGATTAATTTAGCGGATAGAGAATCTAGAAAATGGTTAAATGAACAAATGGACCTCTTCCTCTCAGGAAAAGATTACGCTAAGCCTACTGGCTTTAAACCAGTAGATTAAAACTTACTTTTTTAGAATCAATTAATTGTATACAATCGCAACATCTTCAATGCCCAGATAGCTCAGTCGGTAGAGCAAAGGACTGAAAATCCTTGTGTCGGTGGTTCGATTCCACCTCTGGGCACCAAGATATATAAGGCTTTCATGGATTTAGATATATTAAGAAATCTATAAAGTAATCATCACGTAATCATAAACAACCTAAATCGAACTGCCCTATTCTTTCACAGATAGTGTAGTTTCATCTCTCTTAGAGGCGTGGCAGGAGCTACAGGGTGGGTGTATGGGATATATTGTAGTGCTTCTACAAAATTATAGATTTTGGGTGTAAGCTAGGTGTGTGAAATTTGAAGACCCAAGAAAGCTAGTTCTAGATAAAGAAGTAGAAGTTACGTCAGGGATACATGGTCATACACATAGACCACCAAATCGACCTAAAAAAAGATACT
>JADHSF010000026.1 GCA_016777005.1 SAR86 cluster bacterium | reverse complement strand
ATGGATCTGTGGACTTTAACTACACCTTCAACATCGATCTAGATAATATCAATTCTGACTTTTCTCAGTACAGAACCACAGTCTTGGAAGATGTTCACATGACCACTCATGAAATCAATGTGAATTGGATGATAGGAGATGACATAGAAGTCACATCTGGTTTATTTATGATGGATGAGAATAGACAACAAAATTATACGTTAAGTAATAATGTTCTGAATATTACTCAAGCGGCTAACTACGGCACACTAGATTCTAGTCTTGCTTTCATTGGGGTTCCTGCCTCAATCATGGGATTCCTTGGATGGCCGAGCGATGCTTTGACTCCTCATGTGAAAGTAGGTCAAGCTCCTCTAGGTTCTACAATAACAGGAAGGTGGCAAGGCGATCCTCTTGGATCTGTTTATAATCATGTCAATGAAAATCAGACCGATGCGGTGGCATATTTTACTCAAGGAACTTGGAGGATTAACGAAGAGTTTTCTCTAACTCTTGGTGCAAGATACGCTGAAGATGAAAAAGAAGCTTTGGAGATGAGAGGCGGTTATGCTGAACTTTATGCCAGCGCACTCGGAGGCTATCTTCCTTTTGCTAATTTGTTACTTGGAAATCCCCTCATACCTATTGGTCCTGATTCAACAGTTGAAGCGCACACTAACGTTGCAATGGGAAATGCTACTTGGAATTATAATCCTGCTACATTGGCAAATTTAACTGCACTTGCAGGAGCGGGCTTATTACCAGCAGCGGCAGTTTATCCAGGATCTATTGATCCTGCTCAACCTATTACACCAACATGTGATATTACGGCAACAACTTGTGCGACTCCACTTAGAGTAGGGCAAGGTATTCCTTATTCATATACAAGTAGTATCGCAGGTCAGAATACTTGGGATGATACAAATGTTAGGGTGAATTTAGATTATGAGCCTAATGAAAATCAACTTTGGTATATATCTTATACAACTGGATTTAGAGCAGGTGGATTTGCTCTTGGTGTTTCTGGTCAAAGGGATGATTCTCGAGATGCTAATGGTATTCCTGATGGGACTGGTTCAATTTTAGTTGATTATGATGAAGAGCAAGTAAGCGCATTTGAGCTAGGATATAAAGGTCTTCATCTTGATGATACATTGCAAATCTTTGCTTCTATTTATCATTACGACTACGACGGATATCAAGATGAGCTAGAGCAATTTGATCCTATAAGAGGTGCGGGTACAAATTTTGTTTCGAATGCCGATGGTATTACCAACGAAGGTTTTGAGATTGAAATGCAATATCAAGCAAATGATCGACTTAACATAGCAGGTAATTATAGTTATACCAAAACAGAATACGGAGAAGATTATTTTGTCTTAACTGTTGATGATCCTTTAAATCCTGTAGCAGTTTTTGGAGCATGTACTCAAGGTTATGTAACTTGTGAGGACGATAATCCAGCATTTGTAACTGACTATACAGCCAACCTTAAAGGTGGACCTCTGAAAGGGATTCCTGAAGAAAAGTTCGTTATCAATTTAACTTATGAAATGGACTCCTCGTGGGGACCAATTTGGTTATTCGCAACTTACTCTTATACAGGTGACTTTTCTGCCTCGGGAGTTCAAAGAGAGCTTGATAGAATCGACTCTCGTGAGATTACAAATATAAGTGCCTCTTGGTACAGTGAAGACGGAAGTGTAAACGTCAGAGCTTATATCGATAATCTTATGGATGATGACATGTATTATGCTTTATCCACTTCTGATGCATCTCAGAATTTTAGAAAGACTGCTAGTGCATTAAGCCCTAGAACCATGGGAGTAGATGTAAGATACAAGTTTTAATCTCAACTAAAAAAAAGAAGCAGGCCTATAGGCCTGTTTTTTTTGTTGTAAAGAAAATAAAAAGTATGCTAAATTAAGCTTGTCTTAAAAGACTAGTGTTTAAAAGGACTTAAAAAGCAGTAAAAAACTGCACATATGGGGAGGATACCATGCATAGAATTATCTATTCGTTAATCGTTTTATCTATTTCAATTTTACCTTTATCAATATTTTCAGCAGAAGAAAGTAGTAGTAGTAGGGGTGGTATTGAAGAAATTACTGTCACGGCAGAAAAGAGAAATTCTACTGTCTCTGATACTTCAATGTCGATCTCAGCATTTGATTCATCATTGATCGAGGACCTTGGGTTACAAGGTGCTAATGATCTTATGGATCAACTACCTGCAACAACTCGAGATCAATATGATGTAAGAATTAGAGGTGTAGGAAGAAACTTTAGAGCCTTAGGTGGCGATCCAGGTGTAGCAACCTATTACAATGGTGTTTTCTCACCTGACTTTGGTATTGCTGCTGGCGAGAACTACCTTTTTGATGTCGAAAGGATAGAAGTATTAAGAGGACCACAAGGAACTCTATATGGTCGTAATGCAATAGGTGGAGCCATTAATTATATTACTAACAAACCAAGTTTTGAATCTGAAGGCCTAGTAAGAATTCTGTTAGGCTCAGAAGGTCGTCAACAAAACTATCTAATGACCAGTGGTCCTATTACAGATTCTCTGGCTTATAGATTTACAGCCATGAATGCAAGTTCAGATGCATTACAAGACGGATTGGGTGGAGAAGACTTAAATGAAACGGACGATGAGAATATTACTTTGTCACTTACTTGGAAGATAAATGATGACGTAACTTTCAATATAAGAGCAAATGATAGAATGTTAGATCAGCCAACGCTCGCACCTGTTTTACTTGGTCAAGGTTGGGGTCAAAATGCGGGAACTCATAGTGAAAGCCAAGCAGTTTATGGACTTAAAAGAGTTGCATCAACATATCCTGGTGCTCAAGCATTTACTCATCCTTCAACAGGTCAAACCAGATACGGTGCAGCATTAGTTCCTGGTGTTGATAGAAATTCGAGTGTGGTTCAAAACTATAATGCTTTCTACGGACAAAGTGCTGAAGATAGTACTATCGGTAAATTTGGTGCGAGGGTGAATATGGAAGACTGTAATAATTCTTCTTTTCCATACACTAACAACAATTGCCAACATGTCATGTTTGAACATCAAGGTATTCAGTCAGATGTCACTTGGGATATTTCAGATACTTTACAAGTTAAATACATATACGGTTTTGTAGATTTTGATTATACATTCAACAGAGATTTTGATTTATCAGATGCTACTTTTAGCACTAGAAGAGAAACTGTTCTAGAAGATGTTCACATGACAACTCATGAAATGGTTGTTAACTGGCAGCTTAGAGATGATATCGAAGTCACTTCAGGTCTTTTCTATATGGATGAGTCGAGAGAACAAAGCTATGCTTTTAACAATAATGAATTAAGGGTTGTTAATCCTGCAAATTACGGCCTATTTGATGTGCCTGTTGGTTTCTTGGGTGGGGCGAGTGTAGGTTTCTTCTTAGGAGACCTTTGGCAAACTTCTCATGTAGAACAAGGATCAGCTCCTATGAATGATGTTATATCAGGTAGATGGGGTGGTTCACCTGAAGGGTTGGTATATGAGTATCAGAACACAATGACTACTGAGGCATCAGCGGTTTATACTCAAGGAACTTGGACAATTAATGATGAATTTGCCTTAACACTAGGTGCAAGATATGCAGAAGATAAAAAAGATGCATTAGAGAAGAGTGGTGGTTATGCTGAACTCAGTATGGATTTTGCTCGAGCTTGGATGCCTGGTATTTTAGCAGGTGCGGGAGTTCTTGGACCATTCTTAGAAACTCAAGGTTTAGCTCCGGATTCAGGACAAACTACACTTTCACTCAGTAATTTAATGATGGGCGCTGCAACTTATACAGGTGCTGCTGGAGTGGCTGCCAATGGTAGCAATATCGCTCCAGTTTGTGAGGTCACGGCTACTACTTGTGCAACTCCTTTGAGTTTGAATCAAGGTCTTCCTTACAGCTACACGAGAACAGTTGGTGGCGATGATAAATGGTCTGATACAAACTTTAGAATCAATCTAGATTACTCACCTAATGACTCAGAACTTTGGTACTTCTCTGTAACAACTGGTTATAGAGCTGGTGGATATATTTTGGGTGTGCCTGGAGGAAAAGCCAGTCAAAGAGATGAGTTTGGTATACCTTTAGGAGGAGCTGATTTAGCTCTTGAGACCTATGATAAAGAAACTATTGAGGCTTTTGAGATAGGCTATAAAGGTATTCACTTAGATGATACCTTGCAAGTATTTGCTTCTGTTTACACCTATGATTATGACGGTTACCAAGATAGAGTGACTCAAATAAATGCCGATGTAGGCTGGGCAACTGATAGAGTAACAAATGCAGACGGTATCACGAATACTGGATTTGAGACTGATATCATTTATGCTTTTTCTGATAAGTTAACGCTATCAGGCAACTACAGTTACACAGAAACTGAGTATGGAGAAGATTATCTAATATCTAATCTTGATGATCCTTCAATTCCTGCTGCTATTTGGGGTGAATTTACTCAAGTAGATACTGTAGATTATGTAGCAGTTGGTTCTGATGCTGACCTGTTTACTTTCAATCTTAAAGGAAATCAACTTAAGGGGATCCCTCAAGAAAAATTTACTTTAAGAGCTGAGTATGAAATGGATAGTGGAATTGGACCTATCTGGATGAACATAAGTCACTCTTACACTGGTAGCTTCTCTGCTTCAGGCATAGAGAGAGCTTATGACAGAGTACCTTCTAGAGAAGTTACCAATTTAAGCTTCTCGTGGTTTAGTGAAGATGGTGACACTTCAGCCAGATTATTTGTTAATAACTTAATGAATAATAAAGACGTCTATAGTTACACTACAACTTCTATTGATAGAGATTATCAAAAATTTGGATGGCCTTTACCTGAAAGATGGTACGGTCTGGATTTAAGACGTAATTTTTAATTAGAGACAAAGAAACAGGTCCTTCGGGGCCTGTTTTTTTATATGGCTTTTTAATATTTCTTAAGTAGAATTCCACGCCATATTATGATGAAAAGAACAAAGATAATTTGTACGATAGGACCCGCAACAGAAAGCTATTCCAGCCTCAAGAAGCTCTACAAAGCGGGAATGAATATTGCTCGTTTAAACATGTCTCATTCTGATCATAAGAATGCAAAGAAGGTTATTGACCGAATCAAGAAGCTCAATAAAGAAGTTCTCAATCCTGTAGGTATCTTACTAGATACACAAGGTCCTGAAATTAGAACGGGCAATACCTCTCAAGTGGTTAATCTTGAACCAGGTCAACTTGTCTCTTTTACGATAAGAGATGAAGTAGATGTAGAGACTACGTCCATAAGAGTCCATTATGATGAACTCATCCAAAGCGTTAATGTAGGAACTTTAATTAGTTTAGATAATGGTTTACTGAATTTTAAAGTTTTAAAAAAAACAAAAAATGAATTGGAATGTAAGGTGCTTGATGGCGGCAAACTAGGTAGTAAAAGGCACGTAAACCTCCCAGGAATTCGAATCAATCTACCTTCAGTAACAGAGAAAGATAAGAAAGATATAGCTTTTGGTTTAAAAGAAAATGTAGATTTCATCGCTTTATCTTTTGTTAGACACGCTTCTGATATAGATGACTTAAAGAAAGTGCTTAGAAATCAAGCAAAGAAGGTAAAAATTATCTCTAAAATTGAAGATAGAGAGGGTTTGGCTAATATAGAGGAGATATGTAAAGTCTCTGATTCTGTTATGGTTGCCAGAGGTGATCTAGGTATTGAAACAGATCTTTCAAACCTTCCCAATATTCAAAGAAAAATTATGGCTAATTGTGCAAGATATGGTGTTAGCTCTATTGTTGCGACTCACCTTTTAGAGTCTATGATTGAAAATCCTACACCGACAAGAGCGGAGGTTACAGATGTAGCTAATGCAATCTATGAAGGAGCAGATGCAGTAATGCTTTCAGGTGAAACTACAGTTGGAAAATACCCTACCGAGGCTGTAAGTTTTATTTCACGAATAGCGAAGCAAACTGAAAAATATAAAACATTAGGTTATGAGAAAAAACTTATATCTGATACTGATTGGCAACATCTTGGTGTAGCTGCAACAAATATTGCAGAATCAATAAACGCTGATGGCATTATAGCGATTACGCGTTCTGGTCAAACGGCCGAGATAGTCTCAAACGCTAAGCCATTTATGATTCCTGTTTTTGCTTTCAGTAATAATAAGAAAACAGTTAGTCAGCTCTCTTTAGCAGGGTCAGTACATGCCTTTTATTCTCCTATGTATTCAAATCATGAAAAAAATATCAATGCTGTCATGAAAGTTCTTAAAAAAGAGTACAAGCCTTCTAAAGATCTAAAATTTGTAGTTATTTCTGGAATCCTTTCAGAAAAATCTGCGGATGCTATAGAAATTAGAACTTTAAATCTTTAATTTCACTTTCCAATATGTGATAAAGTTTTGCGATGAAAAACTTCTCTATAGCCGGTCTTCAGCTAGATTTAGAATATACGAATAACAAAACTTATCTAATTGAAAAAATCAATCAAACAGTGAGTAGATACCCTTGGATCAATATGGTAGTTGCCACTGAACTGGCTGTTGGTGGTGCCAGTAGATCACAAGAATTTTCTCTGGATAATCACTTAAGATCTTTTCAAGAATTAGCTAAAGAAAAGAATGTGTGGCTCATTCCTGGCTCCTTTTATCATCACAATGATGAGAAAGTTACTAACGTAGCTCCAGTTATATCAAATCAAGGAAAAATAGTTTCTTTCTGCACCAAAAATTATCCCTTTGAGCCATATGAGCGAGGTATTGAAGGAGGAAAAGACTCTTGTGTATTTGAAATAGAAGGGGTTGGTATTTTTGGAGTACACATTTGTTATGATCTTTGGTTTCCTGAGACCAGCAGGGCTTTAGCAATGAAAGGTGCTCAGATTATTATTCATCCGAGTTTGACAGATACCTCTGATAGAAATGAAGAAAAAATTATGGCCAGAGCAACAGCTATTCAACAGCAGTGTTATTATTTTGATATTAATGCTGGGGGCAGACAGGGATGTGGCCAATCTATAGCCGTAGGACCTGAAGGAGAAATCTTAACTGAATTAGGCTCTGCAGAAGAAACTAGTTTATTAGAGGTGGATTTAGGTCATGTAGATCGTGTGCGTTCGAGAGGTATCAAAGGTCTTGGTCAACCCATAAAGAGTTTTAGGGATAATCCAGATAATTTTGATAATAAACGAAATGAAAACTACTTAAATACATTAGGTCAGTTAGAACTTCCCAAAAAAATTAATTAATGACTGAAGCACTAATACAAAAGCTTACACTTAAAACTCGACTCGGTTATGGCATAGGCGATATAGCAATCTGTTTGTACTGGAGTGGTGTGGGTTTATACCTTTTATATTTCTATACTGATGTAGTTGGTATTTCTCCTTCCCTTGCAGGTTTAATATACGGAATTGGTATGCTTTGGGACGCAGTAACAGACCCCTTTATGGGTTATATAGCAGAGAGAACAAGAACTAAATGGGGTGTTTATAGACCTTATCTTCTCTTCGGTAATGTGCCTTTAGCTTTGTCTTTTGTTCTATTATTTTGGGTACCTCCTTTTGAAGGTGCGATGTTATTTTCTTTTCTTTTATTCACTAACCTTTTACATAGAACTTGTTTCACTATAGTCAGTGTTCCATTCTCTTCACTCACTCCACGCATTACTTCAGATAGTCAAGAAAGGACTAATTTAACTGGTTTTAGAATGCTAGGAGCACAAACAGGTACTAACTTAATGGCACTATTAGCTTTTCCAATCATTTTTTGGGTGGGAGGTGAAGATGAGAGTTCAGGTTTTCTTGTTTTAGGAGCAATTGCCGGATTAACCGCTTTAGCAATACATGCAGTAACCTTTATCACTGTTAAGGAGCCCGAAAATGATCTAGGTATTGAGCGAGTAGGAGGAAGCCTAGCTGAAGCAGCTCAAGCTGTTGCTAAAAATGGACCTTTTTGGCTTGTATTTAGTGCAACCCTAATTGTTGGAATAACCACCATTTTTTTTGGTAATAACTTAATTTACTATACAAAATATGCCTTAAACCTTCATCAACACCAAGGAACAATCTTATTCACAAGTGGTATTATTGCTTTTTTGAGTATTCCTATTTGGTGGGTCATTTCAAACAGAATAGGAAAAAAATTGACTTGGTTGATATCTAGTTCTGTCACACTCATAGCCTTGATATCGTTTTATCTTTATCCTATTTCACAACTAAACGAACTCCTGGTTTTAGTAGGGTTCATAGGCTTTGGATCTGGTGCTGGTGGTATTTTATTTTGGTCTATGCTCCCAGATACTATCGAATATGGTGAAGTTCATACAGGAGTAAGAAGTGAATCATCTTTATATGGGTTCATGACTTTCGCTCAAAAGGGCTCAATAGCCTTTGCAATTATTATTCTTGGCTTAGTGCTCGATGCAATTGGCTTTCAGGCAAATGAGATTCAAACAGAAAGTACAATAGCTGACATGAAGGCCATCATGACTTTGATTCCAATTGTTGGGATTGCTTCAAGTCTAATCATCATTTATTTTTATCCGATAGACGCAAAAATGCATAAAGAATTACTTAGACAATTAAAAGAGGAGAGATAATGGAATCTATTAGATGGGGGATTTTGGGCACTGGAGCAATTGCAAAGGCTTTTGCAGAAGCATTAAAAGAAACTGAAGGGAAGTTAGTAGCAGTAGCAAGTAATACAGAATCTAGGGCCATGGAATTTTGTGATCTCTATGACTGTAGTCCAATTCTAGGATATCAAAATCTAATTTCTCATCCAGAAATAGATGCAGTCTATATTGCAACGCCCCACCCAAGTCACTTTGAGCTATCTGCCGAGTGCTTAAGAAATCAAAAAGCAGTTTTATGCGAAAAACCCCTATCCATGAATGCTACTGAAACTATGGCTCTGATCGATCTTTCTAGAAAGAATAACACTCTTTTAATGGAAGCATTTATGTACAAGATTCATCCCCAAACTAATCAGATTATTAATTTAGTCAGCAAACGTCTTAAAGGACCTTTAAATATTCAAGCTGAGTTTTGCTTTTCAGTTGAAGTGCCCGAAACACACCGACTGGTCAATAAAGAACTGGGCGGTGGTTCAATCCTAGATATAGGTTGCTATCCGGCTTCAATCTCTCGATATATTGTGGGTTCAGTAAATAATAAAGCATTCATGAATCCGATTTCTTTAGCAGGAGAAGGGGAATTAAATGCTCAAGGTGTAGATTTAAATGCATCAGCATCTTTAAAATTTGAAGATGGCTCTATTGCAGAAATAAAATCAGCTACTAATTCTGTTTCTGAGAGTAATGTCACAATTTCAGATAATAATTTAACCATTATTGTTAATCAGCCCTGGCACTGTGGAGAATTCACAGACAGGGAATCTGAAATAAAAATTATAGATAATGAAGGCTCTAAAGAAATCATAGAAGTGAAAACTGATAAAGGTTTATATGCACTTCAAATTGATCATTTTTCTGAGTTATATAGAAATGAGTCAATAGAGTCCTCTCTTATTCCTCATAATGATTCTCACGGCAATATGATTTTATTGGATACTTGGAGAAAAGATCTTAAGGTTATTTATGATGCCGATAGAGGAGAGCATAGACAAGTCCCTATTATTCCTTCAAATACTCCTAAATCACTTCCAAGCCTAACTATTCCTGGTATTAATAAGGAACTATCAAGAGTGGTGTTTGGTTGCGATAACCAGTCTGATAGTAATCATGCATTTGCCATGTTTGATCATTTCTTTCAACAAGGCGGAAATGTATTTGACACTGCTTATATTTATAATGATGGAAAAAGTGATTCCTATTTAGGCAGTTGGGTTAATTCACGGGCCTTAAGAAATGAGGTAGTCATTCTTGGAAAGGGCGCTCATACACCAGATTGTTTTCCAAAAAAAATTAGACCTCAATTAAATGAAACGCTTTCCAGAATGTCTGTTGCTCATCTCGATATTTATTGCTTACATAGAGATAATGAAGATATTCCAGTAGAGGAATTTATTGATACTCTTAATGAACTAAAAAATGAAGGTCTCATTTCTATATTTGGAGCTTCAAACTGGTCTCTTGACAGGTTCAAAGCAGCTAATGACTATGCACTCTCTTCAGGGAAAGAAGCATTTACGGTTTTAAGTAATAATTTTAGCTTAGCTCAAATGAATAATCCGGTTTGGCCCGGATGTTTTAGCTGTTCCGAAGAAGATTACGTAACGTATCTCACTGAAAATCAAATATCAATATTTCCATGGTCGAGCCAAGCGCGTGGTTTCTTTCTCGATTCTCAAGAATTTACAGGATTAACGCATGTTGCCGACCCCAATACTGAAGAACAAAAGAGAGTTTGGGGAAGTGAGGATAATCTTGAGCGTAGATCTCGATGTTTTGAACTCGCAACAAAAAAGGCAGTAGATCCTATACAGTTAGCATTAGCCTTTGTTTTGAATCAAAAATTTCCTTCTTTTCCCTTAATAGGACCTAGAAACTTTTTTGAAACTGAAAGTTCTTTGCATGCTATAAATATAGATTTATCTGATGAAGAAATATCTTGGCTGAATCTTAAATCTTAAACTTGTAAATAAAACTTTTCTAATATTAATTTTATTGATATTCTTTCGATAGACGTCCCACATTCAATTTAACACGAGGGGAATTGAATTCGTGGATTATTATTACCCTCTACAGGAGGTGATCACTATTAGTATTTATTATAGAAGAGGAACAACAGGAGTATCCTTCTGACACGGGTTACCCCCGGTTCCGGCTAACAGTTTTAACGGTTAGTTGAAAAGTAGTTGAGATACGCTTTTCGGAATCCCTGCTTTCGAGTGGGGATTTTTTTTAGCTACGAGCTCCCTCGCTATCGAATATTCTTAAGTAAGATAATTGTTCTACATTAGAAGTATTATTGACTTTGATGTAGTCACCTTCTTCAGCTAAAACAATATCACCGGCAGAGATAACAAGTTCAGCCTTGTGTTCTATCCCGAAACTTGGGTTAGTTCCATGCCCGCCTTCATGATTAGAATATTCAATCACTTCCATTTGCCCAGTACCTGTAAGGAATACATAGACAACTTCTGACTCAACAAGTCTGTGTCCGC
>JADHSF010000007.1 GCA_016777005.1 SAR86 cluster bacterium | reverse complement strand
ACGCCATCTTTAGCGTAATAACCTACTTTGTTAGGAAAATCTTTAGCTAAAGCATTAAATGTTTTATCTAAGTACAGAATTAAATCTTCATCAGCTAATTGGTGAGCTGTAGAGTCAAAAATCATTACTATTTCTGCCCCAGCATCGAGTTGCAATTTAATGTTATCTTTTAAAAGAGGCAGGATTACATTATCCAACAAACCAAATTGAAAATTATTTAGAGATATATTTCTCAATTCTTTATCTATATGACAAGCATAGGCAATCAAAGTCCAAGGTCCTCCAACAAATCCTATTAGTGATTTATCACTAGGGAGTCTTTCTAATGTCCTCTCTATGGCTTCTCCTTGGAAATCCATAAAACTTATTGGGTTGGAGTTTGTGAGCAAGTTAGCAGCATTTTCTTCATCAAGATGAAGACCAAACTGAGGCCCTGGATTATATGACAGATCCATACCAAGAGCCTCTAGCGGAAATAAGATATCACTAAAAAGAATCGCTACATCAAAATCAAATTCATTGATTGGTCCCATGGCCGTTTCTGCCGCAAGGTTTGGTTTTTTACAAAGCTCTTCAAAGGTATAGTCTTTTTTCAGATTCTGATAATGATCATGGTATCTTCCAGCTTGACGCATGAGCCAGACTGGTGGACATGCCTGAGGTTTTCTTTCCAGGGCATTTATAAATTTGGTATTTGACAAGGTGGTTTATTGGTTTAGCTTCACTGCTACTTCATTGGCGGCATAGGTTAAAACGCAATCTGCACCTGCACGTTTGAAGCTTAATAGTGACTCAATTAATACATCTTCAGCCAACCATTCATTTTGAATTGCTGCTTTAAGCATTGCATACTCACCGCTGACTTGGTAAGCAAATGTAGGAACTTTAAAAGTTTCTTTCACTGATTTTATGACATCCAAATAAGGCATTCCAGGCTTCACCATGACTATGTCCGCACCTTCCTCGAGATCCATCCTTACCTCGTGAAGTGCTTCATCAATATTTGCTACTGACATTTGATAGGTGTCCTTGCTACCTACACCCAAGTTTGAAGAAGAACCAACGGCATCTCTAAAAGGTCCATAGAATTTAGAACTATATTTTGCTGCATAGGAAAGAATGATGGTATTAGAGAATCCGTTATTTTCAAGTGCATCTCTTATGCTAGCAATTCTTCCATCCATCATATCGGATGGTGCAACCATGTCTGCCCCTGCTTTGGCCAGAGTCATTGCCTGATCAGTTAGAATAGTTAGACTTCTGTCATTATCTACATAGCCTGATTCATCTAACAAGCCGTCGTGACCATGAGACGTGTAAGGATCAAGCGCAACATCAGCAATCACAGCCAGATCCGAGTTTTTTTTAATTTGTTTTATCGCTTCGCACACCAGATTATCTTCATTTAAAGATTCTGTCCCTTGCTCATCCTTTTTACTAGGATCTATCACAGGAAAAATAGCTACAGCATTAATTTTATTATTCTGAGTTTTTTCTATTTCTAAATCTAGCGCATTGAGTCCATACCTATTAATACCCGGCAATGAATCAATGGCTTCAATACCATCTAGGCCTTCTTTAACAAATATTGGTTGGATTAAGTCATTAACCGTTAGGTCGTTCTCAGCAACTAGGTTTCTTATAGAAGATGTAAATCTAGTGCGCCTTAATCTTGATTGAGGGAATTTTCTCGATGCGTTCATACTTATTGAAAAAAAAAGTTAATTATACCTTACGCTAATGGTGTCTTTTATTTTATCTTTTTACTTATTTCTTCTTTCCAGTTTTCATAACTTAGAAACACAGAAGTATTAGGCGCTACGGCCTGAATAATATCAAAAGTCTTACCAAGACCACATGCATGATTTCTATTTATAATTTCAGGATATTGTTTGGTTGCCAGCTGGAAAGAGCTAGCACTCATCCAGTAAAAATAGTCACATTCATCCAGCCTACTAGAAATATCTAGCGGTGTTAATTTATATGTTGCAAGCAATTCTTTAGAATTATCCAAGTTATCTTTGTGTGAAATTTTAAGCCAACTTATTTTTTTAAAAGGACTTTCTTCTTTGGAGTTATCTTCTCCTAGACTGTCAGAAGAACCATTCACCCAATACCCTTTTTTTGCCAAAGACTTCCAAGTTTCTATACCGCTTGTCCAGATGATATTCGATTTATCGATTAAATCTGGATCCTCTAAAGTATTTGATCTGCTTACATAAATGCCATAATTTTTTAAGGTTTTAATGTGCTCATTTGCACCAGAAAGGGTCTCCCGCTTGAAAAATTGTTGCTCCTTTCTATCTTTTGGAAAGAAGTTTTCTACATTTACTGAGTCGAAATATCCATCATTAGCATCAGTATTGAAAGATCTTTCCGAAATCTCTTTGCCATTTTCAGTTTCTCCTTTGACAGTAAGTACATTGCCGCCTTTTAAAGACTCATTACTTACTCCAATCTTCTGATGACAGCCACCCCCATAAGATTTTAATATGCTTCTCTCAACCTCTACTGCATTGAAGTCATTTTGATTAGAGATTTTGGCAATAACCTCTTTCACGGACCCATCATTTTGCCTAGCTTCAATAGCTAATGCTCCTTGAGCAGCCGCACAAGGATTTTGTGAGAGAGGGAGCACCATCCAGTTTAAAGATTCGACCATCTCTAATAATTCTTCCTTTTCATTCTTGAATTCATCACTTTTACTACCAATGAATCTATCTATAGCTGCCTTCGCAACAACTAGCGCATCTTCTTCACCTTCTATGAGTTTTTTTAATCTAGTATGGATATTGCCTCTAACATCTTTAAACGAAATGTCAGCGTGAAAAGGAAGTGCAATTGGCAAGAAATTAGATAGGTTTTTTTCTCTTCTTGGAGAGGAGCTTAAAACAACAAGATCTTTTTTTTGCATGCTCTCTTTTTTTAAGAAAATCATATCTCGCATGTCTGCTCTTTCTAGAGTCCCGATTATTTCAGTTCCTTCTGCTAGCTCTACAGGAAGATCTTTCCATGAATGAACAGCAATATCTGCTTCTTTAGAAAGAAGGTCATCTCTTATATCATTTGTAAAAACACCAATATCTTGCATCTTATTAAGAGGTGTATTTAAGTCGGTATCACCCAGAGTTGATTTAAATAAATGCTGAATTTGAATATCTGGAGAGGTTTGAGAAATTTTATCAGCCACAAGAAGAGCTTGTATCCTTGCAAGAGGACTTTTCCTTGAGACTATTTTTAGGGTTTTCAATTTTTATAACTAAATGAGAATAATTCTTAAGAACACACAAAATCGGGTATTGTTTTACAATACTCGCCGCTTCAACCTTAATTATATTAACTTTTATCAATAATTAATTCATGAACTATAAAAAATTCTTCTCGGACGAACTGGTTTCACTCAAATCACAAGGCCTTTATAGAAAATTTCGAGCCATAAATAGAAACAAATCTAGTTTCCCCAAAGCAACTGAGCGCTTTGAAGGGCAAGAAAGAGAAGTTGAAGTCTGGTGTAGCAATGATTATTTAAATCTGAGCCAACACCCTGAAGTAACCAAAACCTCTATTGAAGTTATTAACGAACTTGGCACAGGATCAGGTGGAACTAGAAATATTTCTGGTACTTCAACTTATCATGAAGATCTCGAAAACCTATTGGCAGATCTTCACAATAAAGAATCAGCGTTACTTTTTCCTTCAGCATATACTGCTAATCAGTCCACTTTATGGACTCTTTGTAAGAACCTAGAGGGCGTAGAAATTTTTTCTGATGAACTAAACCATGCATCGCTGATTCAGGGAATTAAGAATGCAAATGTTGAATGTCATGTTTTTAGACATAACGATACTGAGCATCTAGAAGAACTTATAAATAATGCAAATGCCAATTCTCCAAAAATTATTGTTTTCGAATCTTTATATTCAATGGAAGGATTACGATCTCCGTTACAAAAAATTATTGAGATAGCGAAGAAATATAGTGCTCTCACTTATTTAGATGAAGTTCATTCTGTTGGGCTTTATGGACCGGAAGGAAGGGGCATAACCGCAGAGAAAGGACTAGAGGATGATATAGATATTATCAATGGAACACTTTCAAAAGCTTTTGGACAAATGGGCGGATATGTTGCCGCTAGTGCAGATATTATTGATTACATCAGAAGTTTTGCACCTGGTTTTATCTTTACATCTTCCATGAATCCTTCCGTAGCAGCTGCATCCATAACTAGTATCAAGGTAGCAATGGAATCTGAAGACTTGAGAGAAAATATAAGAGTAAACTCGGACCGTATAAGAAAAGGTCTAAGAGACCTTCAAATACCGTTTCTTGAAAACGATAGTCACATTATTCCTATCCATCTTTATGACCCGAGGCTATGTAAGGAAGCAGCTAATTTACTGCTTGAGAGGCACGGGATCTATATACAGCCTATTTTCTTTCCTACAGTACCAAAAGGCGATGAAAGGTTTAGAGTTACCATTACGCCGCGTCACGAAGCTAATGATATAAATAACTTCTTAAATGCTTTAGATGATGTTTGGAATACAATGGATTTGAGAAGATCTGACACTATTGGACAAGAGAAGCCTGCCCTTTCAAGAATTTATTAGTTAGAGGTCTCCTTTTACTCTGACTTCACTTTGGTCTATGGTAAATTGTTCGCCATACCTTGCTTCCAGTTTTTTCTGGTTCTCAGTAATTACCTCAACAGGGTTAAGCCCTAAAGCCATGCAAGCAGTTACCCAATACCACATGACATCTCCAAGCTCTCTTTTCATATGAAAAATATTATCCTCATCTGCTGGCTTTCCTTGCAAAATCATTTTCTTCACTATTTCTACAAATTCTCCAGTCTCGCTACCTAGACCCAGGGCAGCTGTCAGCAATCTAGGTGTATCAATATCAGAATTTTCTTGAATATTATCTAGAGATTTTTTTAAATCTTCTATTTTGAGGCTTGGATCGCTTGTAACTTTTGTTACAAAATCGCAATAAGTTTCAAAGAATTTTTCGGCATTTTCCATGCCTTAATGATACCTAAAGAATTAGAGATTAATAGAGACTTTAAATAATTTTTAAGTAACATTTTATTTTACAAGAATGATCAATAACTCAAGAATGAAAAACGATTCTTAGTTAAAATACATCGGTGGATGTATCAGAAATTTTTGAAAGCCTAAACGAACCCCAAAGAAATGCAGTAACTTCTGAATCGAAGAATTTACTGGTTCTTGCTGGTGCAGGGTCAGGAAAAACTCGCGTAATAGCTCATCGTGTTGCGTGGTTAATAAAAGCTGAAAACATTAACCCACATTCAATTCTAACGGTAACTTTTACAAACAAAGCTTCAAGAGAAATGCGTGGCAGAATAGAGGATATAGTCCAAGAAGAAATGGGAAATTTTTGGTGTGGAACCTTTCATGGCATTTCTCATAGATTATTAAGAACACATTGGGAAGAAGCTGGTCTCAGAAAGGAGTTTGCCATTCTTGATTCTGAGGATCAGTTTAGAGTGATAAAGCGAGTAGTTAAATCTATGGGCCTAGATGACACTAAGTGGCCACCGAGACAAATCCAATGGTTTATTAATAAGCAAAAAGATGAATGTAGAAGATCTAAAGATGTTGAAGTATCCGATGATTATTTCGTAGAGAAGATGAATGAAGTTTACAAGACATATGAAGAGCTTTGCGAACGAGAGAGCTTAGTAGATTTTGGTGAACTTCTATTAAGGGTATATATATTATTAAAAACTAACCTAGAAGTGCTAAGCCACTATCAAAGAAGATTTAGTCATATATTGGTCGATGAATTTCAAGATACAAATGAAGTGCAATATCAATTTCTTCGTCTTCTGGCGGATGGAGGAGCAAATTTCATGTCTGTAGGGGACGACGATCAATCTATTTATGGATGGCGAGGAGCTAAAAGCGAAAACATTAATAGATTTACTACTGACTATAAAGACACTGAAATAGTCAGGCTTGAACAGAACTATAGATCTACTTCTGTTATTTTAAATGCTGCAAATTCTGTAATTAAGAATAACCAAGGAAGGATGGGTAAGGAATTATGGACAGATCAAAAAGAAGGAGAGCCTATTTCTATTTACTCGGCCTATAACGAAGATGATGAGGCAAGGTATGTAGTAGGCAGTATCCAAAATTGGATAAATCAAGGCAGGAGCTTAGATGAAGTAGCCATTTTGTATAGGTCTAATGCACAATCCAGAGTTTTGGAAGAAGCGATTTTGAGAGAATCTCTACCTTATAAAATCTATGGCGGGTTAAGGTTTTATGAAAGAGCAGAAATAAAAAATGCTATGAGCTATCTAAGACTAATCTATGGCAGAGAAGATGATGCAGCATTCGAAAGAGTGATTAATATACCTCCACGAGGTATAGGGGCTAAGACGATTGATATCATTAGAGCTAAAGCAGCTGAAAAAAGTATTTCTTTATGGAAGTCATGTGAGGAATTGATAGATATCGAAGGCCTTACACCAAGAGCATCCCAATCAATCCAAGGCTTTATGTCTAGTTTTGATTCCCTCGAAGACGAGACAAAGGATTTGCAGTTGAGGGATATCGTTGATATTGCCATTGAAAGAAGCGGCCTTATTCCCTATCACAAAAAGGAAGCAGGTGAAAAAGGTAGGACAAGGGTAGAAAATTTATCTGAATTAGTTGGAGCAGCTAGAGATTTCGAACCTGATTCTTTTGAAGAATTAGAAGAGAGTGCTTTAAAGATGTTTATAGATCACGCCGCATTAGATGCAGGCGAAACTCAGGCTTCAGAACATGAATCAGCAATACAGCTTATGACATTGCATTCAGCCAAGGGACTAGAATTCCCGCTTGTTTTTATCACTGGTTTTGAAGAGGGTCTTTTTCCTCACAAGTTATCAATAGAAGATCCTAGCCAGCTGCAAGAGGAAAGAAGGTTGTGTTACGTCGGAGTGACCAGATCAATGGAAAAGCTCTTTGTAACTCATGCTGAGATGAGAAACTTATATGGATCAGAAAGTTTTAATCCCGTTTCAAGGTTTTTAAGGGAAATACCAGAGGAATTGACAGTAGAAGTGAGGACAGGTGGAAACGTTCCGAGACGATCTAAATATGTGCCTAAAAAACCTTCGGGCGAAGTTCCTGACACCGAATTTAAACTGGGTCAGAGGGTACTTCATGAGGCCTTTGGAGAAGGCATTATTCTAAATTATGAAGGGCAAGGCGCTAATGCCAGAGTAGAGGTAAACTTCGATAATAGTAAAACTAAATGGCTGATGGTTTCTTACGCTAAACTACAACAAATATGATTAAGGTGATGAAAATGAAAAGATTATTAGCTATAGGATTGACCACAATTATTATTGCCTGTTCTGGTTCTGAAAACTCACAAGTCCAGAATCAGGAATGCTTTTCGACCGGTGAAAAAACCATCAAATGGACGATGGTGACTACCTGGCCAAAGAATTTTCCTGGACTTGGTATGGGTCCAGAAAATTTTTCTGATTACGTTAATGAGATGACTTGTGGAAGGATGCAAATAAAAGTTTATGGAGCTGGAGAATTTGTACCGGCACTTGGCGTATTCGATGCTGTTTCTCAAGGTAATGTTCAACTCGGCCATGGTGCTTCCTATTACTGGACAGGAAAAGTTAAGTCCTCTCAGTTTTTTACTGCTGTTCCTTTTGGGCTTACCGCTCAAGAAATGAATGGATGGTTAAACTACGGAGGAGGGATGGAGCTTTGGGAAGAGGCTTATGCTCCTTTTAATTTGATTCCTTTGGCTGGTGGAAATTCTGGTGTCCAAATGGCAGGATGGTTTAAGAAAGAAATAAATTCTTTAAAAGATCTAAAGGGTTTAAAAATGAGAATACCTGGATTAGCAGGCGAGGTATTTACTCGTGCAGGAGCGGAAACAGTTACCTTACCAGGCAATGAAATATTCTTATCACTCCAACAAGGAGTTATAGATGCAGCAGAATGGGTTGGACCTTACAATGATCTCACCTTTGGGTTTCATCAAGTAGCTGACTATTACTATTATCCTGGATGGCATGAACCCGGTTCTACTTTGGAGATTATTATTAATAAGGATGCTTATGAATCTTTACCTAAAGATTTAAAGGCTATTATTAAATATGCTGCAAAGTCTGCAAATCAGGAGATGCTTGATGAATATACTGCTAGGAATAACAAGGCACTTACTGAACTTATAGACAAACATGATGTGGACCTTAGAAAACTTCCTGATAGTGTCTTGCGAGAGCTTAAGAAAATTACTGATGATGTAATGCAAGACTTTATTCAAGACGATCCTATGGCTCAGAAGGTTTATAAATCCTATAAGGAATTCAAAGAACAAGTAATCAACTATCATAGAATTTCAGAGAAAGCCTATATAGATACACGAGAGTTGGATTGAAGAATGCAGAAATAAAAGATCTTGGTCTTGTTGATTATGATGAGGCTTGGAAATTAATGTCTCAATCTATCTCTAATAGGTCTGATGACGGTCCAGATGAGATATGGTTTCTTGAGCACAATCCTATCTATACATTAGGACAAGCAGCCTTTGAAGGGAATATTATTTCTGAAAATGATATCCCAATAATAAGAACGGATAGAGGTGGGCAGGTGACCTATCATGGTCCAGGACAACTCATGATCTATTTTTTATTAAATTTACGAAGGCTTAAATGGGGCCCAAAAAAATTAATTTTTGAGCTAGAAAGTCTACTGATAGATTTATTATCTAGATATGAAATTCAAGGTGAGAGAGTGGCAGGCGCTCCAGGGATCTATGTCAATCAGAAGAAAATAGCCTCTATAGGTCTTAAGATAAAAAAAGGTTTTTGCTATCACGGTATAAGTCTTAATATTGATATGGATTTAAAACCATTTGATAACATAATTACCTGCGGCATAGAATCCTTAGAGGTTATACAAGTTAAGGACTTTACAGAGATAACTATGGCTCAAGTCAAGATTGACTTGATGGATCTGCTAAAAACTAATCAAATTCAAGCTGCTTAATGGAAAATCTGATACCTACAAAAACTATCACAGAAAATGGTATTGTGGCCATCAAGAACGGTATTAAACCCAACCCCAATAAGCTGATCCCAATAGAGCGAAAGCCTACTTGGCTAAGAATAAAATCTCTAAACTCACCAAAATACAGAGAACTTAAAACCATCGTTTCTGAAAAGAAATTGCATACGGTTTGTCAGGAGGCTATGTGTCCAAATATTCAGGAATGTTGGAGTCATGGTACGGCAACTTTTATGTTGCTTGGATCCGTTTGTACTCGAGCTTGCAAGTTTTGTGCAGTTGATACTGGTAATCCTAAAGGCTTATTAGATAAAGAAGAGCCTTTAAAGGTTGCAAATTCTATCTCTCATATGGATTTAAAATATGCAGTATTAACTTCTGTTAATCGAGATGATTTAAGTGATGGAGGGGCAAATCATTTTTCTGAAACCGTAAAATCAATTAAAGAAAAATCCCCCAAGGTGATGATTGAGGCCTTGGTTCCTGATTTTTTGGGGAATAAAAAATCTATAGAAATAATTATTGATTCTAATTTAGACGTCTTTGCACAAAATCTAGAAACTGTTGAGAGATTGACTAAAAAAGTGAGAGATCCACGAGCAGGATATAACCAAACCTTAGATGTTTTGTCTTATGCAAAAGAATATTCTTCAAAAATTATTACTAAGACCAGTTTGATGCTAGGTCTAGGTGAAAGTGAAAACGAAATACTAACTGCTTTTTATGATATTAAAAGCGCGGGAGTAGATGTCCTGACTCTCGGTCAATACATGAGGCCAACCGTAAACCATTTGCCAGTTGAGAAATGGTATTCACCGGATGAGTTTAATTACTTGAAAGACTTAGCAAATAAAGTAGGTTTCTTAGAAGTAGCTGCAGGCCCTATGGTGAGGTCTTCTTACAGGGCAGATAAAATTGCCCATCTCATTGACAGCTAACTACCATATACAGCTCTAGGAAGGGCAGTTACAAGATCGGGAAATAAAGCTAAGGCAATAAGAACTCCTACCTGAATTAAGATAAAAGGAATAACTCCTCTATAAATATCCTTTGTTGCAAGACTGTCCGGAGCAACTCCTCTTAAGTAAAAAAGAGCAAATCCAAATGGTGGTGTAAGAAATGATGTTTGAAGATTGATGGCTATCATTATGCCCAGCCATATGGGATCCACTCCCAGCATGAGCAATGCAGGTCCGACGATGGGTACAACAACTAAAGTGATCTGAATAAAGTCTAAGATAAATCCAAGTAAGAAGATGATAATCATCACAACCAAAACAGCTCCAAAGGCGCCTCCTGGTAACTCTGTAAATATTCCTGTAATGAGATCATCGCCTCCAAATCCCCTAAAAACCAGTGAAAAAATTGAAGAACCAAGAAGTATCATAAATACCATTGCTGTAATTTCTGTGGTTGTTTCAACAGCGTCTGTAAGGTTCTTTATGGTTAAACTACTTTTGCTAACAGCTAACAAAACAGCACCAAAAGCTCCAACTCCTGCAGCTTCAGTAGGTGTTGCTATACCAAGAAGTATTGATCCTAGTACGGATGAAATTAAGACGAAAGGAGGCAATAAGGAGGAAAGCATTATTTTCCATCTGCCTGATACCATTGTAACTTCTTGCGCTGGAGCCATTTGGGGAGAGATGTATGCTCTTATAACTACATAGAGGGCATAACAAAAGACAAGAATTAGCCCGGGAACAATTGCTCCCATAAAAAGATCTCCAACCGAAACTGTCCGGGCAGAAAAATTTCCAATACTTAGTTGAGACTGCTGATAAGCAGCTGAAAGAACATCACCTAAAATTACAAGTGCAATAGATGGCGGGATGATTTGTCCTAAAGTACCAGTAGCGCAAATTGTTCCGGCCGCAAGACTCGGGTCATATTGCCTGGATAGCATGATAGGCAAAGATATTAGTCCCATTGCAATCACTGTAGCCCCTACGATCCCCGTACTCGCCGCTATAAGAGTACCAACAAAAATTACCGATAAAGCTAGGCTACCTCTAAAGCCACCTATGACCTCAGCCATATTGCTAAGTAAGTCTTGAGCTAAGTTAGATTTCTCAAGCAGTACGCCCATAAAGACAAATAAAGGAACTGCCACTAACGTCATATTGGTCATGTCTCCATACAGTCTATTGGGTATTGCACCTAAGAAAGCACCTTCAAATGTACCTGTTAAAACTCCTATACAAGCAAATATAAGAGCTGTACCTGCAAGAGAAAAAGCAACAGGGAAACCCACAAGAAGAACAATGCAGATCACTCCGAACATCAATAGAGGTATAAACTCAACCATGCTTAATTGTCAGTAAAGATTTTATGATTTCTGAAAGACTTTGCAGACCTAATAATAAAGCTACAGCAATCAATAATGATTTCTGAATGAATACAAATGGAAGCCCATCTGGTTCTGGAGAAACTTCCATTATTCTCCAAGAAAATTCTACATATCCCCAAGAGTACAGAAGTATGGTCCAGCAGACTGGTTGAAGGAAAATAATATTACCCAAAAGATCAACAAGCGCTTTTCTTGATTCAGAGAAGTTTCTATAAAAGATATCTACTCTCACGTGAGCACCTCTTTTTAGAGCAAATGCAGAGCCTAATAAAAAAAGGCTACCGTGAAGATATAAGACGACATCTTGTAAAAGAACAGACCCCATATTTAATCCATATCTCATGATGACCACAATACAAGTCACGACCACCATCATAAACACAAACCATGAGCAGATTTTCCCTGTCATTTCAGAGAAGCTATCTAAATTTTTACTAATTCTTTCCAAGGTGAATCTGTTTTTGTTAAAGCTAATATGAATTATAATTACAGAGAGGTATATATGAACTTACAATTTACACAAGAAGAACTAGATTTTCAAAAGGAAGTTAAGGATTGGATAAAAGAAAATTATCCGTCTGATATGAAAGAGAGATACGTCAACTCTCCAAATGGTCATTTAACTAAAGAAGAACACGTACAATGGCAGCAAGCACTATTTTCAAAAGGGTGGGCTGGTATCAATTGGCCTAAAGAATATGGGGGTGCTTCTTTCTCGGCTTCTCAAAAATACATTTTTAGCAAAGAGATGGCTGCAGCAAGAGCTCCTGGTTTCACTGCATTTGGAATCTCAATGGTTGCTCCTGTAATTATGGCCTTTGGATCAGATGAACAAAAAAATAAATACCTTCCCGATATTCTTTCTTCAAAAGTTTGGTGGTGTCAGGGTTATTCAGAACCAGGCTCAGGTTCAGATCTGGCTTCGCTAAAAACAAAAGCAGAAGATAAAGGGGATCATTATCTAGTCAATGGTGCAAAAACTTGGACAACTATGGCCCAACATGCCGATATGATTTTTTGCTTGGTTAGAACAAGCCAAGAAGATATTAGACAAAAAGGTATTTCATTTTTACTCATCGATATGCATTCGGAGGGAATAGAGGTCCAACCTATCAATACTCTTGATGATACGCCTATCGGACATCATGAAGTGAACACTGTCTTTTTTGAAGATGTTAAGGTCCCGAAAGATAACTTGATTGGTGAAGCAGGCAAAGGATGGACCTATGCTAAATACTTACTAGAGTTTGAAAGAGGAAATGGTTATTCCTCTGAGCTATATCAACAACTTCAACAGATAAAAGCAAAGGCAGCAATCGAAGATGCAAGTGGTTGTAAATTATCTGAAGAATCTAATTTTGTGGAATCAGTAGCTGAACTCGAGATTCAAATCAACGCCATGGAAGCAACAGAACTTAGAATACTCGGTAGCTTAACTGCTGGTCAGAATGTAGGACCAGAGTCATCACTTCTGAAAACAAGAGGAACCGAAATAGGACAAGCTATAACCGAATTAGCTGTTGAGCTAGTTGGATATTACGGAATTCCTTTTAATAACCCTGGCCCTGAAATTGGACATAATGAACCTCCGATAGGAAGTAGGTTTGCCAACACTGCTGCACCAAGGTATTTCAATTATAGGAAGGCTAGTATTTATGCCGGTTCTAATGAGATTCAAAGAAATATTATGGCCAAGTTGGTTCTTGGCCTATAGTTTATGCTTATTCTTGTTTCACCTGCAAAGACTCTAGATTATGAGTCTGAGCTAAAAGTAAAAGAATTCTCAATAGCTTCTCATTTATCTGATAGTAATATTCTTGTTAAAGAGTTGCAGAAAATGAGCCCAGAAGATCTTGCTTCTTTAATGGGTTTGAGTGAAAAATTATCCCTTCTTAATTTTGAAAGAAATATGAACTGGGTTAAGCCAACTGAGCTTAGTGAAAGCTCAAGACAAGCTATTTTCGCTTTTAAAGGAGATGTTTATCAAGGACTAGAAGCAACATCTCTCTCTAGATCGGAAATAAAGTACGCTCAAAAAAACCTTTGTATCCTATCTGGACTTTACGGCATGTTGAAACCCTTGGATTTAATGTACCCGTACAGGCTTGAAATGGGTACCAAGATGAAAAGTAAGCGTGGTGATAATCTATATGAGTTCTGGGGATCAAAAGTAACAAATTCGCTTAATAAGCTAGGTATTGAAAATAGATCTAAAGCGGTTGTAAATCTTGCTTCTGTCGAATATTTCTCTGTATTGAAGCTGAATGAACTTAATTTGCCAGTCATAAGTCCAGTATTTAAGGATTATAAAAATGGAAAGTATAAAATTATCAGCTTTTTCGCCAAGAAAGCGCGAGGATCAATGGCAAGATATATTATCCAAAATAAGGTTAAGAAAGCTGAAGAATTGCAGGGCTTCGACCTTGACGGATATAGTTACAGCGAAAAGGATTCTAAAGAAAATGTACCAGTTTTCTTAAGAAAAAACTAAACCCCCACCTCTCCATCTAGATATTTTCTTCTAGGAAGCATGTCTTCAAATACCGGTTCTGTATTTTCAGCCTTGGCTTTAAAGGCTACAGACATTTCGTCGCTTATGCCTACGGCTGTATTCCAGAGTGCTATATGATTTAATGATTCTTCGATTGAGTGGTCTCTACCGTAATTTAATGATTCTTTTGTTCCTGCTATAGCAAGAGGACCTTTAGAGGCAATATCTTTAGCTATTTGCATAACTTTTTCCATCATATCCTCTTTAGTTTCAAAGATTTCATTTATCAATCCATGTTTCATGGCTTCCTCTGGAAGAAATCTTCTGCCCGTATATGCCAACTCTCTGACTACGCCTTCAGGTATCAGTCTAGGTATCCTTTGAAGTGTACCCACATCTGCTGCCATTCCTATATTGATCTCTTGAATACAGAAAAAGGCATCTTTTGTGCAATATCTCATGTCAGTAGCAGTTGCCAAATCAACGCCTCCGCCTACACACGCACCTTGCACTGCTGCAATGACTGGAATTCTTGCTTTTTCAAGACATGTGATTGTATGTTGAAGGTCTAGAGTTACTCTATATCCTGACTCTTTTCTCATTCCCATGTGTGCGTTGGGTTGTTTGTCTGAAGGTGAAAAATTGGCTAGATCCATGCCAGCGCAAAAATGTTTTCCTTCTCCTGAAAGAACGATAACTCTTGCCGAAGCATTGTCTGAGATATCTTCAATCAAATGAGGTAATTCTGACCAAAACGCTTTATTCATGGAGTTGTACTCGTCTGGTCTAGACATTTTTATGTGTGCTATTTTGTCTTTTATATCTAAATCAAAGCATGTATATTCCATTGGGATCTCCTTTAAATTGCTTAGCTATTTTCTGCTAAATCTATAATTTCATCAACTTTTGTTATTAGTTTGTCTACATGATCAAAAGTCTTATTATGGGGCATGACTACCTTTCTTTCCCTGCTAAGAAGATTCAAACCTTGCTTTAACTCTTGTATGCTCTCTATTAACTTATCTTTGTTTTCCATATTTTTTTTTATCTGATCTCAGAATGATGTATTGTAGAAGAAAAGATAGTTTCAAGAAATGGAAGTTTCAAAATTAAAAAAAATCTCAGATTCTGTGCTTGAAGCAGTTAATGCGGCTTCATTAAAAGTTATGGACATCTATGATTTAGACGACTTCGATGTTGTTGATAAAAATGACGGATCCCCAGTAACTCTTGCAGACAAAGTTTCTCATGAAGTTCTCTCATCATATTTAAAATTAATTGATGATGATATTCCCATATTGTCTGAAGAGGGAGATAGTTACTGTAATAACTCAGATTTATTTTGGTTAATTGATCCCCTCGATGGAACAAAAGAATTTATAAACAGAAATGGAGAATTTACGGTTAATGTAGCTTTAGTTGAAAACGGAATACCTATTCTTGGTGTTGTAGCAGCTCCTGCAATAGATGAGACTTTTATAGGATTTGCCGATCAGGCTTATAAAATAATCAATAAAGAGAAATTCAATATAGCCTCCAGAAAACAATTGCAGGAATTTTGTTTGGTGACGGTAAGCAAAAGTCACAAAAGTGAAAAAGATCAGCTATTTATAGATTTATGCAAAGAGGAATTTAGTAGCGTCCAAGAATTACCCACTGGAAGTTCGTTAAAGTTATGCAGAGTTGCTGAAGGTGAAGCTGATATCTACAACAGACTAGGACCTACTTATCAATGGGATATTGCAGCAGGACATGCGGTAGTTGAGGCGGCTGGCGGAATAGTATCAGATCTGAGCGGTGAGGCTTTGAGGTATGAATTCAATTCTGAAAAGAAGAATCCATTATTTTTTTGCGCCGGAGATGAGTTCTATCCCTGGCAGATGATATTTAATAAGCTAGTCTAAAGTCAGAATAATTTTCCCTATATTTTCATTTGCTTCCATAATTTCGTGGGCTTTTTTAGATTCAGACAAAGGGTAAGTTTCGTGAATAATGGGAGTAAGCTCACCCGATTGAAAAAGAGGTAATACTTTTTGTGATAATTCTTCCATCACGATATTTTTAGTTTCTACATTTCTTGCTCTAATCGTTGACCCTATAATCTTTTGTCTTTTGATCATTAAATGTCCTAAGTTAAGATTAGTCTGAGCTCCGCTCATCAAACCAATTATCACCAATCTGCCCTCTATTCCAAGAACATTTAAGTTACTCTCAAAGTATTCTGCTCCTACAGGGTCAAGAATTACATCGACTCCATTAGGAGCCCACGATTTGATCTTTGAGAAGATATCTTTTGATCTCACTTCGCCACCAGAGGCACCTAAATCAATACACATATCTATTTTATTTTTTGATCCAGCGCTAACAAAGCTCTCACATCCAAATGCTTTCGCTAGTTGTATTCCGGCCGTTCCAATTCCACTTGCACCAGCATGAAAAACTACTTTATCTCCTTCTTTCATTGAAGCCTCCATGAAGAGATTTAGCCAGCAAGTGGCATAAACTTCTGGAATGGAAGCTGCTTCAATCCAATCTAGATTGGCTGGTTTATACAAGGTATGAAATTGAGGGCAGGTAACATACTCTCCATATCCACCACCACCCAATAGTGCCATTACTTCATCTCCAGGCTGTCTCGCTGAAACTTTCTTGCCAACAGATTCTATTATGCCACTACATTCGAGACCTAATATCTCGCTTGCTCCAGGTGGAGGTGGGTATAGGCCTTTTCTTTGTGCGATATCAGCCCTATTAATCCCTGCAGCTTTTACTTTAATTAAGACTTCATCATCCCTAGGAAGAGGGACTGGAGTTTCGGATATCACCAAATTATCTTCTATTACCTTTATTGCTTTCATATTTTTCTTACTTATAAACACAATTAGCATTTTGCTAACTTTTTAATTTTTTGACTAAATTTGCACCAATATTAGCTAAAAATGTAAAATTCGCATTGATTATGCCTAAAAAAGACCTAAAAAGTGAAAATTCTGTTGGTACAGAGCTCCAAGAAATGGAGGCACTATCGCCTGGAGGAGATCTTCAGGCTTATATAAATTCAGTGCATAGTATTGGAATACTTACTCCAGAAGAAGAAAGAAAACTTGCCGAGGACTTGTACTATAGAAATGACTTAGATGCAGCTAGAAAGCTAGTTTTAGCACATTTACGGTTTGTAATTTACATAGCTAAAACATACTCTGGTTATGGGCTTCCAGAGTCTGATCTTATTCAAGAAGGTAATGTGGGTTTAATGAAGGCGATAAGAAAGTTCAATCCAGAAATGGGTGTTAGGCTGGTGTCATTTGCAGTTCATTGGGTCAAAGCTGAAATGCATGAGTATGTCCTTAAAAATTGGAAAATTGTAAAAATCGCTACCACTAAGGCTCAAAGGAAACTTTTCTTTAACTTAAGAAGTAAAAAGAAAGGACTGGGGTGGCTAACAGAAGAAGAAGTTGAAGCTATGGCTAAAGATTTAGGAGTTAAGCCTTCTGAGGTCAGAGAAATGGAAAAAAGACTCAGCGGAATAGATATGTCTTTTGATCCTCTGTCTGATTCAGATGATGACGAGGCAGCCTTTTCTCCTTCTCAGTATCTAGAAGACAAAGAGGCTGATCCCGCCGATATATTTGAAAAAGAAAGCTTCGATGAAAACAATGCAACCTTACTTTACGAGGCTATTAATCAGCTTGATGACAGAAGTAGAGATATTTTACAAGATAGATGGCTTGCAGATGAAAAATTAACACTTCATGAGCTTGCAGAAAAATATGATATTTCTGCTGAGCGAGTCCGCCAAATAGAAAAAAATGCAATGAAAAAAGTTAAGCTATCTTTCTCAGCTGAAGAGTAGGGTGTTGACTCGAGATCACCTAAAAAGCTTTGTCCTCAGAAAAGGCCGCATAACCGCTAATCAAAAACAGGCTATAGAAACTCTCTGGGACCAATATGTTATAAGTACCAAAGAAGATATTAATAAATTTCTGCTCAATCGATCTTCCGTCTTAGATATAGGGTTTGGAGCTGGGGAGACAACTACTTACTTAGCCAAGAATATGCCTGAGAGTTCTGTTTTAGGTGCTGAAGTATATCTTGCAGGAATTGGATCAACTCTAAGTAAGTCAAATGAAGAGGGTCTAAATAATATTAAAATTCTTAACAGCGATATTGTCCCTTTTCTAGAAGAAACAATTTCTGATGACTCATTTGATCTTGTGCTGATGTTTTATCCTGATCCTTGGCCCAAGCGCAAGCACCATAAAAGGAGATTGTTTCAACCAAATTTCTTAAATCTGATTCATAGTAAGTTGAAAAAAAATGGAATTTTTTATTTTAAGACCGATTGGAGTCATTATTACCAAGAGTCCATTAAGATCTTATTGGACGATAACAACTGGCTAAAACTAGATGAGAGTCAGCTCAACCCAGTTTTAAAGGAAATGCCAATAACTTCTTTTGAGAGGAAGGCGTTGAAAGCCCAAAGAGATTTAAAAAAAATTATTCTAAAAAAATTAGTTAGTTAGTTTCGATAAATCCTTTAATAGCTCTCTGAAAGCCAGGGATCTATGTGATATGGCATTTTTCTCTTCTTTCTCAAGCTCAGCAAGATGCATTCCACTTTGAGTAATAAAAATTGGATCATATCCAAATCCTTTATCTCCTTTAAAACCTTCAGAAATTTTTCCCTCTAAAGCTCCAAAGCTTTTAATAATTTTTCCTTCAAAGAAACCAACTAAGCAACACTTGAATCTTGCAGCTCTAAACTCTGCTTTAAGGCCTGTCATATTTTTAAGAAGTTTTAAGCAATTATCTTTATCTTCACCTGATTCAGAATATCTGGCTGAATAGATACCTGGCCTTCCATTTAGGGCATCTACCTCTAGCCCTGAGTCATCTCCAATAGCCGGTATTTCTAAAGCATTAGAGATGAATTTGGCCTTGATAAGCGCATTTTCATAAAATGTTTTCCCAGTTTCTGGAGGGAGTTCTGAAATACTTTCCGGTATGGGAATAAGCTCAAAATTTGTATTTTTTGTTAGTTGTTGAAACTCTTTTAATTTACCTAAATTTTTTGTAGCAATGGCAATCTTCATTTAGAAATTTTATACATAGCGGTAGACCCAAGAAGATTAGGTAGAAGCCTGGTCAGGGAGTTTTCTATCCCGGAGTTATCAAAAAATCTTTTTTCAATTATATTGATGCCGCATTCAATGCAAAGTAATTCAAAGTCTTTAATCGTGCACAGATGAATATTAGGTGTGTCGTGCCATGCATTTGGCAATGATCCAGTGACGGGCATTTTCCCCGAGACGAGTAAATTCACTCTAGTAGACCAATATCCAAAGTTTGGAATTGTCACAATGCATTCTTTGCCTATTCGGGTGACCTCAAGTAAGGCTTTTTTAGGCTCTTTAAGTACTTGAATAGTCTGGCTCATAATCACCATATCAAAACTTTTATCTCCAAAGTTGCTTAATCCTTCATCTATGTTTTGTTGAATGACATTAAGTCCAGATTGGATACAAAGAGTTATATTTTCTTGATCGATTTCTATTCCTAATGAGATTGTATTGAGTTCTTCCGACAATATTTTCAGGATTTCTCCTTTTCCACACCCAAGGTCTAGAACCTCTGAATCCTTTTTTACCCAGTTCTTAATAACTTCTAAAGCGTCCATTTAATTTTCCAAGAAAGAGGAAAGACCATTAACATACTCTTTATTGGCAAATAAGAATGAATCATGACCATGAGGGCTATCAATTTCCATATAACTTACATCCTTTTTTGCTTTAATAAGGGCATTGACTATTTCTTTAGATCTTGCAGGAGAAAATCTCCAGTCAGTAGAAAAAGAGACTACAAATAACTGAGCCTCTATTTCTTTAAATGCTTTATCCAACTTCCCTTCAAATTTATCAGCAGGATCAAAATAATCTAGGATTTTTGTCATAAGAAGATAGGTATTCGCATCAAATGACTCGGAAAATACATCACCTTGATATCTTAGATAACTTTCTACTTCAAATTCAGCATCAAATCCAAATTTTAACTTACCTTCTTTGAGCTCTCTTCCAAATTTATTCCTCATCGCTTCTTCAGATAAATAGGTGATATGACCAATCATTCTTGCAAGTTTTAAACCTTGCTTGGGAGATTTACCAACATCTAAGTACCTTCCAGAAATAAAATCAGGATCATTTACAATTGCTTGCCTAGCGACCTCATTGAAGGCGATATTTTGGGCGCTTAGCTTTGGAGCGGCGGCTATGATTCCAGCTTTCTTAATTCTTTTAGGGAAAAGACATGACCATTCCAGTGCCTGCATACCACCAAGACTTCCCCCAATGACGGCATGCCATACTTTTATTCCAAGAGAATCAGAGAGCATACTTTGGCATCTAACCCAGTCTGCAACTGTAATGATAGGAAAATCAGGCCCATAAGATTTTCCTGTTTGTTTGTTAATCGACGAAGGTCCGGTAGAGCCATGACACCCACCAATATTATTAGGACAGACAACAAAGAATTTATTTGTATTGATAGCTTTTTCAGGTCCTATAAGAGCATCCCACCAACCAGGTCTTTCTTCATTTTGGTATATGCCAGCAGCATGATGATTGCCACTGAGAGCATGACAAATAAGAATAGCATTTGAAGCATCAGAATTTAAGGTTCCATAGGTCTCATAAACTAGGTCAATATTTTCAATATCCTGACCACACTCAAGCTCCAGTTTACCGTCAAGGGTTATCGTATTTACTTCTATTGCTTCTAGTGAGTTACTCATAATTAAACCTTTTTGCCGACGCTAAGAAGGTTTAATTAAATGCATTAGCTGTATTTCAATTAAACGCCCGCAAGCTATGACAAATCGGCGAAAGATTTATTATATTTGAACAATGGTTAGAATCCAACAGAGAGCCATACTGGTAATCCTGACTCTATTGCAAATTGAACAAATAATACCTGTAAGAAGTTGAGAGCAATAAAGGCAAAGATTGGCGAAAAATCTAATCCTCCCATTGGAGGTAATAATAATCTAAACGGCTTAAATATTTGGTCAGACATCTGCCTTATAAGAACGATTGCTGGATGAAAATTATTACCCGCTACAAAACTCACAATGATTCCTCCTAATAAAATCCACCAGACCATTTTAAAGGTCAAGAGCATTACAGAGTAAGTTGACCAGATCAAAATTTTAGAAGGCACATAATCAATAGAACCCGTCATTGCGGCTGCGTAAAAGGCTCCAGCTTGAATAAAAATAGCAACTAAAAAAGATGAAAAGTCTAGATTTCGGAAAGGTTTTATGAAGGAACGGAGGAATTGACTGGGAAGATCAACGGCCTTGATAATCCCTTGCACCAATGGATTGTAGTAATCAACTTTTAATAATCTAAATAAGAAATTAAAAACTACACCTATCGTGAAAATATCCATCAAGGCTTTAAATAAGAATAAAGTAGCTTCCGACATTAATTATCTCCTAGCTCTATAGATTTTTTTTCAGCCTCATCCATAGATAATTTTATTATTTCTTTCAACTTGCGTTTTTCAAATCCTTCAATTGCTTTTTCCGTAACACCGCCAGGTGAAGTCACCTTTTTTCTTAATACAAGAGGCGCATCGATTGAGTTATTTGCCAAGTTGGCTGACCCTGCGATCATAGAAGATATTAAGTTTACTTTTTCTTCTTCAGAGAGCTCTAAATTTTTTGAGGCTTCCAGCATAGACTCTATAAGATAAAAAATATAAGCAGGCCCGGAACCAATTAGAGCCGTAAAAATATCTATATTATTCTCTTTAATTTCTGAGACTTTTCCAACACATTCAAAAAGTATTCTGGCGTCGGTTATATCTTCAGGTTTAATAAATTTATTTGAACATAATGCGGTAACGCCTTCCATTATGCTGGCAGGTGTATTCGGCATTGCCCTAATAATTTTTTGCTTAGGACTCATTAAAGCTGCTATTTTTTCAATCTTTATTCCTGCCGCGATAGAAATGATCAAATGGTTTTCGTGATTGATGCTGTCACTGATTTCATTTACTACATCTTCAATAATATTTGGCTTAACGGCTAAGATAATAATATCAGTATTTTTTATAACATCGATGTTGTTTTCGGTTACTTGGATCCCAAAGTCCTTTTCTAGTTTTTGGAGATGTTGCTTCTCAGGAGAGGAGGCAATAATTTTTAAAGGCTCATATTTGCTATTGATTAGTCCAGATATAAGGGCGGTAGCCATATTACCAGCTCCAATAAAACCAACTCTTTTGTTTAAATCATTCATTTTCTTTGACCAAAGATCCCTGTGCCTATTCTTACCATTGTAGACCCTTCTTTAATTGCAATACCATAATCCGAAGACATTCCCATTGATAGCGTGTCCATATTCATGCTCTTTTGATTCAGTGAATCGAAGATTTCTTTGACTTCCCTAAAAACATTTTGCTGTTCTTGGACAGAATCTCTGGGTCTGGGTATTACCATTAAGCCTTTGATTTCTAAATTTTCAAAACTCTTGATCTCAAACAAAATATTTTCAATATCCTTCACCTCAATGCCCGATTTAGAAGTTTCTTTATCAATATTCAATTGGATACAAACTTTTAATGCATTTTTGTAGTGCGGCCTTGCATCATTAAGTTTTTTTGCAATTTTTATACTATCTACTGCATGAGCCCAATCGAAGATCTCAGCTATTTTTTTTGCCTTTCGGGACTGTATTGAGCCAATAAAATGCCAGGTTACATCTCCCCCAATAGAATCTATCTTAGATTCGGCTTCTTGTAGGTAATTCTCTCCAAAATGATTTATGCCCGCAATATAAGCTTCTCTAATTTTTTCAATAGATTGGGACTTGCTTGCACCAAGAACAGTTATTTTACTTGGATCCCTGCCTGCCTTCTTACAAATACTATTTATTTCTGAGTTAACTTTTAATATATTTTTTGATATCACAGATTCACATTTCTTCTGGAGCATTGATGCCTAGAACTAAGAGACCATTTAAAAGCACTTGCTTGACTCCATTAAGTAGGAATAATCTTGAATTCATCAACTTCTCATCTTCCACTATAAATTTCTCACTATTGTAGTAGCTATGGAAAAGTCCTGCTAAATCCTTTAAATAGTAGCAAATAAGATGAGGCTCACTAGATTTAGCTGCGCGTTCTATGACACTCGGATATTGTTTTAAGGTCTTTTGTATTTCAACTTCTTTTTCCCGGTCTAATAGAGATAAATCAGACTGAACTATATTTTTGTTAATAGTATTAGATTTTTTTAAGACACTGCATATGCGTGCATGGGCATATTGTATGTAGTAGAGAGGGTTGTCTTTGGATTGTTCTTTAGCAAGATCTAGGTCAAAGTCTAAATGCTGGTCCGCTTTTCTATTGATATAGAAGAATCTAGCAGCTTCAGTCGTTACTTCATCCATCAGTTCTTTGAGGGTTATGAATTCCCCACTTCTTGTCGACATTGTTACTTTTTTGCCAGCCCTTATTAGATTTGCAAACTGAATATAGACCACTTCAAGCTTCTTAATATCTCTATTGCTTGCCTCCATGGCCGCATTAACTCGCGGAGTGTAGCCATGATGATCCGAGCCCCAAATATTAATTACTCTATCGTAACCCCTGTCATATTTATCACCATGATAAGCTACATCAGATGCAAAATAAGTATGTTCTCCATTGCTTCTTTTCAATACTCTGTCTTTGTCATCTCCAAAATCTGAAGATCTGAACCAGACTGCATCCTCTTTTTCATAAACAAAACCAAGGGAACTAAGTTCTTCAATTGCCTTCTCAACTTTACTCTTTGCAGAGCCAACATGATCATAAAGCGAAGATTCTGAAAACCAATAGTTATGATTAACACCAAAATCTAGTAAATCCTTTTTAATTATTTTTAATATCTCTTCAAGGGCAAAATTTCTTAAAAAGAAAAAATCTTGTCCAAGCATTGAGTGAATTGCTTCTACTATTTTATCTGTAAATGCTTCATCTTCTTCTTTTTCAGGATTGATCAAAATACTTACTTCCTCTTGAGAAGAATAAAATTTATCGGATTGAATCTGTTTTAGGCTATCAGCGATTGAGATTAGATATTCTCCCTGATAACCGTTTTTTATCATGTTTATTTCTTTGTTAAAGAGCTGCGCATATCTTAACCACAGACTAGCGGCTAATATATTCATTTGCCTCCCAAAGTCATTGATATAGTACTCTTCGTCAACTTTGAATCCTGCTTCTCTTAAAAGGGCGGCAAGCACAGATCCAAAAACTGCTCCACGGCCATGTCCTACATGCAAAGGTCCAGTAGGATTACTAGAGACATACTCTATTAAAACCGTTTGATTATTTGGTTCAGATTTTCCATAAGAACCTTTTTCATTAAAGATTTGATTAAGTACTTCGTTATGTGTTTTTGTAGATAGGAAGAAATTTATAAATCCGGGTCCTGCTACCTCTACTTTGATTAAATCTTCATCATTAATAAATGCATCCTTTATGGTATTGGCTATAATTTGAGGATTAGTTTTTAGAGGCTTAGCGAGGATTAGTGCTATATTGGAAGCTAAATCACCATGATTTTTGTCGCTATTTTCTTGAAGAGTGACTGGGAGCTCGTCAATTCTTAGTTCTTTTCCATATAAGTCATCTAGTATCTTTATAAGATTTGCTTGAATCTTTTCTTTCATCTGGAAATTTATTTACGACCCTGATATTCGCCGTTTCTTGTGTCGATAGTGACTATTTCACCTTCTGATACAAAGAGTGGAACCTTTATAATTGCACCAGTAGAGACGGTTGCTGGTTTAGAGCCTCCAGTTGCAGTATCGCCTTTAACCCCTGGATCAGTTTGTATAATTTCTAAATCTACAAAAGTAGGAGCTGCTACTGAAATAGGACTATCATTCCACGACAGTACTTTACAGATATCTTCTTCTGTCACCCATTTATTAAGCTCTCCTACCATTTCCGTATTTACGGGAATCTGCTCGTAGGTTTCAGGGTGCATAAAGTACCAAGTATTTCCATCAATATAGAGAAATTGCATATCAAGCTCTGTAACATCAGCAGCTTCAAGAGACTCTCCAACCTTGCATGTTTTTTCTCCAACTCTGCCAGTCAGATAGTTTCTAAATTTTATCTTACTAAAGGCCTGGCCTTTACCAGGCTTATTGAATTCTTCATCTATGATCACGCAAGGATCATTATCAATGATTATTTTTAGTCCGACTTTGAAATCGCTAGTTGAATAAGTTACCAAGTTAGTGCCTATAAGTTTTTAAGTGAAATTAATTTAGAACCAAATTTTACTCGCTTATTTTCGTTCAAGGAATCTAAATCTAATTTCTTTGAATCTTCAAAAATCAATATCACAGTTGATCCCATTCTAAAGTGGGCTAATTCGTCTCCAATTTCGACACGGCATTCTTCTTCTTTTGGACCAATATTCCATTCTTCTATTAGGTCATGCCTTGAATATGCTGACTTAGAACTCCAAAAAGGGACAATACTTCCAACAACCGATGCCCCAACTGAAACCAATGCATAGTTCATAATTGCCGAGTTAATATGCAGTACCGATCTTTCATTCTTAATATAAAGTTTTGGTATAGTTTCTTGGGCATTTTTATTGACACTATAGAGAGACTTGCCTAAATGCATAGATGAAATAATCTTACCTTTAAAGGGGCAATGAATTCTGTGGTAATCAATAGGTGCCAAATAAATAGTCATAAAGTATCCATTGCTGTATTTATTCACACTATCTTTTCCAATGAGCTCATCCAGAGGGTAGAGATATTTTTTGGCTTGAATAAGTTGTTGCTCTTCCACGAAGCCATGGTCAACTATTTCTCCATCAACTGGCGAGATAAAACTATTGTACGATTCAGATACTTCTCTGTTCTTTAGTTTTCTTGTAAAAAAATCATTATAGGAATGATATTTATTTATATCTGAGTAAATTGCCTCTTCAAGATTTGGCTTATAAATTCTCAAAAATGTTTTTATTAAGAAATTTTTTAAAAGATAATTTTTACTATCTGCCAAGAGTCCAATAAAAAAGGTTATTAAAAGATGGGGGGTAAATTTTTGTATCATTTATTTAAAATAAAATATTTTAGGAACGGTTTCTGAATAAGTTTTGTATTCAGTAAATTTCGATAAGAGGTTTTTTTCTATCTTAGGTAATATATTTTGGAAGAGTATAAAGGCAATCAATAAAAACCCAAAAATAGACCATAACGAGCTGATTGCGCTAAAAGCAATAATCTGCATACCTAAAAAAAACATAAATATTCCAATAAGATTTGGATGTCTACTTACCGCCCATGGCCCCGTGCTTATTACTCTAGTCTTCTTGAAAGAGAGAGATCTAAGCTGTTTTTCACTTATCAGTTCTAGCGTAATGCCTAAAAGGCATATTACTAAGCCAAGTAAATCTAAATAATTTAAATGTGAAGCTCCTGATAAGTAGTTTGTTGATATAAAAGAACTAAAGCAAATAAATTGGAAGAGAGATATTTTAAGGATAAGTCTAAAAATTCTAAAAATATTCTTGCTGGCAATTTCGCCTCTAAGAGCTTCAAGGAAATTAGACAATAGTATGACTTTTATAGATCTATAGGAGGAGATTGATTTAATACACCATATAAAAAGCATCGTATTTGCTAATATTTGTCTATTAGAAAACTCAGATATGCCCATAAAGCCCTTCAAGGCTGAACCTATCAAAGTGCATGCCAGTATTGATATAAAAAAAAATTTCAAAAAGAATCTTGGACTTTTTTTAATAATACTTCTTGAAATAAGGCCAATCAAAACCAAAGTATTGATAAAGTAAAGACTTGTTAAGAATTCAATGTTTGACATCTTCTAAATCTCAGGTAGTAAGTTTCTTTTTTGGCATTGCATTGCATCTTATTTGTCTCTATAGTTTACCCGTTCGTCTTGGGGAAGGTGAAAATGTTGTTGATATACTGTTAATTTTCATCTACTTTACGAACATATTTTATAGGAATTAGAAAAGTTAGGAGATAGCTATGACGCGTCTTTATAAATGTGTTTTCATGCTGGCTGGAATATCAGTTTCTGGCCTTATGTTTAGTGATCAGATTCAACCTCTTTTAGATGTTGGCCAGGCTAGACAGGTTGCAGAAAAAACATCTCAATCAAAAATTGATGAAATGGATGATCAGACATCTGTAATTGTCAGTGAATTTAAAACAGTTAGTAAGCAGATAGAGGGTTTAAGAGTCTACAACGCTCAAATGAAACAGCAGATTCAACGTCAAGAAGAAAGACTGAAAGAAATTGATAAAACAATGAAAGAAGCACAAATAATGCAAAGGCAGATCCCACCTTTCACTAGAAGAATGCTTGCGGGCGTAGAGACTTCTATAGAACTTGATCTACCATTCCATTTATCTGAAAGAAAAGAGCGTATAGCTTTTGCGAAGGCTGCTTTGGATAACCCAACCGTCTCTCCTGCTGAAGGATTAAGACAGGTCTTAGAGGCATTTAATGTAGAGGCTGAGTACGGCAGGAAGCTCGATGCATACAAAGACAGCATAATAATTGATGGTGAATTAAGAGAAGGTAACATCTTGAGAGTTGGCAGATTAGCAATGGTTTTTCAGACGGCTGATGAGACCCAAACTCATGCATGGAACAACGAAACAAGATCTTGGGTTGAGCTTGATAACAGCTATAGAAACCCAACTCGAAGAGGTTTAAGAATCGCAAATAAATTGGCTACTGTCGATTTAATGGAACTGCCTTTACCGGCACCTACGGAGACTAACTAAAATGAACAAAATGAAACTTTTTATATTTATTATTAGCTTTGGTCTTGTATCTTTTATTGCCTATGCAGAAGATGTTGAAGAAGAAGCTGCAACACCTTCCAACCCTCAAGAGCTTCTAGAAATAGTAAGGCAAGGTCAATTTGCAGATACTAGGCAGCAAAGAGACAGGGAAAACGAATTTCGTAATGAAAAAAATAAACAAGCTAAACTTCTTTCTGATGCAAAGGATGAAAGAGCAAGACTAGAGAGAGAAGCTGCTAGATTGGAACAACAGTTTGAAGCAAATGAAGCTCTATTAGTAGTAGCAGAAGAGCAATTAAGAGAAAGATTAGGCTCTTTGAATGAAATATTTGGACACATAGCTGGCAATACAACTGAAGCTAGAAACATAATGGAGTCTTCTATCACTGCTGCTCAATTCGGTAAAGACCGAGAAGAGTTTATGACAGCTCTTGGTTCAAAAATGAACGAAGGAATTAAATTGGCTTCTATAGAAGAGCTCGAAACACTTTGGTATGAACTGCAAAGAGAAATAAATGCTTCTGGTGAAGTGGTTAAGTTCAACACAGAGGTTATCACTACAGATGGTAATGTGGAAAATAGAGATGTTGTAAGGATAGGAAACTTTAATGTTGTATCCGACGGTCAGTATCTAACATATTCTCCTTCTCGAGGCTCTTATTCTGAGTTATCTGCTCAGCCTGCAGGAAGATATACATCTCAGTCTTCTGATCTTCTAAGTGGAGACACCTTCCCAGTTCAATTTGCAGTTGATCCCACAGGCCCACAGGGCGGTTCATTGCTTGCAAGTTTGATATCTATGCCTGGTACATGGGGAAAAATGCAAGAAGGTGGCGCTGTTGGTACTATATTAATGATTATCGGATCACTATCAACATTACTATTTATTTGGAGATTTTATGAGCTTTGGGCCATAAGAGGCTCCGTTAGAGCACAAGCTGAATCAGCAACGTTAACTGATGACAATGCACTAGGCAGAATCTTGAGGATTGCTGAAGAAGATAAAGAAGCTGATACAGAAACTTTAGAGTTGAAGATGGCTGAACAAATTCTTAAAGAAAGACCAAGTGTAGAAGGACTGAATTGGGTTCTGAAGATTGTTTCAGTAGTTGCACCTCTAATGGGTCTATTCGGAACAATTATAGGAATGATCGAAACGTTTACTATGATCACCTTGTTTGGTACTGGAGATCCTAAGACTATGGCAAGTGGTATTTCTACTGCCCTGGTAACGACTTGGTTGGGTCTCATGGTGGCCATACCTACTACTTTTATGTATGCAACAGTCAATAATATTTCTAGAGGAGTATTAGGTACTATAGAAGAACATAGCACAGGAATGGCAGCGAAACGCTCAGAGGGAACTAAATAATATTTATAAAGAAATAGATAATGCAGTTTTTTTATAACTTCTCAGATGCTCTCTTTGCTTTTATGCAAAGGGGTGGAGATGTACTTTACTTAATTGGACTTTTAGCTTTTGTCATGTGGTTCCTGATTTTTGAAAGAATGTGGTTTTATTACCTAACTCACAAAAATTATTTAGGAATTTCAGTGGCAGAATGGGAAACAAGACAGGATAAGAGTTCTTGGAATTCAAAAGCTATAAGAGATATGCTCATTTCTGAGAATACAATAAGAATTGATCAAAACCTAAGTTTAATAAAAATGTGTGTTGGTATAGCACCTCTTTTTGGATTGTTTGGAACTATCACTGGAATGATAGAGGTTTTTCACTTACTCGCTGTAACGGGTGGGGGAGATGCTAAGGCAATGGCTGGTGGTGTTTCTAGATCAACTATTCCTGCTATGGCAGGTTTAGCGGTAGCTTTGACAGGAACTTTAGCCAATCAATTTTTAGTGAATAAAGCTCAAAAAGAGAAAGATTTACTAGTCGATCGACTAGTTGCAGAATAGGAAATTAATTATGAGAAGATCACCAATCAGTAGTGCAGTAGCGGAAGAAGAAGATATCAATTTAACTCCCATGTTAGATGTAGTGTTTATTCTTTTAATCTTTTTTATCGTAACTGCGAATTTCATTAAAGAGCCTGGTTTAGAAGTCAATAGACCCGATGCAGAAACTTCAAATATTCAAGAAAACGCAGCCATACTTATTGCTATCGGAGCGACTAACGATATTTGGATAGACGGAAGAAGAGTGGATGTTAGGCAAGTAAAGGCAAACATAACAAAACTTCTTGCTGATAATCCTCAAGGATCAGTGGTTATTCAGGCTGATGAGAAGGCTCAAGCTGATGCTATTATCCAAGTAATGGATCAATCTAGAGAAGCTGGTGTTTATGCCATCTCCTTAGCATCTGAACCTAAGTTTTAAAATTTATGGGATTTTTTGCTGAACAAAATTTAAAAATGTTAGGGGCAACCTTAACTTCATCATTTTTTTTAACAGTGGTAATTTTTTATGTCATGCAAGCATTAATAGATGTCGGTGATGTAGAGTTAGACGATAAGTCTTTCAAAATTGCTGATGTAACGATGCCAGAAAGAGAACTAGAATTAATGATGGACATGGAGCGCCCTCAAGAAGAAGAGCCGCCACCAGAGACAATGCCACCAGAGTTTGATATGACACCTCCTGCAGATTTAGATGCCTCCTCTGCAAGGCCAAATCTGAGTTTCAAGGGAAAAAAAGCTGGTGTTTTTGCTGATGGATCCTATGTTCCTATTTTCCAAGTACCACCGGTCTATCCTAGAAGAGCACTTGAGAGAGGCATAGAAGGATGTGTAATGTTGAAATTCACCGTTACAAAGGTAGGATCTACCAAAGAACCTGAAGTTGAATGGTCAGTACCTCCAGGAATTTTTGATCGTGCTGCAATAAGATCAGCTCTAAAATATAAATATAAACCTCAAATAAGAGATGGTGAAGCTATAGAAGTGCCTAATGTAAGAACAATTATTGTTTTCAAGATTGATGACCCAGGTAAACCAGCGGATTATACTCCCGAGGGATGTGCGTAGATTGTTATGATTAGATTAAGTTACTCTTTAAAATTACTTTTAGTTGCCACAGTAATAAGTTTATTGCCTGTTGCTTTAGGAGTCTCACCATTAGATTATAAAGGAGCTTCTGTAGAAGCAGCGGAAGACGATCAGAAGAAGGAGAAAAAAAGAAGACGCACAAAATTGCCTAGTAAGAAGATGCAAAGGATTCTTCAAACTATGGTTCCTATGATTGAAGAGGAGCAGTGGGAAGCTGCTCTCCTTGCGTTACAGCCAGTAGCTGTAGTCGATTCTAAGTTTACTAGTACTGATCGATCTAAGATGTATTACTATCAAGGATACATTTTCTTTTCTCAAGAAAAATATGGTCTTGCTGAAGGTGCCTATAAGAATCTGATGTCTGAAAAAGATTCAACTGATCAAGAAAGATTAGGGGCTTTGTTTTCATTATCGCAGCTTTCATATATTGCTGAAGACTATAGATCAGCAATTAATTACCTTCTAGAGTGGTTAGAGTTAGAAGAGCTTCCAAGTTCTGATGGATATGGATTGCTGGCACAAGCTTATTATCAGCTAGAAGATTTCCAAAAATCAGTTGAAGCTATTGATACTGCAATCAACATTCAAGAATCCCAAGATATTGCAATTAAGGTAGCAGTTCTAGATGCTGAAGGTAATGAAACTGGGGAAATGATTGAGACTGGGGAAACACGAAAAGGAGTGGCGAAAGAAAATCATTATCTTTTAAAAATGGCCTTATATTCTGAGCTGAAGAAAGATTTAGAAGTGTTACCCATTTATGAAATTCTAGTTCAGCACTATCCTAAAAAGAGATATTGGACAAACCTTTCGGGTCTTTATGGTCAGAGAGATAGACAAATGGATCAGATGGGGGCTTTAGAGGCTGCTTATGATGACAGGCTTCTAGACAAACAAAGAGAGTTTACTGCTCTCTCCCAATTATTATTCATGTTTGAGAATCCTCGCAAAGCTGCAAGGGTGATTGAAGACGGATTAAATCAAGGCATAGTAAAAAAAGAAGAAAAGACTCTGAAAGCAGCAGCTCAATATTGGCATGCTTCTAAGGAACTTGAAAAAGCCAAACCTTATTATGAAAAGGCTGCCATTAAATCTAAAGAAGGTGAGCTATATATATTTTTAGGCCAAGTGCATTTCAGTTTGGATGAATTCTCTGAAGCTGAAAATGCTATAAGACAGGGAATAAAAAAAGGGAAACTTAAGGATGAGGCTGCTGCATTTATGCTACTAGGACAAATTAATTTTGAGAACCAAAAATGGGAATCAGCCATTACTGCCTTTAGAAAATGCATAGATGTCGCTGAAAAACAGTTCGATGACAAGAAACAGAAACAGAAAGAGAAAAAGAAAAGAGTCCAAGATCAGGCAAGAAAATGGGTAACTTATACTGAAGGCGAAGAGGAGAGGGTAGAAGCCCTGAAGCTTAAACGAAAGGCCCTAGGCGTTTAGATTTTAAGATATTCTACGAAACTAAATTTAATACCATTCTCAGAGCTATCCGTTCTAGACACTTCTTTCCATTCTTCAGTGCTCCATTCCGGAAAATAAGCATCCGGTGAATTAATATTTAAACCAACCTCGGTAATAATCAATTTTGTTGCAATAGGCAGGAATTCTTTATAAATATACTCTCCACCTATAATATTTATTGTTTGTGAAAATATTTTTGCTTCATCTATTGCATCTTCAACAGAGGTTACTTCTGTAACACCTTCTCTGTCTTGAGGAGATCTAGTCATAACTATGTTTTTTCTATTTGGAAGAGGTCTTCCTATAGAATCAAAGGTTGCTCTACCCATGATGATCGCACTATTCTGAGTCTTTTCTCTGAAGAACTTAAGATCTTCTTTTATATCCCAGGGTATGCCACCATCTTTTCCTATAGCTAAATTTTGATCAACGGCTGCAATTAAAATAATTTCCATTAAACGGCTATCGGCGCACTAATAAAAGGATGAGAATCATAATTTAATAATTCAAAATCTTCGTAACTATAATCAAATATAGAAGTCTTTTTATTTATTCTTAATTTAGGGAGTATATGTGGTTCTCTAGAAAGCTGTTCCTCAACTTGATCTAAGTGGTTTAGATATATATGAGTATCTCCTAGAGAGTGAACGAATTCTCCAGGTTCTAAGCCGGTTACAGAAGCGATCATGCAAGTCAGCAGCCCGTAGGATGCTATGTTATAGGGCACACCTAAGAATACATCAGCACTCCTTTGATACAACTGGCAGGAAAGTTTATTTTCGTTTACGTAGAACTGGAATAAAGTATGACAAGGTGGCAGTCCAGACTTTATCATTATTGGAATTTCTTTAGGGTTCCAGGCTGAAACTATATGTCGTCGAGAGTTTGGATTACTTTTAATATCTTCAATGACTTGACTGAGTTGATCTATGCCTTCGAAATCTCTCCATTGTTTACCATAAACAGGACCAAGATCTCCGTATTTCTCAGAAAATTTATCATCCTCTTTTATAAGCTCTATAAATTCACGTAACTTTGCCTGCCATTCACTAGAGTGCATAGTAATTTTATCCGCTTGGCCGGTTGTTTCTAGCCAACTCTGAAAAGGCCATTCATTCCATATATTCACCTTATTTTTAACTAAATATCTTATGTTTGTATCTCCATTTATGAACCATAGGAGTTCGTGGAGAATTGCATCGAAGTTAACTTTTTTAGTAGTCACAAGTGGAAAACCATCTTGTAAATTGAATCTCATTTGATGGCCAAAAATACTGATTGTCCCAGTACCCGTTCTGTCCTCTTTCTTGGTACCCTTCGTTTTAATTTCTTTAAGTAAGTCTAAATATTGTTCCATTAATTTAAGTTTGTTTTCTATATGAATAATAAATTAGAATTATGCCAATTACTATCATAGGCAAGCAGAGCATCTGTCCCCTAGTTAAAACATCAAAGGCGGTAAAGCCAATATGTTGATCAGGTGTCCTGAAGAACTCAGTCAGAAATCTTATCAAGCCATAACCTAGAAGAAAATGACCTGAAATATTCATTGTAGGTTTGGGTTTCTTTGCAATCCAAAGCATATAGATAAAAAGTAAAATTCCTTCTCCAAAAGCCTGATAGAGTTGGGAAGGATGTCTAGTTATTCCAAGAGGATCAGAGGGAAAAATAATACCCCAGCTCAAGTCAGTTGGTCTGCCAAGTAATTCAGAGTTCATAAAATTTCCTAATCTAACAAACCCAAGACCAGGGGGAACAAAAAGAGCTACTCTATCCATTAACCAAAAGAAATCTATCTTCCAGCTTTTTGATAACCAGAAACAAGCAATTAATACGCCAACTAGTCCACCATGAAAAGATAGACCGCCTTGCCAAATAAAAAATATAGAGAAAGGGTTGTTAATGAATTGATCTATAGAGTAAAAGAATACATAACCAGCCCTTCCTCCTATTATTGCTCCTAGAAGGCTATAAAACATTAAGTCACTGACTTGATCTAAATTTAAATCCTTTTGATATCGTCTTATCAGAAAATAAATGGCATAAAATGCGGCCAGCCAAGTTAGTCCATACCATCTTATGGCAATAGGCCCAATTTGAAGTGCTACTGGATCAATTTCAGGTAGTATCATTAAGGTCTTCTAATGTCATCAACCAGTTCTAAAACTTCGTCTGGAGGTGGTTTTGTCAAGCTTGAGACAGATAAAGCAATAATAAAATTTAATAGCATGCCAACACTACCAATTCCTTCAGGAGAAATTCCCATGAACCAGAAATCACTATTATTTATTGCAGGGTTAATAAACTTAAAGTAGATAATATAAGACGCAGTAAATATGAGTCCTAGGAGCATTCCCGTAATTGCTCCTTCTTTGTTGAGTCTTTTATAGAATATTCCAAGGAAAAGTGCAGGAAAGAAAGTTGCTGCGGCAAGTCCAAATGCAAAAGCAACAACCTGAGCTACAAAAGCAGGAGGGTAGATGCCAAATATACCGGCTATGCCAATAGCTACAGCAGCAGAGATCCTTGCATACCTCAGTTCTTGCTTCTCAGTAATTTGAGGCATATAAGTTTTTTTCAATAGATCGTGGGAAACAGATGAAGATATCACAAGCAATAAACCAGCAGCTGTAGATAGGGCTGCAGCGAGACCTCCTGCTGCAACTAGTGCTATTACCCATCCAGGTAATTGAGCAATTTCAGGGTTTGCTAATACGATGATATCTCTATCAATATAGATTTCATTCTCATTAGAGAGATTTGGTTTATTCTGTAGAAGCCTTTCACCATACTCACCTCTTTCATCTAGATATTTAGGTTTAATATCCTCAAGAGCACTTCCTGAGGAATATTTTATTTTCCCATCTTCGTTTTTGTCTTTCCAAGCGATTAATCCTATTTCTTCCCAGTTTTTAAACCAATTTGGAGAAGTGCTGTAAGGTTGATCTTGAATGGAATCAATTAAATTCATTCTAGCGAAGGCAGAGACTGCAGGAGCAGTGGTATACAAAAGGGCTATAAATATCAAAGCATACCCTGCTGACTGTCTTGCAGCGCCTACACTCGGAACGGTGAAGAACCTTACGATGACATGAGGTAAACCTGCCGTTCCAAACATTAATGCTGCAGTTATACAAAATATATCGATATTCGTTTTTACATTTTCAGTATAGGCAACAAAACCCAGATCTCTTGTGACCTGATCGAGTTTATCTAGAAGATATATTGGGCTGTCAACGAGCGTACTACCAAATCCAATCTGAGGTATGACCTTACCCGTCATTAGTATTGAAATAAATATTGCTGGAACAAGATAAGCAAAAATCAAAACACAATATTGTGCAACCTGAGTATAGGTGATGCCCTTCATGCCACCCAACACTGCATAGAAAAATACGATCGCCATACCAACAATTACGCCCGTGTTGATATCCACTTCTAAAAATCTAGAGAATACAATACCAACTCCTCTCATTTGGCCTGCTATGTAGGTAAAAGATATAAAAATAAGGCATAGAACTGCCAATTTTCTGGCCGTTGAAGAATAATATCTTTCCCCAATGAAATCAGGGACTGTAAATTTTCCAAATTTTCTTAGGTATGGAGCTAGCAATAATGCCAGTAAAACATACCCACCAGTCCAACCCATTAAATAGACCGAACCATCTTTTCCTAAAAAGGCAATAAGGCCTGCCATTGAAAGGAAAGAAGCAGCTGACATCCAATCTGCTGCAGTAGCCATCCCATTTGCAATAGGATGAACCCCTTTTCCTGCAATATAGAAGTCATTTGTTGATTTTGCTCTAGACCATAAAGCGATTCCTATATAAAGAGTAAAAGTGGCTCCAACAAAGATATAGGTTAATAATTGAGTAGTCATGAATCTTCTTCTTCAGAAAATTTCTTATCAAGTCTTTTCATGAGCCAAACATAAAGAAAAACAAGTATCACAAAAATATAGATACTTCCTTGTTGGGCAAACCAAAAACCCAATTTAAAACCGCCAAATTTTATTTGATCAAGATAATCCGAAAAAATTATTCCAAAACCAAAAGACGATATAAACCAAATTATTAAAAGTGAAATAACTATCTTAAGATTTGCTTTCCAGTATTTATTATTTTTTTCGTTCATCTATCGCATCAAGAGATTCAGTGCCATTATCATAACTAAAAAAGCAAAGCCTATTCTTAATTTTTTTTGTTTCATACGGTGCGCAATATTTACTCCGTATTTAGCAGTTAAGGAGCTCATTAGCCCTACGATAATTGTGGCGGGTAGATAGATGTACCCAATACTATTTTCGGGTAAATTAATGTTTCCATATCCAATAAAGATATAAGAGATTGATCCTGCCAAGGCGATTGGAATGCCACAGGCAGCCGAAGTCCCTATTGCATTCATCATCTTAAGCCCCCTGTGGTAGAAGTAAGGAACTGAAAATATACCACCTCCAATTCCAAAAACACCAGATAGCCAACCAATACCTGCGCCCGCTATAACAGGACCTGCTAAATTTGTTTTAGGGTTTTGAGATGGAGGGGGAAATTCAAATATTAATTGAATAGATGCAACAACCAAGAAAAGGGAAACTAGTCCTTGAAGGGTATTGCTTTCTATATAGCCTGCTGTAATGCCTCCCAGGCTGGATCCAATTACTATACTTGGTGCTACTATCCTTATTAGCTTCCAGTTTACGGCTCCTTTGGTGTGATGAGAGAAAGTAGAAGATATTGAACTGAAGACTATGACACCAAGAGAACTTCCTAAAACCATATGTGATAGAATTTCTTCAGGAAATCCAAGATAGGCAAATATATAAAAGAATGTAGGAATAATGATTATTCCACCTCCAATACCAAATAACCCAGCTAAAACACCTGAGAATGTACCAAGTAAAAAATAGAGTAGAATTTCCAATTCTCAATTTTATCATTAAGTCCTTCTTCGCTCTCTAATTTATGTGTTTAATTGCTTTATCTGTAGAAAAATCTAAAGATTGGCAAGGTAAGGATTCTTATTTTTTTAAGATTATTGCTAACAGAGATGAATATCATGAGAGACAAACTACCGGTATGCACTGGTGGCCAAATCAGTCCATACTTGCCGGAAGAGATGAAGTGGCTGGAGGTACTTGGCTTGGCACAAACCGAGAAGGAAAGTTTGCTGCAATTACTAATCTTAAAGAAAATAATAATAATAAATATCAGGTCTCTAGAGGATCGCTTGTTACAGGATTTCTAGAATCTCAATTATCTGCAAAGGCTTACTTAGAAGAACTAGCAGCAGAAAAAGAAGAATATGCGGGTTTTAACCTCATTGTTGGTGACAAAAATGGCTTATTCTATTTATGTAATAGACTAGAAGGAATTTTCTTTATATCAGAAGGCACACATGCCTTAGGAAATCTAACACTGAACGCTTCAACTAAGAAAGCCGAAGCAATCAAGCATGACTTAAATGATATTCTGCATGAAGGCTTTACAGCAGAGAAAGCCTTTAATGTTATGAAAAAAGAATATGGAAATCTTCACGAAAAAACAAAGAAAGAACTCCAGATAAGAGATGGAGAGGAAATTCCTTATAGATTTATTAGATCTCCGATATACGGCACTAGGTGCACAACTGTATTTACTTCCAGTCCATCGGGCGATGTATCTATTTCAGAACTAACTTATTTAAAAGAAGGAATAGAAGGTTCGAGTGTAGATTTTTCTTTTAGCATTAAAGGCTGATTATTTTTTATGTAATCAGCATAAAAGGGAAGAAAATCTTTTAAAACCTTCCTGTACGCATCTCTTTTGAACTCTACTCCTGAACCGACTGGATGCCAGTAGCTTGCCCAAGTCCATTCGGTAAACTCTATCTGACTATGGAGATTTAAGTTAATGTCATCATCTTGTCCAAGGAATTCAGCCAAAAACCATTTCTGAGTTTGGCCTTTAAAATTTCTATTCTTTAGAGAAAAATATTTTGGAATTTTTTCTTTTGGTACGTCGTATTTGATCCATCTATTATTTTCTTTAATGATTTTAATTTGGTTTTTGTGCAGTCCTACTTCTTCATATGTTTCTCTGATAATAGCTTTTTCAGGAGACTCTCCTTCATCTATTCCCCCTTGAGGGAACTGCCATCCATCTCCTGTCTTTCTTTTGCACCAGAGAAGTTTACCTTCTTTATTAAAAATAATTATGCCAGCATTTGGTCTGTATAATGTTTTTTCCATACTTTTATCCTTACCTGCATATAATAATAAAAAAAATGAAATTAGTTTTATTTGATTTAGATGACACCCTCTTTGATGGCGATACCGAAGGAGAGTGGGTGAAGTTTATGGACCAAAACGGCTTTATTACTGACAATCTTTTCTTTGAAAGGATGGAAGTTTTTACAGATAGTTATAAAAGGGGAGAGCTAGATGTCATCGAATATTCAGAGTTTCTTTTAAGCCCTCTAAAGGGAAAGAAGCTGTCAGAACTAAAGGAATCAATAAAAATATTTTCAGCTGATGTGGTTAGTAGACTCACCGATGACTTAACTACCAAACTCTTAAAGAGGCATGCGGGGGATAAAAAAATTCTTACGTCAGGTTCTTTGTCTTTTCTAGTCGAGGACATTGCTAATCATTTTGGCATTGAGGATAGTTTTGGAACAGATCCTGAGTTCGCTGAAGATCAATTTACTGGAAAGATAGACGGGATTCCTAATTTCTCAGAAGAAAAGGTGAGAAGGGTAAAAATTTGGATGGAATCAAGACAATTTAAAAATATTTACGCCTATTCTGATTCTATACATGATCTTCCTTTGCTAGAGTTTGCCGATATATCTACAGTTGTAAATCCAGACAAGAAACTTAGGAGTGAAGCAGAGAAAAGATCATGGTCTATCGATGATACAAGGATCTCTTACTCGTAGTCTTCCATGGAAGGGCAACTACAAATAAGATTTCTGTCACCATAAACGTTATCTACCCTGCCTACTGGAGGCCAGTATTTATTTTCATGAAGACCTTCAGCTGGATATGCCGCTTGTGAGCGATCATATTCATGATCCCATGAATTGGTTATTAACATTTTGGCTGTATGTGGAGCATTTTTTAATAAATTATCTTCTACTGAAGCGTTGCCGTTTTCTATCTCTTTTATCTCTTCTCTAATTTTAATCATAGCCTCACAAAATCTATCTAATTCTTGTAAAGATTCACTTTCCGTAGGCTCTATCATTAATGTTCCTGCCACGGGCCAAGACATTGTTGGTGCATGAAAACCATAATCGATTAATCTCTTTGCTACATCTTCGACCTCAATACCAGCTAATTCCTTGAGTGGTCTTATATCGATGATGCATTCATGCGCGACTAAACCATTTTTACCTTTATAAAGAATTTCATAATGATCTTTCAATCTAGCCGCAATATAATTTGTATTGAGTATTGCGTTTTGAGTAGCATTCAGAAGACCTTCTGTACCCATCATTTTTATATACATCCAGCTTATAGGTAGGATACTTGCGCTTCCCCAATCTGTCCCTGAAACAGGTCCTACGGCATTATTCTCCATATGATGGGACGGAATAAAGTCTTTTAGTTTCTCAACAACTCCAATAGGTCCTATGCCGGGTCCACCACCTCCATGCGGAATGCAGAACGTCTTATGTAGATTAAGATGAGAAACATCCCCGCCAAAAGCTCCTGGGAAGCATAAACCAACCATGGCATTAAAATTAGCACCATCGATGTAAACGAAGGCTCCATGGGAATGAATAATTTCACATACTTCTGTTACAGAAGTTTCAAAGACTCCATGTGTAGAGGGGTAGGTTATCATTAAAGAAGATAGATTCTTGGAGTATGTTTTAGTTTTTTCTTTAAGGTCCTGTAGATCGATATTGCCATGCTCATCGCAATCAACAGGTACCACTTTTAAGCCGACCATCTGAGCGGAAGCAGGATTAGTGCCATGAGCAGATTTTGGAATGAGACATATATCTCTATGTGCTTCATTATTGTTTTTATGAAAGGCATCGATAGCAAGTAGGCCTGCATATTCTCCTTGTGATCCAGCATTTGGTTGTAAGGAGATGGCAGCATAGCCAGTTAGCAAGGAAAGCATTTCTTCCATGTCTTCAACAAGTTTTGCATATCCAACTAATTGATCTTTGGGAGCAAAAGGATGAATATTAGAAAACTCTGGCCAACTTACAGGTATCATCTCAGAAGTTGCATTGAGCTTCATAGTACATGAACCTAGAGGTATCATGGCTCTATCTAGTGCAATGTCTTTATCACATAACTTTCTTATGTATCTCAACATTTCAGTTTCAGTGTGAAATTGATTAAAAATTTTATGTTCAAGAAATGTTGATTGTCTTGTTAGATTTTCAGGAATAGAAGAAGTTTGAGTTTCTTGAAGATTCACTGCTGACCCGGAGAATATTTCAACCAATATCTTTATATCATCTAGTGTTGTAGTTTCGTCGAGTGAGACCCCTAGAGATTCAGAGTCTATTCGCCTTAAATTGATCTCATTTTCAATTGCTCTTGCGTGAATCGAATGAGTTAGAGATTTTGTTTCAATAACTAAGGTATCAAAAAAGTCTTTATTTTTTGACTCAAGCCCTAAGAGTGATAAATTCTCTTTCAGAATAATCGTTAGAATATTTACCTTTTTTGCTATTTCTATTAAACCCTCTTTGCCGTGATGTAGAGAATAGAATCCAGCCATGATGGCGAGTAAGGCTTGGGCTGTACAGATATTACTCGTGGCCTTTTCTCTCCTTATATGCTGTTCTCTAGTCTGTAAGGCAAGCCTGTAAGCTAAATCGCCTGCATTATCTACTGAAGCCCCAACAATTCTCCCTGGCAGGGATCTCTTGAGGTCTTCTCGGACCGACATGAAAGCAGCATGTGGCCCGCCACATCCCAATGGAACTCCAAATCTTTGAGATGAGCCAATCACTATATCTGCACCCATTTCTCCAGGAGGCTTGATTAATGTCAGGGCTAGTAAGTCGGTTGCAAAAACCGCAATACCTTTTTTTGCATGAATTGACTCTACTATTTCTTCATGGTTTTGAATGAGACCATCTGACCCTGGATATTGGATAAAGACACCATAACAATCTTCTTTCTTAGCTAATTCTAGAGGACCTATTTTAAGTCTTATTCCAAGTGGCTTGGCTCTAGTTTCTAAGACATTTATGGTATTTTGAAAGCTGTTTTCATCCACATAAAAGATATCAGAATTAGATTTAGTAACTCTTTTAGCTAAAGTCATAGCTTCAGCTGCAGCTGTTGCTTCATCTAATAGTGAGGCATTTGCGATATCCATTCCAGTCAAATCACTGACCATGGTTTGGAAATTTATCAGTGCTTCTAATCTTCCTTGAGAGATCTCGGGCTGATAAGGAGTGTACGAAGTGTACCAACCAGGGTTTTCAAAAACATTTCTAAGAATAACTTTTGGTGTATGTGTGCTGTAGTGGCCTTGTCCAATATAATTTTTAAAAATTTTATTTTGTTTAGCAATTTTTTTCAGTTCTTCTAAAGCCTCTTCCTCGGTCTTTTCCTCACCTATTTCAACTTTATTTTTTTCAAGTATATTTGAAGGAACGACGGTGTTGATAAATTCATCCATTGAACTAAATCCAATAGATTCAAGCATATAAGCATTATCTTTTGCATTAGCTCCTATATGTCTCTTAGAGAAAAGGTTATTTTTTTTTAAATTAGTCAAAGGTTAATCTGGCTATTCTTCGCATGAAGCATTGTATTCATCTTCTGTCATTAAATCCTCGAAGGCTGAACTATCTTCTAGTTTAATTTTATAGAACCATCCATCCTCGAAAGGTGAGTTATTTACAATTTCGGGTTCATCAAATAATTTTTCATTCACTTCTATGACTTCACCTGATAACGGAGAATATACATCTGAAGCAGCTTTGACCGACTCTACTATTGCAGATTCCTCTTCAGCATCTAAAGATTTTCCTAAATCTGGAAGCTCAACAAAAACTATATCGCCCAATAAGTCTTGGGCATGTTCACTAATACCTACAGTTAGTATTCCCTCTTCATCAATTCTTCCCCATTCATGACTTGCAAGATACCTGACTTCATTAGATGTGCTCATAATCTTTCCTTAAATATTTCTTTGCCTTCTTTGATAAATTTTGGATTACCAATTTTAGCAAAAATTTTCTTTCCCCTCACTTCTGCAAAACAATTATTGATATCTTTTTTTGGAATCCTGGCTAATCCAATAGGTTTTTTGAGCGTAGGAGAGTAGGTACCACTAGTGATAATACCTTCAAGAGTTTTTGCCTCATCGAGATATAACTTCTCTCCTTGTCTTAATATGGCTCTCTCTTCGAGCATAATTCCCACAAGTTCAAGCTGATCTTTCTCAAGACGCGATTTGAGTAGTGCCTCCTTGCCATAAAAATTTCTTTCTTCATCACTGAAATCAACCGTCCATGACATATTGCATTCAAATGGAGTGATAGAGTCATCCATTTCGAAACCATATAAATTCATCCCAGCTTCTAATCTTAATGTGTCTCTTGCAGCCAAGCCTACTGGATTAGCGCCAACTTCGATTGCATTTTGCCAAAGACTAATTGCCTGTTCATGAGGCAGTAAGACCTCAATTCCTAATTCTCCTGTATAGCCTGTCTTAGCGGCGAACATATCATTACCGTAGACACCTTGTTGTCTATTTTTTAACTCGAGAGCTTTGAAGATAGGGGCAGGGCATTGAGATAATACTTCGGCTGATTTAGGGCCTTGTATTGCAATCATAGATAAATCATCACGTTCTTGCATTTCAACTTTAAAGTCTTTTGAATTTTGAGAAATCCATCTAAGGTCTTCACCTCTAGTGGCGCAGTTGACCACTAGTCGGTAGCCGAAATCCATTTTATAAGCTATCAAGTCGTCAATGACACCTCCCTGATCATTTAACATCGCTGAATATAGCCCCTCGAAATCTTCAGTAAGTTTGTATATATCATTAGCTATAAGCTTCCTGATAAACACTTCTACATCTTCACCTTTAAAGTCAAGAATTGTCATATGAGATACATCAAACATACCACATCCTTCTCTTACGCTGATGTGTTCGTTAATTTGAGAGCCGTAATTGATGGGCATCGACCACCCGTGGAAGTCTACCATTTTTGCTTTTAGGTCTAGATGGTTTTTGTAAAGTGAGGTTTTTTTAGTCAAAACTATGTACTTAAACGAGAATTGTACTATTTCTAAACTTTCTTGTCTTTCGGATTAATGATAATTATCCACTAGAAATGTGGATAAAGTTGTTAATTAAATTCAGAGAAGTTGCTGGAGTGGATGCTCGGCTATATTGTATAAAATTTAATCAAATATATTTATTCACCCAATATCAACATGGAGTGTTAATATCTTGTTTTTTTAATTATCTAACACTAGTAAATGGATTATATTTCTCAGTTTGAAGTCCTTAAATCTAAAGAACTTTCGCTGGATTTAACCAGAGGCAAGCCTTCAGAGGAGCAGTTAGATCTATCTAATAGCCTTATCAATTTCGATGAAAAGAGTTTTTCATCGCATGGAATAGATATAAGGAATTATGGAGAGGTAAAAGGTTTAGAGGCCTGCAGAAAGCTAGGTTCTGAAATTTTAGGATGCTCAGAAGACTACATTTGGTCTGGAGGAAATAGCAGCCTGTCATTGATGTCTAAATTCCTATCCTTTCTTTTTATTCAAGGTGATGAATCTGGCCCTTGGAATAATAAAGAGAGAGTCTCAGTGCTATGTCCAGTTCCTGGATATGATAGACATTTCAAATTATGTGAAACTTTTGGCATTAATATGATCCCCATAAGCTTAACGGGAGAGGGGCCAGACTTAGAGGAAGTAAGGACATTGGTTGAATCGGATGAGTCTATTAAAGGTATTTGGTGCGTACCGAAATATTCTAACCCTACAGGCGAAGTATATAGCTTAGAAGTTATTGAAGGATTGTTAGACATATTTAGCAGATCAAAAAATAAAGGGACTATTTTTTGGGATAATGCCTACGCAGTGCACGATCTATCTGATCAAATCCTACTGCCTGATATATTCAGCCTAGCTAAAGATAAAGATTGTGAGGATTCTGTCATCCAATTTGGATCGACTTCCAAGATAACTTTTGCTGGTGCCGGAATAGGCTTCATTGCAATGTCAAAATTAAACCAAGAACTATTTCTTCCTTTTTATTCATCTCTAATGATTGGTCCAGATAAATTGAATCAAGCAAAGCATATCCGATTTTTTCAAGATAATAGTCTAAGAGAGCACATGAAAAAACATGCAGAAATTTTAAAACCTAAGTTTGATCTTGTAGATCAAAAGCTCCAGTTACAAGACTTTGGAACTTGGACCAAACCTGCTGGAGGTTATTTTATTCTCTATGAGGCAAAGCATGGCAATGCCAAGAAAGTCATATCACTAGCATCTGAATTAGGGCTTAAGTTAACTCCCGCAGGAGCAACTCATCCTTATGGCATCGATGCAGATGATTCTTATATACGGATAGCACCAACCGCTTGTACATTAGAAGAGCTTGATATGGCAATGGATGTATTTTTGTGCTGCATTGGCGTAGCCCAAGAACAATCGGATTTATAGATTTAATTCTTACTGTTTTCCAGTATTTCGTAGGACGCTCCATCGAACCCACCAAAGAAAACTGGCACATCAGGGTGTTCAACCGGAACCTTACTGTCATCAACGAGTAAGTTTTGTTGTGATACGTAAGCCGAATAAAAGACTTGGTCATTTTCCGCAAAGACATGATAAAAAGGTTGGTCTTTTTTTGGGCGGATAGCTGCTGGAATAGATTGATACCACTCTTCGGTGTTATTAAACTCTGGATCCACATCGTAAATGACACCTCTGAAGTCTAGGTATTTATGCTTCACAACTTGGCCTAAGGCGTATTCAGTATTTATTATTTCTTTCATTCAATTAGATCATTTAGATTCTTGGCTGGATTAGATATTTCATCAGGTTTTATTGTAACTTTATTTACCACTAGCTTCTTACAAATTAAGAACTCTTTTGAATTATTAACGGCGTCAACGGCTATCAACTTTTCATCTTTCGTATAGAACAACATGAATTTAGCTTCGCTCATGTCTCCTCTCATTATAACTTTATCATGATCTCCAGAGAGACCCACTATCTGGAGTTTATGGTCATACTGATCAGACCAAAACCACGGTATTTGGTTATATGCTATAGATTGATTGATAATTGATGACGCTACAGTTTTTGATTGTTCCATTGCGTTATGAACTGATTCTAATCTGATTTTCTTATTAAGAAGCTTATTGGGATGATTGGTACAGTCTCCACATGCGTATATATCTGCATGATCAGTTTTACCAAATTCATTAACTACAATTCCATTGTCGCAGCTTAATCCCGCATTTTCTGCTAACTCCACATTAGGCATAATACCTGCACCTATTACCACCATATCTGCTGCAACCTCACTTCCATCAGAACAGACTACTTTTTCAGGATTATTTGTTCCAATGATCTCTTGTAGACTGGTATTAAACTTAAATGTCACTCCATTTTTTTGATGTAAGTTTAAGTAGTAATCTGAGATTTGTGGATCAACTGTTCTATTCATGACTCTGTCAGCCATTTCAATGACAGTGACAGATTTATTCTGCTTTGCAGCTATTGCGGCGACCTCAAGGCCAATGTATCCGGCCCCGACAACAACAATATTTTGACTAGTTTGTAGGTCTTTTTTTATGGATAGGGCGTCATCTAGCCCTCTAAGATAGTGAATAGAATTTAAATCCTTTCCAGGGAAATCTAGTTTTCTTACACTACTTCCAGTGGCGAATACTAATTTATCGAAAGATAGTTTTGTATTATCTGATAAATGAATATTATTATTTTCAATATCGATTTCTTCAGCCTTAGTACCCAATTTAAGTTGGACTTTATTTTCAATAAAAAATTTTAGTTTTTTAAAATACAGTCTCTCGTTACTGACCGTATCCTCAAGAAAACCCTTCGACAGAGGAGGTCTTTGGTAGGGCAGATGTTCCTCTTCCCCTACTAGAGTGATTAAACCGGGGTAGTCTTCTTTTCTCAAAGAAGTAATGCATTGGATAGCAGATTGTCCGGCCCCAACTATAACTAAATTTTCCATGCTTAAAAAAGTGCTCGATTATTTTTTTGAAAGTATCTAAAGTCTACATCTAATTCAAAAATAAGGGAGAAAAAAATGATAGGAATCGTTGCTACTTTAAAGATCAAAGAAGGATCAGGTGCAGATTTTGAGGCTGTTGCTAATCAGTTAGTTGAGAAAGTGAACGCTAATGAAGATGGCGTTGTTTATTATGATTTATATAAAGAGGATGATACAACTTACGTCTTCTTAGAGAGATATAAAGATCAAGAGGCTCAAGAGGCTCATGGTAAAACTGATTATTTCAAAGAGCTAGGAGCTCAAATGGGTGGCTTTATGGCTGGTGCGCCAGAAATTAAAGTCCTAGAGTCAGTTTAATCATATTAAATGAGGTTTTGAGAGATATTCTCTGGACCTCATTTCTTCTAGCCTACTAATCGTTCTTTTGAATGGCTCAATAAGTCTTTCACCAGCATAAAGGCTATCTAGATCAGATTCCAGAGCGAGTATCAGGTTTACATTTCTTTCGTAGCATTCGTCTATTAAGGCAATAAATCTTCTAGCAGAATCATCATTTTCCCCTCCCAGAATGGGAATATGGGACACAAAAAGAGTGTGGAATTCACTGCATATCTCAATGTAATCTTTAGCACTCCTTGGACCCTCACACAGTTCTTGAAAAGATAACCAAACAGAACCTTTTGATAGTTTGATGGTTTTTATTTTTCTTCCCAATATTTGAATATTCCTATTTTCTTGATATTCATTGTTTGTTAGTTCAGAAAAATTTGAATCAAGCTCCTCTATACCCCCATCTTTTTTACCAATGAGAAATATTTCTAATTGTTCAAGTGTGCGTAATCGATAATCTTGTGCAGAATTTAGTTCATATATTTCACAATTTTCTTTAATAGACTCAATGGCCGATAGGAACCTACTTCTATGAAGCCCATCTTTATACAGATTATCTGGATGAGTATTTGAAGTCGTTATTAAGGTTACTTTATTTTCAAATAGTTCATTAATAAACCTCCCAAGGAGCATGGCGTCTCCAATATCTTCGACATAGAATTCGTCAAAACACAGCACTTCAGTCTCTTTAGAAATATTTTTAGCTGCTATCTTTAGGGGATCTTTTTGTCCGGAGATATTATCAAGTTCGTCATGAAGATTTTTCATAAACCTATGAAAATGCACCCTCTTTTTTTTCTCTACATCAAGAGTTTCAAAGAAAATATCCATCATTTGAGTTTTCCCTCTCCCGACCTCACCTCTTATGTAGAGACCATTAATTTTTTTATTACCAAACCAGGATTTAGACCGTTTTGTTAAGGCATGCCCTAACTCATCGAATTTATTTAAGAGAATGCTCTGCTCTTTATCGAAGCTTAACTGTCCATCCTCTATTAAGTTGGAGTAGAGATCCGAGGGTTTCAATGCTTAAGCGAAGTCTGGATTGTGAGTGAAGCTATGGATAGCCTCATCAACGGGAGACCATTGACTGGCTGTAGAACTCCAGAAGTTTGAATCGGCATTAATCCATGAAGAATCATCTATGCTTCCAACTTTTATGAATTTTACATCTGAGTTTTCTTGTACAAAGGAAATCAATGGTGAACCACACTCGGCACAGAAACCTCTTGAGATATGAGATCCTCCTGATCCAGTTACAGTAAAAAACTTTAATTCTCCTTCGACATTTAATGAACTATCGGGAACTAAGAGTATGGTGGCCTTTCCGCTACCAGTACTTTTTTGACAATCCTTACAATGGCAGTGATGCGCTGATAAGGCTTCTGATTTATTGAATTGATAATTAACTTTTCCACATAAGCAGCCACCGCTTTGTTGATCTTCGCTCATATTTATTCCTTGATTCTTATTTACTTGGTTTTTTTAATATTAAAGAGGGTGTTTTATTTATATAGTCGTTGTATTCAGGGTCTGATCCCCATTTCTTCTTACCTCTATTTTCTAGCATAGGTATTCCACTTATTCTTGTGAGTAATATATATACAAAAATTGGAGATATTAACGTGACTAGCTGCCAGCCATTTAAGACAGGTAGGGCTATTAGAGTTAAACCTAACCAGAGCGTGATTTCCCCAAAATAGTTTGGATGTCTAGACCATGCCCAGAGACCGCTAGTAATAAATTCTTTATCTTTATTTTGCTGCTTTTTGAAGTTTCTTTTTTGTCTATCAGCTATGACTTCAATAGAGAAACCAAATATCCATAGAGCTAACCCTAAATAGGCTAGACCACCTAGAGGAACATTTACATTCGAAGTTATGGCAGCTAAGCCAGCAGCCATGGTTAAAAACACCCAAAGACCACCTATTGTCCATGTCATGATGTACCAGTGGAATTGTGTTTTCATAACAGTAAATCTATTATCTTTTCCATCTTGCTTGACCCTCATAAAGAGAAATGACCCAAGTCTAAGAGCCCAGATAACTATCAATGCACCGATCAATAGATCTCTAGGATCCATGGATGGATTGAGATAAAACCCTAGACCTATCGCCGCAAGGTAAGAAATTGAACCGGTAAGATCAAAATAATGCTCAGTTTGAAAGATGTATGAGGGTATGAAAATTATCCAATGCAGTAAATAACTGACAGATGCACACAGGGCAAATAATGCTATTCCATTATAAATTTCAGATCCTTGACTTCCTGCATAGGCAATAATTACTCCTAAAAGGATTGAGATAATCGTGGCTGGTATGGTTACAGTTCTTTTCATAGTTATTTAAATTTATTAATAGTCCATTAGAAGAGACAATAACTTACTTTTCAAGTCATTTAGATCAAGAATTCTTTGAAACCTTTTCTACTAAAGTAAGCCCTATACCGACACAAGGCCCAATACCAAAAACAAATAGAATTGTCCCCACCCCAACAACTCCTCCAAGAAGCCATCCTGAAATAACCGCTGAGAGTTCGATAATCGTCCTAATTGCTGGTAGTGAAGTGTTTGTTTGTTTTTGTAGGCCTATCATGAGGCCATCTCTTGGTCCTGGACCTAAATTACTACATAGATATATTCCGCTGCCAAGGCCTACTACCAGAATACCAAAACAGGCTTGAATTATCTTAAAGGTAATGTCATCTGGTTGGGGCAAATATGGAAGCGTTAAATCTATAGCTGAAGCGATAATTATTGCATTTAGTATTGTTCCGATACCAGGAACCTGTTTTAAAGGTATCCAAAAAATAAGAATGGCAATGCTAATAAAAAAAGTGGCCATACCAATAGACAGATCAGATCGAGTTGAGATGCCTTGAGCTAATACTGTCCAAGGGCTTACCCCCGAGCCGCTTCCTATGATTATTGCTTCACC
>JADHSF010000025.1 GCA_016777005.1 SAR86 cluster bacterium | reverse complement strand
AGACTGTCTGGCTCTATATCAATCCCGGAGTCTAGATGTAGGTTTAAAAAAGGCATAAGACCTAGTTTAAGAGAAACGGCTCATTAGGAGAACACCAGAGTCTGTTAAACCTATTAAGTTATATATAACCTATAAAGACTATATAGCTTTATAAGCCCCGGAAAGTTAAAAGATAAGTATTAATTATCTCTTTATTTATATACGTTTAGCTATTATTTTGAGAGGTTAAATAACCCTGCAAAGTCCTTGTTTTTATTGACTATCTTATTGTTTTTATTGAATATTTTAACATATTAAATAATATAAATAATATAAATAATAAAGAGTCCTGTAAACTTGTTTTAGTTATGTAGTTTCTTTATATCCTTTCTTCTTTAATTCACTACTAGGCTTCCATTCAGGATGTCCGTATCCGTGAAATTCATCCTGATGTCTTCCAAGTAAGTGCATACGTGAAGTTTGAAAATCCATCTGTTTAGGTTTGGTTGCTTCCATTGGGTCTAAGAAGTCTTCATTGCCTTGATACCAATGGACTAGAAACTGATTCATCATTCCTCCTGACTGCTTGTTGTAGAAGTAAGCTACTTGTTCAAGATTGTTTCTTTTGTATTCAACATTAGTTTCAACATAGCCTTCAGTTACATTTGCTTTTCCATGATTCAAAGCAACAGCTAAATCTTCAGGTAGCATTCCTAGTTCTCTGGTTGCAGTCGCAAAGGTTCTTCTAACATCATGAGAACTCAGACCAAATTTTAAACCTGAGTTCGTGCCTATTTTTTTCAATGCTTTATCAGGGTCGGTTATATGCTTGTCTCCAACTCTGCTTTGAAAAACCCATAGAGGATGTTTTCTTTGAGCTTGTGTTTTACCTTCCATTCTGAATCTGTAATCCAACATAGCAAATAGCATGTCTGTCATAGGAACTACATCTACCTTTCCGAACTTTCCTTTATCAAGTGTGATTAATCCACGTTTAAAATCTATGTTCTCCCATTTGAGAGAAAGACTTTCTGTTCTTCGTTTACCAGTCAGCAATAAGAACAAAAGATAGTCACGCATAACAGATGTAATCTGTCCTCGATAGGGTCTAGCACCATGAACTGGTGAACTATCTGACAAGGCTTTAAAGAAGTCAAAAATCTCATCTTTGGCTACATGGGTAGCTTTCTGTTTTATAGAAGGTAGTTCTCCAATCAGAATCTTTGCATAACTAAAGGGGTTATCTTTTACATAGCTTAATGCTACTGCCCTATCGAGTAGCTTCCTTGCATAGCCAAAAGCAATACCATCACTTCTAGTTCCTTCGGCACTTCTCCACCAAGCCATAACATCATCAATGGTTATTTCTGTTACAGGCATCTTTGCTAAAGAAGGCATTCTGTTTCTCATTCTTCTCAGGTAATCATCTTGAGTAAGCTCGGAAAGATTTTTGTTATCCTTGAAGTAGTCTTCTGCTAAATCAAAAAGGTTCTTATGCTTTGAAGCTTCCTGTTGAACTTTCTCTTTTGGAACTATGCCTTCGTACTTAATCTGCTGACTTACTTTTTTAGCCCTAGCTTTAGCATCTTCAAAATCTATAAGCTCACAATCACCAATGGTGTTTTTTACTGGTCTTCCAACTCCCCCTTTACGTGCATAGCATCCATAAGTTTTCTTTCCAGAAGGATAGATACGTATCCAAAAGCCTTCGAGCTTAGTGTCTCTTACAAAATAATCTTTATCTTTTGGTTTATACTTTTTATAGGAAGCCTTGGTTAAGGTCTCATTAATGTTATAAGAGATTCTTTGTTTAGCTAGTGTTTGTTTATCAGGCATCAGTAAGGCATCTTAAAAGGGAGTATTATACCATAAGGCATCATAAAGGCATCATGATAAAACGTATAATATGTTGTTAAATCAACAATTAATTTAATACTTAAGGACTGAAAATCCTTGTGTCGGTGGTTCGATTCCACCTCTGGGCACCACTTCCCAAGCATGTTTCAGATTTTTGGTGTATTAGCCAAATTGTAAAAGTCACCACATAGTCACCACATACACATCAAAACCTTTCGCATTCAAAGAATCTGTTCGGGTAAGTTTCGTCTCCTCTTTGACCCCCACGCAGGATGCCCATACCCCCTCCTCCCTATATATACATATGCTCAAACATTTTTAGCCAAAAAGGTTTGTAAAGTAGTAGAGTATTTCGAGGAGAATTTGTTAATGAATTTATTATTTTTATCAGCAATAGTTATTAGTTGGTTACTCTGTTACGGGATTGCTGTGATTAGTTTCCTAATAAGCGGCAAGTCTGCTCATGAAGTGCCGTATCAAGACTTAGTTATGAATGCTTTTGCCATGTTTGCACTCAGTTGGATTTTTGGAATTATTGTTTACTTCATTCTCGACTTCCTTGGTTTATTTTTACCTGTTAGCAGATACTAATGAAACTACCCAATCCAAGAGACCTAGCGCTAAACAAAGACACTACTGTTTCTAATGGAGTCTATGGTCGTAAGGCTGATAAAAGAACACCACCTAAGATGTACTTTAAGATTCATGAAGAGGAGATAGATTGATGGGTATATTTCTAATTGTCCTCTCAACAGGATTTATTGAATCTAAGATCTTGAGACTCTAAATCTGAGAAAAATGAGAATGTGATATTCCCCATTTTCCTTTTTCTTTTATAAGAATCATAGTTGCATGATTAAAAACAGGCGGGGAAACATCTCCTACTCCCGCTATAAAATCAAATCTTCTTTGAAAATGTGCAACCGCAACATTCCCATATATTCTGACTTCAGGAGAAATAATAGTTTGTATGATTTTCCAATCAGGATCTCTTTTTAAAGTCGCTGACCTTCTTTCCTTTTGGATCATCAAATTATCAACCTGATTAGGCCATTTATTTGAACCAGAAATCATCACCCTGTCATCTCTTATTAAGTTCGCTTGAGCATCAAGGTCACTTTCTAAGGAAGCCCATTCCTTTATAAACTGAACTACCTCTTCTTCTTCAGAGCTATAAATTTGTCCTGAGACAGCAGATATTAATAACGAAAGTAAAATTAATTTTGGCAATTTTTTGCTCATGATATTACTCCTTTAAAGATAGAATTCTAAATTTTTAACGTAAGAATCTTATCACTATAGGCCTTGAGTTTATATCATTAAATAATATACGATTGAAGGATTCATCAAAGAGGCGAATAATGAAACACCTAACCACCCTCCTACTAACCTTGCTAATCTCTGGAAGCTTATTGGCACAGAATCCTGAAGAAGCTCTGTATAGATACTTTGAGTTATTTAATAGTGCGGACAAGGATGCAATCAATGATGCCTCAGATTCTCCTTTTGTTTTTTTCATTGGAGCTAACAAAACCGTATCGGAAAACTATGGTGACTCGGTAGACTTCGAAGGTCTAAGAAAACAAGGTTGGGCTTATTCAAAGATTAATGAATCTGAATTGCTATATGCTGATGAATTATCTGCGATGGTGGATATTAATTTCTCAAGGCTTAATAAAGATGAGGTAGTCCTATCTGCCACTGATGCTACTTATTTATTGGTTTATAAGGAAGGTAATTGGTTATTGAAAGCAGGATTTATAAACTCTAACCTTTCTCTCGGAAAATGAAAATTCTAACCATCACCCTACTAACCTTGCTAGTCTCTGGAAGTTTGTGGTCTGATGAAAAAAAGTAACCAGAAAGTAACTTTATTGCTATAGTAAATTATAAAAAAAGTATTATCTTATCTTAGTGTCTGCGGATTGTTTGATATTGAATAGAGATGGAAGGCCTCTGAGTTTTTTTCCACTTTCAGTTGTCGACTGGCATTCTGCTATTAAACTGACTTTAAACCGAAAAGTCTTCGTTGTGAAAGATCACAGCGATTGGGTCGTCAGGTCTCCAAGCGTGGCCTTAAATGTGCCGAGCATAATCATGCTCTCTAATTATCATAATCTCAAGAAAGAGGTGAAGTTTTCAAGGTCTAATGTTTTTTCCAGAGATAACTACGTTTGCCAGTACTGCGAGGAAAAATTTCCAAAGAATGACCTTACTCTAGATCATGTTATTCCAATTTCAAAAGGAGGCGGTACTTCTTGGGAGAATGTCACTACATCATGCAAAGTTTGCAATAACAAAAAAGGCAATTCTGATTTGAAACCATTGACGACGCCTAAGAAACCAACCTTAAAGCATATGATGAAATCCTATTTAGATTCATCTTATAACTTAAAAGATGAGGAATGGACTAAATACATTGATATCGATTGAAATTTACAGATTAGTAAAATTAATACTTATAACCAGTGTCTTTCTTTCAACTAGTCTGTGGGCTAGTCCAAAGGACAATATTTGCTTTATTGACCTGAAGGAGGATAGTGTTTTTTCGGGAAAGCATTCACTCCTAGTGAGTGAAAACTGTGAGAGGAATAATATATTTAATGTATATGCCAATAAAAGTTACCTTAATGCTGACGCTGTTGTGACTAGTTGGTGCAGATACGATAGACATATTAATATATATAGAGTTGAGGAAATATTTACTGTTAATTGTGTTCTTTACGATAATAAGCCAAGAGAACTCATAGAGTAAACTTCCCCACTACATCAAATTCCTCAAAGTCTTCCTGTTCTGAATAAGCTCCTTGGTAAAGACAAAGTGGCATTGAATGGAAGGAAGCAGCCAAGCATCCAAGCATCCATGCTTGGCTACCAGACTTTAGTCTCCGTTCAATAAACTCTGGGGAGAAATCTATTGATTCACGAACTGTATATTCACAATGTGACAAATAGATTTTCTCAAGTGACTTTTTAGTTAAACCTCACGAAGCTTAAGTGATTTTTTAAAGGTTCTACTCCGTCTCTAAGCACCGCATACAAATCTAAATCGATACTTTATAATCTAAGATATATGTTGATTAAAACTATATCTTTTTTACTTTTCTTTTTTTGTACCTTCTTTTTACTGATAGGTGTTTATTTAATAATTGCCTCATTGACTAATTTCCAAGGGGAATTGCTCATAGTGAACCTTTTATCCTCTTTGATGTGTTTTGCAATTTCTGGAGCTTTATACTTACTTAGAAGAAAATTAAATGAAAAAAGTATTGATTAGTTATTTAGATAAATAAATGAAAAAATTACTAGTCGTCTATCTTGTTTTATTTGCTTCTCTAAATGTTTGTTCAAGCTATACATTAGATCAAGAAGCAACAATTGCAGAGATTAATGGAATCTCACTTGCCTATAAAAGTATTGGTATGGAGTCAGATCCGCCTGTTTTAATGGTAATGGGACTTCTTGCATCTCATAAAGTTTGGGGCGAAACCATAGTGAACGGGCTTGTTGATTCAGGGTACAGGGTTGTCCTCTTTGACAATAGAGACACCGGTGAGAGTGAAAAGCTAGATAGGCTAGGAAAACCTAACCTTTATTGGAAATACTTTCTTTATTCCTTAGGTATTGGTTTCAGTGCACCTTATACACTTGAAGATATGGCTTATGATGGAGTTGCTTTATTAGACCACCTGGATATTGAAGAAGCTCATATAGTTGGTGCTTCTATGGGAGGGATGATAGCTCAAATAATCGCCTCCAAATATCCAGATAAAACGACCAGCTTAGTTTCACTTATGTCTTCTTCTAGAATTCCAAAGACATCTGAGATTTCAGATGGAAATCAAAAAAATCTAAGAAATATGGAAAATATTGATGAAGAGGGAGCGCGAGGATATGGCTTCTATCCAAGAGCAATGCCTAGACAATTAACTGCAATTTTTAAGGCTGGGGATAGATCTGATATTGCAAGAAACATCTCAGTACCAACACTAGTTCTTCATGGAGAAAATGATGCACTATTACCTGTAAGTTATGGAAGGGCTACCGCAGAACTGATTCCGAACTCAGCATTTAAAGTTTACAAAAACATGGGTCACAATTTACCCAAAGAAGTTATTCCTATTTTGATCGAGGATATTGTTAATTTTTATAAAAAAATAGATGAAGTTATTTAAGAAAAAAAATAAGTTATATCCACCAATCGAACCTTACGATTCTGGATATATAAATAAAGGAATACATGAAATTTATTATGAGCAATGTGGGAATCCCCAAGGTAAGCCTGCAGTCTTCTTGCATGGCGGTCCAGGTGGAGGAGCAGGAAGATTTTCTAGAAGATTCTTTGATCCAAAGAAATATAGGATAGTACTGTTTGATCAAAGGGGATGTGGCAAAAGCAAACCTCATGCCTGCTTAGAGGATAATACCACTTGGCATCTAGTAGAAGATATAGAATCAATCCGTAAGAAACTAAAGATTGATCAATGGCTTGTCTTTGGAGGTTCTTGGGGAAGCACGCTTGCGTTGGCTTATGCCCAGAGTCATCCGGAAAGAGTTACTGAACTAATCCTTAGAGGCATCTTCATGCTGAGACAAAAAGAACTTAAATGGTTTTATCAATATGGAGCTAGTGAAATATATCCAGAGGCCTGGCAAGGGTTCCTAGAAGAAATTTCTGAAGAGAAAAGAGGAGATCTCATAGAGGCTTATAGAAATATTTTTAATGGCAATGATGAAGAAAAGAAACTCTCGGCTGCTAAAGCATGGTCTAAATGGGAGGCCTCTACAAGCTTCATAAATCATAATCCCGAGGCGGTAAAAGATTCAATTAATAGTGAATTTGCTCTCGCTTTTGCCCTTATTGAGAATCATTATTTTGTAAATAATGGATTTTTGGATAATGAAAGTCAGCTTTTAGATAATATTGATCTTATTAGGCATATTCCAACTGTAATTGTTCAGGGGAGATATGATGTTGTCTGCCCTCCTACAACTGCCTATGAATTACATTCTAGATGGCCAGAAACAGAACTTAAAATTGCACCTTTTTCTGGTCACTCAGCGTTTGAAGAAGAGACTACTCACTTATTAATAGAAGCTACAAATAAATTCTCTAAGCATTCTACTTAAACTAGATTTATTCAATATTTAACTAAACATGACAAAATTTAATCAATATAAACTATTAATACTCTTCTTAACCTTTACCCAATTTTCTTATTCTGAAGGTCAACACCAAATATTCAATTTGGGTGACTTTTCTCTAGAGAGTGGATCTATATTACCGAATGCCAAACTTTCGTATGTTACTCATGGAGAATTAAATGAAGCAAAAAATAACTTTATCATCGTCCCATCTGCTTATCTTGGAAATCATCATGGGTTTGATTTTCTCATTGAAAGCGGAAAAGCATTAGATCCAAATAAATATTTTATTGTAGCCACAGATATGTTTCAAAATGGTCTATCAAGCTCTCCTAGCAATACTCCTGAACCATTTAATGGGCCTAATTTCCCTCTGATCTCTATTAGAGATAATGTTAAGGCTGGTTATAAATTAGTTACTGAAGTTTTTGGCGTTAAAAAAATATATGGAGTTGTAGGTTTTTCTATGGGAGCTCAACAAGCATTTCAATGGGGTGTCAGTTATCCAAATTTCGTAGAGAAGATAGTGGGAATTGCAGGTTCTGCAGTCGAATATCCCCATGGGCAAGTAAGATTAGAAGGTTTCATTGCAGCAATACAGGCAGATAATTCTTTCAATGGAGGTAATTATAATTCTCCTCCAGAAATAGGCCTGAGAGCAGGAGGAGCTCATTGGGCGAGTTGGGGGTGGTCACAGGAGTGGTACAGACAAGGTCTTTATAAAGAAATGGAATTGAATAGCCCCAGTGATGTCATAAACTGGTTTGAGGAATTCGTACTTACTTGGGATGCAAATAACCTAATAGCTCTTGCAAGAACTTGGCAAAATAATAATGTAGGCAATACACCTGGATTTAATGGAGACTACTCAAAAGCTCTCAAATCTATAAAAGCGGAGGTGCTTTATATGCCAAGTGAAACTGATATGTATTTCCATATTGAAGCTTTAACACAAGAAGCTAAAAAGATACCAGGTGTAAAACTTAGAATAATTCCGTCCCTCTGGGGTCACATAGCAGGCGCAGGTTTCTCATCTGATGATGCCGAATTCATTGATCAAGAAATTAAAGAATTTTTATAAATAATTTTCTGTCTATTTCTAAAATTACATATTCCTAACATTTAGTTTAAACTAAATTTTGTGGGGAAAATTAAACACGTACCAGCTGATACTCCAGTTGAAGAAATCTTAAGTATTCTAGAAGAAGATGCGGGCCTTATTATCGATGACTTTATTACTTCAGAGGCCATTAACTTAATCAAAGAAGACCTAAAGCCCTATTTAACCGTTACCAGGAACGGGCAAGATGAATTTACCGGGTTTGAAACCAAAAGAGTTGGGGCCCTTATGGCGAGGTCTAAGACTTGTCAGGACTTAGCGCTTAATCCATTAATTAATAAAATGGCTGAGGACTTCTTAGGTCCTCATTGTGAGAATTATCAGTTACATTTCACTTCGGCCATACAAATAGGCCCTAGTGAAACTAGCCAAATCCTACATAGAGATAGAGGTGTTTGGGGTGGTTTTATACCAAGAAGAATAGAAACGCAGCTGAGCACTGTTTGGGCAATTACTGACTTTACTCAAGAAAATGGTGCAACTCAGGCTGTGCCTGGTTCACATAAATGGGATAAAAATAGAGAGCCCCTTCCAGAGGAAATTGCTTATGCAGAAATGAAAGCAGGATCAGTATTTATCTATACAGGGTCTGTTTTACATGGCGGCGGAACAAATAACACTGATAGTCCTAGGCTGGGTGTCTTCCTTCACTATGCACCAGGCTGGTTAAGACAGGAAGAAAATCAATATTTATCGTGCCCACCAGAAATTGCTAAGGACTTTAGTCCAGAACTCCGCTCCTTAATTGGTTATTCCAAAGGAGGTTATGTCCTTGGCTTCTTCTCTGATCCAGAAGATAAAGAAGGAAGGCTAGAATCAGTCTCACCAGAAAAAATATTTGGTGAGTCAAAAGATAAGTATGAAACGCTGGTGACACCAGAGGAATTGGTCAGAGAATCTACAAGAAAATAAACTAAAGGATTAGTGGACAACAGAACTCAAGAGTTTCTTACGCACCCTGTCATGCCTTTGTTGATCAGGATGTCAGCACCAAATACTATTGCATTTTTTATTCAGGCTATCGTAGTGCTCACAGAAGTCTGGTTTATAAGCAAATTAGGAACAAACTCTCTAGCTGCTGTGGCACTAGCATTTCCACTATTAATGCTCACTCAAACTATGTCTGGAGGTGCGCTTGGTGGCGCAATAAGTTCAGCAATAGCAAGAAGTATGGGTGCTAATGATATCGATAAGGCTGAAAAGCTAATTTGGCATTCCATAGTCATTTCTGTCTGTGGTGCTCTAACCTTTCTAATCTTATTTCTTCTTTTTGGACACAAGCTTTTATACCTTTTGGGCGGCAGAGATGACATCCTTCAACAATCTTATGCGTATTGTTCTATTCTCTTTTTTGGAGGTTTGCTTTTATGGCTTTCTGGAAGCCTCAGTGCCGCACTTAGAGGAATGGGAAATATGCGCTTCCCGGCAACCCTAATGATTGTGGCTTCTTTTCTGCAAGTCATACTTTCAGGAGGATTTATTCTAGGTTGGTATGGATTCCCAAAGTTTGGCGTATCTGGAGCTGCCATTGCAACCTTAATTAGCAGCTCATTGATGGTATCGATAATCCTTATTAAGCTTTTTGGTAAATCTGTTCCGGCCAGGTTAAAAAGAAGCCAATTTATAATGAGTAAAAAGCTTTTCTCCAACATATTTGAGGTAGCAATGCCTGCATCAGCCTCACCACTGCTTACAGTGGGAACGATATTAGTTCTTACTGGATTAGTAGGAACATTTGGCACAGAAGCGCTAGCAGGCTATGGGATTGGATCTAGAGTAGAGTTTTTAATGATCCCATTAATTTTTGGTATCGGAACAGCCATGACATCTATTGTCGGAGCAAATATTGGAGCAAACAATATTGAAAGAGCTGAAACCGTCGGAATCTATGGGGGCTCTACTGCGGGAATAGTTTCTATCTTTATAGGACTCACTTTAGCTCTATTTCCTGATCTTTGGATTCAATATTTCACTAATGACCCAAAAGCTTTTGAAGTAACAAAAACATATATCCAGCTTGTTGGTCCCTTTTATATCTTTCAAGGTGTGGGGCTTTCTCTGTATTTTGCATCGCAAGGAGCTAATGCCATGAAGTGGCCAACTATTGCTACAGTAGCAAGATTCTTAATTGCCAGTATTGGTGGCAGCGTATCTGTTTACTGGCTAGGGCTTGGAATAGAGTCAATATTCCTTTCTTCTTCTATAGCCATGATGATTTTTGGAGTCACCATCTTTATTTCGATAAAAAGAGGTGCTTGGAGAAAAGCTTCCTAGACTATCTTTATATTTTTTACTTTTCTTGATTTTAACATTGCCCTATCTTTAGGCTGATAGGTAACTATGTATGCCCTTCTCTCTTGATCGGAGTTATTTGGTGTTGAGCCGTGAACAATATGTTGATTAAAGAATATGAGAGACCCTGCACTTGCTACAAGATCCACTGCATCTGCAATATTGAAGAAATCCTTATCTGTATAAAAACCCCCTAATTGAGAATTATCAAATGTTCCAGGCAAGCACCCCTGCTTATGACTTCCTTTAATAACACTGAAACATCCATTAGATTGATCAGCATCATCAAGACAGATATAAACATTGGGAAGAGACTCTACATCTTCGCTATCATGAACCCAGTAGGGAGAATCTTGATGCCAACCAAATCCCGATCCAACTTTAGGCCTTTTAAGATTTAATTTGTCTGTCCAAAGGCTGATTTCATTGGTGGAAAGAATAGATTTAATTGGATCAGTTATTCTGCTATCTGAAGTGACGTCATCTAACCCATCATGAAGGTAGTGCGCTGGCTCTATTACCTTCAAGTATTGATCATGAGGCTCGGGCTCATACTGAAGTGTTAAATAATCAATATCAACGAATCTTTTTTTATCTAAGAAATACTCTTTTCCTTTATCCGATATTGAGTGTGCTTTCTCAACCGTAGCCTCAAAAATTTTTCTAAATGAAATAATTTCTTCTTGAGAAAACTGACTTTCTCTAAAAACAAACCCATCATCAAGATATTGTTGCTGTTCTATTTCTGAAAAGAAATAACTCACTTAACTTCAGATAAGCGCAATACCCATCATTGCCAAACAAACTATTGATACAAACCAAATTATTGTTCTTAAATATAAAACACCAAACATGTAGGAGAAGTAATAAATTACTCTAGAGCCTATCCAGAACATTGCTAGATTATAATTTTCTACTTCAAGCATCATTGAGAGTATGGCTAAAGCTAAAAATGCGGGGAGGGTTTCTAGGATATTCGATCCAGCTCTTCTAGTTCGACCAACAATAGGTGCTTCTTCTACAGAACCTTCTCTATTTGAAATAAGAAACTCTAAATTTTTACTGTTAAGAAATGCTGGAGTCATAAGTTGAATCAAGGTTAATACTAAAGCCAGAAGAATTAATGTAATCATAATAAATTTCCTTTGTTAATCGTCATCAGAGTAAACTACATTTATCCCAATTTAAACCATAATTTATAAGCGTCATGAGGTTTCTAAGTAGAATTTTCTCTATCAAAGCGGTTCCTTCTCTAAGCTGGAGTTCAGAGTTTCCACTGAATACTAAACCTAGGCTTAAAACTATGGGCATGTTGATAATTGGACTTTTTTTGTTCGGTTTGGGTGAAGCAATAATCATAGGAAGCGGCTCGGGGGTAAGCCCTTGGACAGTATTAGCTCAAGGCATCTCAACTCGATCTGATCTGTCTATTGGTATGGCCACTTTTTTTATTAGCATTGCCATTCTTATTTTTTGGATAC
>JADHSF010000024.1 GCA_016777005.1 SAR86 cluster bacterium | reverse complement strand
TTTTTATCATCCTTGTAATGTCTCCATTTTAAGTCTTGGTTATTTAGTAAATTCATAAATCTTTTATATCAATTTTTTTTAAAATTTCAATGATTCAAGGTTAATTATTAATATATCTTACAAAGAGGCTTTGAGTGAGTTATTCTTTACTTTAACTTTCCTATAAAGAATAAAGTTATTAAAGTTTACATCTAAGTATTGTTAATAAAGGAGCTTGTATGAGTAATTCATCAGAATATGTGCCACCTAAGGTTTGGACTTGGGACGCTGAAAGCGGAGGAAGGTTTGCGAATATAAATAAACCAACAGCAGGGGCTACTCATGAAAAGGAATTACCTGTTGGCAAACACCCACTTCAACTTTACTCCTTAGGTACCCCTAATGGGATCAAGGTAACTATTTTATTAGAAGAACTTTTATCTTTAGGTTATGAGGGAGCTGAATATGATGCATTTTTAATTAATATTGGGGAAGGTGCACAATTTAGTAGCGGTTTCGTAGATATAAACCCAAATTCAAAAATACCTGCATTACTTGATACAAGCACAGATCCTTCAACTCGTGTATTTGAATCAGGAGCCATATTGGTTTATTTGGCTGAAAAGTTTGGAGAATTTCTTCCAACAGATCCCTCGGCTAGAGCAGAGTGTATGTCATGGATCTTTTGGCAGATGGGAAGTGCTCCTTACTTAGGCGGCGGCTTTGGTCATTTTTATGCCTATGCTCCTGAAAAATATGAATATCCTATTAATAGATATGCTATGGAAGTAAAGCGTCAACTAGATTTATTGGATAAAAATTTAGATGCAAGAGAATATATCTGTGGAGAAGAGTACAACATTTCAGACATAGCTATTCATTCTTGGTATGGAACTTTAGTTCTAAATAATGCTTACGGTGCTTCAGAATTTCTTGAAGTAGAGTCTTATAAGAATCTAGGTCGATGGGCTAAGCAAATAACTGAACGTCCAGCTTATAAAAGAGGTTCCTTAGTTAACAGAAAACCTAATAGTCCAGAAGATAAAGAAATCTTAGAGAGACATGATGCTAGTGATATAAAACTTTAGTCTTATAGAAAAATAAATTTAGCTACAAATATTAAAGTCAGGAACCAGGCTCCAGAAGAGATCTTACTGATTTCGCCTACAAATACTTTTATGGATACATAAGCTAAAAATCCTAGCGCGATACCATTTGCTATAGAGAATGTCAGCGGGATCATAACTACCATAATTAATGCAGGCAATAATTCTGATTGATCATCCCAATTCAGACTTTCCATTCCACTTAACATTAAGATTGCAACATAAATCAAAGCTCCTGCAGTTGCATATGCAGGAACAACTGCTGCCAAAGGAGAAAGGAAGGTGGCTAGGAGAAATAAGATTCCGACAACAACTGCTGTCATCCCAGTCCTTCCCCCGGCTTCAATTCCTGCTGAACTTTCAACATAACTTGTTATAGGAGCACAACCCAGAAAAGATCCAAAGACACTAGAGCTACTGTCAACCTTTAGTGCTTTGTCTAAATCTTTAATGTCCCCAGACTCTTCTATCAGATTTGCTCTAGTTGCAACACCGAATAGAGTACCAGCTGTATCAAATAGATTTACAAAAAGAAATGACACAATTACGCTAATCATTGTTACATCTAAAGCTCCAAGAATATCTAACTCCACCAGAACTGGAGTGACATCAGGAGGAAGTGCAAAAATACCATCAAACTCAATGAGGTTTAAAAAAATACTCATTAAGGTTACCGTCAATATTCCAATGATGATTGCTCCGGGTATTTTTCTTATGGAGAGTATCGAAATAAGTAAAAAGCCTAGACCTGCCAATAAAGTACTTGGGTTTGTAAAATCTCCTAAGCTTAAAAAAGTAGCGCCATTAGCAACAATGATACCGCCATTCTTAAGTCCAATAAATCCAATGAATAAGCCAACTCCTGCGCCCATTGCAATCCTTAGATTTAAAGGGATGCTATCTAACATCCATCTTCTTAAGGGGGTTATGCTCATGACGAAAAATAGAATGCCTGCTATAAAGACTGCTCCTAAAGCAACTTCCCATGAGTATCCCATTTCACCAACAACTGAGTAAGTAAAAAAGGCATTTAATCCCATGCCGGGAGCAAGACCGACTGGCCAATTCGCATATAGACCCATAAACAAACAAGCGAAAGCAGCAGCTAGGCAAGTGCCAACAAATATTGCACCATAATCCATTCCTGATTGAGCCATCATCTGAGGGTTAACAAAAATGATGTAAGCCATGGTAATAAATGTAGTTATCCCAGCTAATATTTCCTTTTGAATATTTGTATTGTGGGCTTCAAGAGCAAAAAATTTTTCTAATGCAAGTTTCATAATGAATTGAAATATCCTTTCTTGTTACTTTAAAGATTTATTAAATGGTTACTATAAAATTTTTACAAAAAAAGTGATATTGAGTGGAAAAAAGGTGATTTAAGGGAGAATTTTATAAATAATCCATCTTTCTTAAGACTAGCTCTTGCAAGTCAATTATCCAAGAGTAGAATATCTTTTTGGTTGCAAGACAAGGATTTTTAATGAAATTATCAAATTCCCTTTTCAGGTCTTTCCTCTCAATTTCACTTGCGCTATCAATTACTTCAATCAGTTCAAATATCTTCTCTAACGAGTTGGTAATTGACGAAGTTATTGTTACAGCAGAGAAAAGAGTAGAAAGTTTACAAGACGTTTCTAAGGCTGTAACTGCTCTAAGTAGTGATGAAATAGAAAGAAAAAATATAGTAGATTTTGTTGGTCTCAGCGCCATAGCTCCCGGGGTTACGGTGGCAAAAAATGAAGGCTATAAGACTATTATTTCTATACGTGGTGTTGGAGATGAAACTAACCAGAATGCTATAGCGGCACCATCCGTTGCATTGCATATGGATGGTATATTTATTGCTTCTAAGTTCTCTTTAAGAACTGATTTTATAGATCTAGATAGAATCGAAGTATTAAGAGGCCCTCAAGGTACCCTTTTTGGGCAAAACTCTACTGGTGGAACGGTTAATGTTATAAATACTTTACCTTCATTTGACGCTTTAAACGGAAAAGTAGACCTTACTTTAGGGGATTATGATCTAGCTAAGGCTAGAGGTGGAATAAACATACCTTTATCCGACAATGTCGCCACTCGTTTTTCTTGGGTCACCACAGATCAAGATGGATTTTCTGAAAATTTAGTGACCGGTCAAGATTTAGATGACACGCATCATACTACTATAAGGTCTGATTGGCTTTTTGACCTAAACGAAACTTCTACTCTTAGAGTATTTGCTCAATACTTTGAAGCTGAGAACAATGGTGCTGCGATGAAAGGTCTTGATGACTCAACTCAAGATCCCAGAAAACTTAGGCAAGATTCACCATCAGTTTATGAGCTGAGCTCAGAAATATTTGCGGGAATTCTTAATACGGACTTAGGTTTTGCAAATCTAAAGATTCTTGCGAGCATGCAAGAGGACGATATCTATGTAAGTCGAGATAACGATAGGCATAACTTTGGTGATGTTCATGCTAATGGCCCCATGGAAGGTTTTCCTTATAATAGAGCAGAATATAGACCTGAAACTTCTTTGGTTGAAACTTCAACTTTTGAAATTAACTTGATTTCAAATGAACCCTTATTCGGAAATACCGATTGGATTCTTGGAGCGTTCTATTTTGATCATGAGATTGAAAATAATATTTATGAAGTAAAAGATGTTAACAACAATAAACAGGCTTCTCTTATGGATGGTCAGTTTACTCCTTATGCTCATGCACCAGTTTGTGCAACTAATCCATTTGAAGGAATTTGTTTTGCTGCGTACGATGCTGAACTAGGTTTTGTATCAGAAGCTTATCCTAAAAGGGAATCACAATCCGTCTATGGTCAGGCAACTGTCAATATAAATGAAGCCAACAGGGTTGTTTTTGGTATGAGATATACTGAAGATGAATTTTCAAGTGATGTGACTAATTTCTTTGGACTTCAAACATTTCTCATTTCAGATGATTTAGATGAAACCACAGGAAGACTTGCCTATGAATATGATGTCGATGAGAACACTATGGTTTATATCTCTTACACTAAAGGTTTTAAACCGGGAGGAAGTAACTTAACTTTCGGCTATCCTATGGATGCTGAAGGTTTTGGAGCAGCTCCAGCACCTCAATTAATTTTTCCAATCTTTGAAAGTGAGATGATTGATGCCTATGAGGTTGGACTAAAAACAGACTTTATGGATGGACGTATGAGAGCAAATGTTTCTGCCTTTACTTATGAATATGAAAACTTACAATTTCAGTCAACTGATCCGGATATATATAGAGGTGGTGTAGCTAATATACCTGAATCAGAAATGAAGGGGTTAGAGCTTGAACTTATAGGTTTAGTCTCTGAGTCTTTGTCCTTTGATTTAAGGGTTGCATATCTTGACACAGAAATCACTTCCTCTTACGAGGCTCTTGATAACTTACAGGCTGAACTCTATTTCTTTGGAGAAGAGCCAATACGCTATTCTTTCAGAGAAAACCTGCAAGGTAACGAACTAGCAAAAAGTCCTGAATTAACTGCTAACCTTGGTGTTGAATATAATACAGATACTCGATATGGACTTCTGACTACAACAGCTGAACTCATTTATCGAGGCGATTTTCAACAAAGGGTTTTCAATAATCCTATAGTGGATCAGGTGGATTCTTATTCAATAATGAATTTCACAGCTAGTTTGGATCTCATTGGAGATCAATGGGGTATCGACTTAATGCTTCTAAATGTAGGTGATAAGGATGGCATGAACTCAAGCATGACAGATGTATTTGGAGTTGCGGGTACAGGTATTGAATATATACCTCCTAGACAAATCATGGGAAGAGTAAGCTACAAGTTTTAATCTTTTAAAAGCCATCTTTTGTTTCTAGGCATTAAGAGGGCTTTGTGATTAACCCTAAATCAAATTAGTTAATGTATTATCTCTTTCTGTAAATATATTGAATTATGGAAAAGCATTACATTGGAGCGACTGATCTCTTAGAAGATTCATTCAAACTAGCTTGGAAGGTTTACGAAAGTGGTTACCGTCCAAATTATATTGTTGGAGTTTGGCGAGGCGGTGCTCCCATCGGTATAGCTGTTCAAGAGTTATTCGATGTTCTCGGAGTCGACTCTGATCATATAGCCATAAGAACTTCATACTATTCAGGAATGGGTGAAAGAAATGACAGTGTTCAAGTTTATGGCTTAAGCTATTTAATCAAGAAACTAGAATCTGAAGATTCTTTATTAATTGTTGATGATGTATTCGACACAGGAAAATCAATCGATCAAATTATTTTGGATTTAAAGACAGCTTGTAAAAAAAATACTCCTGAAATCCGCATAGCTACTCCTTATTTCAAGCCTTCGCAGAATAGAACTGACAGAAAGCCTGACTACTATCTTCATGAAACTGATAAGTGGTTAGTATTCCCCCATGAACTTGAGGGACTTTCAGCTGAAGAAATTATTCAAAATAAACCTGAACTTAAAGATCTTCTCGATAAAATAACTCCAAAACTTTAGCTTCTTCTCCTTTGAATGCTAATATAGCAATAGGGGAGAAATATGACTTACGCACCAAATAATAGAAGTTTCTATGACGCTGACAGCCACGTTATGGAATTACCAAACTTTATCATTGATTATGCTGATAAAGAATTTAAAAACTTAATACCACCAGTTAATTACAAGGCTAGTTTGGTCACGGACGAAGAGGTTGATGCTATCGTCCAGAATGGAGGCCAACACAGCAAAGAACATAAAGATGCTCAAATTGCTCTCGGTGATAGATTAATTGTTGAATCTAAAGAAATCCAAGCTTTAGGTGCTTTCAATAAAGAGGACCGCAGCATAGCCATGGACATGCTTGGGTTTAAGAAGCAATTAGTTTTTGCTACTCATAGTGTTGTAACACCCTTTAGGGATTTGAGAGGTAAAGCAAAATATGTTGATAAGCAGGGTGTACAAATTACACCTGAGTTAAGGTACGGCGCTACCAGAGCACATAACAGAGCTATGTCTGATTTCTGTTCAACCGATAATAGATTGATGGGTGTTGGGGTAATCCCACTTCATGAACCGGAACTTGCAATGATAGAATTAGATTTTGCTATTAAAGCAGGCTTAGAGGCTATATGGATTCCTCATTATGCTTGCGGTGATAGGTCACCTGGTCACCTTGTTCTTGATCCTTTTTGGGAAAAACTTTCTGAGGAAGGGATTCCTTTTCTGATGCATGTAGGAGGATCGCCATTACAGCTTGACAAAAGCTGGTCTGATAATGGTAAGCCACCTAGCAAGGATTGGATGGGCGGAGGAGAGAATGTGCGTGCCAAAGATATGGTTGTCATGCACCAAGGCCCTGAAGTTTTTGTTTCTATGATGGTTTTGGATGGAGTTTTTGAAAGACATCCCAAACTTAGAGGGGCTAGTGTTGAATTAGGTGCAGGCTGGGTTCCTGAAATGATGAAAAGGCTCGATTATGTTGTTAGAACATGGAGTCGCGTGGATAAGAACTTGAGTGAGATTAAGAGAAAACCCTCAGAACAATTGATTGAGCAGATGGCCTTTACTCCTTTCCATCACGAAGATGTAGGTATGCTTATGGACTTATCGCATCCAGAGCTGTACCTTTTTTCAAGTGATTACCCACATGTAGAAGGTACAACTGACCCAATTGGAAAGTTTGAGAGGTTTTTAACTAATCGCGATGAGATGACTAAGGATTTATTTTACTCGGAAAACTTTCTAAGACTTTTTCCTGGTTCAAGAGTTTAGATGAGTCATGATCATTCTTTCTAATGTTTTTAGAGCTTTATTCATAAGTTTCATTTTAGTTAGTTGCTCAAATGATAATTTAATTGAACTTAAAAATGAGCCAAGGGCAATCTTAATTGAAGGAAGTGGATCTTATAGTCGAGAAATCTCTACAAACAGACCCGGATCACAAATTTTCTTTGATCAAGGACTCCGTTTTGCCTGGGGTTTTTACTTTCCAGAATCTATTGCTTCCTACCAAGAAGCTTCCAGACTAGATCCTGATCATCCTATGCCATATTGGGGCATGGCTCATGCTATGGGTCCTAATCCTAATTCTAGGTATGCAAGAATGCCAGATGACCCCAAAGGGGAGGGATTAAAGGCAATCAAAGAAGCTTTAGAAAGATTGAAAAATGCTGATCCTTTAGAAAGAAGAATTATCAAGGCCATGTATGTCTTTTATGACAAAGAATCCATTCCTGATCCAGAAAAAAGAGACCAAGCTTATTTAGCTGAAATGAGAAAACTTAATAATGAATTCCCTAATGATCCAGACATAGCAGCTCTCTATGCTGCAAGTTACATGTCAATACGAAGATGGGATTATTGGGACAGTAATGGAAGTCCTAAAGGAGAAACTATAGAAGTAGCTGAGGCTTTAGAGCACATAATAAATAATGGTAAATCTCATCCAGGAGTTTATCATCTACATATTCACTTGATAGAAGCTTCTATGGAGCCTGAAAGAGCCTTAGTTTCAGCGAATGCTTTAGAGCAAACCATCCCAATTGTTGGGCATGTTGTCCACATGCCAGCACATATATATGTAAGGTTAGGTCAATACCAGAAAGCTATTGATAATAATATAAGATCTCAAAAGGTCGATCTTGAATTAGCCAGATTATGGGGTGATATGCCCCTCCCTAATATTGGAACTTATCCTTTATCGCATAAGATACATGCCGGTCATGCACTAGATTTCATAAGGTACGCTGCTACAGTTCAAGGTAATTTTGAAATTGCAAATAAAGCTGCTTGGACTATGGCTGACAGAATAAAAGGCGAGGCCGTGATGGTCATGGGTGGACAAAAAAGAGTATCTGCTCCATGGCTAGTATTAAAAATCTTTGGAAAGTGGGATGAAATTATTTCGTTAGAACCTGCTCATCAGGGTACTCCTTACCTAGATGGTATTTGGTCTTATGTCTTGGGAAGCGCACATTTAGCAAAAGGAAACTTTGCTTTAGCAATAGACGAACTAAATAAATTAAAAGCCTTAGCTGATTCTCCTAATGCAGATAAGTATAGGGTTGGAGCTACACCTGCATCTTCGGTTTTGAGTGTAGCTGCATTTGGACTTGAGGGTGAATTCTTTTTAGCAAAAGGAGATTACCTAAATGCTATCAATTCTTTTACAAAAGGAGTCATGATAGAAGTTAAAAATAACTACACTGAACCGCCAGATTGGGCGCAGCCTATGAGGCACTACCTCGGGGCAGCTTTATTAAAATCCGGTAAATTTGAAGAAGCTGAAAAGGTTTATAGAAGAGATCTAAAGTGGAATCAGAATAATGGTTGGTCTCTTTATGGCTTATACCAATCACTTGAATCGCAAGGCAAGATAGAAGAGTCCAAAGAAGTTTATAAAAAATGGAATCAAGCATGGATGGCTGCAGATATAGATATAACAGCATCTCATCTCTAATTTCATTAAGAGGTAGTTAAATGCAAAATAAAATAATTTATGGAGTCCCTTTTTCTCAGCCCGTGAGAGCTGTTTTATGGCTGTTGTTAATTAAACAGACTCCTTTTGAGCTTAAATTAATAAATCCAGGTTCTTCTTCAGAAGGAGGGAGTCGACATCCTGAATATCTTAAAAAGTTTCCTACAGGAACTATTCCAAGTTTTGAGGATACGGAAACAGGATTTGTTGTTTCAGAATCTCACGCAATTATGTGCTACCTATGCAATAAATACGGTTGGAATGATTTATATCCGAGTAACCCAGAAGCAAGAGCTAAAGTAGATTCCTATCTTCATCTTCATCATCGAAACGTAAGAGAATCATCTATTTTATTGGTTGCACCAAAGGTAAGAAAAGACCTTAATTTTTCAGAAGATTTTCTTCAAGCATCTATAGCTACTTTAGAAAAATCTTTTCAAGCAATTGACAGTGGATGGTTAAATAATTCACGTTATTTAGCTGGAGACAATCTAACCATTGCTGATATATCTGCTTATGTTGAAATGGGGCAACTTCAAAGTATGTTTACCAATGTTTATGATTTTGAATCTTATCCTAATATAAAAAGATGGCTTATCGAAATGAGGAAAGTTGATTTTCATGATGATATTCATGTCGCTTTATATGAATTAGGAGATATTAGTAAAGAAGACCCAACGATGGAAACTATCAAAAATGCTAACAAAAAAGCTTATATAGCTATTCAAGAAAAGTTAGCCAACATGAAATAAAACAAAATAAATATATGAAAAACTTTGAAGGAAAAACAGCTGTCATAACAGGTGCAGCAAGTGGAATTGGAAAGGCCTTAGCTGAAAAGTTTGCTCAAGAAAAGATGCAAGTAGTTCTGGCTGATATTGAAGAAGAGGCATTAGAAAAAACAGTAGAGAGTCTTAGGCAATATCAACATAGAGTTGTAGGAATCAAGACAGATGTATTGGTAGAAGATTCAATTAAAGAATTATTTGCAAAGGCGACTGAAGAGTATGGAAATATTCATGTCTTATGCAACAACGCTGGAATCGGTGCTAATTCAGGAAGTAAGGCAATTTGGGAAATAGAGAATCATGATTGGGATTGGGTTATGGGAGTGAATTATCATGGGGTTCTTAAGGGCATACAAACTTTTCTTCCTCATATGTTGGAACATGGCGAAGAAGGGCATGTAGTGACCACAGTCTCTATGGCAGGATTACTTCCAGGTGCTGGTACTTATGGGGTGAGTAAACATGCGGTGATGGCCCTTACAGAAAGCTTAAGTAGAGATTTAATTGCTAGAGGAGCAAAAATTAATGCTTCAGTATTATGCCCCGGTTTTGTCGATACCAATATTGATAAATCTGAAAGAAATCGACCAAGCCATTTAGGAGAAGCTCAAGAGGTTAAACCAGAAATGGGAGCAGAAATTATGTCAGCAATGCTTCGCCAAGGTAAGAAACCTGAGGAAATTGCTGAGATTGTTTTTGATGCCATAAAAGAAAATATCTTTTATATTTTGTCTCATCCTGCATGGGATGACTCCTTGAAATCACACTTTGAAAATATACTTTCAAGAAAAGAGATAAGACAAAATTCCGAAGAAGAGATAGCTAAATTCTTTTCTTCTAGAGAGGATGGAGAAAAATACTAACAACATGACAGAGATAACAGACAAACTTAATCTTCCTTGTGGAGCGCAAATAAAAAATCGTATTTGCAAGGGCGCTATGACCGAAGGATTGGCTGATGAGCAAAATAGAGCTACTACTAAACATGTTAATTTATATGATCGATGGTCTTCAGGCGGTTCAGGAATCTTGCTAACTGGTAATGTGCAAGTTGATCATCGCTATCTCGAAAGGCCTGGTAATGTTGTAATTGAGGGACCGCAAACGAATGAACAATTATCAAGATTAATTGCTTATGCTGAAGCAGGTACTAAGAATAACACGCATTTATGGATGCAAATATCTCACGCTGGAAGACAAACTCCTGCTGCGGTTGCAGAAACTCCTGTGGCACCATCCGAAGTTCAGCTTCAAATGCCAGGAGCTCAATTTGGCAAACCTCGTGCTTTAGATCATGAGGAGATTTTAGATCTTATTCAGAAATTTGCTCACTGCGCCAGGATAGCTAAAGATACTGGATTTACTGGTGTTCAAATTCATGGAGCTCATGGATATTTAATATCAGAATTTCTTTCACCTGATATAAATTTACGAGAGGATGAATGGGGTGGAACTTTAGAAAAGAGAGCAAAATTCTTACTGGAAATAGTTAGAGCTGTAAGAGAAGCCGTAGGAGTAAATTTTCCAGTATCACTAAAATTAAATTCTGCAGATTTTCAAAAAGGTGGATTCTCACATGAAGATGCCATTCAAGTTGCTACTTGGTTAAATGAAGAAGGATTAGATCTTCTCGAAATTTCTGGTGGTACATATGAACAACCTCATTTGGTGGGTATTGATATGGGTCTTAACCCTGAAAGGGCTGAAAAAAGACGTGAGAGTACAATTGCTAGAGAGGCTTATTTTTTAGATTATGCTAAAGACATTAGAAATGTTTTTAATGGCCCATTAATGGTTACAGGAGGATTCAGGACTTCTAAAGGCATGAATGATGCCCTAAATGAGAATGCTTGCGATGTCATTGGAATAGCTAGACCCTTTTGCATTGATTCTGAAATTGCAAATAAACTACTTGATAAAAATTTATTAGAAACTCCAACTTTAGAGAAAACAATGCAAGTTGGCCCTGGTTGGTTAGGGCTAAATTCACCTTTTTCAGTCATAAAAGGTATTAATGGATGGGGGCAACAAGCTTTTTGGTGTCTCAATCTAATTAGAATGGGTGAAGGTTTAGATCCAGATCTAGATTTAGGAGTTTTTAAAGCCTTTTTGCAATATCAGAAGAGTGAAAAAAATGCTGCAATGCAATATAAGGAATACAGAGACAGTGTTTAGCAATTGAATTTAGTGCTATTGCTATGACTGTTATATTAATAATCTTCCAACAAAAAATGTTGTAATATATTACTTTAATTAACTTACACAACTCACATAGCAAGCATGAATATTGAAGCAGACTTTAATTACAGAAAACCTCTAAAAGAAAATGAAGCCAAACCGGCATTTGGATTGGCTGAAGAAGACCCCAATTTACCTAATCACAAATCATTTAAAAAGATTGTTCATGATGCTAGAGAATCAGATTTTGACATCACAATGGGTGGATTTGAACTAATTAATCACACTTCTACTGTAAAAGATTTTTATAATGAAGAAGATGTGGTTGGCACCTATTACGAAGAAATGGCTAGTCATGTAAAGGAAAAGGTTGGTGCCGATACCGTACAAATTTTTTCTCATATCACTAGAAATGAAGCTCAAGCTGAATCCGGTGAGAGAAAAGGTGGGCATAGATTAGTCCACAATGACTTTACAACAAGTTTCGGCGCTACACTGGATCCATTCTTAAAAGAAACAGGAATCAATCCGAAAAGGATCGTTGTTTATAACCTTTGGAGGAGATTTGATAAAGATGGAGTTGATACTCCTTTTGCAGTATGCGATAAAAGATCAGTTTCAGAAAAAGAATTAATACCTACAGACTTATTTAATTATTTACCCGATCAGCCCGAAGCCTTAACAGTAGAAATTTGCCAGTCATCTCATAGTGATTCTCATAAATGGTACTTTTACCCCAAAATGAACAAAGATGAAGT
>JADHSF010000023.1 GCA_016777005.1 SAR86 cluster bacterium | reverse complement strand
AGTAAAAAAGAACCCTCATCCAGAGACCATTCGAGTTGAATTTCTCTATCTGCTAGATGTTTAGCAACTAAAGCTGCTCCATTTACTCCGCCAATTTCTTCATCGTGTCCGAAACTTAAGTAAACTGTCCTTTCGGGCTGAAAGCCTTCTTCCATAAGATAAGTCACTGCCTCTAGTATCCCAATCACGCCGCTCTTATCATCTAAAGCTCCCCTCCCCCAAATATACCCTGAATCGATTTTTCCTGAAAAGGGAGGTGCTTGCCATTTATTTTCCGTACCTGGAATGACAGGCACAACATCATAATGCCCCGTTAGTAAAATGGGCTGTAAATTAGAATCTTTACCTTCCCATCGGAATAAAAGAGTTTGATTAAACATTTCCAAGGATGTGTTCTTTATCACCAACTTATAGCTAATTTTTATCCAATCAATAAAGTCTAAAAATTCTTTTAAATCTTTGCTCGAGACATTCTGATTAGAAATAGTCTCAAATTCTATCGACTTTGATAAATGATTTATTGCTCGCTTCTCATCAATAGTGAAATTGATGGGTGTGGGATTTTTATCGGTTGAAGGTGTATGCAAAAAGGCATTGATTAGAATTAAAGTCATCAAAGCCAAGACGCTTATAAGAATAATTTTTGAAATTGCTTTCATGGCGCACCTCTCTTATTAATTGAGTGAGTTCTTATTGAGTTCATCGGCCACCCAACTGATAGACCAATTATGCCCGAGCTTATTGCCTTTGTATGTCTCAGGAAGTCTAGTCACAGTGCTGCCGTTTATTTCAATGACTTGTGGATCATAGCTCAAATCCTTAAAGGCCCCATCTAGCTCTTGGATGGTTCTCCATTGATGCAAGTTAGTTCCAGCTCTTAAGGCATTAGGCATTTGATAATCGCAGAGTGAAGATAGCCCCTCCATGCCTTTCAGTGGACCAGCAATAGAATGAATTTGTAATGGCACATCTATATCCCATACCTCAGAGAATGTAGTTACCAACAGTCCTCCATAGCTATGACCCAGTAATACAATTTTATTTAAGTTGGGGCTTTGATCTAGTTTGGCCTTGATAGAGAGGAGTAAATTATTGACGCTAGGACTCGGGCAAGAATCGTCATCCCAGCGAAAAAAGGACACTAAGTTGGTTGAATGATTAAGTTTCTGCAATGGGTATACCCATTCATAACCTCGGCTATTACTGCCATGAACGCCTATCAAAAGAGTCTCTTCAGTAGAAGTGCTACTTTCCAGGTCATGCAAACCATAAGGCAAGGATGTTAAGGACTTACCCGATTCAAATACATCCTGATTAAGATTAAAATTTTCTAAAGAAGGTGGCATATCTTCGCCACAAGAAAATAAAATAAGCATCCCGGTAACTAAAATTAATTTTTTATAAATCATCTTATTTCCTTCCATGTCCAGTTTGAATTTATGAGATAGTTAAAGACAGCTGCAATCGCAATACCTATTAAGTTTGCATAAATATCATACATCCCGAAGGATAATAAAAGGATTAAAAAAATTAGATAATTAATTATCGCAGCCAGTCCACTAACCAGATGAAACTTTATAAATTTCACTCTAATCCTATTCACAGAAAACCGCCGACCGAAGGTCCAGTAATTATTAAGAATAAAATTAGATATCAATGCCGACTCAATAGATATGATTGGAGCTATCAGCTGTGACAATTCAAAGTATCTTGTCAATAATGCATACAAGCCAAGATTTATCACCACGCCAGACAGTCCTACTAAAGAATATTTAATAAAATCTTCCATATTTCTAAAGCCAAGTCTTGGAATATTCAAAAGAAATTCAATCTGATCATGCAAAGATAGCTTAGAGTCCCCATCTTTTCTTGAGTTAAATATAATGGGTATTTCTGAAATATTTGCCCCTCTCCAGGCAAGATCACATATTAACGAGGATTGAAAAGAATAACCTCTAGTAGATAAAAAATTTAAGTTACAGCCTTCTAGTAAAGATGCTCTTATAGCTCGATAACCTGATGTGCAGTCCTGGAGGTCAGAAACTCCACCCACATATCTAACTAAAAAATTACCTACCTTGCTTATTAGTAATCTTCTTGCAGAAAAATCTGGCGTGGATCCTCCCTCTACAAATCTTGAACCAATAACAACATCTCTTCCCTTGTTAATTTCTTCCAAAAAAATAGGGATCAAAGAAGCATCATGTTGGCCATCTGAATCCATTTGGAAAATAACATCTGCATTTAAATGATCTAAGGCATACTTAAAACCTCTTTTGTATGCATCACCAAGACCTCTTTTGTTACCAATGATTAAATTAACAGAATGTTTGGTCTTAATAATGTCTTTAACAATCTCTTGTGTTTGATCTGATGAATTATCATCTACTACTAAAATAGAAAAGTTAGATTCAGGTTGATCAGAGTGTTGATGCAAAATCTGATCAATAATATTTTTTATATTGCCTGCTTCGTTATAAGTTGGCAGTACAAAACAAATATTGCTTAGCGTGTCTCCAGAATTTAGATCCATGAATCAAACCACATTTTTGAATAAAAACTATCATCTGAAATTTCCAATCCCAGTTGTATGGGAAGCCAATAAATGCTTGAGAGCAAAATAAGGACAAGGGCAAAACTATATAGGAGCTTGGTTTCAAAGGTATTTCTTTGAATTAAACGATATATAAAATAAGCCAAGGCAAAAAATGAAAAGATTGCTGCGGGCTGGTAATGATAGATAAAAGTTGATCTTGAAGCGAGGGCCCAAGGTAGAAAATTTGCGTAAAAGCCAAACAGAATAAAGCTTGATAAATATAGCTCCTCTCGAATTGTTCTATTACCCAAAGATTCTGAAAGGTAGCCGATCCACTTTAATGAAAGGATCACAACAGCTATCAATGAAAAGAAATTCAGGGCTGGATTCGGGAAAAGATGTATAGCCTTAAAGACCTCAACATCAATAATCATAGATCCTGACTGAGCGCCTGATTCAAAAAAATAAGCTATGGGTCTTATCATCATGGGCCAGGTATACCATGGGGAACTGTAGGGGTGTAACTTTTGATCGGTATTCTCGAAGTGATATGAAATCATTTGAGAATGTTGATCTATTAGATTGCTATTGTTGTGTAATAAATCGGGAAGCCAGAAGGCTAAATACACTATGAAAGGAAGGAGAAAAACTAAACCTAATGCCTTGAAGTGAAATATTGTAATTACTTCTTTCATGTCCTGATGGTGAGTAATGTATTTATGTAATATAAAAAATTGTAATGTCAGTAAAAGACCCGATAACCAAAACCCAAGTCCATTCCATTTAACAGACACCGCGGCCCCTAGTAAAAAACCTGCTAGAGCAAAATAACTCAAGCTATTACCCTTAATCCCTTTAATAAAAAATAACATGGCCATCAGGCCAAAGAGGCTAAAAAATATATTTATTAATCCGAATCTAGAATCAACCAAAAGAGAGCCATCTAGCGTTAAAAACAATGCCACTAGTAAGGCAAACCCTCTTTGATTGAAGATCTCTAAGGCAAGTTTATAGCCGACATATATAAGCATTACGCCAGACAACGCACTGACCCACCTAAAAGCCAATGGGTTAATATCCTCAATATCAGTAGTCCCAAAACTAATGACCTCTGTCCAGGGAAGTAAGTGATATAAATAAATGCCCAAACTTAACAAATAAGATCCAAGCGGAGGATGTACTGAGAAAAAATTTTTACCTTCCAGATAATTTAAAGCAAAAACAGGATAAAAGACCTCGTCAAAAACCGGCCAAGGAATTTGACCTAAATTATAAAATCTAAGAATTGAGCCTATTAAAAGTAAAAACCCAATGGGTAAATATAGTTTTATGGACTGCAAGGCTATTTTGTAAATCCGGCCGCTTTATCCATGGTCTCTACCTTGCTTTCTTCTAATCCTGCTTCTAAAGCATCATTTCTAATAGTCTTATACTCATAAGGAAAAATTGATTCCTTTCGAGTATGTAAAAAGTAAACGAGGAGTCCCCAAAGGTTCAGGAATACACAAAGATAAAGCACCCAAGGCCTTATCAAATCTGCAAAAAATACAAACATGATTATCTGTAATGTTGTCTCAGGTTTAGAAAAAAGTACTATGAAGCCTAGTCTTCCTGGAAGAATAATCATCCATAAAAGCATCATGATTAGTGCCAAACTTATAAATATAAGTTCTAACTCAAATCGAGTTACGGCTCCTTCCATTAGAGCATTTAGTGCTACAAATCCTAGTAAAAAACATACTGATGCATGCATTTTATAACTAGTCACTTCTCGCATAGCGAGATAACTATTAATTTTTCCGTTTCTTAAATTCCACGGCTTTTCTTTAGAAAAGGAATCTAGAATTTCAAATATACCTATGCCAAGATAAACAATTAACTCGATCCATAAAACAACTTTTAAGAGGGTCGTTAACTCTAGTAAATCATTAGCCTCCATAAATTCTCCTTAAAGGGTTTAGTTTAAACAATTAGTTAAGAATGCAGAAAAAAACCCTCCGAGGAGAGGGTTTTTAATAGACTGAAGAATATTTAAAAAGGGTAAAAAGTCATCTCCACCGTTTCAGTCTCTAAGTTCATGACAGTCTCACAATAATTCATATTGCCATCAGAGACATCATCTAATGACCAAAATTTCATGATTGCACCTTCCCTTCTAAAGACACCTTGTCTGCTTCCTCCTTGTCTTACTCCATCATTAAAACCTACACCTCTTCCAGTGAAGAAACCTTGATCTGGAAGCGCTGAATTACGAGTTACGTTGTAGGTTAAAAAAACTTTACCGTATCTTCCCGCTTCTGAGGATACTGTTATAACACCCCCATTATCCTTAAGCTCTATTGAAGTAATTTTCCCGGACAAAGAAAAAGACTCTCCTTTAGGGTCGTGAGCTAGGGTGACTATAGAAAAAGTTACAGAAAGGATTATCGTTAATCCTAGTTTTAGAAATTTCATAGTGTTCTCCTTTTTTATATGAAAAGATATACTGACCTTATCAAATTAATCATTGGAGGAAAAATGATAAAAAATTTAAGTTTAACTTTGGCTTTGCTCTTTCTGACTTCATGCGGAGCAAATATGAGTGATTCTGAAAGTAATGGAGAGCCAGATGTATCTCATGCATCAGCTGAGTGGCAAATTTGGGCTTATTCAACAGCTGCCCCTGATTTCATAGGTGATTTTGCCACAGTTAAAGATGGCAACGGAAAAGTGATAAGAGAAGGATCAAATAGTTGGGTGTGTCTTGCCTTTAATCCAATGCCAGAAGGAGGATTCAATACTCCTCATGATGCAAACCCTGCTTGTGGGGATGCAGCCTCTTTGGCATGGGTAGATGCCTACATGAGTAATACAATTCCAGAGATGAAAAGTGATGGCTGGCTCTGGATGCTTCACGGAGATACAGGAGTAGATAATTTCAGAGCCTATTCTGAAGGCGACAGAGAGGGATCAAATCCTATTCACTTTATAGAGTCAGGTCCTCATTTAATGCTCTTGCCTAAAGATCCTAAAACTATTGATACTCAAACTACTGATTTTGATACTGGTGCTCCCTACGTCATGTTTAAGGACTCTCCTTATGTTCATCTTATGATTCCTACCGAAGATTATTATGACTATCAGCCAAGTGCTGAACCAAAGTAGTCGGGAGTAGTATTTAAAAAATAGGCCTAAGGGCCTATTTTTTTGTTGTGTATAAAATTAGACCAATTAAAGTAGAGACGGGTTAGATTGAACTGACCTGATAAATTAAAAAGGAAAAATTATGATAAAAATAATTAAAAATAAAGTCGCTTTAGGGGCATTAACTTCCCTATTTCTATTCATCTCTCAAGGTGTCTATTCTTTTGATGTGCAAGGCGAAAGCTTTCCAGCTAATTTCAATATGACTTCTTGGACTGCTGGTAATGGACAAAGCACGATAACTTCTGAAGGTGTGGTAGAGGAAGGTTATGGAAAGGTTTACCTAACTCATCATTTCACTGTCAGCGCTGATGATGGAAAGTCTGGAGAATTCACAGGACAGGTTAGAACGATCAGTTCAGAAGGAGAGTTACAATCCGGCTCACTACAAGGATCTTGGGCTCGGGACGGAAAAATAGTTACGATGTATTCATTTGATACCATTAATAATGGTGTTATCAATCACGCTCAAGGAACTATTGATCTCGTTGCAGGAACTTTAATGTTTAAAGTTTTCCCAGTTAATTAAAAAATAAGTAAAAACCCTTCTGATTTTTTTACAGAAGGGTTTTTTTATAAGTAATTTTGCTGCCTCACTCTTGAATGAAGGTTTATTCAATTTAATATTTCGTTTTTGCCATTAAACATGGGATATTCTTTTTCATCCCAATAAACCTTTCCTGTTGGACCTCCTGTTTCCATTGAGGCCAATAATTTAGCTGTTGGAAAAGTATCCTCGGGTTTTTGTAAATGCGGCATGTCCTTGCCCCAAATACTTGTATTGGTTGGGCCAGGAATAATCATATTGATAAGTATGTCTTGATCGCGATTTTCATTCGCTGCAACTCGAGATGCAGACCATATACCAGCTTTAGCAGCCGCATAAGCCGAAGTCCGCTGAACATTTGTCTCTGCATTTCTAGAGATAGTGTTAATGATCCTGCCATGTCCTTGTTCTTGCATGATGGGCAGCGCATAGCGCATCCCGTAAATAGTTCCAAATAAGTGAACAGCTACATGATACTCAAAAGATCCTTCGGGAAAATTATCTACCTTGTAACCAAAACCCATACCAGCATTATTAAATAACACATCTACTGAGCCAGTTTTTTCCATAGCTAGGTTAATAAAAGATTGCACAGAATGTGGATCGGAAACGTCAGCGCTTAGAATATTTATGCCCATATCCTTTAATTCAGATAATTTATCTACTTGAATATCGCAAGCAAAGACAATGGCTCCCTCTTCATGAAAATTTTCTGCCCAAGCCCTACCTATACCGCTTGCAGCTCCTGTTATAAGAATTGTTTTATCTTTAATAATTACTCCCCTAGTATTTTTTTATGCCAATCTAAGAAGTACTCTAATGTTAAATCTGGTCTTTGCAGAACGGAACCATGACCAACATTTTCAAGAACTTTTAGCTCCCCTGTATTTGAACCACTGACCATGTCTTTGCTGGAGGACAAGTTGGGGTCATGATCTCCTGTCATAATCATAAATGGAAAATCTATTTGGTTAAACGCCTCATGTAAATCAAATTTTGCTGCTGCAGATAAGGACCGAGCGGCACTATCCTTATCGGCATGAATATTCCAACCCTTTGGTAAATTAAATCGCTCTATTCCTAATTCATCCTGTTTAGACAATGCCTCTCTATAACCGAGTCTTTGAGCATCGATATCGGCTATTTCAATGCTTGCATCACTAAAAACAGCAGAAAGAACTTTATTAGGATTCAAAGAAGAATATGCAATAGCAGCTCTTGTTCCCCACGCCATACTCCATAGATGCACCTTATGTATATCTAAAAAATCAAGAATAGAATTAAGGTCTTCAGAGTATTGCTGAAAAGAATAGGCATCTTCACTTAGATCTTTGTTGATGCTGTTACCTGCTCCTCGAACATCAAAAGCTATTGTGAAATAAAAATTTTTTAATTCCTCAACAACTAAATCCCACATTCTCAAGGTGCAACCCGCCCCGTGCCATAGCACTAAAGGCGGGTTATTGGGATTTCCTTGAACTTCGAAATACAGCTTAGCTTTATCAAGCTCTATTTCCATAAAAGCTAAGGCGTCAGATGCTGTATTCCACAGAGCTTGTTGCCAGAAGGATCTCTCAAATAGGCTAAGTACAATTTCATGCCCATACCCTCTCGGATTCCAGGAGGATCCTCACAGGTAGATCCACCGCTCTTAATCCCGGCTTCATGCCATTCATCGCCTTGTTCTGGACTCGTTACGGAGAATCCTATTGTACTTCCATTGCCTATTGTTGAATCTTGGTCATCAATTGGTTCAGAGATCAAGAAAACACCTCCATCTAAAAAATACATATATCTCTTATGACCCGTTGGGTTGACTGAAAGAACACCCGGTTCTGCGCCCAAAACACCTAAAGTGCCATCGTAAAATTTCTTCGACTCCTCTATATCATTTGCCCCTACCATTATGTGACTAAACATTTTTTGCTCCCCTAATTTGTTGGTATAACTTGTCTCTTAAACAATCTTGTTTCCGCCAATAGATCACTATTATACTCATTGAGTGCAACAATCTTTCCATCTTTGAATGTATAAACCATAGCATAGTTATTGTTATAAGAGCCGTTTATTCCTTGTGCTGTTCCAGCTACCCTTAGTACAACATTATCACTATCTCCTATGGTATCTGTCACCTCTAAAGCTATGCCATCAGGTATAAGTCGCCCGACTTCAGGAAGAAACTCATTAAAAAAGCTATCTGCATCTTCTTTAGTGCAGATAGTGCAAATTCCCATAAACTGAAAAGAAAAATCTTCATGAAGAAGTGATTTGGCAGTTTCAGGATCAACAAATGCAGTATTTAAAAACTGATTCGCTTTGGAGATATTCTCGCTTCGCTTATTACTAAGAATATTGTTTCTTGCAAATCCAACCCGACTTGTCATGAAGTGTGTAAAAGGAAGACCAAAGGATTTCACAGTCTCTATTGCTTCGTTAGATAAATCTCCATAAATTTCTATTTCAAAACTATCCGCCAGTTCATTGCTCTTTGCTACATATTCTCCAGCATAAGACGCCCCAAAATGAATTAATAGAGCCTCGCTGTTTTCATAAACTTCGCTCCACGTAAACTTCAATGGATCTGTTGGATCCTGATCAAAATTATGCATAAGCATCCCAGGCTCTTCTTGTTTGGTGATTAAATCTACATCATTAGCAATCTCTAAATAGTCTTCTACCATTCCAGGTTTGACCTGAATTCTGGCAATCAAAATAAAAGGGTTATCGCCGTTCATGCCCTCATGGTGCATCGAGAAAATTGATGCAAGCGGAATCATCGCCGCAATTAATAAAATAATTTTTTTCATAACATCTCCATATTGAAATTATGGACAGATTCAAACATATTTATTTTTTAAATAACACAATATCTTTGCTTGGTATTTCGCATTGCCAGGATCTAGAAGAAGCAATTACTTGAAAAGTCTCTTCTGTATAAAAAACAACATGAGTTGGGTCTTTTCTATAGTACCAATTTTTAAAATTGATAGATTCATCTAAAAAATTTGTCATTACTCCTAGCCAGCCCCCTATTTCTAACAGGCCGTCAATTCTATTAAATTCTTCATAAGGATTATAAAAGTGCTCAGCAGCTTCGGTGCAAGTAATGAATTGATATTTTTTATCTAGATGAGGTTTTTCTGGAAAAAAATAAGGATCATATAGATCCATCATAAAACCAGCTTCTCTAAACATGTGAGCTAGTGCAGGGCCTGGACCGCACCCATAATCTAGTCCATTTGCTCCTGCTGGTAGCTTTTGAACTATGGGGTCATACAACCTTGATAAAAATATTCTGTATTCTGAATCATAAATATCATTATTATGCTGAGCATATCTTTCTTTTTCTTCTGCAGAAGATAAATGATTAGTCGTATTTAAGAATACTAAATAACAATACGAGCATCTGAAATATTCCCTTGCTTCTATGTAGGCAAATTGAATGGTATTAGATCCCAGACACAATGGGCAATTCATGGTTAATAAATTTTCTTAAAATCTTTACAGAATTTAACGATTGCTTCATTTACCCCAGACACCATTTCCATGCCAACGAAGCCATGAATATATCCATCAAAGGAATGATGATAAGTTTCAACATTAAATTTTTTGAGTAAATCAGCATAAGCATCCCCTTCATCTCTCAACACATCAAAACCTGCAGTCACAACAACAGCAGAAGGTTGACCCGATAGATCTTCCGAAAACAAAGGAGAGATTAATGGATCTTTTACAGTATTGTGATCTTCTAGGTACTGTTCTCTAAACCAATACATATTCTCTTTTGATAATAAAAACCCTTTTGCAAGCTCTTCAATAGATTCAAAAGAAAAGGTTAAATCCGTAACCGGATATATTAAAAGTTGGGCTTTTGGAAGGGTTTTGTTTTCTGCCTGTCTTCTTATGGAAATAGCTGCAGATAAATTACCCCCTGCACTATCACCACCAACAGAAATTCTTTTAGGGTCTATACCTAATTCTTCATAATTTGATTCCACCCAATCAAAGACTGCATCAAAATCATTTAAAGCTGCCGGGTATGGGTTTTCTGGAGCCAGTCTATAATCTACTGAAAATACCTTTGCTTTTAGAATGTCAGACAAAGAGCCGGTGAAGGTATGGTGAGACTCAATATTAAAAAACACCCAACCTCCTCCATGAAAGTAGATCAAAGCTGGAGCATTTTTTTCTAAATTGTTATTGAAGTACTCCCTGACCCTCACCGAAGCCCCGTCAGAAGGTACTTGATGATCAATGTAATCTATACCATTAGGTAAAGGAGCGGATAAAGCCAATAGAGGTTTCACCGCTTCTTCTGCCTGTTTTCTTTGCTCTGCAGCTGGTAACGAATGATCAATAGCCTCAGAATCTTCGCTCCCCATGAAGCTCAAAAGAAACTGAAAGCCTGGATCGAGTTTCCTGCCTCCCTTCGTAGTTATCTGCTCTTTTCTAGAAAGCCAAATTAGAATTTTATTGGGAAGACTTAACAATAATTTAATTAACATCTATATATCTCTTTTTATTTAACCGAACCAAAAAATCTAGCATTAGAATGAATATAGGCATCAGGATTAGGGTGTTTTGACCAAACTTTTTCCCATTCCGGGTCTACATCTAAATTGGCAAAAAAAGAATCCCTTTCTTCTCTGTTCTTATATTTTGCTACCCAAGTGACATTGGGTTGTCCATTAGGAGAAACGATAGGATTAGTTCCCTCTACTATGGCCTCTTCTCCTGTGCTGACCCAAAAATCAATAATTTCTATTCTCTCCCTGCCGTAGGGCATGAAATGATTTTCAGCCCAATACACATAATCATCAAACCACTCTGCCTCTATTGTGTAATCCCTTATTTCATAAATTTCAGCTTTTAAGCCGAAAGAAATAAAAAAACTTAAAATTAAGATTCTTTTCATTTTTTCTCCATATTAATAAAGTTAACCCATACCCAAGTAAGCAAAAATTGCTGTAAACCCCATCAAATAGGCCCCAGGCATTTTTAATAAAGCTTTGTGACTCCCCAGTCCAAGGAATATAAAAAGTAACGCCCCTAAAAGGTTCACGACAATTACCGGGTAAAGGGCAAGAGTTGTTGCTGGGTTATAGGCAACATAAAACAACACCACCGACCCGACAAAAAGAAAAATAGTGAAAACATGCCAACTAACTAGACTAAGGGACTTAGTTAATGGCTCTAAACTACTATCATTAATAGCGCCTATATATTTTAAATGACCCGCAATGCCATGGAAAAGCATACCCACGAAAGATATTATTCCTGCGATTATTAGGTACCAATATTCCATAATTCAAATAAAGTGATTAGTGATGACTAAATTCTAATCTATAGTAAGGTGAAGAATAAATTTATTTTTTAAAGGATGAATTAACTGCAGTCTGGGAGATATTTATGAAAATAACCTTACGGTATATTACATACCTAATTTTTTTAGGAGTAATGATTACTTCGCTCTATCTAATGAACCTATTCTCTAAGAAACCTTTCTCATTAGATCACTTTCTTGCAAAGGAACTAGTCATAAATGTCTTAGATTCTCCAGAGTATATGACCTATTTAGGTATTTTTGATAATTATGGCCAAGTCTTAGGGCACAACAAGAAACTCTCAATAAATTCACTAGAAGATAGTGAATCTAACTATCGGGATAGTCTAGATACTCTCGCTACGCTTAAGAGATATGACATTAATGACCTAACCGAAAATCAAAAAATAACTCATAAAATAGCTGTTTTCGATACTGAAAACGACATAAAGGAATTTGAAGAATTTAGATATCACTCATATCCGTTTAATCAGATCAGCGGCAATCATCTTGGCCTGGTTGAATTTATGACTGATACCCATCCTATAAGAACTGAAAGAGAAGCGTCAGACTATATTGAAAGAGTGAAGCTTTTTGATGAGTCATTGAGTGCAAACCTTGTTTGGCTAGAAGAGCAAAAAAAGTTAGGCATTTTTGCTCCTAAGTTTGTTGTTGATCATGTCAT
>JADHSF010000006.1 GCA_016777005.1 SAR86 cluster bacterium | reverse complement strand
CGTATAATATATATTATGTTAAATTAAAGATTTATCCACAATCTTATACATAAGAGGAAGTATTCTCCCCCTTTGATAATGTACAATTCAATTATGAAACCTTTAGAGGGAGTTAAAGTAATTGATCTAACGCACATGCTTGCAGGTCCGTATGCTGGCATGGTTCTAGCTGATCTCGGTGCAGAAGTTGTAAAAGTTGAGCCTCTTTTAGGTGAAATGACACGTGGTCTTCTTAAAAATGATCCTGATTATTCTTTTAAAGAATTTGGAGCTTATTTTTTGACACTAAACAGAAACAAGAAAAGTGTTTCTATAGATCTAAAGTCAAATAAGGGACTGAGTGTCTTTTATGATCTCGTGAAATCAGCGGACATTGTATTAAACAATTTTAGTGCTGGTGTAGTAACAAAACTTGGTGTTGATTACGAACATCTATCTAAGATAAACCCACGTATCATTACTTGTTCAATTTCAGGGTTTGGAGAGACTGGACCTCATGCCAATAGACCGGCCTATGATCAAATCGTACAAGCCTATAGTGGTGGTATGTCCATAACAGGTCCAGATGTTAATACCCCTACCCGTGCAGGTATTCCGATTGGTGACTTAGGATCAGGCTTATATAGCGTAATTGGAATTCTATCAGCCTTGTATTCAAGAGAGAAAACCAATATCGGACAGCATATTGATATCTCTCTCCTTGATGTTCAAATATCCTTACTCACATACATGGCTACAATGTTCACTTTATCTGGTAAAAATCCTGAACCAATAGGTAATGCACATTTCGTCCACGTACCCTACAACACATTCACCACTCAAGATGGATTTGTTGTTATTGCAGTTATTACAGATGTTTTCTGGCAATCATTGCTAGATGTTGTAAACGTAGATTCTTTAAGGGACGAAAAATTTAATTTATCTGTTGATAGATTAAATAATCAAATTTTTATAGAAAAAGAGTTAAACAAGATTTTATCCACTCAAACATCAGAATATTGGGTTAAAAAATTAAATGCCGCAAAAGTGCCTTGTGGCCCAATAAATAAATTTAGCGATGCATTGAATGATGAACAGGTATTACACAGAAATATGATGGTTGATGTTGATCATCCTGACGGCGGTAAAGTAACAATGCCTGGTAATCCAGTAAAGATGTCCCACACTGATGAAGAGTCTTACTCCCCTCCTCCTCATTTAGGTAAACATACTAAGGATATACTTATAGACTGGTCCGGATATGACAAGGATGAAATCAATCAACTCTTGAGTGATGATGTGATTCGATCAGTAGACTAAGATAAAACTGTCTAATATATAAGCAACAAATGCTATAAAAATAGTAACTAAAGCTAAAAATAGTAATAATGTTTTAAATTTAAATTCCTTTTCTTTCATGTTTTGCTTTAGTAATTGGTTCAACTATAAGAAAATACATTATATATGGCTAAACAAGATTTAATAGAGATGGAGGGAGAGGTAATTGAAACTCTTCCAAATACAACTTTCAGGGTAAAACTTCACAATGATCATGTAGTTACTGCACACATTTCTGGAAAGATGCGAAAACACTACATAAGAATATTAACTGGAGACAAGGTAAAAATTGAAATCACTCCATATGATCTATCTAAAGGAAGAATAATCTTTAGAGAAAGATAGACTATCTATTGATCTCCTGTAGCAGAGATATCATAAAGTTTAATCTATGTCCGCCTACATACAGATCAACATCTGCATCGTCTCTAGCGCTATGCATAGCTACAATAGTTTTTGAGACAGGGTCTATCCAAATAAACTGGCCAAAAATACCATCAGCATAAAAGGAACTATAGTCCGAACCATCAAGCCACCATTGATAACCGTAATATTCTAGATTAGGTGAAGAGGTTGTAGATTGCTTCATCCAATTATCTGGAAGTATATTAATGTTATTATCGAGACTTCCGTTATTCAAAGCAAATATACCTATACGAGCATAATCTCTTAATGTCGCGTTGATACAACACCCTCCTAACTCTAAATTGTAGTCATAATCCAATACCCAATGAGCATCAAATTCCATTCCAAAAGGTTTCCATATTTTTTGTTCTAAATATTTAGACAGGTTATTTCCAACTGCAGATCTTACCAAGCCTCCGATTAGATTTGATTCAGCGGTATTGTAATTAAACTTATTTCCAGGTTCTGAAAATGCTCCCAGCTCTCTCAAATAATCATATAGTTTTGAGGAATTTAGTGCAGAGGCTATGCTGACGTCGGAATTAGGATCACTGTAGTCTTCATTCCAGTTTACACCTGATGACATGTGCAGGACTTGCTCTATAGATACATCGCTATAATGACTATCTCTTAATTGAGGCAAGTACGTGACTATCGGATCCTTTACAGAGCTTATATGTCTGTCTTTAATCGCCGCTCCAAGGAGCATAGAAGTAACTGATTTGGTAACAGAGAATGAAACCCATCTAGATGTTTCATTGTTTCCGAAGTTATAACTTTCATATAGTATTTTTCCATCGCGTATTACGATTAACCCAGCCACTTTGAAAGTTTGGATATAGTCATCAATAGTATATTTTTTGCCCTTGTAATTGTAAGTAAGATTATCTAGGTCCCTTAATTCATAAGTTAGAGGATAAGGAGAGTCACTTTTTTCTATTAAACGTGTAGGGAGAATTTTCTCCATATTCTTAAAACCATACAACTTTTCCTCCGTGCTCCAGAAAAGAATAGTTTTCGGAGAAAGGATATTACTAGGGTTTTGATTACCTGTATTTGATTCGAAGCTAGAAATATATGTTGAAAGGAAAAAGAAAAGGATCGGAAGCCACTTCATCATCAAACTTTTTCTTTTTTCTTAGAATTCTCTTTAAATTTCACTTGGATTTTATTATCTAACAGAGATATGTAAGCAATCCCTCCTGATTTAGATAGTTTACCGAAAAGTATCTCCTCGGCTAAAACGGTCTTAATGCTGTCCTGAATGAGCCTCTGCATAGGCCTAGCGCCCATATTTTTATCATAACCATTTTCTAATAGCCATTCTCTTACTTCATCAGATACTTCCAACTGAACCTTTTGAACTTCTAATTGGACTTGTAATTCAACTAAGAATTTATCTACTACAGTTCTTATGACTTCAGTAGGCAACGGATTGAAATTAATAATGCCATCTAACCTATTTCTAAATTCAGGAGAGAATGTTTTTTTGATCATTTCAGTGGCTTCACTTGAGTGATCTTGAGATTGGAAACCCATACTTGCCCTACTCATGTCCTGTGCACCAGTATTGGTAGTCATAATAACTATAGTATTTCTAAAATCTGCTTTTCTTCCGTTATTGTCAGTCAATGTACCGTGATCCATGACTTGAAGAAGTATATTAAACACCTCGGGGTGGGCCTTTTCTATTTCATCTAGAAGAATTACAGAATGGGGATGTTTGTTCACAGACTCCGTTAACAAGCCTCCTTGATCATACCCAACATAACCTGGAGGAGCTCCTATTAGCCTTGATACAGTATGTCTTTCCATATATTCAGACATATCAAATCTTACAAACTCTATGCCCATAATTGAAGCCAATTGCTTGCTGACTTCAGTTTTACCAACTCCTGTCGGACCTGAGAATAAAAAGGACCCTACAGGCTTCTCTTCAACTCTAAGTCCTGCTCTTGAAAGCTTAATAGCTGCAGATAAAGTCTCTACAGCTTCATTTTGACCAAATATTACACGTTTTAGGTTTTCTTCTAATTTTTCTAATGACTTCTTGTCAGAGGTAGAAACTGTTTTTTCAGGTATTCTGGCTATGGACGCTACAATTTTTTCTATATCTAATTCGTTGATAGTTTTTTTTCTTTTACTAGAAGCTACAAGTTTTTGTCTAGCTCCAGCTTCGTCTACAACGTCAATCGCCTTATCTGGAAGAAACCTATCATTTATGTGTTTAGAGGCTAAGTTAGCAGCAGCCTTTAAAGATCCATCTGTATATTTAATCTCATGATGTTCTTCGAATCTCTCTTTCAGTCCTTTTAGAATGTTATATGTTTCATCAACAGAAGGTTCCATGACTTCCACCTTTTGAAATCTCCTAGATAAAGCTCTATCTTTTTCAAAAATACCTCTAAATTCTTTATAAGTTGTCGAACCTACAAATTGCAGACCTCTCTTTGCAAGGGCTGGTTTGAGTAAATTAGATGCATCCATGACACCACCAGAAGTTGCCCCCGCCCCTATGATTGTGTGAATTTCATCTATGAAAAGAATTGCTGATTCATCTTCTTCTAGTTCTTTAAGAACAGATTTTAATCTTTCCTCAAAGTCTCCCCTATATTTAGTTCCAGCCAGCAAGGCTCCCATATCCAAGGAATAAATAACGCTATCTTTTATCAGATCCGGTACTTTATTTTCTGTTATTAATTTTGCTAGACCTTCTGCTATAGCTGTTTTACCTACTCCAGACTCACCTACAAGTAGGGGGTTATTTTTACTTCTTCTTGCCAAAATTTGAACAACTCTTTCGATTTCAGAACTTCTTCCTATTAAAGGGTCTATTCTGCCCTCTAAAGCCTCTTGATTTAAGTTTAATGCAAATTGCTCTAAAGCTGTATTAGAATCCGGTTCATTAGACTCACCCTCTTCGGTATACTCAGACTCACTTGACTCACTCTTACCATGACTTAAATATGAAACTGCATCTAATCTAGTCAGTCCAAGTTGTTCTAACAAATATACACTTTGAGATTCTTTTTCACTGAAGATAGCCACAAGAACATTACTTCCTTTTACTTCATTCTTTCCAGAAGATTGAACATGAAAAACTGCTCTTTGAATTACTCTTTGGAAACCCAAAGTGGGTTGTATTTCAATATCATTTTCTTTCGCTATCTTTGGAGTGGTTGAGCCGATGAATTCTTCTAATTCTGATTTCAATTGATTGATATCAATATTATTTGAAGAGAATAAATTTTGGGCGTCTGAGTTTTCAACTAGAGCTAATAGTAAATGTTCTACTGTTACAAATTCATGCTTTTGATCTTGTGCAATCTTAAATGCACTATTTAGATTTTGTTCTAATTCTTGATTAATCATCTTCTCCGACTTCCTCAATGTCGCTAAGAAGTGGATGTCCATTTTCCTTAGCGAAGTTATTTATTTGAGCGCTTTTTGTTTCAGCCACTTCCCTGGTAAAGATACCACAAACTCCCTTTCCATGTGTATGAACAGCCAACATAATTTGTTGAGCTTTATCCCCATCGAATCCAAAAAAAACTTGTAGGACATAAACAACAAACTCCATGGGAGTATAGTCATCGTTTAACAGAATGATTCTATATAGAGGAGGTTTCTTTGTTTTAGGTTTCTCTAGAGTAGCAACTGTAGAGGAATCTCTATTGCTATCTTGGTCGTCGTTATTCTTATTTACGAATAAATGCATTAATCCATATTAGAGATAATAGCCTCTCCAAATTCTGAGCACTTAAGCAGTGTTGCACCATTCATTAATCTTTCGAAGTCATATGTGACTGTTTTTTGACTAATAGTCTTAGCGAGACCTTCAATAATCAAATCTGCAGCTTCCATCCAACCCATATGTCTAAGCATCATTTCTGCTGAAAGAATTAAAGAACCAGGATTGACTTTATCTAAGCCCGCATATTTAGGTGCTGTTCCGTGAGTAGCTTCAAATAGTGCTATTTTATCTCCTAAATTAGCTCCTGGTGCTATACCGATGCCTCCAACTTCTGCAGCCAAAGCATCAGATATGTAGTCACCATTTAAATTTAATGTAGCTATCACACTGTATTCATCTGGCCTTGTTAAGATTTGTTGAAGAAATGCATCGGCTATAACATCTTTTATAATTATTTCTTTTCCAGTATTAGGGTTCGTTAAAGAGTGCCATGGGCCTCCATCAAGCTCTATTGCTCCGTATTTTGATGCGGCAAATTGATAGCCCCAATCTTTAAACGATCCTTCAGTAAATTTCATAATATTACCCTTATGAACAAAGGTTACTGAATCACGATTATTTGCAATAGCATACTGTATAGCTTGGTCTACAAGTCTTTCTGTTCCTTGTTTGGATACAGGCTTAACACCTATTCCACAATTTTCCATAAATCTAATTTTAGTAACTCCCATCTCTTCAGTAAGAAATTTTATTACCTTATCAGCATCTTCCGATCCAGCTTCCCACTCTATACCTGCATAAATATCTTCTGAATTCTCTCTAAAGATAACCATATCAGTTTTTTCTGGAGCTACCACTGGACTTGGCACGCCTTCAAAATATCTCACCGGTCTCTGACAGACGTATAAATCTAGTTCTTGTCTTAAAGCTACATTTAAAGATCTAATTCCTCCACCTACTGGAGTAGTTAATGGCCCTTTTATTCCTACAACATATTCTTCTAAAGCTTTTAATGTTTCAGAAGGCAACCACTTATCTTCACCGTAAACTACTGTTGATTTCTCACCGCAGTATATTTCCATCCATTCAATTTTTTTAGCTCCACCATAAGACTTTTCAACTGCACTATCGACAACTTTAATCATGGCAGGTGTGATATCTGAACCTATTCCATCTCCTTCTATAAAAGGAATTATTGGATTATCAGGGACAACTAATTGCCCTGAGGAGTCGATGGATATTTTTGAACCTGTAGCAGGTTCTTTTATGTGCTCAAACTTCATGATTGCTCTGTATAATTAAATGTGAGCGCATTATATATTATTTAACTAATAAGGTTAATTGACCTAAATGACAAAAGAAAAGGTACTAGTAGGTTTATCAGGTGGAGTCGATTCTTCAGTTTCTGCACTGTTGCTTAAAGAGCAAGGCTATGAGGTGCATGGATTATTCATGAAGAATTGGGATGATGATGACGGGTCTCCCTATTGCAGTATCAAAGAAGATTTCATGGATGCAGCTTTTGTTGCCGATCAAATAGATATCCCGCTTGTACAAATTAGTTTTTCTCAAGAATACAAAGAAAGAGTTTTTTCTTATTTTCTATCTGAACTAGAAGCAGGCAGGACGCCTAATCCTGATATTCTTTGTAATAAGGAAATTAAATTTAAAGAATTTTATAACTATGCTAGATCCAATGACTATCATTACATTGCTACTGGTCATTATGCTCGAACAGATAATGTGAGTCTTTTTAAAGGCAAAGACAATTCAAAAGATCAATCATATTTTCTCCATGCCATAGATAAAGAAGTCCTAGAACATACTCTTTTTCCTTTAGGGGAATTAAAGAAAGACAAAGTAAGAGTAATAGCGCGAGAAAATAATCTCATTACAAGTGAAAAAAAAGACAGTACTGGAATATGTTTTATAGGAGAAAGGCCATTTCCTGAGTTCGTGGGAAATTACCTTGGCGGAGAGGAAGGTGAAATCGTAGATGACAATGATTCAGTTATTGGAACTCATAAGGGTCTTGTATTTTATACCCTTGGACAGAGACAAGGTCTAGGTATAGGCGGAGTAAAAGATGCTCCTGACTTGCCGTGGTATGTGGCTAATAAAGACCTAGAATCAAATAAACTTATTTGTGTTCAAGGAAACGAAAATCCCCTTCTATTTTCTTCTGAACTTGAAACCAAGAATACGTTCTTAATTGAAGAATCCTTGCCTAAATCTTTCGATGGAACTGCTAAAGTAAGATATAGACAGAAAGATCAAGAATGTCATGTGGAGCTTTCAGAAGGATCGATGAAACTATTTTTTAGAGAACCTCAAAGATCTGTGACGCCAGGTCAGTCGGTTGTAATTTATGAGGGTGAAAAATGTTTAGGTGGCGGGGAAATTAAAAGCATCAATTAACTCTCTCTTTTTTTTTCTTGTAAGTTTTTTTATCTCTATTTCTCTTCTTAACGATTCACTTTTATTAAAAGTATTTTCTTGAAAGACCAAGGTCACTGGCAGTCTACTTTTAGTGTATTTAGCTCCTTTAGAGGCATTGTGAGTATTTATTCGGGCTTCAACATTATTACTGATGCCTGTATAAAAAGATCCGTCAGAACATTCAAGAATATAAACCGCCCAAGACATTAAACCCAAATAGATAGTATCCAGAGCACTGCAATTATAAATACAGCCCCAGTAGTCAACCAGGCACGGATCCTTTCTTCTTTATCCATTAAGCTGAGGCACTATCTAGTGCATCAATTTTTTCTAATAACTTTACTACATTGATATTTTCTGGATTGAGAGGCTGTCCTGCCTCTGTGCCCCATTTAATAAAGCAATAAAACATAATATCAGCTAAAGAAAATCTATCTCCGCATATATACTCTTTTCCATCTAGTTGTTTATCAAGCCAAGTGAGTCTTTCTTGGGCAATAGCTTTTAAATCATCTGCTGCTTCTGGAATAAGGTGCAAACGATCTTTAAAGATTTCATAACCTTCAGAATATCTAAAACCATTGGCTAAGGGTTCTATGATTTGAAGATCTATCCGCCTAGTCCACATTCTTGTTTCTGCTCTTTCCTGAGGTGTCTTGCCAATAAGATCACTATATCCATGAATCTCATCTAAATATTCACAAATAACGGTTATTTCTGCTAGAAAACTACCATCATCCATCTCTAATGATGGTGTTTGACCTGATGGATTTTTAGCTAAGTAAGATGTCTGTCTATTTTCGCCGCCCAATAAGTCTACTTCGACAGTGTCAATGTCTATACCAAGTTCCGCTATAAACATCCTGACAACATGTGGATTTGGCCCAATTGAATTATATAGTTTCATATTTATTTAAGGTTGTTTTACAACCTCTCCTCCTTTCATTACAAAATCTACCGTCTCAAGAATAGTGATATCCTCTAATGGATTTTTTGAGACTCCAATTAAGTCTGCTAGCTTACCTTTTGAGAGGCTACCTATTTCATTATTTTTTCCAAGCAAATCTGCAGCATTAAGTGTAGCACTTAAAATAGCCTCTTTCTCTGACATCCCAGCATCGATCATGAGTTTAAATTCTTTTGCATTTTCTCCATGTGGCGATACACCAGTATCTGTACCGAAAGCAATCTTCAAACCGGCCTGATTGGCCATAGAAAAGGTTGCTTGAAGTTGAGGTCCGATTTCGAGTGCTTTTATTTCAACAAAAGGTGGGTAATAGTCTTCGATCAAGGCTTTATCTGCAACCCATTTTCCTGCGAGAAGTGTTGGCACGTAATAAGTTCCTCTTTCTCTCATAAGAGATGCGCCTTCTTTATCCATAAGTGTTCCGTGTTCAATTGAATCTACACCAGCCAATGTCGCTCTTTTAATGCCTTCAGATCCGTGAGCATGTGCCGCAACTTTAAAACCATAGTCCTTAGCAGATGCAACAATTGCTTTTATTTCATCTACTGTCATTTGAGGATTCTGACCATTTTTAGCATTACTGAGAACTCCGCCAGTTGCCGTTATCTTAATGAGATCTGCATCTTGCTTGTAACGATGTCTTACTGCTTTATATGCATCTTCTTTGCCATTGATCACTCCCTCTCTTGGTCCAGGATCAGAAGTTAAAGTTAAGTTCAAGGAATTAGTAGGATCACCATGTCCCCCTGTTGTTGATATAGTGGTACCTGAAGAAAAGATTCTTGGTCCGAATGTCACTCCATTATTTATGGCATTTCTAAGTGAAATAGTTATTGAATCTGCATCGCCCAAGTTCCTTACGGAAGTAAATCCTGCAAGCAGTGTTTTTTCTGCATTTTTTGTTGCTCTAATTGCATAATCAGCTGAATTGAGTGTAGTTCTTTCTATGTATGCCTTTGAAGAGCTTTGGCTGGTGAGATGAACATGCATATCTATAAGACCCGGTAAAATATAGTAGCCAGTTAGGTCTATGTAAAGATCATCTGATTCAGGGGAAATGTAACCAGCTACAACGTCTGTAATTATATTTTCTTCGATCACAATCGTCATTTCCGGCTCTAATGAAGCAGTATCAGCATCAAACAAGTAACCTGCATGTATTACCGTCTTGGCATGTATGGCAAGATAAAATAAAGACATTACTAGAGTAAATAGAACCTTTTTCATTCAACTAGTTTGTATCCTGTTCACCTCTAAGGCAAGCACTAAAAAACATAAGCTATAATAACCAAATGAAAATTGAAAAACTTCTATCTATCTCTCCGTTAGATGGCAGATATAGTGATTCTGTTGCAGACTTAAGAGGTATAGCTAGTGAATATGGCTTAATACGCTATAGGGTTATTGTTGAAATAAAGTGGTTCATTCACTTATCTAAAAATTCAAAAATAAAGGAACTCCCTTCTTTGAATATTAAAGATACTCTTTATCTTAATGATTTGATTGATAATTTTAATATTAAAGACGCAAAAAAAATTAAATCTATAGAAAGTAGAACGAATCATGATGTGAAAGCCGTAGAATATTTTCTCAAAGAGAAATTTAAACTAAATAAGAATTTAGCTCCCTATACTGAATTTATACACTTCGCTTGCACTTCTGAGGATATTAATAATCTAGCATACGCATTGATGATAAAAGATGCTTCAATGATTACTAAGAAATCCTTAAAAATACTCACTAATCGTATTAAATTTCTTTCCAAGCAATATTCCAATAATCCTATGCTATCTAGGACTCATGGTCAAAGCGCATCCCCTACAACAATGGGAAAGGAATTTGCTAATTTCTTCCATAGAATAAAAAAACTAAAAAATGAGATTAATAGACACGTAATGAGCGGAAAGATCAATGGTGCTGTAGGTAACTATAATGCTCATATGGTGGCCTACCCTCAAATTAACTGGGAAGTGGTTGCTAAAAGTTTTGTCAATAATCTAAAGCTTGATTTTAATAAACACACAACCCAAGTCGAGCCTAAAGATACAATCGCATTACTTCTAGGTGATTATGTAAAACTAAACAATATACTCATAGACTTATGCAGGGATATTTGGGGTTACATATCATTAGGCTACTTTTCACAACAATTAAAAGAAGGAGAAGTTGGATCTTCGACTATGCCTCACAAGGTCAATCCAATTGATTTTGAAAATGCAGAAGGTAATTTTGGTATAGCCAATGCTATCCTGACTCACATTAGTAATACAGTAACTATTTCAAGATGGCAGAGAGATCTTACAGACTCAACAATAATGAGAAACATAGGCTCTTCTTTTGGATATATAAATTTAGCTTTGTACTCTTTACTAAAAGGACTTAATAAATTAGAGATTAATAAAATAAAATTAAAACAAGATCTAGATGATTCTTGGGAAGTATTAACAGAGGCCGTTCAAACAGTTATAAGAAAAAATAATATACCCAACGGATATGAGTTGATGAAAAAACTTTCTAGAGGAAAAAAAATCTCTAGAGAAGACTTGGCAAAATTTATAGATGAAATGGATGTACCTTATAGTGATAAGCAAAATCTATCGAAGCTTACGCCAAGTTTATATATCGGCTTAGCAGCAAAACTTGCTAAAGATCTAAAAGATAGTTGATTTATAGACATTTCCCGTTAAACTGACGCCTTTTTTAAAATCCTATAAATCTTCCTTTTTTACTCAACAGGTACAGTAATAAGATTTAAGGTTTTAAGTGACTTCAATTATTAAATAGGAAGGATTATGGCCTCTTACAAAGATTTGATTAAAGAGCTTACTGAACTAAAAAGTAAGGACAAAAGCTCAAATGTAAACATTAACCCAGAGAATGCTGCCAGGATGAGAATGCAGAATCAATTCCAATCAGGGCTTGATATTGCAAGATATACAGCTGCAATAATGAGAAAGGATATGGAAGAGTATGATGCTAGCCCAGAATCTTATACTCAATCTTTAGGCTGTTGGCATGGTTTCATTGGGCAACAGAAACTTATATCTATTAAAAAGCATTTTGGAAATACTGACAAAAAATATTTATATTTATCTGGATGGATGGTGGCGGCTCTAAGATCTGACTTCGGCCCATTGCCCGATCAATCAATGCATGAAAAAACAACAGTAGCCTCATTGATTGACGAACTATACACATTCTTGAAACAAGCTGACGCCAGAGAACTTGGTGGTTTATTCAGAGAACTGGATGCTTGTGCAGAAGATAAAAAAGAAGAAATTCAAAATAAAATAGATAATTTTCAGACACACATTGTTCCAATAATTGCTGATATTGATGCGGGCTTTGGAAATGAAGAAGCGACTTACTTGATGGCCAAACAAATGATAGAAGCTGGGGCTTGTTGCATACAAATAGAAAATCAAGTATCCGATGAAAAGCAATGCGGACATCAAGACGGTAAGGTAACCGTGCCTCATTCTGACTTTTTAGCAAAAATTAATGCTGTTCGTTACGCATTTTTAGAACTTGGTGTTGATGATGGAGTGATTGTTGCTAGGACAGATTCACTCGGTGCAGGTTTAACCAAACAAATTGCCATTACTCAAGAAGTGGGAGATTTAGGCGATCAATATAATTCTTTTCTTGATTTAGAAGAAGTTGCTGAGGGTGAAATGAATCATGGTGATGTGCTTATTAACCATCACGGAAAAGTCGTAAGACCCAAAAGATTACCAAGCAATCTTTATAGATTCAAAGAAGGAACAGGAGAGGCTAGATGTATATTAGATTCTATAACTAGTCTTCAAAATGGGGCTGATCTAATATGGATAGAAACAGAAAAACCTCATATAGGTCAGATTGGTGCAATGATGGAAGAAATCAAAAAAGTGGTACCTAATGCAAAGCTGGTTTACAACAATAGTCCGTCTTTCAACTGGACATTAAATTTCAGGCAACAAGTTTTTGATTCAATGGTTGAAGAAGGAAAAGATACCTCTGCATATGAACGTGAAGACTTGATGAGCATAGATTATGATCTTACAGAATTAGCTAAAGAAGCAGATGAAAGAATTAGAACTTTCCAGGCTGACGCTGCAAAACAAGCAGGTATCTTCCATCATCTGATAACACTTCCAACTTATCACACAGCAGCCCTATCTACTGATAACTTAGCTAAAGAATACTTCGGCGAAAAAGGGATGCTTGGATATGTAGAAGGAGTTCAGAGAAAGGAAATTAGAGAAGGCATAGCCTGTGTTAAACATCAAAATATGGCAGGATCTGACATGGGAGATGATCATAAAGAATACTTTGCTGGTGAAGCTGCTTTAAAAGCTTCTGGTGAAGACAATACTATGAATCAATTCTAGAATACTTACTGATTCAATAAAAAGGGAGCTTTTAGCTCCCTTTTTATTGTTCCGCACATTTAGAGGGATTTCCTCCACAGAGCTCGCAATCTCTCCCGGGCTCTAAATTAGCCAGGCCTCCACATGACCCTGAAATAGGTTTTTTTCCAAAGAATAATCCTACAGACATGATGCAAACTATTGTCATTAATATGAGAAATATTATTAGTGTTTCTAGCATCTTTATATTTTAACCTTTTGTAGTTCTTTAGAAAATATTAATTTGGCTTCATTATCTTCTTCAGTCACAAACAGAGCCTTGATGTTATTTTTGTCTGCAAAAATTATGGCTTGATTTAATTCCATTGCATTTAACGCTGTAGCTAACGCATCCGCTTTCATTGTATTTGTTGATATAACAGAGACTGATTTTTTCTTGAATTCTCTTGGCAAGGCATTTGAATCTATTGTGTGACTGTATTTCTCATCATTAAATATTCTTATATTCATATAATCTCCTGAAGTCGCCATTGCAAAGGATTCATGATTATCGGAGTAAAAAATATGAATGAATACTGATGGGTTTAAAGGATTGATAACTCCTACCTTCCAAGCTTTCCTGTCGGGCTTTAAAGACGTTGTTCTTATTTCTCCACCCAGCTCCACCATGAAGCTTTTTATTTTTTCTTCATTTTTTAGATACAAGAAAGCCTTATCAATCGCAAAGCCCTTGGCTATTGAAGAAAAATCTAAAGCAATATCTTTAAGTTTTTTTACCAGGAATCTTTCGTGATCAAATTCTATTGAGTTGCACCCTATTTGGTCTTGAAAATATCTCAGATCATTTTTTTTTGGCTTCTCCTTAACTTCTTCTGGACCGAAACCCCAAGAATCCACTATCTTGCCAATGGTTACATCATAAACTCCGTCAGTTTTTATGCACAAAGTTGTTGCGTAAGCCAAAACCTCTATAAAGTCTTTGTTTACTGGAGTCCACTCACCTATTACAGATTTATTAACTCTAGAAATCATTGAGTCTTCTATATAAGTTGACATCTCTTCATTCACATTGCCAAAAATATTTCCTATTGAAGATTCTATATTTTCAGGATTATCAATCTGGAGATTAATGTTATAGGTAGTCCCCATCACTGAACCAGAAATATTTTTTGCAACAATCTCTTCTTCATGTATAAAAGAAATCGAAATTATAAAAACAAAGGAAATTAAAAGGAAAATTGGAAGATAATTCTTTATCAAGTATTAACTGCCAAAGTCATCAAATTTAATAGCTTCTGGTTCTACACCCAACCGGTCAAGCATATCAAAACAAGCATCCATCATCATAGGGGGACCACACATATAATATTCACAATCCTCGGGCGCTGGATGATCTTTCAGATACTGATCATGTATAACCTGATGAATGAATCCTGTATGACCTTCCCAATTATCTTCAGGAAGAGGATCAGAAAGTGCAACATGCCACTGAAAATTCTCATGCTCTTCTGCTAGCTTGTTATACTCTTCTGTATAAAACATTTCTCTGAGGCTTCTTGCTCCATAGAAGAATGTAATCTTTCTGTTTGTATTCAACCTAAGTAATTGATCAAAGATATGAGAGCGCATTGGAGCCATGCCAGCCCCGCCGCCTATGAAGACCATTTCACTTTCAGTTTCTTCTGCAAAAAATTCACCAAATGGACCAAAAATAGTTAACTTATCTCCTTCTTTGAGATTAAAAATATAAGAAGTCATTTCTCCAGCTGGAAAATCTGTACCGGGTGGCGGGGAAGCAATTCTAATATTAAATTTCATGATCCCTTTCTCATTTGGATAATTAGCCATAGAGTAAGCTCTAATAACAGGCTCTAATGTTTTTGACGTATTTTCCCATACTCCAAATCTATCCCAATCTTCATGGTACTCTTTGTCAACGTCGAATGATTTATATTCAAGTTCATAAGGAGGTATTTCCATCTGGACATACCCGCCTGCTTTAAATCCAACCTCCTCACCTTCTGGAAGCTTTAGAACCAACTCTTTAATAAAAGTTGCAACATTCTCATTTGATACAACTTCACATTCCCATTTTTTTGCACCAAATACCTCGTTTGGTACAACAATTTCCATATTATCTTTAACTGGAACCTGACACGATAAACGCCACCCTTCTTTTTTTTCTTTATTTGTGAAATGAGACTCTTCAGTAGGAAGTATGGAACCACCGCCGCTGATTACTTGGCACTTACATTGTGCGCAGGTTCCACCACCGCCACAGGCCGAGGATAAAAATAAATTTTGCGAAGCTAATGTTTGAAGCAATTTTCCGCCTGATTCAACATCTACAGATTTTGCAGCATCATTCATTGAAATGCTGACATTGCCAGATGAAACCAATAGTTTTCTAGCACCCAATATGACAAACACCATCATATTTACAGCTATAGTAAAAACAAGAACGCCTAGAACAATTTCATTTTGTAAAAAGTCCATCTTATAAAGAAATACCTCCAAATGATAAAAAACCAAAACACATGAGCCCAACGGTGATGAAAGTTATACCCAGCCCCTGAAGACCTTGTGGAATATCTGCATATTTAAGCCTCTCAGTTATACCTGCAAGAGCAACAATCGCCAAAGCCCAACCAGTCCCAGCACCAAGACCGTACACCACGCTTTCTGTAAATTGTAGATTCCTTTCTATAGAAAATAAGACCCCTCCTAATATGGCACAATTAACTGTGATTAAAGGTAGGAATACACCTAAGGCATTGTAGAGCGAAGGTATATATCGATCTAGAAACATTTCTAGTATCTGAACAAGTGCTGCAATAATACCTATGTAACAAATTAAACCTACAAAGTGCAAATCAGAACCCGGAAATAACGCGTCAGCTTTTAAGAAAAAATTAAAGATTAAGTTATTGATTGGTACAGCAAGTCCAAGCACAACTATTACAGCTATCCCAAGACCTATGGCAGGTTGTATTTTCTTTGAAATCGCTAGAAAAGTACACATGCCAAGAAAAAAATTGATTGCTATATTCTCAATAAATACAGCCTTTATAAAGATACTTAAGTAAGCTTCCAACATCAGACAGCCCTCTTCTCAGCTTCTAGACTATTTTCAGAAATTTTGAATTCAGGTTTTTCAATTTGATCTGTCTTCCACTCTCTTAAAGCCCAAATAGTAAATCCTATTATAAAAAAGGAGCTAGCAGGTGTTAAAAAGAAATTATTAGCAAGATACCATCCCCCATTAGTCGTTAAGGGCATGATTTCTATACCATAGAAGGTACCTGCACCTATAAATTCTCTTATGATGGCTATAATAATCAAAATGATGCTGTACCCTAGTCCATTACCAAAACCATCAATGGCACTCAATAAAGGCCCATTTTTCATTGCAAAAGCTTCTGCCCTACCCATAACGATACAGTTTGTAACTATCAGCCCCACAAATACAGATAAAGTCTTACTGCTCTCATAATCAAATGCCTGTAGGACTTCATCAACCAACATAACCAATGTAGCGATAATAGATATTTGAACAATGATACGAATATTTGTTGGAATATGATTTCTTATCAAAGAAACAGATAAATTGGATAGAGTAACAACTGTAGTTAAAGCCACACACATAATTAATGTTATGTATAAATTGCCCGTTACAGCAAGAGCAGAACATATACCCAATATCTGCAAAGCTATTGGATTATCATTAAAGATAGGATTCAGTAAGGCTTCTTTTGCTTTAGACATCTTTAGTCTCCTGCAATTTCATATTATCTATTAGAGGTCCGTATCCCATATCACCTAACCAAAAGGAAAGTAAATTAGAAACCCCATTGCTGGTTATTGTAGCTCCTGACAAGCCATCAACTTTATATTTAGAATTATTACTACTCTTATCTACAGAGCCTTTAATTACTGAGATTAGAACATCACCATTATCTGAGTAAACTTCTTTACCTTTCCAAATAGCTTTCCATTTCGGATTGTCTATTTCACCTCCTAAACCAGGTGTTTCCTTATGGTCAAAAAACTCTAAACCAATTATGGTTTTGAAATTTGGTTCTAGTGCCAAGTAACCCTTCATCGTTCCCCATAGTCCGTAACCTCGAACCGGTAGAATGATAGCATTCAATAATTCACCCTCGTAATGAAGATAAACTGTTTGAAAATTTTCTCTTCTTTTAAGAAGTGCTATATCAACGTCAGATGGTAACTCTATAGATGTTGAAGGATTTCTAGAAAAAGATCCTTCTTCATAATCTGCGATATTGATGTTTTGGTCAAATAAACCTGTCTCTAAATTAACAATTTTAGTGTTGATTGACTCAAATAAAATAGACGTATCAATTCCCTCCTCCAACAAGCCGGCAGCAGAAAGGATTTTGTTTTGTTTATCTAATGTTTTGTTCGCCTCTTGAAGATCTCTTAATTCAACTGCAGAAAATGAAATTAAAGCCGAGCAGACAAGACATAGAGAAATGGCTACAATCAAAGTCTTTTTAATAGTATCGTTATTATTCATTAGCTTACTCGCCTTAATCTTTGTTTAATATTTCTTTCTTGGACAAAATGATCGATCAGAGGGGCAAAAAGATTAGCAAATAGAATTGCTAGCATCATTCCTTCAGGATAAGCGGGATTAACAACTCGAATTAGCACAACCATTATTCCTATTAAAATACCGTAATACCATCTACCCAAATTGGTATGAGAACCAGAGACTGGCTCTACGGCCATAAATGTGAGCCCAAATGCAAAGCCCCCTATCACTACATGCCAATGGAATGGCAATGAAAACATGGGATTTGTATCAGAGCCTATAAAATTGAAAAGCTCAGAAGTGAAGAAAGTTCCGAGTAAAACACCTACGATGATTCTCCAAGAGGCAACTCTTGTATAGAGCAATATCATTAAGCCTAAAAGTATAAATAATGATGAAGTCTCACCTATCGACCCTGGAATGGATCCAAAAAAGGCATCAGTCCATGAATATTGAGCTTGTATTCCATTCAGTCCTTCTTGAGCACCTATACCTAAAATTGTAGGTGAGCTATAACCATCTACTGCCACCCACACGGAGTCTCCCGACCAATGAACAGGATATGCAAAATATAAAAAAGCTCTTCCAGCTAAAGCTGGATTTAAGAAATTTTTTCCAGTTCCTCCAAAGATTTCTTTAGCCACTACTATTCCAAAACTTATTCCTACAGCTACTTGCCATAATGGTGCATCTGGAGGACAACAAAGTGCAAAGAGAACTGTTGTAACGAAGGCTCCTTCATTGATTTCATGCCCTCTTACAATAGCAAAAACTACTTCCCATAAGATTCCTACAATAAACGTAACCAAGTAAATAGGAATGAAATAACAGGCTCCAAACCAAATGCAATCTAGAATATTTTTTGGATCGTAATTGCAAATAAGGTCTATGAATATAAATTGCCAATCATCTTTATTGATAGAACCTATTTCTTGAAAAGCCGAAAGAGATTGAAAACCTAAGTTGTACATCCCATAGAACATAGCTGGAAAAGTTGCCATCCAGACCACAACCATCACTTTCTGTAAATCTATGCTATCTCTGATATGAACGGAACCGAAGGTCCTCTTATCTGAAGAATAAAATAGATTCTCAAATACATCGTATAAAGGAAAGTATTTCTCAAGAGCACCGCCATTGGTGAAGTTTGGTTTTAAGCTGTCTAGAAGCTTTCTTAAAGGTTTCATTTATCCCTCTAGTTCTATTTTAGTTAGTCCAGCTCTTAATAAAGAACCAAAATCATACTTTCCAGGGCAAACAAAGCTACATAAAGAAAGATCTTCCTCGTCTAGCTCCAAACCACCTAATGCTTGAATCTTTTCTGTGTCCATTAGAACCACATTTCTAAGTAACACCGTAGGCAGTACCCTAAGCGGAAGCACTTCTTCATAGATTCCAATTGGTACAATAGGACGGTCTGATCCATTCATTAGGGCCTTAAACTTGAAGATTTTTTTTGGGAAAAGAGAAGAAAGGAAAAGAGGTATTTTAGAAAATCTTCTTGGGCCCGGTGTTAACCAATTCATAAAATCTCTATCTTTAGAATTAGGTTCTGAAACAACAGAAATTTGATTATGGTATCTACCTAAATAAGCATAAGGGCCTATTGCTTCTCTACCAGATATTACAGATCCCGATATAATTCTATTTTCTCTTGGTGTTAACTCGCCAGCTGTCAATTCATCAGTGCAAGCACCTAGTCTTGTTTTTATATATGCTGGATTTGTTACCTGTGGTCCTGCTAAAGAAATTATTCTTTCAACATTGAGATGACCTGTTTTAAAAAGTTGACCAAACGCAATGACATCTTGATACCCAATACTCCAGTTTATGTTTGACAGGGTTGCAGGAGATATAAAATGCATTTGAGTTCCGACTAAACCTGCTGGATGCGGTCCTGAGAAAACATGCATCTTAAGTAGCTCATCATCTATTATTGTTAGCGAAGAATCTTCAGCTACAGATATGTGTATTTGACAGTTAGTTAGTTTTTTTAGTACCGATATACCGAAAAGGAAATCATCTTTTTTTAGATTTATAATATCTTCAGGATTAGCGCTTAAAGGCTGGGTGTCTAAAGCAGATATAAAGATATTCGATGGTGATGAGTCAACACTGGGTATTTTACTGTAAGGTCTTGTTCTAAATGCTGTCCATAAACCAGATGAAATCAATTGAGACCTGATGGCATCAGGAGAAGCTTGATTCAATTCATCCTCAGTAAAGCTATTGAATCCTAAGGATTCTTCATTTTGTTCAACTTCAATTACGATTGATTGCAAAACACGCCTATCACCTCTATTAATTGATTCAATTCTGCCGCCCGCAGGAGAAGTAAACATTACCCCAGGATTTTTTTTATCTTCAAAAAGAGGTTGCCCTAATTTGACAAGATCCCCTTCTTCGACAAGCATAGTAGGCTTCATACCTACGTAATCATTACCTAGAACAGCAACAGATCTACTTTTTTTGGAGTCAACTATCTCTCCGGCTGGAATGCCGTGTATGGGTATATTTAAACCTTTTTTTATTTTTATCATTCCCTAACTGATATATGGGGAAACTACCCTTTGAGCGCGTGGGTATTATAATGATCTAACGTGAAATTTACTAGGTTGATTATCCAAAATTTGGATATCTTTGATAGGTTAATCCAACCATTTCCTTGGCTAATCCTAATAATTGAGCAGTATAACCAAACTCATTATCGTACCACACATACAAAACACACTTATCATTGTTAACTATAGTAGCTGCTGAATCTATAATTCCAGCATGTCTATCTCCAACAAAATCAGTTGAAACGACTTCCGGAGAATTTGTAAACCCTATTTGTTCTTTTAAATTTGAATGAAATGCTTTTTGTCTTAAGAAATTATTGAGTTCTTCGGCAGATAATTCTTTACCGAGTTGAAGGCTCATAATAGCTAAAGACACATTCGGTGTAGGAACCCTAACTGCATTGGCAGTAAGTTTTCCAATTAATTCCGGCAAAACTTGTCCAACAGCTTTACCCGCTCCAGTTTCTGTAATGACCATATTCAAAGCGGCACTTCTTCCTCTTCTCTCTTTCTTATGGAAATTATCTATAAGATTTTGATCGTTTGTATAAGAATGAACGCTTTCTATATGACCTGAAACAATTCCAAATTCATCATTTAGAACTTTCAGGGTCGGAACAATAGCATTGGTCGTACAAGAAGCAGCTCCAAGAATGCTGTCATTATCAATGATTTCATTATTGATACCATGGACAATATTCTTGATACCATCTTTGGCTGGTGCCGTTAGAAGAACTTTCGCGATACCATTACATTTGAGATGGATTCCTAAATCATCTTTAGTTCTCCAAACCCCTGTATTATCAATTAATAAGGCATTGTTTATATCGTAATCCGTATAATCAATTTCAGAAGGATTATTTGAATATATAATTTTTATTTCATTACCATTAATAATAAGCTTATCTTCTTCTTCTAGAACTCGAACTGTTCCTTTAAATGGGCCATGAACAGAATCTGTTCGCATTAAATTTGCTCTTTTGATGATATCGCCATCTACAGCCTTTCGGACAACAATTGCTCGTAATCTTAAGTTGTCTCCACCACCAGAATCTTCTATAAGCATTCTGGTAAGTAATCTTCCAATTCTTCCAAAACCATACAAAACAACATCTTGTGCCTGATCAAGTATAGATCCCTTTTTTCCTATGAGACTAGCTATAGCATCATTAACAAAGTCTTCCAAAGAGAGGTCTTTGTCATCGAATAAATAAGCAGCAGCAATAATACCTATATCAATTTCAGCAGGCCCTAGCTCTAATTCGCTAAGAGCAACTATAACCTGATAGGTTTCAAACTCACTCAGTTCATTATTTTCAGCTTCTCTAACAAACCTGTGCGCATTCATGATCTCTGAGACAGATAAGTTGACTAGTGGTTTTCCATACAACAACAGATGGACATTATCTCTATAGATACGACCTATCATAGGTAGCATCTCTTCAGCTAAAGCTTGTCTATATTGGAAATCGCCAAAAGGATCTTTGGGGAGATCAGGTCTGATTCGTTTGTCTGGTTGTTCCTTTTTCATCTAAAGAGAAGAATATTTTTTGAGATGATAATCAGTATTTCCAAAGATAGTGCCTATAGTCGTAAGTCTCTTGAAATAATGACCTACATTTAATTCATCAGTTACACCCATGCCGCCATGAAGTTGTACAGCTTGTTGTCCGATAAATTTTCCAGCCTTCCCTACTTGGTACTTCAGTCCTGAAATAGCTTTCTTTGAATCAATTGACCCTTCCTCTTGTTTCATAGTAGCCATATAAAGCAAAGATTTACATTGCTCATATTCCATAAACATGTCGACCATTCTGTGTTGAAGTACCTGGAACTTACCTATTGAAGTTCCAAATTGCTCTCTAGTCTTGGTATATTCAACTGTTGTCTTGTAAAGAACCTCCATAGCACCAACAGCTTCAGCAGATATAGCTAATATCGCTCTATCTATAGAAGAATCTAATAGCGTAAACCCATCGTTGATCTGACCTATAATATTGTCTTTGGTAACTTTTAAATTTTCAATCGTTAAGTCAGAGGCACGTCTTCCATCAACAGTCTTGTAATTTGTCTTATTGAGACCTTCTGCATCACCATCAATGAGAAAAAGAGTTATACCATTTTCATCTAATTGAGCTCCCGAAGTTCTGGCAGACACAATTAATTTATTGGCCGATGGTCCATTCATAACAACAGATTTGTAGCCATTTAAAACGAAACTATCTCCGTCCTCTTTTGCTTCAGTAACAACATCAGAAAGATTAAATCTGCTCTGAGGCTCAGCATAAGCCATAGCTAGATGCATTTTGCCCTCGATTGCTGATTCAAGAATAGAAGATTTTTGCTGATCTGTGCCATGCTCATCTATCAGACCGCCACACATGATGATGGTTTCAAGAAATGGTTCTACTACTAAACCTTTTCCAAATGCCTCCATGATCAACATTGATTCTATAGCTGAACCACCAAAACCTCCGCATTCTTCTGAAGTGCTTATTCCGAGCCATCCTAGTTCTGCAAATTTTTGCCAATTATCATCACCAAAACCTAGATCTGAGTTAGACAGAGATTGTCTTGTTTCCCAGTCATATTCTTTTTGAATAAATTGGTCAACTTGATCTTGTATTAAGGTCTGCTCTTCGTTAAATGTAAAGTCCATGTTTATAGCCCCAGTATTGCTTTAGATATGACGTTTCTTTGGATTTCATTACTTCCACCATAAATGCTTACCTTCCTGTAGTTTAGGTAATGTGGCATAACAGGGGCAGCATAATCTGGTCCAACTGTTTCATTTGAACCAATCTCATTTTCCAAATAAAAAGGATGGGCATAATAAGCTAACATTTCAACAAATAACTCTGAAATGGTTTGTTGTAATTCTGTTCCTTTAATTTTGAGTATTGAAGACTCAGCTCCTGGTGAGCCACCTTGAGACATCGCTGCCAAAGTTCTAAGCTCGGTAAATTCAGTAGCCGTTAACTCTATTTCGGTTTCTTCAATTTTATTTCTAAATTGAGGATCCTCAAGCAAAGTACCTTCACCCATAGGAACGTTTGATGACAAATCCTTTAATCTTGAGAGCTCTCTTTTTAATGCTGCGATACCTGCGATGCCGCTTCTTTCATGTGCAAGCAAGAATTTAGCAATATTCCAACCTTGACCCTCTTCTCCAACTAGATTTTCTGATGGCACCTCAACGTTGTCAAAATAGACCATATTAACTTCATGTGAACCATCAACAGTAATGATAGGTTTGACTTCAATTCCAGGTGTATTCATGTCAATAAGTAAAAAACTTATTCCTTCTTGTTTGATAGGAGTAGTTTCTGTGCGAACAAGACAAAATATCCAATCAGCATGTTGAGCTAGAGTGGTCCAAGTTTTAGTTCCATTTACAATATAATTATTCCCTTTCAATTCAGCTTTAGTTTTAAGCGAGGCAAGGTCTGAACCTGAACCTGGTTCTGAATAACCTTGGCACCACCAAACATCACTATTCAAGATAGAAGGTAAAAACTTATTTTTTTGCTCCTCTGTACCAAATGAGTAAATGACAGGAGCACACATTCCCATACCAAATGGAATGGTAGTAGGTGTATTTGCTTTAGCTAGTTCTTCTTGAAGTATGTATTTTTGCGTGACAGAAAGGTTTTCTTGCCCCGTATATTCTGTGGGCCAATTGATTGCAAACCAACCTTTTTGGTTGAGAATTTTTTGCCATCTTACAATTTCATCTTTTTCAAGAGGAATCCTCTTGTCTTGTTTAGCCTTAATATCTTCTGGATATTCTGCTTCTAAAAAATTGACGACTTCCTGTCTAAATGTAAGATCTGCTTCTGAAAATTTTAAGTCCATTTGAGTCCTAAGTAATTAAAAAAAAATAATTATACACTTCCATATATAATTTTCTTTTTTTTTAGAAAAAAACCATAGATAAATTGGCACAAGTCATAAACTCCTCTACGGATATTATTAATCTGGGTATTGACTCGTCTAAAAAAAATCTGATCATTACTAAAGATTCTCAGTCTGCAATGCAGTTGATGAATAATATCCAAGACTTATCAAATGTGTTTTTTTTAGAAAACTCAGAACTTCTTCCTTATGACTTCTTTTCAATGGCTCCTATAACCAGAGCTAAAAGAATAAGTTCTTTTTCATCATTCCTAAAGCCTAGTGAAATAACTTTAGTAGCTTCTATTTCAACTTTATTATCACCCTGCCCTGATCCAAATCATGTTACTCCATTAAACAATCTAAGCATTGGAGAAAATTTTAATATCCAAGAAGTGATCGATAATATAATTTTAAGTGGTTACGTAAGAGAAGATTTTGTATCGCTACCAGGACAATATGCATTAAGAGGATCAGTGTTAGATATTTTTCTTACGAGCGGAAAAAGTCCAGTACGCATAGAATTCTTTGATAATAAAATAGAGACTCTTAGAACTTTTAAGCCTGAATCACAAATAGCTAATGAAAAAATCTCTTCTATAAATTTTTTACCTTCTTATGAATACCCTGTTAATAAAATTTCCATAGATACTTTTAAACAAGGATGGAGAGATGCATTTGATGTCTTTGAAGAGGATTCAGAGATTTTTACAAAAACAATGAACTTAAGGCATGCGGAAGGTGTAGAAATCTATTTACCCCTCTTCTTTGGAAAGAGAACTACATTCCTGCCTTTTTTAAAAGATGTAAAAACAGTATTCGTTCAAAGAGATACAGATACTAAAGCTCAAGAATTTGAAGAACTAATACAACAGCGATATGAAGAATATAGATATGACCAAAAGAGGCCACTACTAGATCCCAAAAAATTATTTCTAAGTTTTTCAGAACTTCAAGAGAACCTGGAAGAGACTATCCACTTTGATTTAGAAAAAATACAAGAGCAGGAGATAGATAAATCAGAAAAATTTTTGGAAAGGAATGAAAAAGCTGACCTATCAACATCAAAAATGCCCTCCGAAGGTGATCTGGTTGTCCATTTAACGCATGGGATAGGAAAATTTATAGGACTTAAACAATTAAATACATTTGTGGGTATAAGTGATTGTCTTGAAATTGAATATAAAGATAGAAGTAAGGTATTTGTCCCCATAGAAAATATGGATTTAGTATCTAGATACTTTGGACCTGATGATAGAGATATTGACTCTTTGAACTCTAAAAAATGGAAGAAGAGAAAAGACAAAGCCTTGAAGCAAACCTTTGATACAGCAGCAGAGCTTCTCGAGGTTCAAGCCAAAAGACTTCAAACAAAAGGTTATTCATTCAATATTGATGAAGCGGAGTTTGATAATTTTACTAAGAAATTTCCTTATACTGAAACTTTTGACCAAAAGAGAACGATAGAAGAAGTTCTAAGTGACATGAAATCGTTGAAAGCCATGGATAGATTGGTCTGTGGTGAAGTTGGTTTCGGCAAAACGGAAGTAGCCATGAGGGCTGCGTACATCTCTGCCATGAATAACAAACAAACATGCATACTAGTTCCTACTACATTGCTAGCTTCTCAACACTTCTCCAGTTTTAAAGAAAGATTTAAGGAGACTGGAATAAATATTGGACTGTTATCGCGAAATATCAATACAAGAGATAAAACTGAGCTTCTTCAAAATCTCTCTAATGGTGAGATAGACATTATTATTGGGACACATGCATTGATACAAGGAAATATAATCTTTAAAGATCTAGGTTTACTGATAATTGATGAAGAGCACAGATTTGGAGTCAGGCAAAAAGAAAAAATAAAATCCCTGAAAGAAGAAGTCGAGGTATTAAGTTTATCGGCAACTCCAATACCACGATCATTAAATTTTGCATTATCTGAACTTAAAGATCTCTCAATTATTGCTACAGCACCAGATGATAGATTGCCCGTTAAGACATTCACATACTCATTTAATGAGAATCTAATACATGAGGCTATACAAAGAGAAAATCTTAGAGGCGGACAAGTCTACTATCTATGCAATGATCTCGGTCTCATAGAAGACAGAAGATTTAGACTACAGAAAAAATTTAGTAACTTAGTGATTGAGGTAGTTCATGGACAACTGAAGCCAAAATCTATAAGTGAAATAATGCTCAGATTTAATCAGGGGAAAATAGATATCCTAGTTTGCTCTACCATCATAGAGAGCGGAATTGATGTTGCAAATGCAAACACATTGATAGTTGAAGAGGCCGATAGATTTGGTTTATCTCAATTACATCAACTCAGAGGAAGGGTCGGTAGATCAGAAAAACAAGCATATTCATATTTCTTAAGATCGAGAAATATTCTCAACAGGAAAAATGCAGACAAGAGGTTTGATGCAATTATGAGCACTGATTCCCTATCAGCTGGATTTCTATTAGCACTTAAAGATTTGGAAATAAGAGGTGCCGGAGAAATTCTGGGTTCTAACCAAAGTGGAGTTTTTGAATCTATTGGTTTAGAGCTCTATACACGGATGATTCGTAAGGCTTCAGAATTTATAAAGAGTGGTGAAGTAGATTTTCAATCGCTTAATGAACAGCCAGAGATAAACCTCAATTATAACTGCTTCATCCCTGAAAATTATCTACCCGACATAAACGTCAGATTATTGATGTATAACAAGGTCGCCCTGGCTGAATCTAATGAAGATCTCAAGAATATTCAGATTGAAATGATCAATAGATTTGGTCTTATACCTCAAGAATTAAAAAATTTCTTTTTACAAGCCGAGTTAAAAATTCTTTCTGAAAATAACTCAATAGAAAAAATTAATTTCAACAAAAATAAAATAAGCATTAAGTTCAAAAATGGAGATTTAGATACTTCCTTTTTTAATGATGGTAAATTAGAAGAAAAGGTCCAAATGACAACTGATGTTATAAGAGCGATAAGTAGCAATGTATCCTAGTATATTTACATTTTTGTTGCTCTCCCAAACTCTAATTTCTTCAATGACATCTAATGAATATATCAATCATTTCATTGATCGCTCAGATAAGAATTCCTTACTAAAGATAGATTTCTTCGTTATTCAGAATTTATCTATAGAAGATGATGATTTAAAAGAAGAATGGAAGAACTTAGATAGTTTTTTGTTTTCTAAAGATTTAATTACTATCCAGGAAGAACCAACAAAATTAATCTCTTCTCCGACGTACTTAAGTGTTGAAAATAATTTTTTTACCGCCAATAACATAGAGATTATTCAGAATCCCCAGGAAGAAGAGATAGTAAAAAAAGATATCAAGATAGAACCATTACTATACGAAAGAGTTCCATTTCAAAATGATATGCGGGAAATAGAAAATAACTTGAACAGAAGTAGAGACTATAGAGTGCTGTATTACAATTCTTGGTACCAACCTGCTTTTAATAAAGATAAGTCTATACCTATAGCAATTGAGTCATTTAAGAAAGATAAAAGGCTCTATGGTGAAATAATGATATATAAAGAAAGGTTTATTCATATTGCAGGGAGACTAAGGCTTGGAGAAAAGTCAGAAGACAATTATATGATTAATGCCGTACCTAATACCTTTAACTTTCAATCACTTCTGGAAGAAATGAGTTATAACAAAGAGTCAAAGCCTTTGGAGGATGATTATTGGATTGAGACGATATTTAATAAAGTAAGCTTAGGACTCTTGGATTCAAGCTACGAAATACCAAAGGAAGATAAAATTTATACAGATGAATTAATAGACAAACCCGACTATTTTTATCCAGATTTATATGAGATAAATAAAGAAATTAAGATTGAAGCAGGAGAGTTTAATTTCATTGATCATCCATACTTTTCAGTGTTGGTAAAAGTGGAAGAGATTGCTAATTAAGATCTGATTTTTCAGAAAGATTTTTTTCTAATTTTTCTAATATCTCTTTCTTTTCACCTGTCGCTTCAAGCAATAACGATCTAGTCTTATCAAGAGTTTTTTCTAAAGAAAGCCAAGGTCCTTTGTCGTATAACCTTTGGTTTACAAAGTTTTGATATTTTTCAAAAGTTTGATTAGATACAGATTCTGGATTATTTACACAAACGAGTCTTTCTGCCAACTCTTTAAAACGTGAATCTTCAAAACCATCCAAAATCTTTGAACGCTCCTCCCAAGGAAGACTATGAAAACGCTCCATCCAAAGATCATCAGCATCAGAAGGGAAACCTGAGTACACACTTTGTTCGAGATGTTTTGGAGGTGGATAATTCATTTGATTACTTGCTAAAAGTTCACTGACACGAGTTTGCAATCTAACATTATTTTGAATTTTCTTTGCTCGCTCAACAAGTTGTTCATGCGGAATGTCTAGATATTCATCAATATTTGGAATCAGATCAGATGGCATGACAGGCAAACTTTTATTGATTCTTACTTTTCTAATAGCAGTTCCGCTGTTTCCAATTTGCTCTAGGAGTTCTGCATCCGTTAATTCATCGAGCTGGTCTGGATCGAAGTAAAGATCCGCAACAGCCACTTCGTTATTCATTTTAGGATTTTGACCGCAAAAAGTTACAGGATAAGTAAATTTCTTTCTTCTGATAACCTCTCCTATCATGGCAAAAGGTTCGGTTTGTAGAATTTCAAGATTTCCAAATTTTGATGCACCTTTTAATGAGGCTTGCCAAACTGGTTTTGCTTCCTTAAGGATAATTTTTGCAAGTTCGAGCATTTGCACACAATCTGCCAATGCATCATGTGCGTTCTCTATCTCGATAGAGTTAGCATTTGACCAGTCGGTTAATTTCATACTTATATCACCCTCTTCGGTGATGGGTAATTTAAGACTGTGAGGGAAAAAATTAGCAACCAGCTGAAGAGTGCTAAGCATATCTAAGCGAGAGGCACCTGAAGTATTGGTTATGTACAAAGGTAATAGGTTCCAGAAGAATTGCCTCCTGAAAAGCTCTTCATCAAATCTATGTCCATTATATGTAATGTATACAGCATTTCTTCCTTTAGACCAATCTAGCCAGGTGGATCTTAAAAGTTTCATCATGTCATAGTGCGACATGGCATCTTCTTCGAGTGATTCAACTTTCTTATGAACTAAAAAAGCTTCTGGAGATGGAACAACCCATGGAAGCATTTTGCAGCCTATGTCTTGTGAGTTTTCTTCATAGAGAGACTCATCGGTTAGAATTGATCCTACTTGTATTATTTGAGAAAAATTTATATCTAAACCAGTTGTTTCTGTATCTGTAAAAATATAGCAAGCATCCGCATTTAACTGTGACATAAATTATTTGTAATAAGCGTTATCTCTATAACTATGATCGGTTACATCTTGAACACTTTTTAAACCATCAACTTGTTCCAGTAGTGTTTTTTCAACACCATCTTTAAGGGTTAAATCAACCATTCCACAACCTTGACACCCTCCTCCAAATTGAAGGATGGCTTTTTCCCCATCTAGCACTTCAATTAATGAAACCTCACCTCCGTGAGATGCGAGACCAGGGTTAACTTCAGCATAAAGAATATAGTTGATCTTATCTTCTATTGTTGCGTTCTCACTAATTTGGGGTAATTTCGCATTCGGAGCTTTAATCGTTAAAGTGCCACCAAATTTATCTGGAGAATAATCTACTTCGGCATCTAGAAGAAATTTAATAGAATTTTCTTCTAGAAAGAGACTAAATTCAAATTCATTAATTGGTCTAAATTTTGATAGATCTTCGTCATCTTTAGCATAGGCAATACAAGTTTCAGCCCTAGGAGTTCCGGGTTCACTCACAAAGATTTTTATCCCACAAGTTCCATCCTCTTGCGATGAGAGTAAATCTTGCAAATATGTTTCAGCTGACGGTGTAATTGACATTTCTTCCATAAAGTCATTCTATCAAATTTATCTAGTGACAGAAGATATGTTAAAATGTTTTTCTAGCAGTGTTTACAAAAACTGAATTTCAAAAATTACTCAACGACAGAATAATCATTCTGGATGGTGCTATGGGTACTGAAATTCAAAAGCACACGCTTACCGAAGAAGATTTTAGAGGTCAGCAATTTGCAGACTGGAGCTCTGAAGTAAAAGGTAACAACGACCTGCTTACATTAACAAAGCCTGAGTTAATAAAAAAAATTCATCAAGGTTTCATAGCTGCGGGCTGTGACATTATTGAAACTAATACTTTCAACTCTAATAGCACTTCTCAATCAGACTATGGTTTGGAAGATATTGTTTACGATCTCAATTACGAGGGTTCAAAACTAGCCAAGGATGCTGCGAATGAATCTACTAGGGAAATACTCGTAGCAGGTGTTGTTGGACCGACTAACAGAACAGGTTCTTTATCTCCAGATGTTACAGATCCATCTGCCAGAAATACTTCATTTGATGATTTGAAAGAGGACTATAAAAATTGTATCAATGGTCTTATGGATGGAGGAGCTGACATAATTTTAATTGAAACAGTTTTTGATACTCTAAATGCAAAAGCAGCTATATTTGCTTATCTTGAAAAATGTGAAGAAATAGACTTCGAAATTCCACTGATGATATCCGGTACTATTACCGATGCATCAGGTAGAACTTTATCGGGACAAACCGTAGAAGCTTTTTGGGCTTCAGTGTCACATGCGAAACCAGATTCAATTGGCTTTAATTGTGCCCTAGGAGCTGAACAGCTTAGACCGCATATCAAAAGAATTAGTGAAATTGCAAATACGGCCGTCAGTGTTCATCCAAATGCGGGTCTGCCAAACGAAATGGGTGGGTATGACCAGTCACCCGGTGAGATGTCAGTCTTTATTGAAGATTTCTGTAATGATGAATTTATTAATATTGTGGGAGGTTGTTGTGGAACGACAACCGATCACTTAAAAGCAATTGCATCCAAAATATCAAAGAAACCGCCTAGAAAGATACCTAACCATAAACCTACTACTTTTTTGAGTGGTTTAGAGCGTTTAAATATTGAACAAAAAAGTCTTTTTGTAAACGTAGGAGAAAGAACAAATGTCACTGGATCAAAGAAATTTGCACGCCTGATAAAAGAAAAACAATATGATGAAGCGCTTGAGGTAGCAAGAGAGCAAGTGGAACTTGGCGCTCAAATAATTGATATAAATATGGATGAGGGCATGCTCGATGCCAAACATGAGATGGATTATTTCTTGAAATTGCTCGCAACTGAACCGGCAATTAGCAAAGTGCCAGTAATGATTGATTCTTCTAAATGGGAAGTCATTGAAGCGGGTTTAAAGATCCTCCAAGGCAAATGCATAGTTAATTCAATTAGCCTTAAAGAAGGAGAAGAAGATTTTCTATATAAAGCTAAGTTATGCAAAAAATATGGAGCTGCAGTTATTGTCATGCTGTTTGATGAAAAAGGACAAGCAGATTCACTAGAAAGAAAAAATATAATCGCTAAAAGATCATACGAAACTCTTACAAAAATTAGTTTTGATCCCTCGGATATAATTATAGATCCTAATGTTTTTGCTGTTGCTACAGGGCTGGAAGAGCATAACAACTATGCCGTTGATTTTATTGATTCTTGTAAGTTTATTATCAATAACCTTCCAGAGGCTAAGATATCCGGAGGCATTAGCAATGTTTCTTTCTCCTTTAGGGGTAATGATACGGTCAGAGAGGCCATGCATTCAGTATTTCTCTATCATGCAATTAAAAATGGATTGTCTATGGGGATAGTAAATGCCGGTCAGTTAGTTGTTTATGAAGAAATAGAACCCGAGCTAAAAGCTCTAGTGGAAGATGTGATTTTAAATAGAAACCCTGACGCGACAGAGAAACTGGTAGATAAAGCTTCAGAATATCTAAATACAGACAAGAAGATTTCTAAAAATGATGAAAAATGGCGTGATGATTCTGTTGAAAATAGAATATCTCATGCACTTATTAACGGAATTAATAAATTTATCATTGAGGATGCTGAAGAGGCTAGAATAAAATTGCCCTCCCCTGTAAAAGTTATTGAAGGTCCATTGATGGATGGTATGAATATAGTTGGAGATCTATTTGGTGAAGGAAAGATGTTCCTTCCACAGGTAGTAAAAAGCGCCAGAGTCATGAAAGAGGCTGTAGCGTATCTTGTTCCCTATATTGAAGAATCAAAAGATACAAAATCATCATCAAACGGCAAAGTAGTTATGGCTACTGTAAAGGGAGATGTTCACGATATTGGTAAGAATATAGTTGGTGTCATCATGCAATGTAATAACTTTGAAGTCATTGATTTAGGGGTAATGGTTCCAGCGGAAAAAATCATACAAACAGCCATAGATGAAAAAGCAGATTTTATCGGTCTTAGTGGACTCATAACTCCATCTCTTGATGAAATGATAAATATCGGTGAAGAGATGACTAAAAAGAATTTGAATATTCCGATACTCATTGGAGGTGCAACAACCTCTAAAGCTCATACAGCTCTGAAGATCGAGCCATCCTATACTTCAGGCCAAACCATTCATGTAACTGATGCTTCAAGAAGTGTTGGAGTGTTACAGAATCTTGTCTCCATAGATTCAAGAGATGAATTCATAAAAGGCATCAAAGAAGATTACATAAAAACAAGATTGAGATTGGAAAATAGTGATTCCAAGCCATTACTTACTTTGTCAGAAGCTATTAATAATAAATTTCAGTTTGACTGGAAAAATTACCAAGCAACTATCCCAACTTTTTTAGGGGAAAAGAAAATAACAGGAATAAAAATTCAAGACTTAAGAGCTTATATAGATTGGACTATATTCTTTAGGTCTTGGGATCTTGCTGGTCAGTTCCCAAAAATATTAAAAGATGATGTTGTGGGAGAAGCGGCAACAAGCCTTTATGAAGATGCTTTAATGATGCTCGATGAAATACAAAAAGAAGACTTTATAGAATTAGAAGCGGTAATTGGTTTCTGGCCGGCTCATCAGGTAAATCATAATGAAATCAGTATCTTTGACATCAATAAAGAGAATGAAATTTTGCGACTGAATTGTTTGAGACAACAAAAACCTCAAGGGATTCGACCCAATTTCTGTTTAGCTGATTTTATTACACCAGCCGAGCACGATGCAGATGATTTCATTGGTGGATTTGCAGTTTCAGCAGGGAAATCAGTAGAAGAAAAATGTCTTGAGTATGAAAAAAATAACGATGACTATTCTTCTATAATGCTTAAAGCGCTTGCAGATAGATTGGCTGAGGCTATGGCCGAATACGTTCACGAAAGAGTAAGAAAAGAATTTTGGGGTTACGCCACCGAAGAACAACTTACTAATGAAGATTTAATTAAAGAAAAATATGTAGGGATAAGACCTGCTCCAGGCTATCCAGCTTGCCCGGATCATTCTGAAAAAAATAAATTATTTGCTTTATTGAATGCCAAAAATTTAGTCGATATATCTTTAACTGAGAATTTTGCAATGTACCCTGCCGCTTCAGTAAGTGGGTGGTACTTCTCTCATCCTGAAAGCAAATATTTTGGTGTGGGTAAAATTGGAATGGATCAGGTTGAATTTATTTCAGAATCTCGTCAGGAAGATTTAGAGATAACCAAAAAACATTTAAGACCTAATCTTGACTGATATCTCCGAAGGTAACTACAAAAAACTTTTTATAGAAAAAAAAGCTTTCTTTGATGAGCAGATTGATAACGATGCACCTAGAGATTACTTTGAATCAAATTATTGTGCTTTTAGGCATAGAGCTGAATTTAGTATTCTGAGAAAAAATAATCAAATATTCTATGGTATGACGGTCGAGGGGGAAAAAGAAACTGTAAGTAGTTTTCCTATAGCGAGCGATCTCATACAAGAACTGATGGTTCTAATATTGGATAAAATAAACAACCATACAGAGCTTTCAAGCAAGCTATTTCAAATTGAATTTCAGTCCTCAAGAAACGGGGAAGCAATGATCAGTCTTATCTACCATAAACAACTCGACCAAGATTGGCTAAATATAGCAAGCATAATTTCAAAAGAATATTCGATCTCAATCATAGGAAGGAGTAAAAAACAGGTAGAAGTTATAGGAAAGGATTTTGTAACTGAAATCTATAACTATTCAAATAAAACTTTTCCTTTAAGGTTATATGATCAATGCTTTAGTCAAACCAACCCGGATATCTGTGATGAAATGTTAAATTGGGTTTCTACATATTCTCAGAAAGAACTGGGAGATGTGATGGAGCTGCATTGCGGATTAGGAACCTTCACAATACCTTTAAGTCATATATCTAATAAAGTTTTAGCCACTGAAAACAGTAGGCCCAGTATCAAAGCTTTAAAATTAAATATAGATTTAAATAAAAGAAAAAATATATATTTTGGAAGGTTGTCTGGCAGGGAAACTTTAGAGGCTTATCGAAGAAAGAGATCCTTCAGAAGACTGGATGGAATAAATTTAGACGAATTCAATGTGGATACTATTTTTTTGGACCCTCCTCGTGAAGGACTTGATAAAAATACACTTGAAGAATTAAAGAATATGAAAAATATAATATATATATCTTGTGGTTTTGAATCTTTTGTAAGAGACCTAAATGAACTAAGTGAAACTCATCAAATTGTGAGAACTGCAATGTTCGACCAATTTCCTTATACAGACCATATAGAGTCCGGCGCAATTCTTGAAAGAATCGCACCGGTTTAAATATCTATAACTTGGCTTCCAACTCAGGAAGGGCATCAAATAAATCAGCAACTAATCCATAATCTGCAACCTGGAATATAGGAGCCTCTTCGTCTTTATTGATTGCTACTATGACTTTACTATCTTTCATTCCAGCTAGATGCTGAATGGCTCCAGAAATACCGACAGCAATATATAAATCAGGTGCAACAATCTTTCCAGTTTGACCAACCTGCATATCATTAGGAACAAACCCGGAATCTACAGCTGCTCTGGAAGCACCTATGGCCGCACCTAATTTATCTGCAATACCATTCAATAAACTGAAATTATCTCCATTTTGCATTCCTCGACCGCCGGATATAACAACATCAGCTGCTGTAAGCTCTGGCCTATCAGATTCAGCAATCTCTTCTTTGATGAATGAGGATATAGCAGCATCTGCATCGTTATCAACCTGTGTAATAGTTGCACTACCTCCAGTTGAAGCACATGCATCAAAACCAGTTGTTCTAACTGTTATAACTTTGACAGAATCTGTGCTTTGAACTGTTGCAATACAATTTCCTGCATATATTGGTCTTTCAAAGGTATCTTCAGAAACAACAGCACTTATATCAGACACTTGCGAGACATCCAATTTGGCAGCGACTCTAGGCATGAAATTTTTTCCATTTGTTGTTGCTGCTGTGACGATATGAGAATAACCATCAGCGAGCTCAACTACTAGGTTTCCTATATTTTCTGCCAATGCATTTTTATAGCTTTCTTTATTAGCTAATAAAATTTGATTGATACCTGGTATTTGAGATGCGGCATCGGCAACTGCATCACAATCTGATCCAGCTATTAAGATGTCAATATCTCCACCGATTTCCATTCCTGCTGCAACTGCATTAAGAGTTGCTACTTTTAATTCAGAATTATCATGTTCTGCTATCACTAATATACTCATGAAATCACCTTTGCTTCATTTTTTAATTTATCCACTAATTGGTCAATACTCTCAACCATTATTCCTGCTGCTCTTTCTGGAGGTGGACTGACTTTCAAGGTATTTTGCCTTGGCGTTAAGTCTAAGCCTAACTCTGTTGATAGAAGAGTTTCTAAAGGTTTCTTTTTAGCCTTCATGATATTCGGCAAAGAGGCGTACCTTGGTTCGTTTAGTCTTAGATCAGTTGTTACAATAGCCGGAAGATCAAGTAAGAGAGTTTGCAATCCACCGTCTACCTCTCTAGTCACCTCTACTTTTCCATCTTTTATGTCCACTTCAGATGCGAATGTGCCCTGAGGCGCGTCCAGCATTGCAGCTAACATTTGACCCGTTTGATTAGCATCACCGTCAATGGCTTGCTTACCTAGGATTATTAAATCGGGGCTTTCCTTTGCAACCACTTCTTTTAAGGCTTTCGCGATTCCTAATGGCTCCACTGCCTCAGAAGTTTCAACTAGAATGGCTCTATCTGCTCCTAAGGCTAAGCAAGTTCTTAATTGTTCTTGCGAAGTAGCATCGCCTACAGAAACAGCAATAACTTCTTCTGCCTTACCTGCTTCCTTTATCCTTACAGCCTCTTCAATAGCTATTTCACAAAATGGATTTATTGCCATCTTGGCATTGCTTAGATCAGGACCACTTTCATCAGATTTAGCTCTAACTTTGACGTTGTAATCTACAACTCTTTTTATTGGTACGAGAATCTTCATATTATTTTTCCTTCTATGGTAAAATTCAAGTGCGTATTCTATAACTGCTGCCCCTCTCAATACAAATAAATAAAAAGTATGGAAAATATAGAAAGAGAATCGATGGAGTATGATGTTGTCGTAGTTGGTGCCGGACCGGCGGGATTATCTACAGCAATTCGACTTAAACAGCTAGCAAATGAGCAATCTAAAGAGATTTCTATTTGTGTTGTTGAAAAAGGATCAGAAGTAGGAGCACATATACTGTCTGGTAATGTATTTGATCCTAAAGCACTTAATGAATTGATTCCAGACTGGAAAGAGCTCGGAGCTCCATTAAATTCACCTGTAAAGAAAGATTCAGTTAGATATTTGCTTAATGAGAATCTAAATTTCTCTATCCCGACATTATTTGCAACGACGTTTAAGAATCATGGAAACTACATCATGAGCTTAGCTAATTTCTGTAGATGGATGGCAGAATACGCAGAAGGTCTAGAGATAGATATTTTTCCAGGTTTTACAGCTTCTGAATTAATTTATGATAATGATAAAGTTGTGGGTATCTCTACTGGAGACATGGGAATTAATGAAGCAGGTGAAAAAAAACCATCTTTTGAACCGGGTATTAATCTGCTGGCAAAATACACCATCCTCTCTGAAGGATGTAGAGGACATTTAGGGAAGCAAGCCATTAAGCAGTTCAATCTTGATGCTAACAGTGACCCTCAGCACTACGGCATAGGCTTTAAGGAAGTATGGGATTTAGACCCTGAACTCCACGAAGAAGGATTAGTCGTCCACACCATGGGGTGGCCCGCTGCAAAGGGAGTGCTATCCGGCTCCTATTTGTATCATGGTGAAAATAATCAAGTATTCCTTGGTTACATAGTTCCTCTTGATTATGACAACCCTTCTATTAGTCCTTTTGATGAGTTTCAGCAATGGAAACATCATAGCTCTGTTCAAAAATATCTAAAAGGTGCTACAAGGACTGCTTATGGTGCCAGAGCATTAATAAAGGGTGGCCATCAATCCATGCCAAAGATGCATTTCCCTGGTGGCATGTTAGTAGGCGACGATGCTGGCACGATGAATTTTCCTAGAATTAAAGGAACTCACACAGCAATGAAATCTGGAATGATTGCAGCCGAGAGTCTCTTTGAAGAATTTTGTAAAGAAGAACCGAGTGATGATGTATCGAGTTTCTCTTCTAATTTAAAGACATCTTGGTTAGAAAAAGAATTACATACTGCTAGAAATTTCCTACCTTTTATTCATAAATATGGAACTCTACTTGGAGTAGCGCTAGCGGGAGCAGATCAACTTATTTTTAGAGGTAAACTACCTTTTACGCTTCATCATGACACTCCTGATCACGAATGTTTAAAAGAGTCCTCAGAAATGCCAAAAATTGAATATCCTAAACCAGATGGTATTTTGAGTTTTGATAAGTTATCTTCTGTCTTTCTTTCGAATACCAATCATGAAGAAGATCAGCCATGTCACCTTGTATTAACAGATCCATCTATTCCCTTACTAGTAAACTTGCCTAAATATGACGAGCCAGCTCAGAGATATTGCCCGGCAGGTGTCTACGAGATAGTAGAAAAAGACGGTGAAAAGAAATTTCAAATTAATGCTCAAAACTGTGTGCATTGTAAAACTTGCGATATAAAAGACCCCTCTCAAAACATTAATTGGGTAACACCTGAAGGTGCTGGCGGTCCAAATTATCCAAATATGTAATAAAAACAATTACTTAAGATATTTTCTTAAATAATGCTCATTTATTTTACTTATTTAGTTAAAAAGAGTTGCAAAAAAAATAAAAGACTATAATATACATTGTTACCTATCAGACCGACTTAGAACCAACTCGAGACGAAGAAAGAGAGAGAAAGATAGGTTAGAGAACGAAAAGTGAAAGCTCTAGAAAACAGCTAGCAAAAAAAGTTTTTTAGACCACCAAGATTGAAAGAGAAATCAATCAAGGAGCTAAACAAAATCTCAGTTTAGACGCTTTCGAACTCGAACTAAGACAGAGCATAAGCTCTGTTTTTTTTTGTCAGTTAAGTTTGTAAAAGACTTTATGACTATAAATTCCATGCTGACCATCCACCTCCTCACATAGATCGATTAACTTATAGTAGATATTTCTTGTTATTAATCCCTCTAGATTTTTTCTCACTACAATGTAAGGAGATGGTTCACTTGAATTTTTATTTATTTCGACTCTAAGCGGATGACTATCATTTAATTCGAACAATTCGTCAGTATTGGTTTTAAAAGTGATGACTTGATTCTTCTCAACCTCCTGGACTTCAAAATCAGTAATCAGAAATGGCTTGTCTTCCACTTCTATTTTAATTTTTTCAATAGGCGTAACTAAATAATATTCATCTCCATCTAGCCTCAGAACTCTGCTAAATAGCTTAACCATCCTTTCTCTTCCTATGGGTGAGTTCATGAAATACCATTTCCCTGCCCTGTCTATTTTCATATGGACATTTTCACATAAGGGGGGATTCCAATCTTCAACTGGCGGGTAGCTATCCTCATCTAATTTTGATAGTTCTGTAAAAATTGACGATAAAGAGTTGTTGCTCATTTTTATATATATTCAGATATTATTATCTGGATTGCGATTATAACTAAGATTAATCCCAAGCCCTTCTCAAAATACCCAAAAAATTTAATAAATCTGCTTTTAAATACCTGACTTGTAAAAATATAGCCAATAAAAGAAAACCAAATGAAAGTAGCTAAAGCCATATAAAGACCATAAAGAATTAGACTTTCAGTGTTATCGGTATTCAAAACTACTCCAAATAAAGTAATAAAGAATAACAATGCTTTGATGTTGGTAACATTAGTTATTAAACCGACCATAAAGCCATTAGTATTTGACCATTTACCGCTGTTAATAGAACCATATTCAAAACTAGAAGTTCTTACCACAGAAGAAACTCCTAAATACAAGAGGTAACCAGAACAGATATATTTAAGAATGGATAAATAGAATTCATCTGAAGTGATTAAAATTACAATACCTGTAATAGCTAGTATCGAATGGAAAAGAATGCCTGATCCAATTCCAAATGAAGTCCATATCGTTACATTTCTCCCATGCCGTAAGCTTTGCCTGGTAATTAAAAAAAAGTCAGGGCCTGGGCTCATAACAGCAAACATATGAAGAAAAACTACAGTCATAAACTCAGTCATAATAAAGTTGGTTCAATTTCTAATTGAATATTAGTTTTCAAATTCACATCGTTTATGACTTCGTTTGCAAAACTTAGAATTTCATTACCTGTAACTTGTTTATAAGAAACTAAGACTAGTGAATGTTGGGCTGACATGCCTACATCCCCTTTTCTTTTTCCCTTCCATCCAAGTTTCTCTAAAAGGTATGCAGAGGGTATTTTTATTGAATCACCAGCATCATATATAGGAATTTCTGCATCTAAATTTAAACTATCAATATCTTTTTTATTAATAAAAACATTCTTAAAGAAACTTCCTACATTAGGATAGACGTGGTGGTCTGGCAAGATACGCTTTCTAACATCAACCACTAAATCAAAGACCTTTATCGGAGTTATATCAGAATCATTCAGTCCCTGAAAACTGATCTCATTTTTTAACGACTGATAGGCTGTATTAACTGTAGCGTGAGAGTTTGTAGTAAAAGTTACCGATAAGATTAAAAGTTCTGACCTTTCCTTAAAAACACTAGTTCTATAGCCAAATTCACATTGCTCATTTGTTAGAATTTCATAATCATTAGTATCGACATTAAAAACTAAAACTTCTTTTATTGAATTTGATATTTCAGATCCATAAGCTCCTATGTTTTGTATCGGTCCTGCACCAACGGTGCCTGGTATTAAGGCTAGATTTTCCAATCCAAATTTATCATTCAGAAGAGTCCATTTTACAAAATCATGCCAATTCTCACCTGAAGCTACCTCCGTTGTGTCTTCATCAATAACCTTAATCCCCTTTAAAGAATTTTTAACCACCAACCCTTCAATTGAATTGATCGGGACTATATTTGTCCCTTCTCCTATCCAAATAATAGGTAAATTATTAATTTTTGAAAACTCTAAAATATCAGCCAGTTCATTCTCTTTAGTAAGTTCACAGTAGAATTCTGCCTTCTCGTTAACTTTTAAAGCATTCAAGTTCGATAACGAGTACTTTTCTACAAATTTCATTTAATTTGCTTAGCTATTTCAATTGCTCTTTTTAGATCAATTTCAGTATCAACTCCTAAATGGTATTTGCCAACTGATTCAGTCGCAAAAATCATCTCTCCATTATCCATAGCCCTCATTTGCTCTAAATTCCTTTCAATTTCATTATGTGTTTGCTGCCATGAAACAAAAGACCTTAGAAAACTAGCTTTATATCCATAAATTCCTAGGTGCTTTTTAGCTCTTCTAATATCTAACTTATGCCCTTCTCTTGAAAAGTCTTCAACTAAACTATTTGATCCTATCCAGATTTTTACTACATTTTTGTCATTTAGATCATTTTCTTTTAAATCAGAATACAGAGTGACCATGTTTGCGTTCTTTTCTGCAGCAAGACTGGCTAAATTATCAATATCTTTTGGATCTATAAAAGGTTCGTCACCTTGAACATTAATAACAATATCATCATCCATAAATTGAAGCACATCACATGTTTCAGCAAGTCGATCTGAACCTGTTTGATGGTTGATGCTAGTTAGAACTGCTTTTATCCCATTCAGATTACAATGTTCGATAATTTCTTGAGAATCTGTGGCTACGTGTATTGAATCAGCCTTACTCTCTTTAACCTGATCTACAACCCGTTGGATTAACGTTTTACCTTCAATTTCTTTTAGGGGTTTGCCGGGTAGTCTCGTTGAGCCAAGTCTTGCAGGAATAAGAACTTTATAGTTCATCAGAGAGATTTCTAGCCTCTTCAGGAAGCATCACAGGGATACCGTCTTTAATAGGATAAGCAAGCTTACTTGTCTGGCAAACAAGCTCATCACCAATTTGCTCTAGAGGACCTTTAGATACAGGACAGACTAGAATATCTAAAAGTTTTTTATCAATTTTATTCATTATTTTTTCGCAAGTTTATTTATAATTTTATCTGCAATCTCCACGTCTTCAAACTTAGCTTCAACAGATAAATACCACAGATTCTTATTATCCATATCTAGGCATCTGACAGCATCTTTCTCTGTCATTATAATGGGTAACGAATCATTAAAATCAAGGTCCTCTTCAAGAAATTGATAATGATCAGGAAAGCTATGATGAATAGGATTTAAGCCTAAACTAGAGAGTGTTTTATAAAATTTAGCTGGATTACCTATCCCAGCTACAGCATGAACATTTTTTGACAAAGGCCATTCATCTGCCTTAAATCTCTTGTTGTCCGCTATCCTTGCCCATTCAATGGGTTGATAATTCATTAAATACTTATTGTGTTTAGTTTCTAGATCTACAATCTTAGAAGAGCTCACAACGAAATCAGCTGCCTCTATGCGCTCAAGAGGTTCTCGTAATGGGCCAGCAGGTAAACATAATCCATTTCCTATTCCTCTGTTACCATCAAATATCACAATCTCTAAGTCTCTATCCATCTTGTAGTGCTGCAAACCATCGTCACTAATAACAATATCCGTGTCCGTATCACGCAATAATTTCCTTATGGCAGCAATCCTATTTGAAGAGATACAAACTGGCCTAGAGGTATTCTTGAAGATTATGATTGGCTCATCACCACTGAGTTTGACCGAGGTATCATCATCTACAATTATTGGTTTTTTTGAAGAATTACCTCCATAACCTCTTGAGACAATACCAGGCTTATATCCCCTACCCTCTAAAAGCTTAGTAAGCCAAATCACCATAGGTGTTTTACCTGTGCCACCCACAACAATATTACCTACAACAATCACAGGTACATCTGGTTTCCATGATAATTTTGGTTGAGAGATAAATCTTTCTCTCTTTTGCTGAGCAACAAATTTAGTCAAGATCGAAAGTGGCCATAATAGCCAAAGCCATAATTTTTTTTGATACCAGCTTTGTTCAATAAAACTTACAGAAGATAAATCATTAATATCTTGCTCTACTAGTGTTGGCATTAAGTCTTTATCTTTAGTTTCAGCCGGATCATCTTTGAATTGATTTTTATGCAACTCTGCGTATTTACCATCTTGAGAAATGAGCGTTTCATGATTACCAACTTCAACAATCTTTCCATGTTCTAGCACTACGATTTTGTCAGAATTTTCAATCGTTGATAGTCTGTGAGCTATAACTAGAGTAGTTCTATTACGAGTTAATTCTTGAAGCGCTTCTTGAATATAATTTTCTGATTCAGAGTCAAGAGCAGATGTAGCTTCATCAAGAATTAATATAGGCGCGTCTTTTAAGATCGCTCTTGCTATTGCTATTCTTTGTCTCTGGCCTCCAGATAACAAGACTCCATCGTCACCTGCCGTTGTTTCATAACCATCCGGAAGTGCTTCTATAAATTCATGGGCATTTGCTTTCTTTGCAGCTATCTTAATTTCTTCTAGGCTTCTTTCAGAGGCACCATAGTTTATGTTGTTGGCAATAGTGTCATTAAAAAGGGTAATATTTTGGCTGACAAGGGATATATGTGATCTAAGGTTTTTGATTTCGTAATCCGTTAACGAGATGTCATCAACTTTAATTTCTCCCTCAAAATCGTCATAAAATCTTGGCAATAAACTCATTAAGGTTGTTTTACCTGCTCCAGATTTACCAACGAAAGCGACAGACTCACCATCTTCTATCTGAAGATTTATATCACTTAGTACATAATTTGAAAGTCCCTTGTAAGAAAAAGAAACGTCATTAAAACTTATCTTTCCTTCAATACTTGTAGCTGTATGTTCGCCTTCATTTTTTTCTGGTTCTTCATCCAATTGATCAAAGATATCCTCTGCGGCGGCAAGACCTTTCTGTATCTGACTATTTATCTCAGAAAGTTGCCTAACCGGTTTAGCAAGCATGCCTGCAGCACTAAAAAAAGCAATGAAAGTCCCAGGTGTCATTTCAGAAACAACAGAAGCGTCTAAAGCTAACCAAGTTATTAGTGCTAGAGCTGCTGATACAAACATTTGTACTAATGGCGATGCAATAGAATTTGTAGCCTCTAATTTTAAGTTTTGTTTTCTGTTATTGTCGCTTGCCAGATTAAATCTATTTATTTCATACGCTTCTCCACCAAAGGACTTAACTTCTTCATATCCATTAATCGTTTCAGATGCTACATGTGTTACATCCCCCATGGCTGTTTGAATTTTTCCACTTATCTTTCTTAACCTTTTCGCAGCAATACCGACAATTAAAGCAATAAAAGGAGCAGCGATAAAAAGGAAAAGAGCAAGTTTCCAATTTAAAAACATTAGGTATGTGATCAAGCCAATCACAAGCAGGCCTTCTCTTATGAAAATCTTTAGTGCGTTTGTTGCAGCACCAGTTACTTGCATTACATTAAATGTAATTCTTGAAATTAAATGACCAGAGCTATGTTGGTCGTAATAAGAACTGGGGAGTACAGTTAACTTACGAAAAAGTTCTGTTCTGATGTTGTGAACCAATCGATTGGAAATCGAAGATAGGAGGTAATTACCAACAAAGAAGCCCAAGCCTCTAACAAAAGCTATTGCGATTAAGGCCAGAGGAAGTATTAATCGTAGATCGGCAACTGGATTATTAACGTGATCTATAACTCTTTTTAACCATTCTGTAGCCGCTACTTGAGAGCCAGAATAAATAGCAAAACCTAAGATACTCAATATAAACAAAGGAATATAAGGCAAGACATAAGAAAGCAATCTACCGTATAGTTTTAAGCTGGATAACTCCTTATTTCTTTTACCCATTTCACTATTCTAAGCTTAAGAGCTTATTCAGTCGACTAGAGACGTTTTGGTCATGAGTTGCAATAATCAAAGTAATATCTTGTTCGGAAATCATATTCATTAAAAGGTCCATAAAATTTTGAACATTCTGACTATCCAAATTACCTGTCGGCTCATCCATTATAAGGAACGAGGGATCATTGGACATAGATCTAGCTATAGCTACTCGCTGCCTTTCTCCGCCCGATAATTGATTTGGATTATTCTTTTCCTTACCAGCCAGGTTTACTTGAGACAACAGAGTTTGCGCCTTGGAAAGAGCTTCATCTTTTGATTTGCCAGATAGCATTGCCGGCAAGGCTATATTTTCCAATGTTGATAATTCCGACAGAAGATGATGAAACTGATAAACAAATCCTATTTCTTTGTTCCTGAAAATAGATCTTTCATCAGAGTTTAACTCCGTGATACTTTCTCCTTTGACGATCACCTTGCCAGAGTTTGGTTGCTCTAATCCACAAATAATATGTAAAAGCGTAGATTTCCCTGAACCCGATGCTCCTATTAATCCTAGACTTTCTCCTTTATCTAAAGACAGAGAAAAGTTATCTAAAACGGTTAAAGATGAATCATTTGCCTCAAAAATTTTAGAAATATTTTGCACTTCTAGTATTGGGCTACTCATACTTTAAAACCTCTACTGGATCAATTTTAGAAGCTAGTCTTGCGGGGTAAATTGTAAATATTAAGCAGAATAAGTACGTAATAATACAAATTGTAGAAACCCACTCGAATCTAATATCAATTGGAAAATAGTCTATGAAGTAAACTTGCAAAAAGCTTACGCCTGTTAAGAACTCCAAGAAATTTATTATCAGCCCAAAGTTTAAAGAAACCATTAAACCTAATAAACAACCTATTAATATTCCCATAGATCCAACCAAGCTTCCAAAAATTAAAAATATATTTCTAATCGTTGCGGTTGTTGCACCCATAGTCATGAGAATAGCAATCTGAGGTTTTTTTTCATTCACTGTCATTACCAGCATAGACATCAAGTTGTATGCTGAAAGTACTATCAGCATAAATAGCATTAAAGCCACTAAAAATCTTTCATTCTGTATTGCCTCAAATAAAGTGCCGTAGTTTCGCTTCCAAGTACTTGACTGATATCTTTGTTTTCTAGATTCTTGTAAATTTGCTAGGTCTGACTTTACTTGATAATCAGAAGTAAATAGATCTCGATACTTAATTCTAACTCCGTTGATAGAATCATCCATTCTCAATAATTTTGAAGCATTTGAAATATTCATATAGGCAAAACTTTGATCCAATTCAGGTGCACCGACGCTAAAAATTGCACTTATTCTAAATTTTTTAGTTCTTGGAAAGATTCCAGCTAGGCCCAATCCAGTATCAGGAACAAGAACATTTATAGAATCTCCTACTTTTATTCCGAGTTGAAAGGCAAGAATGTCACCAACTATTAGATTGTAGTCATCTGCTTCAAGGCTATTGAAAGTGCCCTCTACTATATGATCATTTATAGTTGAAACCGTTTTTTCATACTTTGGTTCAACTCCAAATAAATAAATACCTTTAAGAAAAGAACCTGAACTTACTAATCCTTGTGTTTCTATGTAAGGAGCAACTCCCTGTACTTCAGGATTTTCATAAAGTGTATTTCTGATAGAGATAAAATTATCAATCTTTATATCACCAAGTATCGAGGCATGAGGAATAGTTTCTAAGATCCTATCTTTTAATTCTCTTTGGAAGCCATTCATTACTGAAGTCACCAATATTAAAATTGTAAGACCCAGTGTGATGCCAAATATGGCCATCCCAGAATGAAACGAAACAAACCCTTTTCTTCTAGGACGAAAATATTTGAATGCTAAAAAAATAGATATATTTTTCATACGAATCCTATACCAATTTTAAGTTTATTTAAGCTGTATTAGCTTTTTCTTCCTTCTTTTTATAAGGTGGTACTAGTCCTGCTAGCTTCATTAAATTAAATCTTGTTTGCTTATAAACGGCTTTTGCATGACTAAATTCCTTAAACCCATCGTATCCATGATAAGAGCCCATTCCGCTTGGTCCTACGCCACCAAAAGGCAAGTCTTCCATTTGTATATGAGAAATTACGTCATTTACCGTAACTCCTCCAGAAGTTGTATTATTCAAAACATAATCCTTTTCTTTATCATCGCCACCAAAGTAATAGAGCCCCAAAGGTCTATCTTTACTGTTTATATAGTCAACAGATTCAGAAACCTCTTTATAAGTCTTGATAGGGAGAACAGGACCAAATATTTCTTCTTGCATAATTTTCATATCCTCAGAAGGATTTAAGACAATAGTTGGTGGAATTTTATGATGTGGTTGTTGCGAGAAATCATCATTAGAAGGATTAATTTCTACTATTTCAGCACCCTTCTCTTTTGCATCTTCAAGATAACTTTGTATTCTATCGAAATGACGTTGATTAATAATAGACGTAAAATCTTCATTATCTTTCATGGTAGGAAACATTTCTGATGTGACTTCTACACTGGCTTTAACAAACTCATCAACTTTATCTTCAGGCACTAAAGCATAATCAGGAGCCAAGCAAATCTGACCAGCATTCATGGTTTTTCCTTGCATTACTCTTGCAGCTGCTTCTTTTATTTTTGTATCCTTGCCGATTACTACAGGAGATTTTCCTCCTAATTCAAGTGTAAGAGGTACAAGATTTTCTGAAGCGGCCTTCATGACATGCTTCGCAATGGCAGTGCCACCCGTAAAAATAAGATGATCAAATGCCAAACCACTAAATGCAGCGCCAACTTCTGCATCACCAACAAACACAGCCATTTCAGATTCATCAAAATATTCTTCAATCATCAGTTTCAAAAGATCAGATGTAGCTGGAGTCAACTCAGAAGGTTTATGCATAACTCTATTTCCTGCAGCAATAATTCCTGCCAAAGGAGATAAAGCGAGGTTAATTGGAAAATTCCAAGGGCTAATAGCACCTACAACACCCTTGGGTTGGTATCTGACCTCAGCTTTTGCTCCCATCCAAGATAAGGCTGAACCAAGAGGAGCTATAGCAGCTTTTCTTTTTTCAGTTTTCATCCATTTTTTTAGATTCTTTTTGGCATGCTGCATGGGACCAATGACTGACTGGACTTCGGTTACACCTGACATCATCGGATCTCTGTTACCAAAATCCTGACTTACAGTTTCAATAATTTCTTTATCATATTTAGTAACCATTGCTACAACCCTATCCAATCTATCTGATCTAACTGAGATATCTGGTGCACCATCTTTGATATTACAACTCTTTTGCAGTTCTAATATACGATGCATCTCTTGTATTGTTTCAGTACTCATTTCTTTCCCCTTTCTTATTAAACTGATCTTTTTGCTTTATCTTTATCATTTGTGGTCTTGATGGTGTCTCGTATCGCATCCCAATCTTCATCTTTCAAAGGTGATAGTGATTTGTAGAAGTTTCCTCCTGTAAGATACTCAGCACCATCTATTGCAATACATTGTCCATTTAAATAATTACACCCATCAGACATTAAAAACGTAGCTAAGTTTCCTAGCTCTTCCATTTCTCCTACCCTTCCCATTGGATTTTGGCTATAACTACTTGAGTCAGTAGACGCCTTATCAGGATCTTGTCCAGGTGATAGTCTAGCCCATGCCCCTTCAGTAGGGAACGGTCCAGGTGCAATAGCATTGATCCTAATGCCTGTTTTACCCCACTCTGTAGCCAATGACTGAGTCATTGAATAAATGCCGCTTTTGGACATGGCAGAAGGAACGGTAAAAGCTCCACCAGTCCATACCCATGTGGCAAGTATTGAGATGATATTTCCACCCATACCAAGCTCTAACCATCTTTTTCCGACTGAATGAGTAACGTAGAAAGTTCCATGAAAAACAATACTGGCGATAGCATCAAAGCCTCTGTGAGAGAGATCTTCAGTTCTTGATATAAAGTTTCCTGCAGCGTTATTTACAAGACCATGTATAGGACCCTCTTCAAAAATCTCATTAATTGTATTGTCTACATCTTGAGCACCCCTTATGTCTAATCCGTAACATTTCACTGAACCACCTTGCTCATCCATAAGTTCTTTTGCTGTTTCTTCAAGCACTGATACTCTTCTTCCACAAATTAATACTTCAGCCCCATATTGAAGAAAGTAGCGAGACATTTCCTTTCCCAGCCCAGAACCACCTCCCGTTACCAATATTCTCTTCCCTTTTAGTAAGTCTTCTTTAAACATTTTCTCTCCTAAATTTAGCTCTCTACTATAACAAATAATATTGTATAAACCTTCATTAAGAGTCTTATTGAGAATTTTCAAATACTTCTAGATTTCTATCTTCCCTGTAGCTCTTATCTCTAATCCATTGATGACGTTTATTAAAGAATATAAAAAGTGCTGCAAAAAACATCAAACAGGCTCCAATCAGATAAGGTAGAGAGGGACTAATAATATAAAGAGGCATTGAAATGATTGGTGAAACTACGTGACCTACTGGTATAACCATACCTAAAAAACCACCTGCGGTGCCTTGATATTCCTTACCCACAGAGAGAGACAAAGATGATGATATTCCCGGACCCAGCATACCTCCGCCTAATCCATAGAAAAATAAGCATATATAAACCTGAACCAAGGAAGAGCTAAAGGCATATCCAAAAAGAGATAAGAAATTAAGAATTATTCCTAATTTAATTAGGGTTCCTGGAGAGGTTTGCAGTCTATCAGCTACAAGTAACTGGCCATTCAAGACACCCAATGCAGACAACATAAAGCCAACACTGGCAAAAGCTATATAGTTTTCAGATGAAGGCATAATCACATCTTGAAAAAAGAAAGATGAAGTCTGAACTAAAGATGCATTACAAATACCAAATACAGCTGAAACAATCAAAAAAGGCCATACACGAGAATCAAACATAGAAAGCTTTTTAACCGATTCTCTAGTAATGACTTTAGGAGGAGATTGTTGGAAAAGAACGAATATAATGACAATAAATGCTCCAGCTGCAAAGAAAAAAAATGGAGCTGTGTAGGAAACAAGGAGTAGCAATCCAGCAATAGCGGGGCCAAGGATTCTGCCCATAGAAAAACCAGAATCTAATCTTGCAAATGCTCTACTTCTTGAATCAATTGAAGTGATATCAGCAACCCATGCACCAGCTGAGGGCCTAGTTGCACTACCAAACATGCCATTTAGTAATCTAGCAGCAACTAATAAAAAAAATAATAGACTGCCAGTCATTAATTCCTTTTGACCTAATGAAATTGTAAAGCTAAATAAGATCAAGGAGATAGCAAATCCAAGTAATCCTATAATAACAATTTTCTTTCTACCAACTGAATCACTAAGAGAGCCCCATACAGGGCTTAAAATCATCCAAGCCAAGGCAGATGATGCGAATATTGAGCCAATCTGGATTTCATTTAATCCTAGGTCTCTTGCAATTGGAGGGATAGTTATAAAAACAACAGATTGGCCAGCGCCCACACAAAGAAGACCTGCCGCCAAAATCCAAATTGTATTAGGAAGCTTTTCTGTGACTTTACTCATAGGTGATTATGAGAAGAAAAACTTTTTGATTATTAATATCTTTAATAATGTACTCATAATAACTGGTTAAACTATGAGACCATTCATGCTCATAAACAATTGCTTCTTGAGAAGAAGAATTAAAAGTCAGACATTTCTCTAGAAAGTAAGACTTTGAGTCTATGTTTACCAAAAAATCTAGTAGTTTTTTTACCTCAGATAATTTAGTTTTACTGATCGCAGGACAGGACCATTTAGGAGAACTAACTATCTGGATAATCTCTTCTCTTAAATGATCATTACTAATGGCCATGAAATCTTCATCCTGAATAGTTTTTAACAAGAATGGTCCATGCTTTCCATCACTCTTTTGACTGAAGTGATCAAAGAAAAGTTCTTGATAAGTAGTTGATTTTAATAAAGTATGAAAAAATATTTTATCTGTTACCTGCAGTAATTCATCATCGACAGATAAAGGAATAAGACGCAATAATCCATGATCATGCAGACGGATAGTAAACTGCTGATCCTTTGTTAGTTTAAATTTTTCACTAAAAGATAATACTTTAAGGCCGTTCATTAAAATTTCTTAATTCCTACAGATTCTCTTATTTCCTTTATTAGCGGAGAAGAGTATTCCTTAGCCTTATTTGCACCCTCCACTAATACCTTCTCTACAAAGCTCTTATCTTTCATGATCTTTTCGTATTCGATTTTGAATGGCGATACAAATTTATTAAGGTTTTCAAAAAGTAAATTCTTTGCATCACCCCACCCTATACCTTCTTCATATTGTTTTTTTAGATCCAATACTTCATTCTCTGTAGCTATAGCTCTGTATATATTAAAAATATTACAGTCTTCAGGATCTTTTGGTTCTCCAGGCTCTAAAGAATTTGTTTGTATTTTCATAATAGATTTTCTGAGAACTTTTTCATCAGCAAATATAGGAATAGTATTGTTATAAGACTTACTCATCTTTCTACCATCCAATCCAGGAAGAATTCCAGTTACTTCATTAATTTGTGCTTCAGGAGGAGTTAGTAATTCTCCATAATGATGATTAAATTTTAACGCTATGTCTCTAGCCATTTCTATATGCTGCTTTTGATCCTGCCCGACCGGTACAAAATCTGCATTAAACATAAGTATGTCTGCGGCCATAAGGACAGGATAATTAAAGAGACCCATGGTTATTCCCTTATCTAAGTCCTTTGAACCTAGTTGTTCATTGTCTGCTAAGGCTGCTTTATAGGCGTGAGCTCTATTTAGCAGTCCCTTAGAGGTTAAGCAACTCAGTATCCAAGCTAATTCAAATATATGAGGAATGTCAGATTGACGGTAAAAAATTACTTTTTGTGGGTCAAGACCACAAGCCAACCAACAAGCTGCTATTTCCAAGCTAGATGCGTGGGTTAGATTGGAATCAGTATTTTTTATTAAAGAGTGATAATCGGCCAAAAAAAGAAATGATGCTGTATCTGGTTGGTTACTGGCACTTATAGCAGGAAGTATTGCACCAACTAAGTTTCCTAAATGAGGTTCTCCACTAGTAGTAATTCCTGTTAAAACTCTTTGTTGTTTTTTCACAAAATCTCCTCGAAGTATTCTAACTCAACTTATTAATAAAATGCTTGATAAGTGCGTTCTATTTATTATTATTCATCAAGAATATGGCAAGAATTTTTTTAGCATTAACACCATCCAAAGATCTCAATGATCAGATTATTGAGTTAAAAAAAAATCTAAAAAATAATGTCCTCCAAGATGCAGATATTTCATGGCAAAAAAATAGCGACCATCATCTAACAATTAATTTTGTAGGAGCAATGGAACCCGAACAAATAGAAGAAATGTACTTAGGTATTTCTGATATCCACTTTATGAGCCACCTCCAAATTGAACTCTCATCTGTGAGTTTTTTTCCTAATGAGGATAGTCAGCTTCTTGCGGGCGTAGTCAAACCAACCAATCAACTTCAAAAAATTTTTGAGAGAGTGGATGAAGTTGTTACAAGAATTGGGTTTGGCTCTTCTCTAAAGACATACAGACCTCACATTACTCTTGGCCGATTTAAGGATAAGACTAGAACTCAATATTCTTTTGAAGCATTTGAAGGAATTCGGATAACGTCTAGAGTCAATGCACTAGATGTCTATGAAAGTGATTTTGATGCAGGAAAAACCAGTTACAACTTATTAAAAAGATTCGAATTCTAGAAGGCGAAGTTGAAGGGCCCAGTGCGGGTTCATCACTGTGTGGCCAATACCCGTTCAGCTCACAAGTTGCTAATTACTAGATTAACTTTTTCACCCTTCTTCTTCTGTCCATTTTCTTCCTGATCTGGGTCTCTAGGTCCAATTCTTTCTGAAAAATGTCCTAAGCAAAATTTACCAAAAATATTTGAATATGCAAAGAAATTTATTTTTCTTTTCGATCTAATCTCTTGAACCAATCTTTAGTATCTTTTGTTTCAAAAGAGTTAATGAAGCTAAAAATATCTTCTAATGAATCTGAAATAAAAAATTCTTCTAAGCTACTTTTTGGAAGAAAACCTTCGTCAACTGATCGTTTTGTAAAATCATAGAGTTCTTGATAATAGTCTTCAACATTGAATAATACTATTGGCTTTGAATAGATACCTAATTGATTCCAGGCCAATGCCTCATAAAATTCTTCCCAGGTGCCAACGCCTCCAGGCAGTGAGATAACAGCATCTGATAATTCTGCCATTCTTGCTTTTCTCTCATGCATAGTAGATACAACTTCGAGAGAAGTGAGGTTAGTATGACCTACTTCTATATCATGTAATTTTTCAGTAATAACTCCAGTAACGGATGCACCACCTTCTAGCGCGGAGTCTGCAGTAATTCCCATTAAACCTCTGCTGCCACCACCATAGACCATAGAAAGATTTCTTTTTGCTATCTCACTACCGAGCGCTTCAGCGCTATTAGAATAAACTTGTTTCAAACCACTGGCTGACCCAGCAAATACACAGATACTTTTCATATTTCGTTACTTTGTGAGAAGTATATATCTTATAATTAAATTAATGGAAAAATTAAAAATTAACATAGTATCTGACGTAGTCTGCCCCTGGTGCGTGATTGGTTTTAAGAATCTACAAAAAGCAATGACCGAGTTAGAAGATCAAATCGATTTTGAGGTGCACTGGAAGCCCTATGAGCTCCATCCAGAGATACCAGAATCTGGGTATGATAAAAAACTCTATATCCAGCAGAAATTTGGTGATTTAAGCGGAAGACCTTCGCCCTACAAGCAAATAGAAGAAATTGGAAAATCTCTTAATTTTGATTTTAATTTCTCTAAAACAGAACGTATTCCAAATACTTTTAAAGCTCATAGGCTTTTATGGAAGGCTCAAGAGTTTGGACTCCAAACAGATTTGTCTACTGCACTATTTAAAGCTTACTTCACTGATGGCAGAGATGTTGGTTCAACGGAGGTTCTTATTGAAATAGCTGTTGAGGTAGGCATGGATCAAGATGATATTAGAAACTTCTTAGCCTCAAAGGAAGGTGGACAAGAAACGGCAGATGACGAAATGGAATTCATAGAAAAAAGTATTGGTGCTGTGCCTACATATTTTATTAATGATAAATATATTATTCAAGGCGGTCAGGAACCAGAAACATTTGTATCTTTTCTTGGTAAGATTCTAATAAAAGAGAAGCAGAATGAGGCTACTGGATAATAAAAAAATTAAACAAGCTCTGGTCGATCAAGAGTTCTTTCCTTTTTTTCATATAGAGAACGCCTTTAATGAGAATCTTGACCCTGCAGAACTGGTTAATAACTTTCCTGCTATTAAATCAGGAGGCAGCTTCCATACAGAGAATCTTATCGATGGATCTATTAAAAATTTAGTTGATGAGCTTGAAGGTGATGATTTTAAACAGATACTAGAAGACAAATTTCAAGTCGATTTGAGTGATGCCAAGGTCGTTACTACATTGAGAGGGTACTCAAGATCTAAAGATGGACAAATTCATACGGACTCAAAGACAAAAATCTTAACTGTTCTGCTTTATTTAAATCCTAACTGGCATTCCTCAGTAGGAAATTTGAGATTACTTAAGATAAACAATAGCTTAGATAATTATATTAAAGAGATTCCATCCGAATTTGGAAATTTAGTAGCCTTTAAGGTAACAGATGATTGCTGGCATGGATTCGAACCTTTTGAAGGAAAAAGATTATCTATCCAGCTAAATTATATATATCCACAAGCACTTCAATCTCATAGATTCAGACATCAGTTGAGTTCATATTTAAAGAAGTTATTTAAAAGGTAGATAAAGCTGAAGATTTTAATTATTAAGTTAACTTCGATGGGTGATCTCATGCATGCACTCCCTGCCCTGACAGAGGCTAAAGCGCATTTTAAAGAAATAGAATTTGATTGGGTGGTAGATAAATCTTTTTCGGAAGTGCCTAAATGGCATCCAGCTGTAAATAAAATTATTACGACAGATCATAGAAACTGGAAAAAACAGCTACTTTCCCCTAATTCTCGAAAAGCTTTTCAATCTGTAATTCAGGAGATCAATAACACTAACTATGATTTGGTTATAGACATGCAAAATAATCTTAAGAGCGCTCTTGTTTCATTTATGTGTAAACACCAAGTAATAGGTATGGATTCTAAAAGCGTAAGAGAATACCCGGCCCATCTTTCCTATAATAAAAAAATTAGTATCAGCAAGGAATTACACGCGATTACTAGACAAAAAATTTTATTATCGAATGCACTTGGATACTTAACATCAAATTCAAAAGATTATGGTATTTCTGATATAGAGTTTAAAGAACCCTCATTTAATCTTCCTAATGAGTATGTAGCTCTGGTACAAAATGCTAGTTGGAAAACGAAACAATGGTCAATAGCAAACTGGCAATTACTTGTTAAGCACTTTGATGGTTCTGGTATTGAGATGATTTTTCCTTCTGGAAATGAAGAGGAGCTTAAAAGAGCTGAACAAATATCGTCAATTTCAGATAATGCGCACGCCTTAAAACCTCTTTCCTTAAATGAGACTGCTTACATAATGAAGAAAGCCAAATTTAGTGTGTGCTCCGATACTGGTCTCGCACATTTATCGGCAGTAGTAGGGACTCCTTCCCTGACCCTTTATGGGCCAACTGATACAAAGTTAATTGGTACAGAAGGAATAAATCAGTTACATGTAGTAGGAACTAACAACAACATAAATTCCATTTCAATAGAAGATGTAATAAGCAAGCTTCCATCGATTTAATTATTTCGTTGGAGGTAACTTTGCGTAAGCTCTTTTCATGTCCGGATCATCCATGACTAAATCCTTTTGGGGATCCCAAATTGAAGCATGAATAGTAGGTGCTCTTTCTGGATCTTCATGCATTAAATTTCTCGTGCCTATGGGACTGGGTTCTCCTGCGATCATTCCTCCTTCGTTGGCCCATTTTAAATAAGCAGCTTCTTCTTCAGTTAGAGGAAGATTCGTTGGTTCTTCAAGGCCTCCAGCCAAAGAGGCAGCTAAAAACTTAAGAGCCTCCTTGAGTCTTCTATCCATGCTTAATCCGACATGATCGGCCCACCTAACTAAATGATATTCATGCCTTATATCGTTGTCCCAGAGCATTCTATGCATATATTCTGTTCCATCATGCAAGTTAATATAATCTTGATCGCCTACCTCTAAGTAAATATCTAAATTACTGGCTCGTATTTTATCTGCATTTTGCGAAAGAATAGTTGCTGGATTGTCCTGTAGCCAGGCCTCCTCATCAAAAGGTACCCCCCATACCAAACCGTCATAATTTTCGTTTCTATACCAAGTATTCCTTTTACCACCTTCAGTTCTTTTAAATGAGGGTTCAATGGCTGGTTCCATTGGAGCGATAGCTTTAAAACGGTCGGGATTCTTAAAAGCAATTTTAAGAGACCCGTATCCACCCATAGAAATACCCGTCATGACCGTTCCCTCTCTATCTAGTCTAGTATTGAAGTTCTCTGCTGCCCATTTAGGTAGTTCTTCAACTACAAACTGTTCCCATTTTCCACCGTACCAACTCACAGGACCTGAAGAAAATGACACCATCACCAATGGTGGTATGTCTCCATTCTCCCAAAGAGATTCATAAACATTCATGGAGTTAACTAAATAACTCCTATCGCCACCTCCTCCGTGAAGACTAATAAGAAGAGGAAGAGATTCTTTTATTGAATTAAAGTTTGGAGGCAAAATAACGGATATTTCAACTTGATGACCCATGACTTTTGATTCTATTTCATGATTTTGATGTATTGCTTGCATATAAAATTCTTAATTAAAATTTAACTTATTTATTTAGATTTTGCTTTCTTCATAGCCTGTCTCAAAGTGTAATTCTTTTTGAGATCAGACTTAGGAGAAGTGGATGACAATTGACCAACTCTAATATACTCACCTTCATCAAAAGCTTCTCTAAAATATTTTATACTTCCGCGGCTTTCATCAACCTTTCCTCCTGCCCCCATTCCAAAACCCTCTATAGTTCCTCCATAGGTAACAGCCTGCAAACCCATTCTGTGCAGAAGTTTAGGACTGGCATTTTTAATTATTTCTGGGTCGACAGAAATAACCCAATTTTCTTGGGACCTCATCCAAGACTTGACATTTGACATAGCTGCAACAAATCTAATCTCATTAGTATGATTGACCCCAGTTCCGTGTAGAAGTCTTCCATCAAAAAGCATTACAGTTCCAGCTCTTGCTTCAAGATTGATAGCCGGTGGCAAT
>JADHSF010000022.1 GCA_016777005.1 SAR86 cluster bacterium | reverse complement strand
AAGAATTTAAAGAAGGTGTTGGGGCATTTCTTAGTAAGAGGAAGCCTAATTTTAGAGATTTAGATCAATAAAGCTCCAGACCTGCTACATCTATATCGGCATAGAAATCTTTTCCATAAGCAACGATACCGATACTCTTAATTGTTGTTGGATCAAATTCTTTGGGAACAAACCGACTAAACCTCCCTTCACTTTTGTTAAATGAAGAAAAAGGTATTTCTAGCCATTGCCATTCTTTTGAAGCGATAAAAGGTGATCCGTAATATAACCAAGGCAGTCTAGTCTTTGAAGTTCTTAGAAAAAGATAATATTCCTCACCGTTCCCTCGGGTTCTAATCTTTAAACCCTCATAAGGTAAGTCTTCTATCTCCAACTCAGCTCTAAATTGAATAAAGCCCCCGTTATTTTCAGTACTGACTTGTCCTTCCATATGATAAAAAGAAAGACCATTTTCTTCCTTCTCTAGAAAATTAACTTCGGAAATACCACCCATTACTTGGTCAGAGAAGGGAGTCCACTCAACTCTTTTATCATCTAAATTATCAATCACTTCTGGCATTGCTTTTAAAGAAATAAGTAAACTAAATAAAACTATAAATATTTTCATATATAAGTTAATCATATAGTAAATCTTATGAAGGTGGATATTCCAAAAGTTAAAAAAAAGAGTTAGAGTAAGATTAATAATTGGGAAAATTAATGAAGAATAAAATCTACTTTTTAGCATTTGTACTAGCGATAATTATTTCAGGTTGTAGTAATTCTGAGCAAGAGACTATTGCTGAAAAATCTATTAATTCAGGATCGTCGTCTATAGGTCTAATAGATGACGACAGAATATTATCTGCAGAATCTGAACCCGGTAATTGGTTGGCCTATGGAAGGACTTACGAAGAACAAAGATTCTCTCCTTTAGAACAAATCAATAAAGAAACAATAGGTGATTTAGGACTAGTTTGGTCTAAAGATATGGGAACTAATAGGGCACTCGAAGCTACTCCAATAGTTGTTGATGGAATAATGTTTTTTACAAGCACCTGGAGCAGAGTCTATGCGGTTGATGCTTTGACAGGAGAAACAATCTGGAAATTTGATCCGGAAGTTCCCGGAGAATGGGCAAGAAAAGCATGTTGTGACATTGTGAATAGAGGTGTTGCGGTATACAACGGTAAAGTTTATTCCGCTAGTCTTGATGGAAGACTTTTTGCTTTAAACGCTGAAAATGGAGAACTAGTTTGGGAAGTAGACACCATTATTGACAGAACAAGAGCTTATACAATAACAGGGGCTCCAAGAGTCGCTAAAGGAAAGGTATATATTGGAAATGGGGGAGCTGAATATGGCGTAAGGGGATATGTTACTGCTTATGACTCAGAAAGTGGAGAGCAGGAATGGAGATTTTATACAGTCCCTGGTAATCCTGATTTAGGCTTTGAAGATCCTGCAATGGAAATGGCTGCAAAAACTTGGAAAGGAACTAACTGGTGGGAATTTGGAGGCGGAGGAACAGTATGGAACTCAATAGTCTTTGATCCCGACTTTAATAATATTTATCTGGGTGTAGGAAATGGCTCTCCTTGGACAAGAGAAATACGCTCACCTGGCGGTGGAGATAATTTATTTCTTTCGTCTATAGTTGCTGTTGATGCAGATACGGGTGTGTATAAGTGGCATTATCAAACTACACCTGAAGATAATTGGGACTATACTGCTGTTCAAGATATGTCACTAGCAGATATGGAAATTGATGGAGAAATGAAAAAAGTTCTACTTCAGGCTCCAAAAAATGGTTTTTTCTATGTAATTGACAGAGAAGATGGGAAAGTTCTCAGAGCACATCCATTTGCAGCAGTTACTTGGGCAACTCATGTTGATCTAGAGACTGGAAGACCGGTTGAAAATCCAGAAGTTGACTATACAGAAAATGGTGCCTGGGTCTTGCCAGGTCCTCTAGGTGCCCATAATTGGCAGGCTATGTCGATCGATATTGATGCTGGGTTAGCCTACATACCTACTCAAGAAAATGCTTTTTTCTATGCAATACAGGAGGACTACAAAAAAACTGGTGTCTATAAAAGGGATCCGGGAAGATGGAATATGGGTATAGAAATGAGCTCGTTAGCTCAAAATATTCTAAATAATCTAGAATCACAACCTAAACCTGGAGGCTTTCTAAAAGCCTTTGATCCCCTAACTGGTGAAACGAAATGGTCAGTGCCTATTCCACATTACTGGAATGGAGGAGTCCTTGGTACAGCTGGTGGATTAGTATTCCAAGGAGATGCATTAGGAATGTTTTCTGCCTACGACAAAGAAACAGGTGAAAGGCTTTGGGAATTCAATACATACACCTCAATGCTTGCTCCTCCTATCACTTTTGAAATTGATGGCGAACAATATGTATCAATCCTCACTGGCTCTGGTGGTGGTGATATGTTTGGTGGGGAGCCTTTACCACCGTTAGAGATACAAGCCTCTCTAACTTATAATAATTTTGGAAGAATGCTTACTTTCAAGCTTGGGGGTCAAAAAACTCTCCCTATTCCAAATGTAAGAGATAAAACAATTCCAGAACAGAAACTAATGCAAGTTAGTATTGATCAAATACAAAATGGGGAAAGCAACTACAATGATTATTGTGCAGTTTGTCACGGATTTATTGTTAAATCTGCTGGCGGTATACCTGACTTAAGGAAAATGTCTGCTGGTACACATGATGCATTTAATCAAATTGTTTTAGAAGGCTTGCTTGCAAGTAATGGTATGGCGTCATTTTCAGATGTTCTTTCTGAACAAGAAGTAGAAAATATACATCATTATGTCAAAGCAAGAGCTCATGAAGATAGAGAAGTGGCTCTTGGTAACTTGGAAGCTCCTCAATTTACTTGGTTTGGACAAGAAGAGGAGTAGCTTACTGGTCTAAAATCATTGTTTTAGCAGGCAAATCTAATGGGGGCACTTCAATAAATTCAAATGAAGGGCTCCCTAATTCCGGATCCCCTTCCTGAATGTCGTAAACATCGGAATCCTTTCCTTCATTGTCTTTATTTAAGACACCGTAAGATTTTTTTCCATTAAGTTGCTGGCCCTCTTTAATTTTATGGAGAGCATCTTGTGCCTTCTTATGGTTATCATCGCTCCAGACCAACCTATAGGCTCTAGGATCACCAAATGATTTATTAAACTCATCAACTTCACTAACCCAAAGAAAAAGACTTCCTTCATTGCTCTGTGCTTTGTTAGGTTCTTGTATTACAACCCAATTAATATTAAATAGTTCAGGTAATTCTTCTGAAGTTGGCCAGCCTAATATTCCCTCATACCCCTTCCAGCTGAATATATAAAAGAAAGTTAAAACAACAATACCGGTTAATTTGATCTTTTTAGAAAAGCCAGTGTAAAAACAAAATATCAACAATAAGGCTGAAATGATTACGTAAGCCAAAGTCAATAAGATCCTTTCTTCTAGCATGATTATTTAGATCCGAGTGCTTTTGTAAGAAGTCTTTTAGGGATTTGATTGGTATCAGAAACCTCTTTATCTCCATTTACAAAGAATCTTAGAGCGGTAATCTCATCCCCTACTCCATTAAGAAAATGTTGGCCATAATAAATAAGCTCTACTGAAGGATTTAATTTTTCTACCTTCACAGTCACGGGCAATGGTTCTTTAAAGTTAGACTTATAGTGAAGGAGGTTAATTACATATTCTCCGGTCTGTAACCCTCTTACAGTTATTGTCTCTTGATTAATTGGACTAGAAACAACATCACCTTTCAGATTAATATTATCTGCTAGGTTTCCTCTATCATCCCGATCTAAATGCATTAAGCCTGAGTCTCTATTGTGATACCAAACTAATTTTCCCTGAGGGTCCTCTACCACAGCATCTACATCATCTGGATGCTCATCAGGCCATTGGACAGAGATTAATACCTCGGCTTTTGTATTAATATTGCCTGATTCTTCTGAGCTATTTATCAACATAAAAGCTATTGCAAACATGAAAGCAAAACCGAGCAGTGCATTAAAGAGGAGATCTGTAAAAACATCCTGTTCTTCAGATTTCAAAAGGATTTTATTCTTCATGGGTACTTTGAATTAAGGTGATTCAATGTCTGACTTAAGCTTGAATCTAATAAAAAATATTGAAATTTAAGGAGCATGCTCGTTATAAGCCCTGTCAGTGTTGTGTACAAAGCAACTGCCATTCCACCACTCATAGTCGAAAGTAACTTTTGAAGTATCTGAGGATCAAAATCTTTAATTTCTCCAATTGGGAGCAGCATTAGGATAAAGCCGATCACGGTTCCAGTTAAACCAAGCTTTAAAAGAATATCTACGATCAAGTAGCCTATAGAGTGTCTATTAGAAAGTTCATCTTCAAGCAAAGATAATTTATTTAAAGAACCATATTCGCTTTTAAGCTCTATTTCTTTTATAAATCTACCGATTAGGGTGTCTTCATTAGGGCTCTCTATACTTGAGATCTCTTTGTCTAAAGATAAGGCATTAAAAAACCAGTGCATACTAGAAGTAAAATAGATCAATAAAATCACTAAAGATATTTTGCTTTTGTCTGATTCGATAATTAATCCGAATAAACCTAAGTAATACAGTAAATAGGCTGAGAAAACTATCAGGGAAAGAAGCAAAGATGCTTTCAAAAGTAAGTAATTCGGTTTTTTATAAATTAACATAAATCTTAATCGTGACTTGCTCCATCAACCTGGTTAATTTTTATCGTAGATGGCAACAATATATCATCAACACACATAATATTTATACTTATCTGTGAGGGATCTCTTCTCCGTAGATGATGAGTATATACGCCACAAAAGGTGCAAAAATAATGCTTTGCTATGTTCTTGTTCCATTGGTAATTATTAAGAGTGGATTCTCCTGACAAAAGATAAAAATCTTCTTTCTTGATAGGCTTCATGATGATTGATTTCTTGAGGCATAACGAACAATTACATGTATAAAGTTCATCTAAAATTTGATCAGTAAAAAACTTAAACTTTATTAGCTTACAGTGACAAGAACCCAGGAATTGATTCATCTATATATGACCTGACTGACCTCCGTCAACCTCAATAGACGTGCCACTCACGTAGGAAGCCGCTTCTGAACACAAAAATGTAATGAGTGAGGCTACCTCTTCAGAAGTGCCATATCTACCTACGGGAACAGATGCACCATTTCCCTTAATGACATCTTCCATATTTCCTCCAGTGGCTTCAGCAATCTCGGTTGCTGCCCTTTCCCACATAGCAGTATGTATTAAACCCGGCAGAACGGAATTAATCAAAACACCATCAGAACTATACTTCTTTGCCAAAGACTTAGATATTGAAATCATTGCAGCTTTAGTTGCTCCATAATCTATTAATGCTGCATTAGGGTATTTTCCTGCTGAGCTTGAAATCATAACCACCCTTCCCCATTTTTTTTCTCGCATACCTGGAAGAAAAGATCTTGTACATCTAACCGCAGATAGAAGATTGAGTTCATGTAAATCTTGCCAATCTTCATCTGTCATATACAAAAAATTTCTAGAGGGAGATGCACCTACATTATTTACCAAAATATCTATATCTCCATCTGTAAGAACATTATCAATAAATGCCTGAGTAGACTCTCTTTCTCCCATATCGGCAACAAAGCCTTTTATAGAACCGCTTTCTATTACTGTAGATGCAAGTTTATCTACAGATTCAGCTGTTCTTGCACAAAAAGAGACATCGGCTCCATGTTCAGCCAACATTTTAACAGTTGCCTCTCCAATACCTAGGCTAGCCCCAGTCACGACTGCTCTTTTGCCAGTTAAGTCTAAATTTATCATTTTATTTCTCTCCAAGAATTAAGTTCATTTTAGTATTACCCCTTAGGTATCTATTATCATCATTTTGGGGGCATAAAACAAAACCACTAGAATGGTACAAATTTAGGGCTGGCTTTAAAGCATCATTTGTTATTAAAAATATTTCTCTAGCATTCTCGTCAAGAGCAAACTTTATACTCCTTTGAAGTAATGACCTTCCAATGCCCATTCCTTGATAATCCTTATTGACTGCCATTTTTGCTAACTCATAAACACCCATTGTAGTTAGGACCATAGCTGCTGTTCCCACGACCCTATTCTCAAGAATAGCAAAGAAAACTTCTCCACCCTTCTTGATAACGTAGTCTTCTGGATTTTGTAGGATATTTAAATCCTCTTGTTCCATCTCAAAGTATTCTTCTATCCATTCTCGATTGAGAATCTCAAAATCAAATTTATATTTACTATCGTAAGGCTCTATCTTTAACCTATCCATAAAGAGAATCTAATAATTCTATAAAGTAAGATGACCCTGAAGCAACATTTCTTTTCCAATCCTGTGAAGCATCTCCATCTGCATTGTCACTTACGTATTTAAAACATGAGAAGTCTATATCCTCTATCAGACATAACTTTGCTATAGCATAAGATTCCATATCAAATAAATCCGCATCAATATCCTGAGAAGAATTTACAAAACTATCTCCTGTTGCACAACTTAAGCCCGGCCTTTCCAAATTAATATCATTAATTTCATCTAAAGGAGTCTCACCTAATTCAAAACCAAGAGGCCTGACATCCATATCTCTTTGTTTAAATAAAGTTACTTCATGAAGACCGATTAATTCTGATCTAGATGATCCTGCAGTTCCAAAATTAATTATTTTAGAAGGCCTTTTTTCTCTTATTGCTCGGCCTACAGCTATCAAAGCATTTACTTTACCTATTCCGGTATAAACAACTCTCCATCCAACTAAATCATTTTTATCAAGCTCCTCTTCAAGAGCAACAACAATTAGAGTTTCATCTTTTCTAATCTTAGTCGTCATAGCTGAGCAAACTAATAATTGGCATTTTTAGGAGCTCAGCCCCTCTCAATGATTTCAATTCAATAATAACAGCTCCACCCACAACTTCTGCTTTTTGAGATTCTAATAAGTCCTTAGAACACTGCATTGAACCACCTGTAGCTAATAAATCATCCATTATTACAACCTTCTTTTTATCAAGTTGTTTGATCTGCATACTTAAATTATTAGATCCGTACTCCAAGTCATAACTTTTTTCTACAATTTTACCTGGTAGTTTTCCAGACTTTCTCACCATAAGTGAGCCTATTTCTAATTTTTCAGCCACTAAGGTACTAAATAAAAAGCCTCTCGCATCAATTCCAGCAATATAATCAGGCTTTAAAGGTTTTATAGACTCGCATAACCTTTCTTTGACTATTCTTAAAGCGACAGGATCTGCTAATAAAGGACTAATGTCTCTAAACAAAACACCCCTAGAAGGAAAATCAGGAAAGGTTTGTATCCATTTCTCAAGATTATCCATATCAGAATTTATATGGCTCTTCTAAGAAAAGGGAGCAATAGTGTATTGATAATTAAATAGATAGATAAAACATAAAAAAGTAACATTTGTGGACTTATTGAATATAAATACGCTGCACTAACAAAAATTAATACCAATCTTAAATACTCAAGACCAATTATTTTCTTTGCATCAAGCCAATTAGCCGTGCAGTACATAGAAAAGGATACAACTAATAATAAAATTAAGCCCTGATAGTATTCAATTGTGCTCGGAAATAAAACCACAGCCGCATAACTCATACAGAAAAACTGGACTAAAGCATAAACCTTAATAAATGTACTCGTTTCAGGGTTATGTTTTTTAAATTCAATTTTATTAAATTTCTTAGATGATGAAGCTTGAAGATCACCATCAGGGGACCATCCTGTTTTGGCTGTTAAGACCATAATAATATTTGAAAAAGTGAAAGAGTAAGAAATATCTTTAATAATTTTTGAATAAATATGCAAGTTTGCTTTGATAGGGTCAAAAGTTCGAATTGAGCCCCTAATTCCATAAATACATTCCTCATCTTCATTTTCTTCTTGAAATGTTTTAAAAATCCTGTCCCAAATGATAAATACTCCGCCATAATTTCTATCTATATATAGATCATTTTGTGCATGATGCACTCGATGATTCGAAGGTGTAACAAAAAAATATTCATACCAACCTAGTTTAGGAATATGTCTTGTATGGACCCAGAATTGATATATCAGATTTATGGAAGCTACTGAAACCATTACATAAGAAGGTACACCAATCAAGAAAAGGGGAATATAGAAAACCCAGGATATTAAGAAGCCTGTCCCGGTTTGCCTTAATGCAGTTGATAGGTTGTATTCTTCGCTTTGATGATGAGCAACGTGAGAGGCCCAGAATATTTGTCTTTCATGGCTTATTCTATGCATCCAGTAATAAAAGAAGTCGTAGGCTATAAATGCAAATATCCAGGTAATTAGAAGATCACTATTCATTCTCCATAGGGCAAAATAAGTCTCTATTTGGTAATAGATGTATCCACTAAAGCCAATTTTAAGTATGCCACTGGCGCCTCTTAAAGAACCCATAAAAAGACTACTTATCGTGTCATTAAGTCTATAAGTATTTTGGTTTATTAACTTTCCATAGATAGCCTCAACCATTAAGGCTATTAGAAAGAAAGGTACGGCTAACTCTACATAATCCATGTGTTACATTTTATACCAGTCTAAATAAGACCCCATAATTTCATTAAATTCTTTTTTACTAGAAAGGGTTTTCATATGAGAAAAGCTTAGAGGGTATTTTGTTTGAAACTCGGAGCTTATAGGTTTTTGATTGATCTCATCTAACTGTTTTTCATATCGAGCTTCTCTTAAAAATTGAGCAATCTCACAAACGTATGAAATATCAGCTAACGTTAAATTTTCTCCAACTATGTAACTTGATCCTGAAAGAGCTTTTTCTATACCATCAAGATAAAATTCATAAGCTGATTTAGTGCGATCATAGGTATAGTTAGTAAGAGAGTCCATCTCTAATAAGTAAACTTGAAATTCTCTTGAAAAAACTAAATTAACATCAAGAAAGCTGTCAATTCGAGACTGTATTTCATAGTCTTCTCCTCCATACAAAGTACTATCCTGACATTGTCTAGCTACAGCTCGCAGAATACTATTCGATTCAAATACTCCTATCTTTTCATCCCCAATAAACCCCGCTGGAACTGTACCGAAAGGATGTTCACGCATAAAGTTATCAGTTTTATAGATAAAACCACTAAATCCTCGCTTGCTTTCTCTTTTAAGAGAACTTAGTTCCAATTTTTCCTGTTCTGAGAGAAATTTAGCATCGAAATCCCAAAGCCAATCTATTAATTGATTTGGTTTATCACCGACAACTTCAACTTCAACACCACCAATTTTGGCAGCAATGAGAGATTTCCAGACCCTAGGATTTGGAAGGTACGAAAATATCCTTATTTTTGCCAAAGTTTATTGAGTCTCGATAGCCTTCTTGAAAGCAGGTCTACTTTCTATCCTTTCTACATAAGATTTAATATTGGTCATTTCATCTGAAACACATCCCAATCTATTGCCCATAAAACAAGAATGACCAAGCATAATATCCGCACCTGAGAATTCACCAATTAAATAATCTTTTCCTTCTAAATCTTCATTTACAGGTTTTAAAGCATTAGCCAGCAGTCTTTGTGCTTGGCCTAGAACGGTCTCATCCCTTCTTTCGGGAGGAAGAATAACTGTATGAACAACTATAGTGTTCATAGGAGGCATAACCATGCCTTCACAGTAATGAAACCATTGCAGATATTTAGCAAAATGGTCGGAATCTGCAGAAGGTTTGAGACCACCATTCTTATGCCTTTCTAAAATATAATCTGTAATAGCACCTGATTCCCATATTTGTGTATCACCATCTTCTAAAACTGGAACTCTTCCTAGAGGGTGACGAGCTCTATGTTCATCAGACTTCAAATCTGTGGGGCTAAATGCCATTTTGTTAAGCTCATACGGCAGTTGAAGCTCTTCTAGTAACCACAAAATCCTTCCTGCTCTTGAATTAGGTGCAAAATGAAGTTTTAACATAAATATCTCCTATTGTTCAAAACCATTATAAGCATAAAACTGGTCGGTAAAAGTCTTATGAACTTCCAATCTTAGAAATAATTTCTAAGGCCTTATCAGCTTTTCCGCTTTGTACAAAAATATGATCGTGGTAATAACCTGAAAATACATTTGTTGAGATATTATTTTGTGTTAACTCTCTGGATATTATTGATATCAGTCCATAGCTTTCAAGACTAGAATGCACACCTAGAGATATGCAACTAAATACAGAATCATATGTAATGGCATTTTTATCTGCTGTTGCTTGTGTGATTACTAAAGAAAGTCCCTCGTTTTCCATAAAAGAAGCAATAGGATTAAGCGTATTGCTTATTGAGCTAAGAGACTGATCTGTGGTCATAAAAATAAAAGATTCATCAACTAGATATGGATCTATACTTTCTAAGATTTTTTTTAGATCAGTTTGGCCAGGCATGGTCAATGACAAGCAATATTGTATTTCTTAAGCCTGTAATAGTTGTATGGTAATGGGGTGATAAAACCTGCTATCAACATAATTGGTATAACCCACCAAACTAATATTCCCCCAGCAAAGACAACATCTACAGTATTCATGGCGGCTTCCATAGATATCATGGATATTAAAGACATTCCGGTAGCAGTATTAAATGCTTCTTTGATATTCATTTGTTTAGAAAGAATTATGGTTTCTAAAATGATAGATGTAATCAGTCCATTGATAATAGCTAAAGTCATAATACCCAGCATAGGAAAAGGGATTTCATTGATCTGGAAAAAAAGAATAGTTCCAAAGTCTCCTATAGAACATCCCAATAAACACCAAAGTGTATTTATCGAAGATCTCTTCCAGGTGTGACGGCAAGTCCAAGATATTCGATCATCAGGATTGTTTTGTAAGGGCAATTCACTCATTAATATCTTTTTTGGTTGTTGCAAAAGCCTCTAAAGCAATTTCTCTTGAGATTTTTAAATCAACAATAGGCTGAGGATAGTCCTTACCTAACTCTATCCCAGCAGACTCAAGTACTTCTTTTGGAGCCTCCCACGGACTAAAAAGATATTTATTTGGTAAATCTTTAAGCTCAGGGACGTACTTCTTTGTATATTCGCCATCTGGATCAAATTTCAATCCCTGAGTAATAGGATTAAATATTCTAAAATATGGAGCCGCATCAGCTCCTGACCCAGCTACCCATTGCCAACTAGCACTATTACTTGCCAAATCAGCATCTACCAGGCAATCCCAGAACCATCTTTCGCCTTCCTGCCAATGAATAAGTAAGTTTTTTACCAAGAAAGAACCGACTACCATCCTCAGTCTATTATGCATATATCCCGTTTTCCAAAGCTCTCTCATGCCAGCATCAACAATTGGATATCCAGTATTGCCTGACTGCCAGAGTTTAAGGAGTGTCTCATCCTGTCTCCATGGAAAAATATCAAATTTCTTTTGAAAATTAACTTTAGGTAAATCTGGAAAATGATAAAGAAGATAAGACGAGAATTCACGCCAGCCCAATTCGCTATGAAAGTGAGCTAGACTTTTTTCAATACCCTCTTCTGTCTCCTTTGTTTTCGCTCTGTACCAGACTTCATTAGGAGAAATTTCTCCAAAATGTAAATGGGGGGAGAGTCTCGATACAAATTTTTTAGATGGGAAATTTCGGCCTTCTTTATAGTTCAGTAAGCCGGACTCTAAAAACTCTTCTAGACATTGATCAGCCCCTTCTTCGCCAGGGCTCCACTCAGGTTCAAAATCTCTATACCAGTCTATTTCAGGTATTAAGTCTAGATTTTCTATACTTTCTGAATTCAATTTATTCGTATACAGATTATTGAGCTTCAAAGAACTAGTTGGAAATCTAGGTTCGTCCGCATTCAAGCATCCCTTCTTGTAAAAGGGAGTGAATACCCTATAAGGAGTTCCATCATCTTTTGAGATTTTCCAAGGCTCCCAAAGTAAAGCACCTGAGAAACTCTCGACATTAATATTTTGACTCTCAAGATCTTTCTTTATAGCTTTATCTCTATCTATCCTCCAAGGCTCGTAACATCTATTCCAGGAAATATAGGAGATATCTTGCTCTTTGATAATATTATTAAAAATATCAGAAGGGTTTCCTTTATAAATTAATAAATTTCCTCCCAAGCTTTCATTCAGTTTCTCTAGAGACTTATGCAACCACCATCTACTAGCCGCTCCCATAGCAAATTCGCCAGAGTTAACATCATCTAAGATATAAACAGGGATGATTGATTCATATTGACTAGCAGCCTCTAATGAAGGATTATCTTTAATTCTAAGATCTTGTCTGAACCAGTGAATAGCAATTCCTTTTGACATATTAAGCAGTAAATCCTCCATCAATCATATGAACGGAACCAGTTATAAATTTACTCTCGTCACCGGATAGAAATAATAATAAATTTGCTATTTCCATTGGCTCTGCGTATCTCTTTAATGGAATTGTTTGTTCAATCTGAGTTTTGGGATTATCTTCTTCATTTAATTCATTCATGCCATCTTCCAAAACTCTCATCATGTTGGTTTCTACAGGAGAGGGATTTACAGAATTTACTCGAATATTCATATCTGCACATTCTTTTGCTGCAGACTTGATCAAGCCTACTACGGCATGTTTGCTCATAACATAGGGGGATAAAAGTGAAGCACCTGTAACACCAGCAACGCTTGAAGTTACAAC
>JADHSF010000021.1 GCA_016777005.1 SAR86 cluster bacterium | reverse complement strand
GTCGCTTGTTGAAATAGCATTTTTCAAGGTACTTTTCTCGACCAGTAAAGTCTTTATCCTGGTATTCATCACCTAAGATTCTGACATCCCATTCAACTGTATCTAGAATTTCTAACAAATCTGATTCAGTGTCATAAATAAGAACTTCATCAACATATTTACAAGCAGTAACCTGAATTTGTCTTTCTACTATTGACTGAACTGGAGCATTTTTAGATTTTCTGTCAATGCTTGGATCAGTTTGTATACAAACAATCAAATAGTCACATACGGTTCTAGCTTCTTGTAGCATGAGAATGTGACCTGCATGAAATAAATCAAATGCACCAAAAGTTATTCCTCTCTTTATACTCATAATAAATATCTATTTTAGCGAATTAATCCCTTTTCATGAAATAAAAAAATTTAAGTAGTTATAAACTAAGACCTTGTTGGAATCAAAGTTCTTATAAAAGTGTTTGCTACATTGCTCCAAGACAAGGATTCGATTGACTCTTCGCAAAATTTAGAATTTATATTCTCAGCAAATGAAACGGCCGTAAGTAGATCGTGATGAAGGTATCCATTAATCTTATTAATGACGATATCCTTCGGACCTGTTACAGGATAGGCAGCTACAGGTGTTCCACAAGCCAATGCCTCAATCATAACTATTCCATATGTATCTGTCTTGGATGGAAAAACAAAAACAGAGGCGTCAGAATAATATTGCGCAAGTTCGTTTTCAAATTTAGGACCAACAAATTCTACTGTTGTATATTTCTTTTTATATTCATTGAGCATAGGGCCAGATCCAACCACAATTTTTTGTTTACTTGTGTCTAGGTTTAAAAAATCTTCAAGATTTTTTTCTTTCGAAATTCTACCCACATATAACAAATAATCTTTGTTAGATGACTTTTTTCGAGGATAAAAAATATTTCTATCAATCGCCCTACTCCACAAAACTAAATTTTTAAATCCTATTGAAGAAAGTTCTTCAATCTGTGAATTAGTATTTACTAGTGTTTTGTATGTTTGTCCGTGAAACCATCTTAAATATCCATAAGTTAAGGACAATGGAATAAAGAGTATCTTTTTTAGGTATTCAGGAAATTTAGTATGTATTGCTGAAGTAAATTGAATATTATTTTGAATTGCAAAATTTCTTGCAAACAAACCCAAAGGACCTTCTGTTGCAATATGTAAATAGTCCATATCTTCAGTTATATAGTTTTTTACTTTCCAAGGGTTCATTGCTAATGAAATTTCAGGATAAACAGAAAATGAAGAAGTTTTAAATAGACTGGGATGGATAATATCTACTCGGTAATTTTTCTTTTCCAATTCCTTTTTAAGACAATCTAATGTTGTTACAACGCCATTTACTTGTGGAAACCATGCATCTGTAACAATTACAATCTTCATGCAACCTTATTAGCTATATCAAGAATATTTTTATTTGTTGGTTCTCCATATTGAATTATTTCAATGATACCATTCTCGTTTTCTACTAGTGCTGTACAGGACTCAACCCAATCACCACAATTCATATAATCTATTCCTTGAATTTTTCTTATTTCTGCATGGTGAATGTGACCTGCGATGACGCCCTGGTATCCTTTCTTCTTGCAAGCTAGTGCAAGTGTCTCTTCAAAATCGCTTATAAAATTAACTGCTGATTTAACTTTGTGTTTAACAAAGGCAGAGAGGGACCAATAATTTTTATAGCCTAATATTTTTCTAAGTGCATTCCACAAACGATTGAAAGTCATAAGAATTTCATAACCAATAGATCCTAAAACTGCAAGCCATCTGCTATATTTTGTTACGACATCATATTCATCACCGTGAATTATAAGGATGTCTCTACCGTCCTCAGTGTTATGCACATCCTCATCGAGTATTTTTATGTTTCCTAAATTTAGAGGAGAGAAGGATCTAAGAAATTCATCATGATTTCCGGTAATAAAAATGATCTCTGTTCCTTGTTTTGAAAAGGAAAGCAATCTTCTTATAATATTGGAGTGAGATTGAGGCCAATAAAAACTTTGGCTTAATCTCCATCCATCGATTATATCCCCTACCAAATAAAGTTTATCGCAGGAATATTCATACAGGAAATCTAATAGTTTTTCAGCTTGGCAACCTTTTGTTCCTAGGTGTATGTCGCTGAGCCATATGGTTTTATAATGAGAATCTTGGTTATCTAAATTTTTCATTTATCTACAACATATTGTGCTTCAAAGTATTTTTTAATACTAAATATGGTGTAAATTCTAAACTTATACGTTTACAAACGTGTGAATGTTAAGTTTCTAATTTGTAAAAAAAAAGAGGGATCAAGTCCCTCTTTTTTCTCCCCAAGAAATTTATTTTGATGCTAGAAGAATTTCCATCTCTTTATTTGAAATAGTTTTCCTTCCGCAAGCAGTAGCTTTATATATCTTGGCTTTATTTACCTTAAATGAGCTTAAAAGATAGTCTACTTGAGCATTGCAACTCTTTAAATAATCTATATTTTTATTTTCATTAAATTGTAAATAATCAGACATAAGACCAACTAATGTAGCATTAATCAAGTCTACTTCGAGTCCTGCTTGAATATATATGTTTGAAGGTTTATCAGACCTAAAGCAAGCAATCATTTCATCTGAGCATAATTCACCTATCTCATCATTGCTTGAAAATATTATATTAGGAGCAGTTCCTTCGATTTCTAGCATATTTTCTGTAAATGAGAAAAGAGATCCGTGATTGGACTCCGAATATGTATAAGAAGAAATGATTATTAGACTTAAACTAATTATTTTGATGATTAATTTCATGTTTACTCCTTATATGTCACATAATTGTCACATATGTGTCTTTTATATGACATTTGTGTGACATTGTAAAGAGTCTTATTGTGACTTTAATTTCTTTGGAGTAATTAATTTATTTAATCGTAGGGAATTATTTACGGTAGACAATAAAGCTATTGAGCATGTTGGGGCTTTCAAAGAACTGTCTTTATTAAGATTTCTTAAAAAATCTTCTATACCAGGGTTATGCCCTAGAAGCATGTATGTTCCGTCTGTGTCTAGTGTCTCAATCTCCTTTCTTATAGTCTCTGCTGAAGCATGGTATAAGTCAGATAAGTAATTAATTTGATCCACTTTGTGGATATAGTTTAAGAAAATCTCTAGCGTCTCTGACGTTCTTTTTGATGTGCTACACAATATGGTTTTATATGTATATTCATAAGTAGCCAGATATTTAGCTATAAGCACTGCATCTTCCCTTCCCCTTCTATTCAAGGGGCGGTCATGATCCGTAAGGTGTAAATTATCCCAGCTAGATTTAGCATGTCTTGTTAAAAGAAGGTTCATATTTATAAATTATTGCCTGTTTCTGATAATCTAACCTAAATTATGTTCAAAGTAATTAAAATAGACGAGGCACTGGGTGCCTATATAGAAGACATAGATCTGTCTAAGATTACTGAAGAAACATCAACTGAATTATTTTCTTGTTTAGCTGAAAATGAAGTTCTTTTCTTCAGAAATCAAAACATCCGTCCAAAAGATCATAAGAGATTTGCTTCTTTTTTTGGAAACTTACAGACGCATCCAGCATACCCAACCATAGAAAGTTTTCCAGAAATTACCATCCTAGAAAATGATGAAGAAAATCCATCCAAAATAGAGGAATGGCACACAGATATGACCTTTAAAAAAAATCCTCCTTTAGGAAGTATCTTGATTGGCAAAATTATTCCTCAGACTGGTGGTGATACTATGTTCTCAAGCTTATCAAAAGCCTATGATGATCTTTCTCAGGAATGGACGGAAAAGCTTGAAAAGATGAATGCCATTCATAGTTTTGAATTTGGTTTTCAAGAAAGTCTCGAAGAGGAAGGTGGTCGTGAAAGATTAGCTGATGCTCTCAAAGAAAATCCACCCGTATCCCATCCTGTAATCAAACAACATCCTGTCACTGGACGAAAGGTAATATACGTTAATAGACTCTTCACTTCCCACATTGAAGGAGATGATGCTGAGGGTTCAATTTTAAATTTCTTGTTTGATCACATTCATCAAGAGAAGTATCAATATAGATTTTCATGGGAAAATAACTCTATAGCTTTCTGGGATAATAGATCTGTTCTCCATAAGCCCGTTAATGACTATTGGCCTCAACTAAGAAGAATGGAGAGAATTACTATTGAGTCTTGAACTGATATCTAAAGAAATCGATCCACCAATGAGTCACTTCAAGGTAATTGGATTGTTCATTCAATAAACTCTTTTCAGCAGATTGAAAACTTTCTTCTCCTAGAAGATCCCTTCTCTTACAAACAACGTCATAAGCATACTCATTTGTGAATTCTGGATGTCCTTGTATAGACATTATATGATCGCCTATAAAATACATCGCATTAGGAACCGAGTTGTTAGAGGCAACTAAAGACGTTCCCTCAGGAAGATTAATGACTTGATCTTGATGTGAGTGGATAAGTTTTATATCTTTAGTTGGATTTTCAAGCCATGGAAAATGATTATGAAATGTGTATTCTTGAAGTCCTAATACCCACCCTACTTTGGCCTTCTTAACTTCTCCACCGAGAGCCTTAGCTATAAGCTGATGCCCAAAGCAAACACCTAGTAAAGATTTTTTCTTGTCATTAAGAAGGCGGATAAAACTTTCTAAGTCTCTAATCCATTTGACGTCGTCATAAACACTCAACTTAGAACCCGTTATCAAATATCCATCACATTCATCTATCTCCAGGGGATATATATCTTCAGTTACATCATAAATCTTAAGTTTTATATTTGGGTCTGCTTCAGTGAAGATTTTGTTATAAAAATCATTTTGATCTCCATGTTTAATCTGAAGATCCTCCAAAACATGATCAGTTAGAAGTATTCCTATAGTCAATTCACTCATTGCTGTGAATCTTAACTTATAAAACATGACTGATCATTCAATGCCTGATATTCTTTATAAAAAAATATAGGAGATTTAAATGAAAACTGATTATGAATTTCTAACCACAGAAGTAAATGGACATATCTTAGAGATTACAATCAACCGACCAGATGTGATGAACGCATTGCACCCACCTTCACACAGAGAGTTTGATGAAGTCTGGAGTGAATTTACCAATAATGAAGATCTGTGGGTTGGAATCATTACAGGGGCTGGAGATAGAGCATTCTCCGCAGGAAATGATTTAAAGTATCAAGCTTCAGGAGGCGATAGATCAGGTATGCCTGAAACTGGATTTGCAGGTTTAACTAGCAGGTTTAATCTAAATAAACCAATAATAGCCGCTGTAAATGGTGTGGCCATGGGTGGTGGAATGGAAATTGCTTTAGCGTGTGATCTGATTATTGCATCTTCGAATGCTAAATTTGCTCTTCCTGAACCTAAAGTAGGACTTGCTGCGCTTGCTGGTGGTATGCAAAGACTCCCAAGACAAATAGGTATGAAAAATGCTATGGGCATGATGTTAACTGGAAGACATGTAGAAGCAGCAGAGGCTAAAGAGCTTGGTATTGTTAATGAGGTTGTGGAATCACAATCTGAATTAATGGACCGAGCAAGAGATTGGGCTAGACAAATTGAAGCTTGTTCGCCCATGTCTATAAGGGCTACAAAACAAGTAGCTTATGAGAGTCTTAATGAAGCTAGCTTAGAAGCATCAATGAGTGGTCAATACACAGCAGTAAATGACTTATTTACAAGTGAGGACTTTATTGAAGGGCCAGTGGCTTTTTCAGAAAAAAGGGCTCCTAACTGGAAAGGTAAATAAACTTATTCCTCATCAATATTTTTTGTAATCAACGAATATTGGTGAGGACCATGCTCTCTCCTCTCCATTTTCCAAACAATCTTCTTCTCTAGGATTTTGTAAGGGACTGCCATAACAAATATTTACTTCTTTACACTGTCCAAAAACATCCAATTCACATCTTAAGTTACCTGCATTAACAATCTTAGATTCTTTCTCTATAGCCCTGGCATAATATAAAGCATCCCTTTGCTGTTCTTCAAAATCTGTATCTGAAAATGTTATAAAACATTCCTCTGAACCAGAACATTGAAAACTTTTCCATGGGTCTAGAATAAGATCATCCAACTTCTCTCCTTCGTATTCTTGAGGAATGATTTTTATAATTTCTATTCTATCAATCTCTCTTCTTGTATCTGAGGGGTTGTAACATTCATTTTTACAAAGATGTTTTATCCTATCTTCACCTAAAGCATTAACCGCATATTCTGGACAGCCAGGTTTTTGCTCTAAAGAACCTAATGCTTTCACCATGAATCTTGGATTTTTCTTGAGTTCTGTTTCAGAACCCATTGGAAGGATTCCCTCATCACTATTTATCAGATCAAACCACAAAAGTATTCTTGGACCACTCGTTGCATAGACTTCTTTATTTTTTATGGAGCTCCAAATTGAGTCTCGAGTCTTATCATTAGAATGTGTTGCAATCAATCCACCTGTATAGAAATAAGACATAATCCTATCCATTTCTACAGGGCCTGGAGGCATCGTTTCACTGGTATAGATTTTACGAGTAGATTTAGAATATATACCCTCTCCTTCATTGAAACCAAATATAAAACCGGCTGATTCAGTAGGTCCAGCGGCGTCGGTATAATCCAACCTATTGATATCTTTGTAGCCATTACCGGGTCGCGCTGAGTGTGTATCGCTAGAACCTATAAAACCAAACTTAAATCTCTCGATGGTGTCATTGGGATCGAAATTTCTCAATGCCAAGATATATTGCGCCGATCCTTTAGGTTTCATATTGAAAGTTGGGAGGAAGCAATCTTGGCATTGGTTTGCGTCTAACCATTCTGTTGGATCTTCATTATAAACAGTGGCTTGTCCGGCATTTCCTGCATCAGCATAATTTTGCCTAGCCTCTTTGGCTCTTTTATCACACTCCCTTTTAGATTCTCCTTCTTTCAAACACCTTTTCTCTATGATGACGCCTGCTTGCCAACAAGCTGGAAGATAATTTTCAGAAGGACTGGGACAAATGGCTAAACCATTTTCATCATAAAATGTACTTCTCCAATTTCGATGAAGCTCTGAATTACCATGCCCAGAATAAACTTCAATTAATGTTTGATAATTTGGATCATGAAATTCTTCAGTTAATTGTTTTTTCCAATCACTCTCTGGTGGTGTGTAGGCACCCCATGCAGTCCCGTGAGGAATGACCACTGCTTCATGCCCCCACTCATTCAATTTATCAAATAGCACTCCTGGATTATCTGCATATTCTCTGCAGTCATTTGGTAAATCTCGAACCGAAACTCCTGATTCACAAGGTGTAGTTGCTCCGTCTCTTGCGTAAGTCATTAAATCTTGAACCCTTCCGTCAAAAGCTCTTAATGAAGATAATCCAAATTTTGCCGGAAAAGGCATATTAGCAAAACCTAATTGTGGTGCGGCTATTGGCCTTGCTGGAATCCTGTTATCTTCTAGATCTTTTAGGATAATATTTTTATGTCCATAGTGTTGTTGACCAAATCCACCCACTTGAGTCCACTCCCAGCCTAAAAATGCAATAGTGTCTTGCTGGCCTTCTCCACTGACTGCGTTGCATTGTCTTACAGTATCTTTGACTTCTTGCCAATCTTGAGGTGTAAGATCTTCAGCATGATCTGTATTTGACCAAAAATCTAAAGAAGAGCAGTATCTTGCAAAATCACACGCATCAGCCGGAGGATGAGCACCCTCACCTGCCATTAAAGGCAAACTAAAAAGAAAAGCATCGGATGAATAAGTTGTATGAACATGAAGGTCTCCAAATAAAATTAACTTTTTATTGTTAATACCAACTTTATTCTTATCGTCTAATTGGTTTTGTATGCGACTGCTGACTATTTCCTTTGGAGTTGAAGTATTTGTAATCTCACCTGGTCCTTCATAGCTTCCTAAAGAACCTATAGCCACTAGATAAACAAATCCAAAATAAAAAATTGTTAATGCCAAAAGAGAATAAATAGACTTCCTTATCATTAAATCATTTTATCAAGATTCTAAACATTTAGTTCTACTATGTACTTTTTCTAAAAAGAATCTAGGATAGTCTTCTGGTTATTAACAGGGAGAAATTATGTTCGATTTAACAGGAAAAACGGCAATCATTACTGGGTCTTCAAAAGGAATTGGTAAATCAATAGCCATGCAAATGGCTCTTCATGGGGCAAAAGTAGTTGTATCAAGTAGAAAAGTTGATGCGTGTGAAATTGTTGCAGATGAAATAAATGAGGCTTGTAAGGATACCGAAGGAGGAGCAATCGTTATTCCTTGTAATATTTCTGACAAAACTGCACTGCAAATGCTAGTTGATGAAACTAGAGCACAATTAGGAAAGATTGATATCTTGGTTTGTAATGCAGCTTCAAATCCTTTTTTTGGCTCAATGATGGACATACCGGAGGATGCTTTCGATAAGGTTATGAATAATAATATCAAAAGTAACCACCTACTCTGTCAAATGGTTATTCCTGAAATGACTGAAAGAAAAGATGGAAGCATTATTATTGTATCTTCTATTGGCGGCTTACAAGCCAGCACTGTAATTGGTACCTATAATATTTCTAAAGCTGCCGATATTATGTTGGTAAAAAATTTAGCGGCTGAATTTGGACCGCAAAATGTAAGAACAAATGCTATTGCACCCGGTTTATTTAAAACTGATTTTGCAAGAGCTTTATGGGAAAACCCTGAGATACTTAAGCAATCAACTGCATCATGTCCTTTAAGAAGGATTGGTGAACCAGATGAGATTGGTGGTGCTGCTGTTTTTCTAGCATCTGATGCTGGAACATTTGTTAATGGTCATACGCTTGTTATAGACGGTGGCTCTACAGCCTAAGGAGAAATTATGAATGATGCTGTTTTACTTAAAAAAGAAGATGGTGTAGCAACAGTTACACTGAATAGACCTGATAGATTAAATTCTGTTACTGCAGAAATAAGAGCAGGTCTTAGAGAAAAACTCGATGATGCCTGCAAGGATGATGATGTAAAAGTTATTGTGCTAACGGGAGCTGGAAGAGGGTTCTGTGCTGGTGCAGACATGGATGGATTGGCAAACACCAGTCAAGGTAAATCAAGTGAGGAGATTGTGCCGGAAGAGAGAGATTATGCCAAAAATAATGTAGAGGGGTTTGATGGAGGTTTTAGCTACTTCCCTACTTTACCTAAACCTGTCATTGCTGCTATCAATGGACCAGCAGCAGGTGTAGGTTTCATTATGGCTTTATATTGTGATATCCGGTTTGCTAAAGAGAGTGCGATCTTTACAAGTGCCTTTTCTAAAAGAGGCTTAATAGCTGAATGGGGTGTAGGCTGGATTTTGCCTAGATTAGTTGGAATTGCCAGAGCAAACGATATATTATTTTCTGCTAGAAGAATATCAGCTTCAGAAGCAGCTGATATGGGAATTGTTAATAAAACCTTCAAAGATGAAGAATTTGATGACGAAGTGATGGCCTATGCAAAAGAATTAGCAAAATCAGTTTCGCCTAGATCAATCAAAATCATGAAAGAACAAATCTATAATGCACAGAAAGAAACTATTGATGAAAATCTAAATAGCTCAATGACAGCAATGTTAGAAAGTTTTGAATCTGAAGATTTTAAAGAAGGCGTCAATCATTACATGGAAAAAAGGGAACCTAAATTTACAGGAAAATAAAATTATGGATATTAAAGAATTTGTCAATAAAGAAGCACGTGAAAACTTAGCAAGGGAATTTACAAAAGAAGGTTTATTTGAACTAAAAGAAGAGACTATTCGAGGAAACAAATATCATGTTTTTGCAAATCTACCCCAAAATTTAAGAGATTATTTTCAATTTCCACTGATCCATGGTGAGTGGGATTTTTTAGCTTATGAAGATGATACCTATACATATCAAGAAGTATTAAATACTTCTGCCGGACTTGCGCATGTTTTAGTTTCGAATTACGGAGTCAAGAAAGGGGATAAAATTGCTTTTTCAATGAGAAATTATCCCGAGTGGATAAACACTTATATAGCGGTAACTTCGATAGGTGCAGTCGCTGTGCCATTAAACTCATGGTGGCAAGGTGAAGAGCTTGAATATGGTGTTACGCATAGTGAATCTTGTTTGTTCATAGGTGATAGCGAAAGACTACAAAGACTTGAAGGTTATATTGATGATATTCCTAGGATTAGTGTTCGTTGTGATGCTAGCCAATATACTAATACTGTTGCATTTGAAGACATAGTTTCTCCTATGGAAGCTTTTCCAGAAGCAGAAATAGATCCAGAAGATGATGCAAGCATCATGTACACATCCGGTAGTACAGGATATCCAAAAGGTGTTGTATCAACTCATAGAGGTGTAGTTTCTGCACCTGAGACTTGGGCTTTAATGGGACAACTTGCAGCCTTAATTGAGGTGGATGGTGTTGCACAAGCATCCCCTGTTGCAGGTGCAAATCCATGCACACTTGCAGCTGTTCCTTTGTTTCATGTAACAGGCTCTCATGCGGTATTTCTATTATCATTAGTTACTGCAAGGAAAATCGTTTTTATGTATAAATGGGATGCAACGACTGCCCTTTCATTGATAGAAAAACATAAAGTAACAGATATGACTGGCGTTCCGACTATGTCATGGGAGATTTTGCAGGCACATAAAGAAAATCCTGATATCGATATTTCTAGTTTAAAAGGACTTGGATCAGGTGGAGCTGCAAGACCACCGGAGCAAATTAAAGCTCAAGAAAAAGAGCACCCAGATACTATAGCCACTGTGGGCTATGGTCTTACAGAAACAAATGCACATGCTACTAATGCTAGCGGAATGCTCTTGTATGATCGTCCAAGTACAGCTGGCTTTGCTACTCCTTTCTTGAATCTAATAAAAGTTGTTGGAGAAGATGGATCAGAGCTAGGACCCAACGAAATTGGTGAAGTGGCTATTAAATCTACCTGTAACTTCAGATGTTATTTAAAAAATGAAGAGGCTACTAATGAAGTGCTAGACGATGAAGGCTGGTTTAGAAGTGGTGATGTAGGAATAATTGATGAAGAAGGCTTTCTGTTCATTAAAGACAGAATTAAAGACATCGTTATTAGGGGAGGAGAAAATATAGCCTGTCTTGAAATTGAAGCTGCGATTTATGAACATCCCTCAGTAAGAGAAGCATCTGTTTTTGGCGTCCCCGATGAAAGACTAGGCGAAAAACTCGCAACTCGCATTTCTTTAAATCCTGGAGCAGAACTGTCTCAAGAAGAATTGTCTTCCTTCTTGGCAGAAAAAATAGCTAAGTTCAAAGTTCCTGAATATGCTTGGTTTCAAGCCGATGAGCTGCCAAAAGTAGCCGCAGGTAAGATTGCTAAAAAGCAAATGAGAGAAGAGGCAATTAAAGAACTAGGATTAGACTAATGCAAATTAAAGATAAAAGAGTTGTAATAACTGGAGCAGCTAGCGGCATAGGAAAAGCATTATGTGAAGCCTTTAACAATGCTGGAGCAAAATCAATAGTTTGTGTTGACATGAATATAGATGGTGCAACTGAAACAGCTAATGATGTTGGAGGGCTAGCCGTTCAGGCTAATGTTGGTCAAGAAGCAGATATTATTAATGTCATTGAAAAAGCAAATGAATACTCAGGTGGAATTGATATATTTTGTTCTAATGCAGGTATTGGCGGTGTCCATGGTTTCTTTGAAGTAGAAACAAATGATTGGCAAAATATTTGGGAAGTGAATGTTCAATCTCATATCTTCGCTGCTAAACATGTTTTGCCTCAAATGCTGGAAAGAGGTGAAGGTTACTTAATGAATACTTCGTCTGCTGCAGGTCTACTAACTCAAATTGGTTCAGCTGGTTATTCAGTAACTAAGGCAGCGGCTGTTAGTTTCGCTGAATGGATAAAAATCACCTATGGAAATAAAGGCATTGGTGTCTCTTGTTTATGTCCACAAGCTGTAAAAACTGCCATGACTGCACAAGGTGCTGGAGTAGCGGGTGTAGACGGAATGATTGAAGCAGATGAAGCTGCTGCTGATGTTCTTGATGCCATAGAAAAAGAAAGATTCTTAGTCACTCCTCACGCAGAAGTCTTGGAGTATGTTTCTAGAAAAGGTAATGACCGAGATAGATGGATAACTGGTATGCAACGCTTACAAGAAAGATTCGAGGATTGGAAACCAGAGGAAGCTTAAATGACTAGTATTTATCAACTTTCTGCTTCGGAGCTTGCCAAAAAAATTAAATCTAAAGAGATTAGTTCTGTAGAACTCACACAAACTTATATTGATAGAATTGAAAAGCATGATGATTCAATCAATGCGGTAGTTGTGAGAATATTTGATAAAGCTTTAGAAGATGCCAATAAAGCAGATACGGCTCTAGAGAATGGCGAATACTGGGGACCACTGCATGGTCTACCTATGACCATAAAAGAATCATATAAAATTAAGGATACTAAGGCTACTTGGGGCAATGAGGCTTATCGGAATAACATGGCTGACTCTGACGGCTTAGCGGTCCAAAGATTTAAGAATGCCGGTGCTCATTTTCTTGGTAAAACTAATGTCCCTTTAGATTTAGCTGATTTTCAAAGCTACAACACCATTTATGGTCAGACTAACAATCCTTGGGATGTATCAAAAATTCCAGGCGGATCATCTGGTGGCAGTGCAGCAGCATTGGCGGCAGGTTTTACAGGCCTAGA
>JADHSF010000005.1 GCA_016777005.1 SAR86 cluster bacterium | reverse complement strand
AACATAGTAGCGTTTACTCTTAGTCTGTTATCTAAAAATTCTCCCTTCATCCCAAATTCATAGTTATCAGATGTTTCAGGCAAGAAACGTCTCATTGCAACGTCACCATTAAAACCTCCACTTGAATATCCCTTACTATAACTAGCATAGAAAAGAACATCATCTGTTTGCTGGTAACTTAAAATCGCTCTTGGAGTTGTCTCGCTATACTCAACTGTTCTTGTACATCTGTCTGATGTAGCAAAGCCAAAGGCGTTTGTAACCATACCAGGACAAGCATAGAAAAGATTGAAGGTGCCTGGCATTCCAATAGCAGCCGCATCTTCGTAAAGCTTAGAGCTTCTTGTATATTCTCTTTCGTCTTCGGTGTATCTAGCACCTATAGTCAGATCTAATTTATCACTTAGACCGTAAGTACCTTCAAAGAATACAGCTTGGTTTTGCATATTAGTGATACTACCCTGCTGTTCACTTCCAAGTAATTTAGTTTGTAAAGCTACAGCTGCAAGTGCAGGAGGCAGTAAAGGTGAAGGATTAACACCTCTAAAAAGAGGAACATCTAAAACGGCTTCCCCATCCTCTTCAAATGCATATAGGCCTACTACCCAGTCCATATTTTCTGTTGATCCTGAGAGTCTTAACTCTTGTGACCATTGTTCATGACTCATGGTGTCATCGTGGATTTCTAAGAAATTAACACCAGGTCCATTTCCCATTACCCAACCCCAAGTACCACTAAAAGCTTCTAACTCTGAATAATTAGTGATGGATTCGATGGTTCCAATTTGAGTTTCAAAGAGTTGAGATAAAGTAATAGAGTCTTTCTCAGCAGTATTGCCTTCGTTTGGAGAAGTATCAAGTGAAACGTCCTTTGTTGTTGATCTACAATTTGCTTTTAAAGCATCATATATTCCAAAAATATTTGCTACTGCCCCAAGTCCTCCAGAAAGAGCACCATTTTCAGGACCAGTGAATCGACAAGAACCTAAAGAAGCTCTTTCATCTTGATCGAATCTACTAAATGCTAAATTTGCAGTGTAAGCATCTGCATCATATTTAAGCTGAGCCCTGAAAGAAGTTGTATCTTCATTTCCTCTATCGTTTCCAGTAATAGAATTGATCATATGGCCATCGGTTTCTTTCGTTAAGAAAGAGAATCTAAATGCCAAAGAATCACTTAGGGGTGTATTAAACATTCCTTCAATCAGTTGGTGACTGTCAGAACCAGCACCTAATCTAATCTTAGCTTCAGTGTCCTGAGTGGGTTGGTTTGTAATTATGTTTATCAATCCGGCAGTTGTATTCTTGCCAAATAGCGTTCCTTGAGGTCCTCTTAAAACTTCAACTCGCTGAAGATCATACAAATCAACCAATCCTCCTTGAGGTCTGGCGGCATAAACACCGTCTGTGTATAGACCAATTTTCGGATCATGAGGAATTGCCCAGTTAGCCTGGCCAATTCCTCTCATGTAGACTTCTAAAACACCACTATTCACTGCAGATGCCTGGATACTGAGGTTAGGAGCCAGTTTTTCAATATCTGTTAACTCTACAATATTCCTAATCTCTAGCTGCTCTTCGTTTAAAGCACTTATAGGTATCGGAACACTTTGTGAATATTCAGCTCTTTTACGTGCCGTGATTATTATCTCATCAAAGACAGATACGTCCTCATCGGCGCTATAAGAAATTGTTGGAATGGATGTAAGTGATAAACACAAAAGTGTTAATTTAAGATTCATAAAACTCTCCTTAGTTAAATGCAAAAATTCCATAAAACTCACTGGTTTTAGGAAAATTAAAAGCACTTTATAGTGTTTGTAAAGAAATGTTAAGGTTTATTTATAACCTCAGAAACAAAAAAAGGGCTCATTAACAAGCCCTTTTTTTTTGAAAAGAAAATTAGAAATCTCTTCTCCACTCTATTCCAAATCTTCTTGGTTGGCCCCAGTAATCAGCAGAAAAACCAAGAGATGGATCAACGCCTCCAGCAGGCACATCACCACCCTGCCAAAGCATACTAGCAATATACCTTTTATCGGTGAGATTAGTTCCCCATAGCGTGATGGTTGTAACGCCATCAGGCAGTCTTATTGCAACTCTACCGTCTACTAAAGTGTATCCCGGTGCATTTGAACCAGGAACATGCTCTAAAGTTCCCCAGACATTATCTTGTTTATTTAAACTAACTTGACTGGTAACGGAAGTGCCATCTGATAACGTTTGGTCATGGATTAATCCAATATCAAAAGTGTTACTTTTACCATTATCTCCTGAGCCTCCAAAAGGAGTTGATGTCAAATCCCTTAAAACATCTGTTGAAACAAAGGTTGCAGGATCGTAGAGCGTGTCAATTACATTAAAGTCATTATATTCCCCATCAAGCAGGCCATAAGTCATTGTTAATGCCAAGTTATCCGTTAACTGAGCAGCTAATTCAAATTCTAAACCACTTAAATCTGCTTCTGCGGCATTAATAATATCTGCCGTAGGTTGGCCATCAATTACTCTGCCAACTGTAATTTGCTGATTCTTATATATAGTGGAAAAGTAGGTAGCATTTAAACGCACTGTTCCATCTCTAAGAGTACTTTTAAAACCCACTTCATAATTATCAGATACTTCAGGTAAGAAAGGTTTCATTCTTACATCTTGGTTAAAGCCACCAGATGAATAGCCTTTACTATAACTAGCATAGACTAGGAAATCTTCATTATACGCATGACTAAGAATAGCTCTTGAAGTTGTTTCACTATAATCGATCTCTTGATAACAACGATCGCTCTTAGCTACTCCAGTAGTAGCATCGATATTTCCTGGACAAGCATATGCAGGATCAAAACCTCCCCCAATAAGACTTTGTATCCTTAAATATTCTCTCTCATCTTCAGTCCTTCTCATGCCTATAGTTAAATCTGTTTGATCATTGAAGGCATAGGTTCCCTCTGCATAGAAAGCTTCATTTGAATTAGTGACGTCATTTGATTGAGATCTAGAGCCAAACATTTGTGTGCCCATGACTGTTTGAGCTACATTTAAAACTCCAGGGATGACAAGGTAATACATTGGCCAATCAGCAGCTGATGGAGGTGTATACCCGCTCAATACTGGGACATCTATAGAGCCAAAACTATCTTCTTCAAACATATAAGCTCCTAGTGTCCAAGATAGATTGCCTGTATCTCCAGTGAGTCTAATCTCATGCGAGTCTATATCATTTTCACTAGGGTTATTGATCACATCTAATAAATTAGTTGTGGTAGTTGTTGAAGAATTACCCGAACCCATACCCCAACCCCAAGTACCATTATAATTTTCAATTTCTCTATGATTAGAAATAATAGTTAAAGTACCTATTTCAAGATCTAGGGTTTGAGTTAGTGTGAAAGAATCCGTGTCTGAGGTTACTTGTTGATTAGGATTATTATCTCTTCCTAGACCATAACTAGTTTCGTTACAGTTCTTAACCATCGTGGCATATGTACCTGCAAGAAAAGCAACAGCACCAAACCCAGTAGCTAGAGCACCATTTTCTGGATTGATAAAACGACAACTCGATAAAGTTGCAAGCTCGTCTGATTCAAAATGATCATATGTAAATCTTGCGTTGTAAGCATCTCCTGAATATTGAAGAGAGGCTCTTATAGATTGAGAATCTTCATTACCTTGATAATTTCCTGTAATTTGATTCTTCATAAAACCATTAGTCTCTTTTGACATCACAGCAAATCTGGAAGAAAACCTATCTGATAGAGGGACATTAACCACTCCTCTCAATACTCTGTGACCTTCTGTTCCAATGCCTAGATTTACAAATCCTTCAAAATCATCTGTTGGAGCTTTTGTAATGATGTGAACTAATCCAGCAGTGGTATTTCTGCCAAAAAGAGTGCCTTGTGGCCCCCTAAGAACCTCAACACGCTCAACATCTATCAAATCAACCATTCCACCCTGTGGACGACTTAAATAAACACCATCAATATAAATTCCTATTTTTGGATCTTGTGTCTCGGACCAATTTGTTTGGCCAATACCTCTCAAGAACACATTAGTTACTGTAGAGTTGATGCCTTGAGCTTCAAAATTCATATTAGGTGTTAATTTACCTATATCAGCAAGCTCAGTTATATTCCTTGCTTCTATCTGATCACCGCCTAAAGCTGTTATTGGAATGGGCACTGATTGTGCTGTTTCTTCCCTTTGTCTAGCTGTTACTACGACCTCATCAAACACATTGGCTTGCTCATCGGCGGTAATAGAAAGAAATGGAAATGAAAGTAGTGAAATAATTAAAAATAATCTAAACATAAATTTCTCCTAAATTTATAGTTAAATCATATAAATACTTCCTTGTTTTCTATATGAACTAGAAAACGTTATTATAGAAAAAACTTATATGGAAGCTTTTTTTTACTTTTTTTCTTCCTTTAAAGGTATAGCAAATTATTATTTTTTTGAATGTTTAAAGAAGTTAATTCCAAACTTCAAGGTAATTATTTAATTCAAGTTCGGGGATGGGTTTTTCTTTTCCAGAAGAAGTTCCTATGTAGAGGTAACCAATGACTTCAAAATTCGCTTCAAGACCTAAAGCTTTAGTTATTTCTGGGTTAAAGGCCATCTGCCCAGTTCTCCATACAGCCGAATACCCTATTTCATGTATGCCTAACAAAATATTTTGAGCGGCCGCTCCCATTGAAATAATTTGCTCTACTTTTGGGACTTTAGGATGATCTTTAATATCTGCAGCTAATATAATTAGCATCGGGGCACGATAAGGAGCTTGTTTTAATTTCTCAATCTCTGATTCACTTAAATCTTTGTTTAAGGAATGTGCGGTTTCAAGAAAAGCATTAGCGAGTTTTTCTCTAGAAGCCCCTCTTACTTCAATAAATTTCCATGGTCTCAACCGTGCATGATCCGGGGCCCTTAATGCACCTTTATATACCTCAAACATTTCCTCAGAGGAAGGTGCAGGATCTTCTAAGTGCGGAATAGAGTTTCTAGTTTGAATAGCTTTTAAAGTGTCCAAAATTTTTTATCCTTTAAGTTAAGGTTTATTTTACTACATAAGTAAATGATAAATTAGACTCTTCAATATCAAAGTTAATTTATAATTGATGCCATGAAAGGAATTCTTCTTATAAACTTAGGTTCTCCTAAAGATCTAGAGCTAGACTCTATTAAAAAGTACTTAAAGGAGTTCTTGTCCGATGATCTAGTGATAGATTACCCCAAACTTCTTCAGCAAATACTCGTCAATTGGATAATTATTCCTTCACGATATAAAAATACGCGAGAAGCTTATTCAGAAATATGGACAGATCAAGGCTCTCCACTAATAAATAATACTATTAGTTTGGGTGAAAAAATAAGCACTAAATCTGGCGTGCCTCTTGAAGTTGCCATGAGATATCAGTATCCAAGTATCGAAGAAGGATTGGTTAATCTTAGGGACAAGGGCTGTTGTGATGTTTTTGTAGTTCCGCTTTACCCCCACTATGCCATGTCGACAACTCTTACTACCGAAAAGGAAGTTAAACGAATAGAACATGAACTCAGTTTAAATTTGAACTTAATATTTGCAGAGTCATTTTATAAAGAGGAAGGCTATATCGAAAGCTTAAGTCAGACTATTGATTTAAATCGCCAAGAAAATAGTGATTATCTTTTATTCAGTTATCACGGTATTCCTAATAGGCATCTTACCAAGACTGATCCTACAAAAAGTCACTGTCTAAAAGTGCAAAACTGTTGTGATATAGAGTCTGAAGCAAAACCTTATTGTTACAAGGCCCAGGTTATCGAGACCTCTAGGTTGTGCGCAAATAAATTACAGCTAGACAATAATCAATGGGGTATTTCTTTTCAATCTCGAATTGGCCCTGGATGGATTGAACCTTTTACAGATAAAGAACTTGTAAAGCTTGTTGAGAAGGGAGTTAAAAGATTGGACGTTGTATGTCCCGCTTTTGTTATAGATAACCTTGAGACTCTTGAAGAGATGAACATAAGAGGAAGGGAAACCTTTTTAGAAGCCGGGGGAGATTCTTTTAATTATATTCCTTGTTTGAATGATGACAATACTTGGGTAGATTTTTTAATTGGTCTATCAGAAAAGTGAAAGGGGCCTAGAAAAGTATCTAGACCCCTTCCTTAATCAACCATTGGGGAGGGTTGGTTAATCCGTTAATGTTTTAAGTCAGTAACGGATTCCGACTAAAATAGAGTGAGTCCACTGCGCTTGGGACTCACTCTAGGGCGCTTTAGCAACAGCTAATCTTTTTAAGCATCACTAAACTATTCCTAATTATCTTCAGATTAAAATCTTCTTGTAATTGAAAGTCTTGCGTTAACTTCTTCTCCAACAGATGCTTGGTGCGTACTGTGCGAATGAGGGAAGTAAACTTCATCAGTAATATTTTCTATATTCAACCTAACAGTTAAGTCTTCAGAAACATCATAGAAAGCTGCAAAATCTACTCTTGTATAGTCAGGCAGTATCAAACCAGGCTTATTATTACTAATATTTGATTCACCTTGTCTTGTTACACCCAAAGCATAACCAAAGCTATCATTTACTTGATAAGCAGTCCAAAGAGACATGGTATTTTCAGGAATCTCTCTTGGTTCTCCGCCTGAACTAGTTTCACCATCCATATCGCTGTACCCGAAGGACACATATAGTTGATCGCTGACTTGACCTTTTATTTCAAGCTCAATTCCATCAACTTGAAGTCCTAAAACTTCTGCGCCTTCACCCGATTCATCTCTTGTAGCTATTGTCTGCTCACTATCAAAGTAACTCGCCCTTAGACTTAAGTCTGGAGTAATATCCCAATTAACACCTATTTCAGTGCCCTCATAAAGATCTGGGTCTAAAGCTGCTGAGTCAGCCGTGAGTTTCTTGTATTGCTCACCTGATCTAGGTAAGAAACTTTCGCTGTAGCTTAGGTAAAGAGAAACGTTATCTTCGGGCTTGTATATTATTCCTGCTCTAGGTGAAAATTCATCATCTTCTCTAGATTGTGAAGTTCCTGCTTTGATATCATCAACCGTTATATCGAATTGATCTAAACGTCCACCTAAAAGGACAACCCATTTATCAGATAAATCTATTTGATCTTGTATGTATACAGAAGTAACTTCAATATCAGAAGCCGTTCTGCTTTTTAGTTTAGTTGTGAAATCTACTCCGGTTGCAACTCCCGCTGAGTTAGTTGCGATATTCAAAGGCCTTGAAACGTTAAAAGATTCTTTATCCTTTTCAGAAGTTGACCAATATGTATCAAATCTTTCATTCTGATTATCTGTATCAACAATTTCTGCTCCAATCAAAAGAGTATGAGTTGCTCCTCCAATTTGAAGTTCGTTGACTAAATTGGCAGAAATAATTAAGTTTTCACGTTCTGTAGGATCTCTGTATCCATCCAAAGTCACTACATTGGTATCAAGATCGTATCCAGATGCATACAAATTTTGGTATAGCTTCTCAAACTCGCTAGAAGTGATTGAGAAGATACCTTTAGAAGTATTTGAGAAGTCTGTTGTAAGAATTCCTCTAAAAATATCTGCTTCTAGAGTTGTTACATTGATATCAGAAGTTCCGAAAACAACATCTTTTAAAGCTTCAACAGGCTTACCATTGGCAGTAGGTATTCCTCTGTCGATGAACCTTTCATGATCTGCATATTCATAAGATAGATCTAAAGTCGTTCTATCGCTCATTTGAATTTTTACTGTTGGATTAAAGCCAGTGCGATCTCCGTCATACATATCTCTGTGATTTTCTAGTGAATCATTATGTAGGTTCAGACGTAGTGCAGTGTTATCACCAGTAGAGGTATTGTAATCAGCTGCAAAATCAAATGCACCAAAGTCATCAGCACCTATATCAAAAGATCCAAATGTTTCACCAATTTGTGCTTTCTTGGTAACACGATTGATAATTCCACCAGTTCCTCCCCTTCCAAAAAGAAGTGCGTTAGGTCCTCTTAAAATTTCAACTTGATCTACGTTGTATAAAGAACGAAAGTACTGAACATCGTCTCTATTTCCATCTTGATAAAAATCTGCGGTTGATCTGACACCTCTAAAAACAACTGAGTCTCTATGACCCTCTCCTTGAGAAGTATTTACTCCAGGAGTATAACGAACTATATCCCCTATTTCTCTTATGCCTTGCTTACGGATATCTTCATCTGTAATGATTGATAAACTCTGAGGTACATCGATAATCGCTATTGGTGTTTTAAGCGCCTTTACTTGATCTGAGTAAAGCACTTTACCTTTTACTACCACCTCATCGACTGCTTCGTCAGCTGATAAGTTTGCAGCTATAGCAATTGAATAAACTAACAAAGCCTTGCTTAAAGCTTTTGTAATCTTAAACATTAATAACTCCCTTTCATTTAATAAATACGCAAAAATAATTTATTTCTTAAATGAGAATGATTATTAGAGCGATAATGATTCTCATTATAGATGAGAATGATTCTCAAATGCAACTATTTTGACCTAATATTTTTATTAAGGAGATTGAAGGTTAATTGTGTTTATGCGATTTAAGGTCTTTTTCAATATCTTCATGATCACCAACCATGATATGAGAATCACTTTTAACGATATATTTTTCTAATAAGGGAATAAAAAGTAAAGGCAGCAAGCCTCCCAACATAATGCCCAAGGCAGCAGATCTCATTGTAGGATCAAGTAATGAAGCAATAAGATCAGCCAATATATGGGCTATGACCGCACCTACTATACCTGCCACATGTCCATTTGAAGTTTTCTTCAATAATCGATTTATACTCCAACCAGAATAGTAACCAATGATCAGGATACCGACATGTACTAGTCCAAAAACGAAACCTCTTAATAATCCTTGCTCGAGTCCAAATAACTCTATTATTGCATCCACTAAGAATCTAGCTCTTTATCTAAATCAAAAGCATCATGAAGTGCAGATACAGCATTAGCCATTTCTGATTTTTTAATGACTACTGAAATTTTGATTTCAGAAGTGGTGATCATTGAAATATTGATTTCACTTTTGGCAAGAGCCTGAAACATCTTACTAGCCACTCCAGCGTGTGCTCTCATCCCTCTTCCAACAATACTTATTTTTGCAATATCATCATCTACTTCTATGGAACCTCCCTCTAGAGAAATTGATACCTCTTGGAGTATTGCTTCGGCTTTTTTTGCATCAGCTTTGTCTACCGTAAAGGTAAAATCGGTATTGTTTTCAGCACTGATGTTTTGAACAATGACATCTACTTCTATCCCAGCTTCGCTTATAGGGCTTAAAATCTTGGCTGCTACTCCGGGAATATCTGGGACACCCCGCATAGTTAATTTCGCTTCAGAATCAATACTGCTGATTCCAGAGACAATTGGTCTTTCCATCATATTTTTCTCCTCTTGAACTAAAGTTCCTTCACCTTTGTTGAAACTAGATAAGACACGAAGGGGTAAATTAAATTTACTCGCATATTCCACTGCCCTTAATTGCAGCACTTTAGCTCCTGAACTAGACAATTCTAGCATTTCTTCAAAACTTACTTCTTTCAATAGCCTGGCTTTAGGACAAACTCTAGGATCTGTGGTGTAGACCCCATCTACATCTGTATAAATTTGGCATTCATCGGCTTTTAAAGCTACGGCCAATGCAACACCTGTTGTATCTGAACCCCCTCTTCCTAGTGTGGTGATATCTCCTAATTCATTCATACCCTGGAATCCAGTAATAACAGGCACTACGCCATTATCCAATTCTGCAGTTATTTTACTAACCTCTACATCTAAGATACGCGCTCTGCTGTGGCTTGAGTTTGTTTTAATACCAAGTTGATATGCGGTATAGGACTTCCCTTGTATTCCTCGTTTCAATAAAGCCATAGCTAATAAGGCCACAGATATTTGTTCACCTGTAGAAACTAAAGCATCATATTCTCTAAGGTCAGGTTCAGGATTAATTTCTTTGGCTAGTTCAATAAGAGCATCTGTGCTTTTGCCCATTGCAGATAAAACTACAGTAACTTTATTACCTTTTTGAATTTCGGCTTCGACATTGTCAGCAACAGCCTCAATACGAGCGCTATCGGCTACTGAGGTGCCTCCGAATTTTTTAACTATTAATCTACCCATAAAAAAGGGTTGGTATTCTATATTACTGGTTATTTAAAGAAACAATTAAGTCTGCTATAGAATTTAAGGCCATATCGATGTCATCGGTATTCTCAACTCCACCTTGAGCAAAATCAGGTCTTCCGCCTCCGCTACCACCTAATTGATTAATTAAATGTTTCATGACTTCTCTTGCGTCTACATCAACTTCTTTAGAACATGCAATTATCACTGGTACCTTGTCTTCAGATATCGAAATTAAGGCTATTATTGAATTTGGACTGTTATTTCTCAATCGATCAGCAATTTCTCTTAGCTCTTTAGAATCTACCCCCTCAAAAGTACTTGTGATTAGATTATATCCCTCTACCTCAAGAGATTGATCCATGAGATCACGAACAGAGACACCCACATCTTCTGACTGAGCTTTTTTTACATCCTTTTTAAGAGATTGATTAGTGTCTAATATTTGCTCAATTGCCTCTAAAGGACTTTCATGAATTTTAAACTCAAATGGTTCTTTTTTTAGTTCCTTGGACAAAGAAGAATTTTCATCTTTTATCTGAATTATTTTCTTTAATACCTGGTCTGCAGAACAGTTTAGCAATTCGGCAAAAGAATTTATTTCATCTTGTAAAAAACGAATATATAGCAGTGCTTCTAAACCTTCCCTAGAGTCAAAGACTTCGACTAGTAGTTCATTACTGATTGATAAAAAATCCTGCTCTAATTCATCCAAAAGAAAATTAGCACCTTCTCCAGTGACAGCTTCAATTCTTCTAACACCTGCAGAAATACCTGATTCAGAAATAACTTTTATAAGTCCTATTTCTCCAGTTCTTTCTACATGCGTACCACCACATAGTTCAACAGAGAAACCATTTCCAATATTAAGCACTCTTACATTCTCTCCATATTTATCTCCAAAGAAGGCTATTGCTCCTTTTTCTATAGCTTCCCCTATAGGAAGAACTTCAGTTATGGATACAATGTCTTTAGCAACCTCTTCATTAATTATGTCTTCAATTGCATTCAACTCTGCTGAGTCTATTGCACTGTGATGGGCAAAATCGAATCTTAAACGAGATTCTTCAACTAATGACCCTTTTTGTTCAACATGATCTCCAAGAGTTTGCCTCAAGGCAGCGTGAAGTAAATGAGTAGCGCTATGATTACTCTTTATTCTATTTCTATGATCTTGGTCTATTTCAGCCTCTACGGAATCATCGTTCTTAAAGGAACCTGACTTAACCATTCCTATATGAAGATATTGATCACCTTTTTTTTGAGTATCATAAACTTCAAAAATAGACTCATTAGATTTGATGAAGCCTCTATCGCCAACCTGCCCTCCGGACTCGGCATAAAAAGGTGTCTCTTTAAGCAAGATCAAACCTTCTTGATCTTCTGAAAGTTCACCCTTTTTATTTTCTTCAGAATTTGAAATTATCTCAACGACGTTAGAGCTTAGAGAGTTAGATTCATACCCTACAAATTCTGTTTTACCCTGAATATTAAGTGATTCTGGAATAAGTGAACTAAAGTTACTAGACGACCTAGCTCTTTCTTTTTGCTCGAGCATTAAAGAATCGTATAACTCGAGATCTACGACCAGACCTTTCTCTCTTGCAAAGTCAGCTGTCATATCCACAGGAAAACCATATGTATCATAGAGCTTGAAAGTTACATCACCGGGAATTGTATTTCCTTCAAGGTCCTCTATAGCAGACTCTAGAAGTTGCATACCTTGTTCGAGAGTAGAACTGAACTGTTCTTCTTCTTTGGACAGATTCGCTTTGATAATTTCAGAATTTTTTCTGAGTAGCGGGTAGGCATCTCCCATTTGATCTTCCAAGACAGGTACTAATTGAGAAAGAATGGGATCTTTCATTCCTAATTTATAGGCATGCCTTAATGCACGTCTTATAATCCTTCTTAACACATAACCTCTTCCCTCATTAGCAGGTATGACACCATCAGCAATCAAAAAAGCACCTGCTCTCATATGATCAGCAATAACTCTTAGAGAAGGATTTTTAAGGTCTTCATGCTTAGTTAATTTTCCGGCAGCAAGAACTATGGATTTAAAGATATCAGTATCAAAATTATTTTGTTCATTCTGTAAAACAGCCGCTATTCTTTCTAAACCCATGCCTGTATCGACGCAAGGATTTGGTAAAGGACTCATAGAGCCGTCTTTGTCTCTATCAAATTGGGTAAACACCAGATTCCAGATCTCAATAAATCTATCACCTGGTTCATTTCCAGGCAAAGGAGGTTCCCCTTCAAGATGGTCTCCATGATCATAATAAATTTCACTGCAAGGTCCACAAGGACCTGTATCACCCATTGTCCAAAAGTTTTCTTCATCATCTAGCCTGGATACTCTAGATGGATCAACCCCAACTTTTTTAATCCATATTTCTTCAGATTCATCATCATCTTCATGAACAGTAATCCATAACTTATCAGGTGAGATTTTGTATCTTTCGGTCAATAACTCCCAAGCAAAAAATATTGCTTCTTCTTTGAAATAGTCACCAAAACTGAAATTTCCAAGCATTTCAAAAAGAGTATGATGTCTTGCTGTGTAACCCACATTATCTAGATCGTTATGTTTTCCTCCAGCCCTAATACATCGCTGAGAACTCACTGCCCTTGTGTAACTTCTTTTTTCTATACCCAATAAAAGGTCCTTAAATGGAACCATACCAGCATTGGTAAACAAAAGGGATGGATCATTAATGGGTACCAAAGATGCACTTTCAACCAACGTGTGACCTTTTTCTTGAAAAAAATCTAAATAAATCTTTCTGATTTCGTTAGTTGATAACATCATAGATAAATTGGACTAAAAAATTTCGGCAAAGAAGTTCAACATGGATTGCCAGGATCTTTTGTCTGCTGCTTCATGGTACTGCGTGCCCAAGTTTGAATCATTCGCTTCTTTGTTAGTAAAAGAGTGATAAGCATTTCCATAACTATGCAATTGCCAATCAGCACCTGCCTCTGTTATATCTTTTTGAAATTCATTTACCATTGATGGAGGAACCATTGGATCTCTTTCGCCATGTAAGACTAATATTTTACTTTTTATTCCTTGTTCTGAAATCTCAGAATCCATGAGCAATCCATGAAAGCTTACTACTCCTTTCACATCAGCACCTGACCTTGCTAAATCCAGAACAACCATGCCTCCAAAACAATATCCAATGGCTGCGACTTTGCTTGAATCGACACCTTCTAAATTTTTTCCTTGTTCTAAAGCTGCATTGATGATTGATTTAAGCTTTTTTCTATCTTCTACTAATGGAGTCATTAAAGACTGGTTCTCTTCAATGGTTGTTCCTTGTTTACCGTCACCATACATGTCTATAGCCATAGCGACAAAACCTTCTTTGGCTAATTCTATTGCCTTTTCTTCAACAAAATTATCTCTGCCTCCCCAAGCATGCGCTATCAACACTAATGGAGCTCTATCATTCTCAGGATAAGCTACAAAAGTAGAGTAATTCTGTTCGTCGAAACTGTAATTAAAGTTTTCTGTTTTCATATTCATTTAGCTTATTTTCGTGAGGTCTTTCTTAAACCTCTTGGCATTTTCAACATAATGTTTGGCGGAGAGTAGTAAGCCTTGTTTTTGATCGTCGTTAAGTTCGCCTCTTATTTTTCCCGGAGAACCCATAACCAAAGATCCATCAGGGATTTCCATCCCTTCAGTTATTAAAGCATTAGCTCCAATCAGGCATCCCTTTCCAATTTTTGCACCATTGAGAACCACAGAATTAATGCCAATCAAACTTCCATCTCCTATTGTGCAACCATGCAACATAACTTTATGCCCAATAGTCACATCTTTTCCAATGTCCAAAGGATAGCCTAAGTCTGTATGCAAGACAGCGCCATCTTGAACATTAGACCCCTCTCCAATGGTTATGAGTTCTGTATCTCCTCTTAATATCGCCCCAAACCAGACACTTGAATCATTGCACAGTCTTACTTTACCGAGAACAGAAGCAGAATCAGAAACATAATAATTTCCATCCAGAATCGGCTCATCTTCTCCCAGTTTATACAGCATAATTTATCCCCTTAAATTAGTTACCTTTTGTTTTTAAATCTATTTTTGCATCTAAAGCAATATTAAGAAAATCAACCGTAATCATTGCCGTCAGTCCCCATATTATATAAGAATCATATTGATAGGCTGGCATAAAAAAGATATCTCCATTTCTATTAATTTCATCATTTCTATGTCGTTTGTCTTCTAAAAGAAAAGATAAAGGCACTCTGAAACAGGCCTCTATTTCATCAGAATCATCATTAAGCTCAATATCATCAGGGACAATACCCACATAAGGAGTAACACTGATATTAAATCTTGAAACAACAGTATCAATAGGCCCTAGTATATTAACTTTAGCTTTATCAAGACCAGTTTCTTCTTGAGATTCTCTTAGGGCAGTATTTTGAAGAGTATTATCTTCTTCTTCATACATGCCCCCAGGGAAAGAAACTTCTCCACCATGAGAACCGACCTTATTAGATCTCAGCGTGTAGATAAGTTCAGGATCTTTAGAGTCAGTTATCGCGATAAGCACAGCAGCTTTTTTTAATTCCTCTACGGGAGGAGTTCCGGAATATGACTCTATTTTTTCCGTGATATTGTTGAGCATGAATAAATACAAATTGTTAGGGAGGATAGTTTATACTTCTGTCGCTTTAAAATCGAAATAAAAAATAAAAATGAAATACTGTAGTGAATGCGGTTCTGAGACAGAAAAAAGAATTCCCGAAGGAGATAATAGAGAAAGAGATTGCTGTAAAGGTTGTGACCTAATTCATTACACAAATCCAAAAATTATAGTGGGCACTATTCCAGTCAAAGATGAATCTATTCTCTTGTGTAAAAGAGCAATTGAACCCAGGTATGGCAAATGGACTCTTCCGGGTGGATTCCTTGAGAATGGAGAAACAGTATCGCAAGGAGCATTCAGAGAAACTTTAGAAGAAACAAACACAGAAGTTGAGATGGGCGAGCTCTATGCAATCTTTAATGTTCCCCAGATCAATCAGGTTTATATGCTTTATTTGGCTAAAGTTATTAAAGACGATTTCTCAGCTACTACAGAAAGCCTAGAAGTAGAATTCTTTAACGAAGCCGATATACCTTGGGAAGAGCTGGCCTTTCCTTTTGTGCCGATAGCTCTAAAGAATGTCTTCGCTGATATGAAGAAGAACGAGTTTCCGCTTACCACTCATACGATAGAAAGAAGAAAGTAAAATACTTATTTTATAAAGTCCCTAGCATTAAGAAAAAATTTAACCCACGGACTATATTCTTCCCAATCATCGGGACTCCATGAAAACTGGTCGGTCAAGAAAGCCCTTTCAGGATGAGGCATCATAATATTCACCGTTCCAGATTGATTTGTTAGACCCCCAATACCAAGCGGTGAACCATTTGGGTTGGCTGGGTAATTCTCAGTTCCTAACCCTCTATCATCAGCGTAAGAAATGGTGCTCAAGTTTGATTTGATTAGTTCCTTAATATTGTCTTCACTAACCTCTGCTCTGCCCTCACCATGAGCTACAGGTATAGGAATTACAGCTCCTTCCATGTCATTAAAAAATATTGAAGGAGACTCATTCACAACAACTTGAATTAATCGAGATTCAAATTTTTCTGAAATATTTCGTTTGAATTTCGGCCAATGCTCAGCGCCTGGAATAAGAGAAGATAAAAGAGATAGAGTTTGACAGCCATTGCAAACACCCAGAGTAAAGACATCTTCATTATGGAAAAACTCTCCAAACTGTTGTCTTAATTTATCATTATATAAAATAGTATTAGCCCATCCTCCACCTGCCCCTAGGACATCTCCGTAAGAGAATCCACCACAAGCCACCAAACCCTCAAAATCTTTTAAAAGATGTTTCTTGGATATCAAGTCTGTCATGTGAACATCAAGACAATCAAATCCAACTTCATTGAAAGCAGCTGCCATTTCATTTTGTCCATTAACTCCCTGTTCTCTTAATATGGCTATTCTTGGATTAGAGCTATTTATATTGATCTTCTGAGGAATGGTGAATGGAATAACTGGATTTAATCCATTGTTTTTAAGATTGGTATCATGTTCATATTCCGATTGTGCTGTTACAGGATTATCTCTTAACTTTTGTATCTCAAAACTAACTTGATGCCAATTCTTTAGAAGCTCTTTTAAAGGAAGCTCAATGATTTTTTTTTCTTTAAACCTGAAATCTAATACTTCTTCAGTTGAAATGGTACCTAAGTTATAAACTTCATCTCTAAGTCCAATAGTATTGAATAATTCGAATGTCTCATCTAAATCAATATCTAAGACTTGAATAACAACTCCAAGCTCTTCATTGAAAAGTAAATCAACTAATTCAGTCTCGTCTGCTAATAATGAATCAAGATTTATTTGTAAGCCTAGCCTGCTGGCAAAAGACATTTCAGCCAATGTTGTAATTAAACCTCCATCAGATCGGTCATGATATGCCAATATCTTCTTGTCTTTTAAAAGCTTATAAACCACAGAAACAAAACTAGGCATCTCTTGGGTGCATTCAACATCAGGAGAAGTGCCACCATACTCGTTATGGATCTGGGCTAAGATACTCCCACCCATTCTGGATTTACCTTTTCCTAAATCAATGAATAATAAAGAAGAATTAACTTTATTTTTTAATTGGGGCGTAGTGGCTATATTTATATTCTGAACAGGTGAAAAGCCCGAAACAATTAAAGATAAAGGAGATATAACTGACTTATCTCTATTCTCATCATTCCATTCAGTAGACATTGATAAAGAGTCTTTTCCTACAGGAATACTCATATTCCATTTAGGACATAATTCCATTCCAATAGCCTTTACTGCTTCAAATAAGTCCTGATCTCCGTTTAGCTTGCCAGGAGATCCCATCCAATTTGCTGATAATTTTATATCTGAAATATTAGAAATTCCCGATGGAAGAATGTTGGTTACCACTTCCGCAACAGATATCCTCGCTGCCGCTTTTGAGTCTAATAAAGCCAAAGGAGTTCGCTCTCCTATAGCCATCGCTTCACCTGAATCCCCTGAGAAGCTTGATTTACAAAGAGCATAATCTGAAACTGGTACCTGCCAAGGGCCAATTAATTGATCTCTCGCAATAAGGCCTGTTATTGACCTATCTCCTATTGTAATTAAGAAATTTTTGCTCGCCACGGTAGGGTGTCTTAATACATCATTTATTAATTTCTCAGTTATCTTCTTAGGGAGATTGATTTCGTTCAATAATTTTTTTTCTTGGTTAAAGTCAATAAAGGTTTTCGGAGCTTTACCAAAAAGAATCTCTAAAGAAAGACTAATGGGATAGTTGTCAAAGTAAGAATCATATACTTCTAAATTATGTCCTTCGGTTATCTCTCCTACGGCAGAAAATGGACACCTTTCTCTATTACATATTGCTTCAAACTCGACTAAGTTTTCCTCGGAAATAGCTAATACATATCTTTCCTGTGATTCGTTGCACCAAATTTCCATTGGCGTCATACCAGGTTCTGAGTTTGGAATGTCACGAAGGTTGATTAAACCCCCATGACCACTATCCTTAACCAGTTCAGGAATGGCATTAGAAAGTCCTCCCGCCCCTACATCATGAATAAATAAGATTGGATTATTAGCAGCCTGCCAGCACCTATCTAAAACTTCCTGACATCGTCTTTCCATTTCAGGATTTCCTCTTTGAACTGAAGCAAAATCTAAAGCGCTATCTCCTTTTCCGGAAGAAAGTGAAGATGCAGAACCTCCACCCAATCCGATGAGCATTGCTGGACCACCAAGGACAATTAATTTTGAACCAACTGGGACTTCTCTTTTTAATGCGTGTTCCGTTTTTATATTACCAAGACCACCAGCGAGCATAATTGGTTTATGGTAACCATAATGAACATCATCTTTCTTAGCCTCAAATGCTCTAAAATATCCAAGTATATTTGGTCTGCCAAATTCATTATTGAAAGAGGCAGCCCCAATTGGTGCATCAACCATTATGTTTAATGGAGATGCAATCCTTTTAGGCAAATCTTCTTCCAACTCCCAATCTTCATTCAATTTTGGGATACGAAGATTGGAAACAGAAAACCCTGTAAGGCCTGCTTTAGGTTTTGCCCCTATACCGGTAGCTCCTTCATCTCTTATTTCACCTCCAGAACCGGTCGATGCTCCTGAAAATGGAGAAATAGCAGTTGGATGATTATGAGTTTCAACCTTGATTACTAAATTAATATCTTCTTCATGAGAAGCATACAAACCGTCTCTCGGATAAAATCTTTTAGCTCTATAGCCATTAAGAATTGCTGCATTATCCTCATAAGCCGACATAACACCTTTCGAATAATTCTTATGAGTATTTCTAATCATATCGAAAAGACTATGAGACTGAGTTTTTCCATCTATTAACCACTCAGCATTAAAAATCTTATGTCTACAATGCTCTGAGTTTGCTTGAGCAAACATCATTAACTCTGCATCGGTAGGATTTTTATTCGTCTCCAAATAGTTCTCATAAAGATAAGTAATTTCTTCTTCACTGAGAGCCAGTCCTAAGTCTGAATTAACTTTTTGAAGAGTGGTAATTCCTTCACTAAAAATGTCTATATCTCTTAAAGATCCCGGCTCTAAATTTGAAAATAATTGAGGGATGTCATTTAAGTTCACAAGTACTTCTTGAGTCATCTTATCCACCAGAGTGGTGCCTAAATTCAGTAAAGTATCTGATTCAATTGATCTATTAAAGTAATAGCACATGCCTCTTTCAACTCTTTTTATATTGGTTAATCCCGAATTATTAAGAATATCTGTGGCTTTAGAGGACCAAGGAGATATGGTGCCAATTCTTGGAGTGATAAAAAAGAAACTCTCAGCTAAATTGCTTTGAGCTTGATTTGAGTTTAATAAATTAGTTAATTTTACAATGCAAGACTCTGAGAGATTTGATGACCCCTCCTTAAGTTGGCAAAAATAGATCTCATGACATTGGATATCCTGATGCTCATGACTAGGAATAGATTGTCTGAGTTGATTTAAACGGAAATCAGAGAGATTATCTGAGCCTATTATGGCAATGATATTTGGCGAAACTTCGATTATAGAGTTCATTAATGCTTGGTCATCATTGTAATAAAAGCAAATCTTAAGTAAATAGCCTATCTTGTGGTTATGACATTAAACTGTTGCTGGATGTAGTATTTCTCATAAATTCTAAATAGAATGTTAAAAAATTGGGGTTGCATTGAGAAATCTAAAATTCAGATATTCGCTCTTTTCCTTCCTTGGCCTGCTGGCCTTTGTCAGTCTTGAAGCCCCTGTGCTGGCTTCATATACAGAACAAAATAAAGAATTTTTTATAAATGAGATCGAATATCTATGGAAAGATGACAAACCTGGTCATTCTGTTTTTATGAAAAGGGTTGATTCTAGACTACCTGAATATGAAATGACCTTTAGAGATTCCGCAAAGGATTTAGAGGTTCATTGGACCCTGATTGCAGCGATAAGCTACCAAGAATCTCACTGGAATCCTAAGGCCATATCACAAACAGGTGTTCGAGGCATGATGATGCTTACCCAAAAAACAGCTAAAGAGATGGGAATCAAGAAAAGAACAAATCCAGAAGCTAGTATATTGGGAGGAGCTAATTATTTTCAAAAGACAATGGATAGATTGCCTGAGGAGATACCCAAACTAGATAGAATATGGATGGCTTTAGCTGGATATAATTTAGGATTTGTAAATATAAATCTAGCAAGAGAATTAGCCGAGGAAAAGGGATTAAATTCTAAGAAGTGGTCTGAAGTATCTCTAGCCTTGAGACAAATATTGATTAATAGGTATGGAGAAGAGTCAAAGCAGTTTGTTAAGCACAAAGAGGCAATTGAATATGTAAACCGTATCGATCTTTACTATAAGACCCTTTCTATATTAGATAGAAGCAATGAATTATTTTTGTTAACTCAAAATTAACTTCTTTCTTAGGTCCTCTACCCGATCGCGATAATTTGCTGCCTCTTCAAATTCTAAGTTTTTTGCGTACTTATACATTTGGTCTTCTATTTTAATAATTTCCTTTTTTATTTTTTCAGGATTATCAAAACTTTCTATAGGATCAAACTCGATCTCGCCTAATTTATCTAATTTCCTTCGAGACTTAGATTTTCCTTTTACCGATCTAGCACCTTCCATGATATCTCCAATCTTCTTTTTGATACCTTGAGGTTCTATAGAATTTTCTTTGTTATAAGATTCCTGAATATCTCTTCTTCTATTAGTTTCGCCGATGGCTCTTTCCATTGAACCAGTCATCTTATCGGCATATAGAATTGCCCTACCTTCTAAATGTCTTGCTGCTCGACCTATGGTTTGAATTAATGAACTTTCTGATCTAAGAAAACCCTCCTTATCTGCATCTAAAATAGCTACCAAAGCCACTTCTGGTATATCCAAACCTTCTCTCAAAAGATTGATACCGACTAGAACATCAAATACACCTAATCTTAAATCTCGAATAATCTCTACTCTCTCAACAGTATCAATATCTGAATGGAGATATCTCACTCTAGTGCCATTTTCATCTAAGTATTCAGTTAAGTCTTCTGCCATTCTCTTAGTTAAAACAGTAACGAGCACTCTGTCGCCCTTAGCGACTATTTTTTTTATTTCTTCTTGAAGGTCATCTACTTGATGTGTGGCTGGCCTTATGTCTACTTCGGGATCAGTTAAGCCTGTTGGTCTAACAACTAGCTCAACTATATTTCCTGAATTTTCAGTTTCATATTTAGCCGGCGTTGCAGAAAGAAATATTCTCTGACCTGATAATTTTTCCCATTCATCAAACCTTAATGGTCTATTATCTAGTGCAACAGGTAATCTAAATCCGTAATCTACCAATGTTTGCTTTCTCGATCTATCTCCTCTGTACATTCCACCTAACTGAGGAAGAGATACATGCGATTCATCGATAAAAACTAATGCGTCTTGTGGTAGATATTCATAAAGAGTAGGAGGAGGCTCACCAGGCTGTCTATCTGATAAAAACCTAGAGTAGTTTTCAATACCTGAACAAAACCCTAGTTCTTTAAGCATTTCAATATCATATTTAGTTCTTTCTTCTAATCTTTGTGCTTCAACGAGCTTATTCTCATTTCTTAAATAATCGAGCCTAATAACCAACTCTTCTTTGATGAATTCTATTGCCTGAAGTATTTTTTCTCTTGTGGTTACATAATGAGATTTTGGGTAAATTGTTATCCTAGGAACCTCCCTTATTATTTCTCCTGTTAAAGGATCAAAAAGCTTAAGAGAGTCTATCTCATTACCGAAAAGTTCAATTCGCAATGCTTCTTTTTCTGAATCAGCAGGAAAAACATCAATCACATCACCTCTGACGCGATACATGGATCTCTTAAACTCGACTTCATTCCTTTGGTATTGAAGTTCAGCAAGCCTCCTCAATAAGGTTCTTTGATCAATCTCATCTCCTCTGTCTAAATGAAGAACCATTTGCAAATAAGATTGAGGATCACCTAGTCCATAAATCGCTGACACTGATGCAACAATAACAACATCTCTTCTCTCCATGATTGCCTTTGTGGCAGATAAGCGCATTTGTTCTATGTGTTCATTTATGGAAGCATCTTTTTCAATAAAAATATCTGAAGAAGGAACGTAGGCCTCCGGCTGATAATAGTCATAGTAAGAGACAAAATATTCCACAGCATTATTTGGAAAATATTCTTTAAATTCACCATAAAGCTGAGCTGCCAAAGTTTTGTTATGTGCCATAACTATAGCTGGCCTTTGCACTTCCTGAATAACATTAGCGACAGTAAAAGTTTTGCCAGAACCCGTCACTCCTAGAAGAGTTTGATTAAGCAGCCCGTCATTCAAACCAGTAACTATTTCATTAATAGCATTCGGTTGATCGCCTGCAGGTTTATAATTTGATACTAATTCGAATTTCTTTGTCATATTTTTACAAAAAATATTATACGCTGAGATTGTACGAGTTATAATTACAATATTCCCCGATAGCTCAGTTGGTAGAGCAAATGACTGTTAATCATTGGGTCGCTGGTTCGAGCCCAGCTCGGGGAGCCAAGTTTAAGGCCTACTTTTAAAAGTAGGCCTTTTTTCATTGTGGTAATATTAACTTCAATATGCCAGCAAAATTATTTGATCCGTCGTCGGAAGAACCCTTTGTCTTAAGTCGCTCAAGGATTGATAATTTTCTTGAATGTCCACGGTGTTTCTATTTAACCAATAAGATAGGAATTGCCAGACCTCCATCCTTTCCCTTTAATTTAAATAATGCAGTTGATGAGTTGCTAAAAAATGAGTTCGATATCTACAGAGAACAAAAAAAGCCTCATCCAATAATGATAGAGAATAGGTTAAAAGCCTTACCTTACCAACATCCTGATCTTGAAGAATGGAGAGAATCTTTAAGGCATGGAGTTAAGAGAACTCATCCAGAAACAAATCTAATTTTAAGAGGTGGTTTAGATGACGTATGGATAAATACAGAAACGCAACAACTCATTGTGGTTGATTACAAGGCTACCTCAAAAAAAGGTGAAGTGAGTATTGATGCCGATTGGCAGATTGGTTATAAAAGGCAAATTGAATTTTATCAGTGGTTACTTCGAGGTAACTCTTTTGATGTTTCAGATATTGGATATTTTGTTTACTGTAACGGTGTTACTGAGAAAGATGAATTTAATAACCAACTTGAATTCAAAACTAAGCTTATACCTTACAAAGGAAATGACTCTTGGATTGAACCTGTTCTCTTTGATCTAAAAGAAACTCTTATGAAAAATGAAGTACCAGAAGCTAATCAAAAATGTGGTTACTGTTCTTATGTAAAAAAGACTTTAATGGTCTAGCTTATATCTTTTTCCAAACTGTCCCAGATGCCTTGTCTTCAAGGGCAATACCTTTTTCCAATAGTTCATCACGTATATTATCGGATAGCTGAAAATCTTTTTCTGCTCTAGCCTGATTCCTTCGAGTGATGTAAACATTCACCTCTTGATCAGTCAAAGCAATACCATCAGTAAAGTACTCTTCTGGATTATCTTGAATTATTCCCAGGCAAGACGAGAGGTTAACCAGTTCTTTGGATAGCTTAGAGGCTTCATCAATATCATTTTCTTTTTTACAGGTATTGATATTTCTTGCCATCTCAAAAAGAACTGAAATAGCAGCAGGAGAATTAAAATCATCCTCCATGGCATTATGAAATTTTTGAGAATATTCGCTCTCAATCAACGCTAAATGCCGAAACTCTAGATCCTTCAACGCATTATAAAGACGATCCAGTGAAGTCTTGGCTTCTTCGATGCCTTCCTCTGAGTAATTAAGCGGACTCCTGTAATGACTAGATATTAAAAAGAATCGTAGAGTTTCAGGAGAGCTATTTTTTACCGCATCCTTAATGGTAATAAAATTTTTAAGGGACTTAGACATCTTTTCTTTATCTATCCTTAAGGGTCCTGTATGCATCCATAATTTAGCGAACTCTTTACCAGTAACACATTCTGACTGTGCAATTTCATTTTCATGATGAGGGAATTTAAGGTCAGCACCTCCTCCATGTATATCAAATGTCTCGCCCAAAGCATCCATGCTCATAGCTGAGCATTCGATATGCCATCCCGGTCTTCCTTCTCCCCAGGGCGAATCCCACTTGAGACCATCGGTATCCTTTTTCCAAAGAACAAAATCAGCAGGATTTCTTTTGCTTGTATCTATGTCAACTCTTGCACCTGCCAACATATCCTCTAGATTTCTTCGGGAAAGTTTTCCATATGACTCAAATGACTCTGTTGAAAAATAAACATCTGAATCACCAACATACGCATGTTCTTTTTCAATGAGTTTTTTTATTAATGAAATAATCGAATCAATATTATCTGTAGCTCTTGGTTCAGAATCAGGTTCGATCATTTTTAAAGTTGAAAAATCTTGGTTCATGGATTGAATATACTTTTGAGTTAGCTCAAATGGAGTTATTCCTAGTTCCTTTGATCGCTCTAAAATTTTGTCATCCACATCAGTAATATTTCTTATGTAGTTAACTTCATAACCTGCACTTCTAAGATATCTAACAATAATATCAAAAGAAACAAAAGTTCTTGCATGACCGATATGAGTATCATCATAAACAGTCATACCGCAGATATACATGCGAACCTTATTGCCCTCTAAAGGTTCAAAATTATCTTTCTTTCCAGAAAGTGTATTGAAGATTTTCAAAACTCAGATGCCTCTTTAAATCTAATCAGAACTTGCTCCAAGCCAATAATATTGACCACTTTATCTAGTTCGGGTCCTTTTGTTTGTCCTGTTATGGCAACTCTCAAAGGCATAAATAAATTCTTGCCTTTCGTGTTAGTTGCAAGTCCAATAGTTTTGACAGCATCATTCCAATCTTTATAGCCCGGCTCAATTGATTTAAATGCAGTTAAGTAGAAACTTTTTCCTGCAGATTTAATGATTTCGGAGACTTCTTGACTGGTATTCAATGGACGATGAAATAAGTTATTTAAATAATCTTCAGCTTCTTCAGGAAAGTTAATGTTCTCTTTTATTAACTCGATAAAATTCTCAGAATTTATTGCTGAGGGTAAAGCCTTTAAAGATTCTTTAAGCCAGACTGAGCATTCTTGAATTGACAAGGACTCTACAGTCTTTTTTTGCCAAAAAATTAATTGGTCTATATCAAACTTACTCGGAGAGCTCGAAATATTTTTTGTTTCAAATACATCTGCTAATTCTTGATGTGTCTTTAGATCATTATCCGTAATTGTGTGGCCCACCCTAGAAAGATAATTAGCAACTGCTTGCGGTAAATAACCCATTTGTCTTAGATCATTTATCGACAAGCTTCCGTTTCTTTTAGATAAAGGTGCGCCATCTGAACCAGTAAAAAGTGATACATGAGCATATCGAGGAAGAGGCAAATTCAGCGCCTCTAATAGAGCTATTTGTCGTGGAGTATTACTCAAATGATCATCTCCTCTCAATACAATATTAACTTTCATTAAAGAGTCATCTATTGCGTTGGCAAACATGAATGTTGGAGATGAGTCTTGTTTCCTGACAATAAAGTCATCAAGGTCGTCTGTAGAAAAGGATTGTTCGCCTTTCACTATGTCTACAAATTCTATTTTTTTATCCTTGGGAACTCTGAATCTATAAACAGGTTTATTCCCTTTATTTAATTCCTCTTGAATCTCTTCACTGGATGCTTCAGACCAAACGCCTGTATAACGAGGAGGTTGACCAGCTGCAATTTGATTTCTGCGAATAATCTTTAATTCCTCCTCACTTGTAAAACAAGGATAAATTAAATCTGCATCTAATAATTCTTTATAAAAGTTTTCGTAAAGTTCAATTCTTTCTGATTGATAGTAAGAGTTTTCTATACCACCAACTTCTGGGCCTTCATCCCATTTCAATCCCATCCAACTTAAATCCTCACAGATAGCTTTAGAAAACTCTTCTTTTGATCGCTCCAGGTCAGTGTCCTCTATGCGTAGTAAAAAAGAGTCGCCATGCTTCTTTGCCACAAGAGAACTAAAAAGAGCCGTTCTGAGATTTCCTAGGTGCAAAAAACCAGTTGGACTAGGACAAAATCTTGTTTTATTTGCTTTCATATCCTTAATGTATTGGAAGCTTAACCATAAAGTTCGTATTATAGCCCCCTGACGCTAATGAATTTAAAAGAAATATGAAACAACTCACTTCAAATTTAAGTCTAATAATAATTTTTATGGTTTTTTTTTGGGCAATGGGTTGCTCACAAAATGAAAAGGAGATAAAAGTGATAACTTTTGAAACAACCCTAGGCCCGATTGTAATTGAGCTATTTGAAGAAGAAGCACCCGTAACATCTAAAAACTTTTTAGAGTACGCTGAGAGTGGTTTTTTTAATGGAACCATCTTTCATCGGGTAATTCCCGGTTTTGTCATACAAGGCGGAGGAATGGAACCCGGCATGATAAACAAAGAAGGTAATCCTCCCATTATGAATGAAGCTAATAATGGTGTAAAAAATACTAAATGGAGTTTGTCGATGGCAAGAACTAATGATCCTCACTCTGCCAGCTCTCAGTTTTTTATCAATGTTGTTAATAATATTTCTTTAGATCATACAGAAGAAACTTCTCAAGGATGGGGCTATGCTGTGTTCGGTGAAGTTGTTGAAGGCTTTGAAACCGTTGAAGCGATTGCGGCAACTGCAACAGGAAGCTCAGGTTTCCATCAGGATGTTCCTCTTGAAGATATTTCAATTATCGATACGAAAGTTACAACAGAATAACGATGGCTTACTGCTTTATATCTGATCTGCACTTGCATGAGGGCAGACCAGATATTACCCAAGCCTTTATAACTTTTCTTGAAGGTACTGCTTCAAAAGCAGAAAAACTATACATACTTGGTGATCTGTTTGAGACCTGGATAGGAGACGATAATCAAAATGATTTCATCTCTGGGATTAGAGAGGCTCTTCTGAAGACTAATCAAACTGCAGAGATCTATATGATGCATGGAAATAGAGATTTTCTTCTAGGACATGAATTTGCCTCTTCATCCGGCATGAAACTCATAACAGATCCCAGGTTAGAAGAAATGTTTGGTAAACCTGTTCTTCTAATGCATGGCGATTTGCTCTGCACCGAAGATGTGGATTATCAATCTTTTAGGAAAACCAGCAGGGATCCGCAATGGCAAAAAGAATTCCTGAGTAAGTCTTTGATCGAAAGAAATGAAATTGCTAGAGAATTAAGAGACATAAGTAAACAGGCTACCGAGAGAAAAAAAGAAAATATCATGGATGTAACTCCTTCAGAAGTATCTAAAACTATGGAAAATTTTTCTGTGAATCTCCTAATCCATGGCCATACACACAGGCCAAATTCTCATGATATTGAAATCAATAACCAGCCTGCTAAAAGAATTGTTCTGGGAGATTGGGATAAATACGGATGGTATCTTTGGATGGATTCTAGCTCTTGCGAACTAAAAAAATTCTCTATCTCTTAGAAATAAGAAATAACCTAATCGAAAGACCGACTATCATTATCAACATCCCGAAGATAACTCTTATATCACTATAATAACCAAACGGTTCAACAGGATATGCAATAGTCTTTTGTAAGGCTGCAATCTTGAATTCATGACTATCCATCATATTTGGATGAGTAACTATCTCCATCATCGCTCTGCGACTTTTATATCTCATTAATGCTGCTTGATCCCAAGTTTCTGCCCCCTCTATCCCCACTAGATCCATGGATTGATAGACGACATTACTCATAAAAATAGGATGAGAAGCTCGCTTTAAAAGATTGGGCCACATATATTCCATATATCTAGACATTAATTGATCAGCAGACTCTCCAGGATTTGCGCCAGGCACATCTACAGGATTTTTATTCATTTCAATATTATTGACCATAATAAACTGCCTACCATCATCTTCTTCCATGAATCTTCTAAGGAAATCTATTCTTAATTGAAGTTCTTCTGAATCTGAAGACGCTCCATTATCGATGATATTTTGTTCGTGCTGTTTGATAAAGCCTTGTATTTCTTCTTGGCTTAACTGTCCTCCCATATCTGTATACCAAAAGAAAAAACCAATGTAGACCGCTCCCAAAATTATCCAAGTTTTCATATTATTTAGAGTTTAATATCTTTTATATAAATAATAGTAGGTTAAAAGCTTTACAAAATCATCCTTTAATTATACTGTATATATATACAGTATTAATTTATAAAACCCTTATGAAAATTGACTATCTGGGCGATGCATCAGAGGATAACTTATCTCTTCTTGAAATCCCCTATTTCCTAAATACCGTTCGAGTAGGATGGCCTAGTCCTGCAGATGACTATATTGAAAGATCTATAGATTTGAATGAGTATCTAATAAAAAATCCTGCTGCTACCTATTTTGTTCGTGTCAGTGGAGATTCAATGATAAATGCACATATAGGAGATGGTGCAATTTTGATAGTAGATAGAAGTATAGAACCAGGTCACAATAAAATTGTTATAGCTTCAATAGATGGATCTTATGCATGCAAGAGACTGCTGCTTAAACCAAAAGTTTGCCTAGTCTCTGAGAATCCAAAATACCCACCCATAATGATTAATAAAGAGGAAGAACTAGAAATAGCTGGCATAGTCATAGCCTCCATAAATCTGTATTAGACTATGACCTTTGCTTTAGTTGACTGTAATAGCTTTTATGCGTCATGTGAAAGAATATTTAGACCGGATATCAAAAAAAAACCTGTGGTCGTCTTATCAAATAATGATGGTTGTGTAGTTGCCCTATCGAAAGAAGCAAAACAACTGGGAATTAAAATGTGCGAGCCTTGGTTCAAAATAGAGAAATCTTTCCTTAGAAAAGGAGGTGTTGCATTTTCTTCAAATTACGAGCTATATGCTGACGTATCTTCTAGAGTCATGCAAACTTTAGAAAATTTATCACCTAAAGTAGAAGTGTATAGCATCGATGAAGCTTTCTTGGATCTTACAGGCTTAAAAGACTGTGAAAAATTTGGACATCAATGTCGTGAGACAATAGACCGCTGGGTTGGCATGCCTGTTTGTGTAGGCATAGGCCCAACAAAAACCTTGGCGAAAGTAGCCAATTATGGAGCTAAACATTATCCAGCCACTAATGGAGTTGTGGATTTAACAAATCTAAAAAGGCGAAAAAAGTTAATGGCATTAATGCCTGTAAGAGAAGTTTGGGGTGTTGGCAGTAGAATCAATAAGAGATTAAACAGTCTAGGCATAGAAACAGCCCTTGAACTGGCAGAGATAGACACCAAGCTGATAAAAAGAAAATTTAGCAGTGTTCTTGAAAGAACAGTAATGGAGCTACAAGGTTATTCTTGTATAGGTCTAGAGCAGCAACCTAAAACAAAAAAACAGATTGTTGTGAGTAGAACGTTTAGTAAGAAAGTGAATGACTTCAACTCTGTTAATGAAGCTGTCAGTGACTATGCTTCACGCGCATGTGAAAAATTAAGAAGAGAGAATCAATATTGCAAAATGGTTTCAGTATTCATGAGGACAAACTATTTTCGTAAACAAGACAAGCAATATAACGGATTCAGGAGTTATAAATTATTTTCTCCGACGAATGATACTAGAGATATTTTAAATGCTACAAGGCATATGACAGAGCAGCTCTTTAAGGAAAATATTAATTTTATTAAGGCAGGAGTAATGCTCAGTGACTTTTATGATGAAGGTATCTATCAAGGTGATTTATTTAGAAATATAGACGAAAGAATAAACAGTAAAAAACTAATGACAGCAATTGATAAAATTAATACCTCAGGAGTTGGAAAAGTTACTTTTGCCTCACAGGGAATCAAGAAACCATGGTCTATGAGAAGATTATTAAAATCACCTAGATATCTCACCAACTGGAAAGAGATACCCATTGTTAGATAGTTTCAGTAGCCACTATGGAACCTAAAAAGATTATCTTTTTGGTTAATAAAATTAGATTCAATAGAAGAGAGATGCTTCAATCTATCCGACCAATCTTCATCAAAAATATCACAATAGATATCTAAGTAAAGATCGCAGTGACGCGCCTCGGCTTCGTATAGCTTTGAATAAAACTTTTTAAGTTTATCTGAAAGAAAAGGTATGAGGGCATGAAATCTTTCACAAGATCTTGCTTCAATTAGTGAACTAATAACCAAAGAATCTTTAAGCTTATCTGGTTCTTGATTAGAAGATGCATCATGAAGGGTTTGGGCATATTTACCCGATTTTAGATTCTTGAATTTAAAACCATGCTGGTCAATCAACCTAAGAACTTGCTCGAAATGTAAAAGCTCTTCTCTTGCTAAAGGAGAGAGTATCTTAGCTAAATTATAATGTGGATATTTATGAATCAAAGAGATTGCTGAGGATGCAGCTTTTTTCTCACAATGCGCATGATCAATCAAAAGAATTTCAAGCGAGTTTAGGGCCTTATCTATCCAGGCTTTAGGAGTAGGAGAGCAGAGAATGGTTTCCCATGTATTAGACATTAAAGTATTTCTCAGTCTTAAAGTACCTTTGATAATGCGCTTCGGATAACTGAAAGAGTTCATCTTCCATAACTTTCTTTAGATCAGACAGATCAGTCATATCATTTAGTAAGGGATTAAAACCAAAATCTTTAGAGTTAGGAATAGATTGACTGCCTGTTCTGAGAAGATCAAAAACCCAGCACAGAGGGTTGCTATCCTCATCATGTTTTATTTTATATTCTTCAAGCTTAGACTTAAGTAGCTTTTTATCAGTTACTATAATTTTTGATTCCATAATTTGGACTTTTAAAGATTCTAGCCTATCTAAAACGAGCCTTTTTTCAGGGTCATTATAGGAATTCCATTTAATTACCTCATGCTGAAACCGCTTGCATCCTCTACAGACCTCATCACCAAAGACAGTAGAGCAAACTCCTATGCATGGGGTTTTCACTGACTTATTCATTATCTCTTATGATATATCTAAGTCATTTCTACGCAACTTTAAATTACAGATTATGATAAAATGCTGCACCAATAAATAACTTCTTCACTAAATATCATGCTAGAAAACTATAAATCCCATGTCGAAGAGAGATTACTACAAGGCATACCTCCCTTGCCCCTCAACGCAGAGCAAGTTTCAGGACTAGTAGAACTCTTAAAATCACCCCCAAGTGGCGAAGAAGAATATATATTAGATTTAATAACAAATAGAACACCTGCAGGGGTTGACCCTGCAGCTTACGTAAAAGCTGCCTTCTTGACTGATGTCGCTAAAGGCCAAACATCTTCACCATTAATAGATCGACAGCTAGCGACCAAGTTATTGGGAACAATGTTGGGGGGTTACAATGTTGAATCACTCATTGGCTTGCTTGAAGATGATGAAGTGGGAACGCTGGCCGCAGAAGGTCTAAGTAAGACTCTTTTAATGTTTAATTCTAAACATGATGTAATTGAATTATCCAAAACAAATCTGAATGCAAAAAGAGTTGTGGATTCCTGGTCAAATGCTGAATGGTTTACAAACAAACCAAAACTAGACGAAGTTATAAAAGCTATTGTTTTTAGGGTAGAAGGAGAGATTAATACTGATGATCTATCTCCAGCTCCTGATGCACCATCTAGACCAGATATACCACTTCATGCATTAGCAATGCTTAAGAAAACAATGGATGATCCCCTTGGGACCATTAATAAATTGAAAGAATCCGGACTTCCATTAGTATTCGTTGGTGATGTTGTGGGTACAGGCTCCTCTAGGAAATCAGCAACTAATTCACTGCTTTGGTACATCGGAGAAGACATACCCTTCATACCTAACAAGAAACAGGCAGGAATATGTATTGGTGGAAAAATAGCTCCCATATTCTTCAACACCCTAGAAGACTCAGGAGCATTAGCGTTCGAGTGCGATGTCAGCAAAATGAACATGGGAGATATAATTGAAATTTACCCTTATGAACAAAAAGTAATCAACACAGATACCAATGAAGAACTTTGCAAATATGAATATAAATCAAATACTTTGCTTGATGGAGTTAGAGCCGGAGGGAGAATACCTCTAATCATTGGAAGAAGTCTTACAGATGAAACAAGAGAAATCTTAAAACAAGAATCATCGAAAGTGTTTACTAGGCCAGATGAAGCAAAAGAAAGTACTAATGGCTTTACCTTGGCTCAGAAAATGGTTGGAAAAGCTTGTGGTGTAGAAGGCATTAGACCTGGGATCTACTGTGAACCAAGAATGTCTACAGTAGGCAGTCAAGATACTACCGGTCCAATGACTAGAGATGAATTGAAGGAATTAGCCTGCCTTGGATTTAATTCCGATTTAGTTATGCAATCATTTTGTCACACAGCTGCCTATCCACTTCCTAAAGATGTAGAAATGCAGCACACACTTCCTGAATTTATACAAACGAGAGGTGGTGTCGCCCTAAAGCCAGGTGATGGCATTATTCACTCATGGCTAAATAGAATGTTATTACCAGATATGGTTGGTACAGGTGGTGACTCTCATACTAGATTTCCATTAGGGATAAGCTTTCCTGCAGGTTCAGGATTAGTGGCTTTTGGTGCAGCTCTAGGAGTTATGCCATTAGATATGCCCGAATCTGTCTTGGTAAAATTTAAAGGTGAGATTCAACCAGGTATAACTTTAAGAGATCTGGTAAATGCAATACCCTACGCCGCGCTTCAATCAGGTCAATTGACTCTTCCAAAAGAAGGAAAAATAAACATTTTTTCAGGTAGATGTCTGGAAATCGAAGGACTTCCTGATCTTAAAGTAGAACAAGCTTTTGAGTTGTCTGATGCTTCGGCGGAGAGATCAGCTTCAGGCTGTACTATCAAGCTTAATGAAGAGCCAATTAGAGAATATCTTGAATCTAATGTAACTCTTTTGAGATGGCTTATTTCAGAGGGTTACGAAGACAAGAAAACTCTTGAAAGAAGAGCTCAAGCCATGGAAGCTTGGCTTGAAAAGCCTATTTTAATGGAAGCTGACCATGACGCAGAGTATGCGGCTGTAATTGAAATAGATCTTAATAGCATTACAGAGCCTCTTTTGGCATGTCCTAATGATCCGGATGATATCAAGCCCTTATCTGAAATTGCTAATACTCATATAGATGAAGTATTCATAGGATCTTGTATGACAAACATTGGACATTTCAGAGCTGCTGGTAAGCTCTTGGAAAACGAATCTGAACTTCCATCTAAGCTATGGGTTTCACCTCCAACTAAAATGGATAAACATCAGCTTACCGAAGAAGGATACTATGACATTTTTGAAAATGCCGGAGTAAGATTAGAAATGCCTGGATGTTCATTGTGTATGGGCAACCAAGCTAGGGTTGAAGCGGAATCGACTGTGGTATCAACCTCCACTCGTAATTTCCCAAATAGACTGGGTGATGGTGCCAATGTATTCTTAGCTTCTGCTGAAGTAGCAGCAATATCTGCAACATTGGGGCATATACCGACAAAAGAAGAGTACTCAAGCTACATGTCAGAAATAAATGCGATGAGCTCAGATATCTATAGATACTTAAATTTTCATGAAATTGCTTCTTACAAAGATGCGGCAAATAGTGCCATTCTTCCCTCTATAACAATTGAAGAAGTAAAAACTTAACTAACTTAGCTGCCTAGAGGCTTTAGATTTGTCATTACGCGCATCTTCTAAATTCTTTAAGTAGTTGTCATCAATATCATCTGTGACGTACTTTCCATTGAATATGGAGCATTCAAATTGCTTAATGTCTTCATTGCCTACCTGAGCAGCTTGAATGAGATCGTCTAGATCTTGATAGATAAGCCAATCAGCCTTAATGAACTCTTCTATTTCTTTCTCAGTTCTTTGATGAGCAACTAGCTCAGTAGTTGCTGCCATATCGATACCATAAACATTCTGATAGCGAATTGGAGGAGCTGCAGACGCAAAATAAACTTTTTTAGCACCTGAAGATCTCGCCATTTCAATTATTTGCCTACTGGTTGTCCCTCTCACTATTGAATCATCAACAAGCAAAACAACTTTATCTTGGAATTCTAAATCAATGGGATTGAGCTTTTGTTTTACAGACTTCTCTCTTTTTTCTTGAAATGGCATGATGAAAGTCCTTCCTATATATCTATTCTTAACAAATCCTTCGCGGTACTTAATTCCTAAAGTAGAGGCAAGCTGCAGAGCGGATGTCGTACTGCTGTCAGGTATAGGTATCACCACATCAATATCATGTTCAGGCTTGATCTCCATGATTTTTTTAGCAAGAAATTCTCCCATTCTTAAGCGAGACTTGTGCACAGAAATCTTATCTATTTTGGCATCGGGTCTAGCTAAATAAACATATTCAAAAATGCATGGGGTAGGTATTGGATTATTGATACACGATTCTGTCTCTAAAACGCCTTCAGAGCTTATAAAAACTGCTGAACCCGCTTCGATATCATCTATAGTTTCAAAACCTAACGAATCCAGAACAACACTCTCTGAAGCAATCATGTAGTCTTTTCCTATCAAATCTGTTTCTTTGGAACCAACTATCAAAGGTCTAATACCAAAAGGATCCCGAAATCCAACAATTCCAACACCATTGATCATTATCACCACAGAATATGCGCCTCTCACTCTTTTATGAAGTGCCCTTACTGCAGCAAATATCTCCTTTGACCCTGGTTTAATAGAGCCTTGTTTTTGAAGTTCATGTGCAAATACATTAAGCAAAACCTCACTATCAGAATCAGTATTTAAATGTCTAAGATCTTTATGCACCAAGGCATCTTTTAGTTCTTCTTGGTTTGTAAGATTTCCATTGTGAGAGATGCTTATTCCAAAAGGAGAGTTAACATACATTGGTTGTGCTAATTCTCTGTCTTCACTTCCAGCAGTTGGATACCTAACATGCCCTATACCCATCTGACCTCTCAAATTGAGTATATGCTGATTTCTTATAACATCTCTTACTAAACCTAACTGCTTACGAATAAAAAATCGATTATTGGTTGAAGTGGCTACTCCGGCTGCATCTTGTCCTCTATGTTGTAGGATTGTTAGGGCATCATAAATAACAGGAGAAACCTCTTTCTGACTTACAATTCCTACTACTCCACACATATCTTATATTCTATATCAAAGAGTAATCTTAGGATTATCTTTATCTAGAATAATATCTGCTTTTTTTATCCATTTATCAAATACAGGTTTTGAGTATTCGTAAACTTGTATTGAATAAATCCTTGAGTAAGAATCTAGCCACCATTTATTTTGATCTAAAAAGCTTAAATTAAAGACATAAACACTGCTCAATATCGCTAATATTTTTATAGACCCAAAGAATATCCCTAAAAGTTTATCTAAACCCTTTAACCCTATTGCTGATATTAATTTTGAGATAATAGAACCTAGAATCTTCAAAGTTAAAAAGGAGATCAAGAACATAAGGATAAAACTAATAACATTTTTTAATGTATTTGAACCAACATAGTCCTGCACAAGCGGGAACAGCAAAGGTCCATAAAGCCAAGCCAGAGCTAAAGAGAAAATCCATGCAGCAGCTGAAAAGATTTCTTTGATAAAACCATTAAAAAATCCTGCAATACCAAAAGCCATCATCAGTGTCATAGAAAACCAATCTATTAGAGCAAGATTTTCAATCATACTTTAGAACCTCTGGGTTGAAGCCCCCTAAATCTTGTAACTCTTCTAGAGATAATAAAGAGTCTTTCTTTAAAAGCGTAGGGCCTATATATAAATTAAATGTGTTAATTGAATTCTTATCAAACCTTGAATAAACCTTATAACCAAGTTTCTTTAAGTAATTTATATCTTCGAGCAACTTACCTTTATCTGAATAAGTTTTTACTTTAATAGTCCATGCTGGACTAAAATTTGTAAGATCACTTGGAGTGAATTCTTCTGGGTTGTAAATATTCTCTGCACCCTTTTCAAGTCCTTCATCAAGAGGAATATTGAGTTGAATTTCTGGTATTTCTTTTACAAAATCAACAGGGTCATTATTCTCGTAAGTTACTGGTTGCTTAAAAGTTGCTAAAAGAATAAAGCCTAATACTGAGAATATTAAGAAATAGTTAATTCTTTTCACTATGCTCACCCCTTATCTCCTGTATTGCTTTATAACCCTCACTAACTGTCAGAAAGGATCCGAATACTACATATAGATCATCTTTATGGTAACCGTTTTTGATTGCTGAATATACGGAATCGAATTTCTTTACTTTTTTCCCAGTTAAGTCATTGATGGACGCTTCTAACTCAGAAGAATTAAATCTATCGTCATCTATTGAGCAAATATTCCATTCTGAAATCCAATCAGAGATTTCCTTAATTATAGATCTATTATCTTTGTCGGACATGGAAGAGAAAATAGCATTAAAATTTTGATGTTCGAAATTTTTTTTAAGAAAATTAACAAGATATTTAACCGATGCAGGATTATGAGACACATCAAAAATAAAATTATCAACTACATCACACCTGCCTTTTAAAAAAGTTTTTGCAATGACGCCTCTGTAATCTATTTCTTTTTTAGAGATTAACTTAAATGCAGTAATAGCACCTGCAGCAGATTCAACATTTAAGTTTCGATAAGATAAGTTTTTTAAGTCAAACTCATTTTCTTTAAGAATGTAATTCCATCCTGATAAGTTTTCTTCAATTGTAAAACTTTTGCCTAACTCAAAAACAGAAGAACATACTTTATAGGCCAATGAAGTTACTGATTCAGGCATCTGCTCTGAAGCTAAGATGCCGATCTTTCCTTCCTTAAAGATTGCCGCCTTCTGAGAGCCTATCTCTTCACGCGTTTTACCCAGCCACTTTTCATGGTCCATTTCAATATTTGTAATGATAGATATATCAGAATTAATTAAATTAACTGGATCATGCTTACCTCCAATTCCAATTTCCATAATGACAAAATCTAGTTCCTCAGAGGCAAATATATCAAAAGCAGCTAAAGTTACATAATCGAAGTATGTGAGCCTAGTATCCTCTTTTAATTTTTCTATTTTCTTAAATGCGTTAACTATTCTTGTATCATCCACATGATTTCCATTGATTTGTATTCTTTCGTTAAATTGAATCAGATGAGGTGAAGTATAGGTTCCAGTGCTGTAACCAGCCTCTAACAAAAAGTTTTTTAAGTACTCAACCGTTGTTCCTTTTCCATTAGTTCCAGCAACTATGATGGTTTTTTTACCTAATGATTGTTTAATCATCTTGGAGAAAATACTTTGTAGCCTATCTAACCCAAACTCTCCCTCATTGGGTCTATTAGAATTTATATGTGTAAGCCAATCTGATAAAAGGTTGGAGTCCATAGAAGATTATTTGTTAGAGATCAGACTGTATAGGAGTCTATGTACGGTATCTCTTAAATCTTTTCTATGTACTATTTTGTCAATTGCTCCATGTTCTAATAGAAATTCGCTTCTCTGGAAACCTTCTGGTAATTGCACATTCAATGTCTGTTCAATAACCCTAGGTCCGGTAAAACCAACTAGAGCCTTAGGCTCTGCGATATTTATATCGCCTAACATAGCAAGACTTGCAGAAACTCCTCCATAAATTGGATCAATCATTACTGAAATATAAGGTAATCTAGCTTGTCTCATCTTTTCTATTGCTGCACTTGTTTTAGCCATCTGATATAAAGAAATTAATGATTCTTGCATTCTTGCCCCACCGCTTGTAGAGAAACAAATCATTGGTAGTTGATTTTCTAAGGCAAAATTAACTGTATCTACAAATTTTTGACCGACTACAGATCCCATTGAACCACCCATATATCTAAACTCAAAAGCTGAAGCTACTATTGGCATCTTTTTCAAGCTGCCTTTCATGGCTATCAAAGCCTCTTTTTCATTACTTATTTTTTCAGCTGAGTCTATTCTGTCTTTATAGGATTTAGTATCTTTGAATTTTAACCAGTCCTTGGGAGATTTTTCTTGAGAAATTTCTATAGTTTCTGATGCATCTAAAAAAAGCTCTAATCTCTTCCTGGCTCCAATTCTTATGTGATGATCACATTTTGGGCATACAAATAAATTTGATTCCAGTTCGGGAACATAAAGTATATTGTTACAAGAGTTGCAGCTTTGCCATAATCCTTCAGGTATTGTAGATTTCTTTGCAGTCTCCTTTCTAATGAAAGAAGGTAGAATTTTTTCGAACCAATTCGCCATATTTATCCGAGTACTTCTTTTAGTTCTTTAGTTTTTTTAGCAACCATATTAAGGACATCATTGCCCTCTCCTATCAAGTCAACAAATACACTGCCAGCAACTATACCATCAGCAATATCTTTTACAGAAGATGCTGAGATTGCATCTTTTATACCAAAGCCAATTGCAATAGGTAGATCAGTGAATGTTTGTAATACTTCTACTTTATTTTTTACATCATCGGCGTCTATATTACTTGCTCCCGTAATTCCTTTTACAGATATGTAATAGATATAACCTGAAGATTGAGAAGAGATCTTTTTGGCTCTATCTAGGCTAGTAGTTGGTGCTATTAACCTAATAATATCAATATTATTTTTCATAGCATGATCACTAAACTTACTACTCTCTTCTGGTGGCATATCAACAATCAAAATTCCATCTACCCCAGCAGAAACTGCCTTGGCCATAAAGGCCTGGGCGCCCAAAGATTCAAAAGTATTCATGTAACCCATGAATACAATTGGTGTTTTTTTATTGGACGATCGAAATTGAGCAACCAACTGTAAGGCATCTATTAAGGAGGCTCCTTTCTTTAAAGCTCTTTCATGACCCTTTTGTATAGAAATGCCCTCAGCCATGGGATCAGAAAACGGTATACCTAATTCAATAATATCGGCACCTTCTTTCACCATGGTGTGCATGATTTCTAAGGTAGTCTCTAGATCTGGATCACCAGAGACAATATAAGTTATGAGCGCTTTTCTATTTTCTGCTTTAATTTCAGAAAAAGTATCTTTGATCTTAGAGGTCAAAGTTCTATTCCCTCTATCGATGCAACAGTATTAATATCCTTATCACCTCTTCCTGAAACATTAACAATTATTGTTTGTTCTTTGGACATTGTTGGAGCTATTTTCTTAACATAAGCTATGCCGTGAGCTGTTTCAAGAGCAGGCATTATTCCTTCCACTTTAGTGAGCTCCTTGAAGGCCTCAAGAGCCTCCTGATCATCAGCTGCAACGTATTCAGCTCGACCTATATCTTTCAACCAAGCATGTTCTGGGCCGACTCCGGGGTAGTCTAATCCAGCAGAAACAGAATGAGTCTCAATAATCTGACCGGCATCATCCTGCATCAAATAAGTTCTCATGCCATGCAAAATACCTTCTTTGCCATCATTCAAGGGAGCAGCGTGCTTACCGGTGCTTAACCCTAAGCCACCAGCCTCAACCCCGATCAACCTAACATTTTTATTTTCTATGAATGGATAAAATAGCCCCATTGCATTAGAACCACCGCCCACGCAGGCTATTAATACATCTGGATCTTTGCCTATCTGAATCTTGCTTTGTTCGATCACTTCTTCCCCAACTACAGCATTAAAATCTCTTACTATTTGGGGATAAGGATGTGGCCCTGCAACACTACCTATAATGTAATAAGTATCGTCTACATTGGTTACCCAATCTCTCATAGCCTCATTCATAGCATCTTTAAGTGTTCTGGTACCTGAACTAACTCCAACCACTTCTGCTCCCAGAAGTTTCATCCTAAATACATTAAGCGATTGCCTTTTTATGTCTTCTTCACCCATGTAAACTAAACATTCCAATCCGTGTCTAGCCGCTACAGTTGCTGTTGCTACCCCATGCTGACCAGCACCTGTTTCAGCGATAATTCGTTTCTTTCCCATATGTTTAGCCAAAAGAATTTGACCAACAGTATTATTAATCTTGTGAGCTCCAGTGTGATTTAAGTCCTCTCGTTTTAGAAAAATTTTTGCTCCGCCCAGTAACTTCGTCCAACGTTTTGCAAAATATAATGGGGAAGGTCTTCCGACATAGTGAGAAAGATCATCTCTGAATTCTTTCAAAAAGTTCTTATCTTTTTTTATAAACTCGTACTGTTCAGCCAACTCTTCTAGTGCTGGAACAAGCGTCTCAGCAACGTATCTTCCTCCGTAAACTCCAAACCTCCCATTTTTATCTGGCATTATTTCTTCAGACATGAAAACTCCTTACTTTTTCAACAATATTTTTAACTTTTAGATGGTTTTTTATCCCTGGACCATCTTCAACACCAGAACAGATATCTACACCACTGCAATTCTTAATGAGAAGAGCATTGTGAAAGTTAGTTTCATCAATGCCACCAGCCACAAGAAAGGGTATTTCTATCAATCCGTTTAACAAAGAAAGATCAAAAGATTTACCTGTTCCTCCATAAGATACTTCATCATAGCTATCGAATATCAACATTTTAGCACTTTTATAGTCATGATTTATCTTTTCTAAATCTGTATCTTTGTTAACCCTAATAGCCTTAACGTAGTCTCTTCCAAAACTTTCACAATATTCTTTTGTCTCGTCACCATGAAACTGAGGAATGGCTGTAGGTAATTTTTTCAAACAATCAGCAACAAATTCTCTTTCCTGATTAACGAAAAGTAAAAAAATCTCAATGTCATCCGATAAGTCATTACATATATTAACGATTTTATCTAATGGGATTAAACGTTTACTTTTATTGAATAAATTAAATCCAATAGCATTCACGCCATACTGAACAGCAATCTCGGCATCTTCAAAGTTTGTGATTCCGCATATCTTGATAAAACTTTTCATATATAAAAATTATAGAATATTTAATACAGTAATTTACCAATTTAGGTGAGATTTAGATTTTGGTATCTTATATTTTTGAGGATACTGGGGTCCAATAAAAAAAAGGCCTGACGATTTTACTGTCTTGCCTGCAAAAGTTCTGTCTTTTAATCTAAGTATTTTATCTACCTCTTTTGGAGTGATTTCTTTTTTTCCGGCCATCAACAGGGTCCCAATTATTATTCTTACCATATGAAGAAGAAATGCATTGGCCCGAAGTTCAACCGAAATAAAATCTTTATTTTTATAAATCTTTATATCTTTCATATCCCTAATCGGGGTTTTAGACTGACAGCTTGATCCTCTAAAAGAGCTAAAGTCGTGTTCTCCTAATAAATATTTTGCTCCAAGCCTCATATTATTGATACTCAGTCTGTGCGGTACGTACAAAGACCTATCTGCCCAGAGGGCTGAGGGAGTCTGACTATTCAGTATGTTGTATAAATAAGATCTATTTATTGCCGAGAACCTCGCATGAAATGAACTATCAACTTTTTTAGACCATAAGATTCTGATGCTCTTCGGAAGATAAGAATTCACTCCTCTTATCCATTCAGATTCTGATCGGTTGGCATTAGAATCAAAATGTATAACCTGCATAAAGGCATGCACACCTGCATCAGTTCTTCCGCTGCAAAATGTCTTCACCTCATGATCTGCAACTTTACTTATTGATGCGTCTAGATGTCCTTGGACAGTCTCATTTGTACTTTTTTGTTTTTGAAAGCCATAGTAATTAGTACCATCATACTCAACGCCTAAAGCAATCCTGGTGTCGGTCATCTAACTATTAATCTTTTCAAATAAGTTGCTAACTAGCCTTTTTTCTTCCTGTGTTGGATTATCTTGCAAAAGTTGAGCTAAAAGCCTCTTAGCCTCTTTTTCCTGACCCATTTCAATTAAACTCCTAGAGAGGTTGATCTTAGCAATACGCTCATCTCCTATCTCATTTGAAATGTCTGAGGTAATAGCCGGAAGTTCCTGTTTCTTCTCGTATCTTATGGCACTTAATAACAGACTAAAAATTAAAATACCAAAAACCAGTCCGCTTACACCTTCTAAATAAACTCCAGTAAGAAAAAAAAATTCAGTTTCTAAATTTAATAATAAATTATCCATTAATTATTCAAAGATCTCTTCTGCTATTTGTATGCTATTCAAAGCAGCGCCTTTAAGAAGATTATCCGCAACTACCCACATATTTATTCTTTTATCGCTCCATAAGTCTCTTCTTATCCTCCCAACATGAACAAGATAATCTCCATCAGCATCTGTAGCAGCCGTAGGATAGTCACCTTCATCATTAGCATAATTGATAGAGAGTCCGGGTGCTGACTTCAGTACATCAAGTACTGCCTCTTCGGTCAATGATTTCTCAGTTTTAATGTGAATCGACTCTGAATGACCATTCAACACAGGAACTCTTACACAAGTCGCTGTAACTTGAATCTTTGAATCAAGGATCTTGTGAGTTTCTTTTACTAATTTATTCTCTTCTTTGGTATATCTATTGTCTTCAAAAATATCACAATGTGGCAAGACATTATTAGCGATTTGCTTGGCATAAATATCGGATTTTTGTTCAGTGTTTCCATGATATGAATCTAACTGAGATAACAATTCTTCTGTAGCTTCTTTTCCTGTTCCTGAAACTGCCTGCAGAGTTGTTACATCAATTCTCTTAATATTGAATGCGTCATGAATTGGTTTCAATGCAACCAACATCTGGATTGTTGAGCAGTTGGGATTGGCAATGATTCCAGGTAGTTGATAATCCAAAACTAGCTTTCCGTTTACTTCCGGAACTATCAGAGGAATATCTTCTTCGTACCTAAAGCAAGAAGAATTATCCACAACTACACATCCTTGAGATACAGCTTTAGGTGCAAATTCTGCAGAAACAGATGCTCCGGCAGAAAATAGTGCCAAGTCTGTTCCAGTAAAATCATATTCAGAAAGATCTTCGATTATGTATTCTTTTGTTCTAAATTTTACTTTTTTTCCCTTAGATTTTTTACTGGCAAGTAGAATGATTTCAGCGTCTTGGAAAAAATTCTCTTCAAGTAATCTTAAAAAGGCTTGTCCAACCATGCCTGTAGCTCCTGCTATAGCTATTTTTCTCGCTTTTGTTTTCATATTAATTTAGTTTTTCAATAATTTTGTTACCCATTTGAGATGTAGAAAGTTTACTATCTTGAGGTCCTTCTAAATCATGTGTTCTGAAACCTTCCGATAGAACTTCTTCTATGGAGTTCTCAATTGCTAGAGATGCTTCTTTCGCGTCAAAACTATATTTAAGCATCATAGCAACAGACAATATTGCTGCTATGGGGTTAGCTAATCCCTTGCCAGCAATATCTGGTGCAGATCCATGGACAGGTTCATACATGCCAGTATTATCAGAATTTAAAGAGGCCGAAGGTAACATACCTATCGAGCCAGTTAGCATAGCTGCTATGTCAGAAAGAATATCACCAAATAAATTACCAGTAACCATGACATCAAATTGCTTTGGATCCCTTACAAGTTGCATCGCTGCATTATCTACAAGCATATGAGAGAATTCTACGTCAGGATAATCCTTTGAAAGCTCAGTCATGACTTCTCTCCACAACACACTCACTTCCAGTACATTTGCCTTATCAACTGAACAAAGCGTCTTATTTCTTTTTTGAGCTGCTTCAAATGCGACTCTACCTATTCTTTCAATTTCATTCTTACTGTAGATCATGGTATTGAATGCAGACTCTTCATTGTCCGATCTTCCTCTTGGTTCACCAAAATAGATACCTCCGGTTAACTCTCGTATGATTAATAAATCAAGATTTAAGACTTTTTCAGGCTTGAGAGAAGAAGAATCTGCAAGATGCTTAGATAAAATTGCTGGTCTTAGATTGGCAAATAAATCCAATTCAGCCCTCAAACCAAGCAAAGCTCTTTCTGGTCTGAGATGGTAGTCCAAGTCATCCCAGGTTGGTCCTCCAACTGCACCTAGTAAGACAGCATCTGATTTTTTAGCAGCATTTAAAGTATCATCTGGAAGAGGTTTTCCTGTTTCCTCAAAGGCCTTTCCACCAACTAGAGACTCTTCAATAGATATATTTAAATCATGAGATTGATTTACATGTATTAAAACTTTTTTTGCTTCATCACAAACCTCAGGTCCAATACCGTCTCCTGGCAATATAAGAACTTGCTTTTGTTTATCCATTTTCTTTCTCATCTATAAAAATCCAAGGAGAATCTAAAATTCTATTTTTTTCAAATTCTTTTATTTGTTCAGAATGAGTGAGGCTTAGTCCAATCTCATCCAATCCCTCAAGAATGCATTTTTTTCTAAAGGGGTCTATATCAAAATGAGCAATTTCACTGTCTACTGAAAAGATAATCTGGTTTTCTAAATCAATCTCAATTTGTTGTCTCTGGTCAGCAAGATCAAGTAATTGATCTATTTCTTTTGAATCAAGGACGATAGGAAGAAGTCCGTTATTGAAACAATTATTATAGAAAATATCCGCAAAGCTTTCAGCAATTACAACTTTAAAACCATAGTCTAATAAAGACCAAACGGCATGCTCCCTACTTGACCCACATCCGAAGTTTTTTTTACTTATTAAAATATCAGAATCTAGAAACTTATCTTGATTGAGGATAAATTCTTTATTAACCTTTCTAAGGCTAACATCTTGACCAGGAAAGCCTTCATCTTCATATCTCCACGCGTCGAATAGATTTTGTCCAAAGCCGCTCTTTTTAATTGATTTTAAAAACTGCTTAGGAATTATCTGATCAGTATCAATGTTATCTCTTTCGAGAGGGACGGCCTGACCTGCATGAAATGTGCTGGTATTTTTCATGAAATAAAATCTCTAACATCCACAAAACTGCCTTGTATTGCTGAAGCGGCAGCTGTAGCCGGTGATACGAGATGTGTTCTGCCTCCATACCCCTGTCTTCCTTCAAAATTTCTATTTGAAGTAGATGCGCAATGCTCCCCATCACCCAATTGATCAGGGTTCATGGCGAGACACATGGAACATCCCGGAGCTCTCCACTCAAAGCCAGATTGAATAAAGATTTCATCAAGGCCTTCTTCAATAGCCTGCTTTGAGACTAAACCTGATCCAGGCACAACAATTGCTCTTTTAATTGTGCTGGATATCTTCTTTCCTTCTAATATTTTTGCAGCCTCTCTTAAATCCTCTATTCTAGAATTAGTGCAAGAACCAATAAATATCTGATCTAGTCTGATATCTTTTATCCTTTTCCCAGATTCAAGATTCATGTAATCAAGTGCGTGCTTCATAGAATCACTTGTAGGTTCTGGAATTGAACCATCTATATCAATGACCATCTCCGGAGAGGTACCCCAAGTCACTTGAGGAGCAATAGAAGATCCATCAATAATTATCTCTTTATCAAAATAGGATCCCTTGTCGCTAATTAAATCCTTCCATTGGTTAATTGCTTCTAGCCATTTCTCACCTTTAGGGGCAAAAGGCCTATTTCTTATGTAATCTTCTGTAGTTTTATCATACGCAACCAAACCAGCTCTAGCTCCGGCTTCGATAGCCATATTGCAAACGGTCATGCGTCCTTCGATTGACATATTTTCTATTACAGATCCACTATATTCAATTGCATATCCAGTACCACCAGCAGTACCAATTTGCCCTATCACAGCAAGAGTGACATCTTTAGGAGTTACACCATCTTGTAACTCACCAGAAATAGTTACTCTCATATTTTTTAATTTTGAAGTCTTCAAGCATTGAGTAGCTAAAACATGCTCTACTTCTGATGTTCCGATACCCATAGACAGTGTAGCCAATGCTCCATGAGTAGAAGTATGAGAATCTCCGCAAACGATAGTCATACCGGGTAAAGTTAATCCTTGTTCAGGACCAACCACATGCACAATACCCTGCCTTCTATCATGAATATCGAATTGCAAAATATCATGCTCTTTACAGTTATCATCTAGAGTTACAACTTGTAATTTAGCAACTTCATCATAAATACCTTCCAATCCTTTAGATCTGTCAGTTGTAGGGACATTATGATCTGGTGTTGCTATATTTGCTGATATTCTCCAAGGACTTCTGCCTGCTAACTTAAGCCCTTCAAACGCCTGCGGAGAAGTAACTTCATGAATTAGATGTCTATCTATGTAGAGTAAATAGGTATTATCGGCTCTTTGAGTTACCTCATGCAGATTCCACAATTTATCGTATAAAGTGTAAGACATAATAAGGGTCTTAAGAAAGATCTGGAATTTCAGTTACAACATCAGCGTTTTGGGCCCTATTCCTTAAAAAATGATCCATGATAACCAATGCGGTCATTGCCTCTGCAATGGGAGTAGCTCTAACCCCTACACAGGGATCGTGTCTACCTTTAACCTGAATCTGTTGAGACTCTCCTGAACTGTTAATAGTTTGACCTTCTTTATTAATACTTGAGGTAGGCTTTAAAACTATAGATACATTAACATCTTGTCCGGTACTAATACCACCTGAAATACCTCCTGAATTATTAGATAAATAACCATCAGGACTCATTTCATCTCTGGATTCAGAACCTCTTGCAGAAACGAGATCGAAACCCTTACCGATCTCAAAACCTTTAACGGCATTGATGCTCATCAAACCTTTAGCTAAATCAGCTTCAAGCTTATCAAAAACAGGTTCTCCAAGACCCACAGGGAGATTCGAAACAACTACTTCTATCTTTGCACCTATAGAATCACCTTCTTTTCTTAATTGATCTATCAGATTTTCAATATCTTTTAGAATATTTTTATCAGGACAAAAGAAAGGGTTTTTATTTATTTCACCTAAATCAATATTGTTTATCTTGATACTTCCTATTTGAGATAAATAACCAGTGACTGAAATATTTAAGCGCTCAGTTAAATATTTTTTTGCAACAGCTCCTGCAGCAACTCTCATTGCTGTTTCTCTAGCAGAAGACCTACCACCCCCTCTATGATCTCTAAATCCGTATTTCTTTGAATACACATAATCAGCATGGGAAGGCCTAAATACGTCTTTTAAATCATCATAATCTTTTGACTTCTGATCTTTATTTCTTATTAATAAGCCAATAGGAGTTCCAGTTGTTTTTCCTTCGAATACACCTGATAAAATTTCTACTTCGTCATCTTCTTTTCTTTGTGTTGTATATTTTGAAGAGCCAGGTTTTCTTTTATCTAATTCTTTTTGAATATCCTCTTCACAAAGGCCTAATCCTGGAGGGCAGCCATCAATTACACATCCAAGAGCAACTCCATGACTCTCACCGAATGTGGTCACGATAAAAGAATTTCCAAACGAGTTTCCAGACATTTTCTTACTTATTACTTTATAGGGGGTGCGATTATAGAATTTTTAATGATCTTGAGCATTAAATTTGATATTTATATGGAAAATATCAATATACTTTAAATATTCAATAAGAGAAACATATGATAAAAGCAGTATTTTGGGATTTCGGAGGAGTAATAACCACTAGTCCTTTTGAGTCTTTTAATAGATTTGAAGAACAAAATAATTTACCTAAAGATTTTCTAAGATTAGTTAACTCTACGAATCCAGACTCTAATGCTTGGGCAAAATTAGAGCGTAGTGAAGTTGATCTTGATGAATTTAACGATTTGTTCATGGAAGAAAGTAAAAAATTAGGTCATGCCACCCCAGGCAAGGAAGTGATAGCTCTTTTAAAAGGAGAAGTAAGGCCTCAAATGATAAATGCATTAAAGTCTATAAAAAATAGATTAGTACTGGCTTGTTTGACAAATAATATTCAAGCTATGGACAAGCAGTTTGAAGGAAATGTTTCTGCATCAGGTAAGCATGATGAAGTAATGCAGTTATTTGATTTTGTGATTGAATCAAGCAAAGTAAGTGTAAGAAAGCCTGATCCCAATTTCTATTTATTAGCTTGTGAAAAAGCAAGTATAAGACCTGACGAGGCTATATTTTTAGATGATCTAGGAATCAATCTAAAGCCCGCCAAAGAACTAGGCATGAGGACCATTAAAGTAATTGATCCCGATGTAGCCTTAGATGAACTTCAATCGCTTTTAGACTTTCAACTGTCTTAAGCTAAGCAACTAGACCTGCGCAATAACCTGAAGACCAAGCCCATTGGAAATTAAAACCGCCCAAGTGACCGGTGACATCAAGCACCTCTCCTATAAAATAAAGTCCTTGATGATTGTTTACTTCCATAGTCTGTGAATTAATATAATTGGTATCTACTCCACCTAATGTAACTTCGGCTGTCCTATAACCTTCAGTAGATGAAGGTTTCACTTTCCATTGATTCAAGGCAAAGCCTATTTTTATTAATTTTTTATCAGAGATATCATTCAAAGAATTTTCTGCAATCTCTCTCCACAAAAGGTCTTGTAGCTGTAACACTAGGGACTTACTCATACAGGATGATAAATAGTTCCTTATTAAAGATTTATTATTGAGTCTCTTTTCTGCAAGCAGATCTTCAGCTATATTTCTTTCAGGCAAAAGATTTATGGTTATCTCTTGTCCGGGTTTCCAATAATTAGATATTTGCAGTATTGCGGGTCCGCTTAATCCTCTATGAGTAAATAAAATATTTTCTCTAAAAGATTGATCACCACATCTGACTTCTGCATCTAGAGAAATTCCCGAAAGTTTTTCACAAAATGGTTTCAGGGAGTCGCTAAACATGAAGGGCACTAAGCCAGCACTAAGTGCATTCAAGGGCATATGATATTGCTCAGCAAGCTTATATCCGAAGTCACTTCCTCCTAGGGTTGGGACAGAAAGAGCCCCAGTAGCAACAATTAAAGACTTACAATCAATCTTTAGGGCCTCTTCTCCTTTAATATTTTTTTCATAACCTTCAACTCTATATTTCTCATGACTAAGTTTATCTTCGTTATCTAAATTAATTACAGAACTTATCTCAGAGTTCTTAATAATCTTTACCTTATTAATCTCACATTCTTTGAGCAACATATTGACGATATCCTTAGCAGAATGGACGCAAAATAGCTGATTGTGCTTACGTTCTTCAAACTCAATCTCATGTTTTTTGACCAATTCAATAAAATCCCAGGCTGTATACCTTGAAAGTGCAGATTTACAAAAGTGTTCATTATTAGAAAGAAAATTATCAAATTCTAAATCTGTGTTCGTAAAATTACAGCGACCCCCACCAGACATAAGAATTTTTTTTCCCACTTTGTTTGATCTTTCTATGACCAATACACTTTTTTTTCTTGAAGCAGCAGTTATTGCTGCCATGAGGCCTGCAGCCCCTGCACCAAGGACAACAACATCATATTTCATAAAATTTTATAGTGGAGAACAAAAAGATTAGTAAAAATTAGTTTTTAGCTGATTTTGGAGAAAAGTAATCCATCAAAGCCAATAAAAGGCCTGAGAAGATAAACACAACATGAATAATGATCATCCATTGAATTTCTCTATCTGATACTTCAGAGATATCCATAAATGTTTCTAGCAGATTAATTCCAGAAATAGCTACAATTGACGCTATTAGTTTTAATTTCAAGTCACCAAAATCAGTTTTGCCCATCCATTCTGGCTTGTCTTCACTTTCATCTGCTACAGAAATTTTTGAAACAAAATTTTCGTAACCTGCAAAAATTATCATAAGGACTAAATTACTAATAAGAGCCAAATCAACTATATGAAGAACAAACAACATCATATCTTTTAAGTCTGAAGATAAGAGGGAAGGAGCAAAATGAAGTAATTCTTGGATTACCTTAATAGTAATAAAAAAGAGAGATATTGAAAGCACTATATAAATAGGCGCCAGTAACCATCTACTTGAGAATATCAATCTTTCTAGTAAGCTCTCCAATTGATTCATAAAACTACTCTGAGATATTTTATTCTGCAACCATTAAGTTCATAAAGTCTGTAACCGGGGTCTGCTCTAATGCTTCTTGATTAGCACAAAGACTCAATATTGATTCCACTCTAGATTCAGAAAATTGTGTTTTAAGATTTCTTTCAAACTTCTCTACTAATAACGGAATTCCTTGCTCTCTTCTTCTTCTATGTCCTATAGGGTATTCAACTTCAACTTTTTCCGTGGAAGAGCCGTCATTAAAGAATATTTGTATGGCATTGGATATAGATCTTTTATCAGATTCTAAATACTCTTTTGAATATCTTGCATCTTCCTCTATAACCATCTTCTCTCTAAGGTGATCAACTCTTGGATCCGATGCTACATCATCTTCATAATCTTCGGCAATTAAGTCACCCTTTAAAAGTCCAATGGCAGTCATGTATTGAAGACAGTGATCTCTGTCGGCAGGATTATTTAAAGTTCCTTCTTTACTGATTATTCTAATAGCTGATTCATGAGTTGAAATAAGAATCTTATCGATATCATTCAGTCTATCCTTTATCTGCTCGTGAAGTATAACTGCAGCCTCAACAGCAGTTTGAGCATGGAATTCAGCAGGAAAAGAAATTTTAAATAGAATATTTTCCATCACATAAGAATCGAATTCTCTTGGGAGACTAAATGAATTGCCTTTGAATTGAACATCATAGAAACCCCAAGTTGGTGCAGTCAGAACACTTGGATAACCAATTTGACCCTTTTGAGTTAAAAGCACTAACTGCAATGCTCTACTAGTAGCATCACCAGCTGCCCAAGATTTTCTTGGGCCTGCATTAGGAGCATGCCTGTAAGTCCTTAAACTTTGTCCATCTACCCAAGCTTGCGATAATGCATCTATGGTTTGATCTTTGCTTAATCCAAACATTGAAGAAATTACAGCAGTTGAAGCAACCTTGACCAATACAACATGATCTAGCCCTACTCTATTGAAACTATTTTCTAAAGCTAAGACCCCTTGAATCTCATGTGCCTTAATCATATTTGTTAGAACATCTTTCATGGTTAGCGGGTCTTTACCTTCTGCTATATTTTTTTGAGATAAATAATCAGCTGCAGCTAATATACCGCCTAGATTATCTGAAGGATGGCCCCACTCCGCTGCCAACCAAGTATCATTAAAATCTAACCACCTAATAATTGCACCTATATCCCAAGCACCTTTAACTGGGTCTAATACATGACTAGTTCCAGGGACTCTTACTCCGCCTGGCACTTCAGTGCCTTCAACATAAGGACCAAGTAGATTTTTGCAATCGGGAAAAGTAAGCGCAAGCAATCCACAGCCCAATGTATCCATTAAACAATTGCGAGCAGTGTCATATGCTTCGGTGCTTTCAATGTTCTTATCTAAAACATAATCAGCAATTTTTACTAGTACGTCATCAGGATTAGGACGCACGTTTGTTTCAACGTTTCCAGACATAATTTTTTTCCTTTTAATTAACGGTCAGACATATCAACCCAGACTGAGTTATCGGGTCCGATATACTCTTCGCTAGGTCGAATAATTCTATTATCAGCTCTTTGTTCCATTACATTTGCAGCCCAACCAGAAGTTCTTCCGATTACAAATAGAGGTGTAAAAATTGCTGTTGGTATTCCAAGATAATGATAAGCAGAAGCCATGAAGAAATCAGTATTCGCAAACATTCCTTTCTCTTCATCCATGACTCTCTCAATCTCATCTGAAACTTCATAAAGAGTCGCATCATTGCTTAATTTAGATAGTTTTTCAGCCCAAACTTTAATAATAGCGTTTCGAGGATCCTCTGTTTTATAGACTGCATGACCAAAACCCATGATCTTTTCTTTATTTGCCAATAAATCTAAAACACCGGCCTTTGCTTGTTGTCTATCCGAATATTTTTCTATCATCTCCATGGCAGCTTCATTAGCTCCGCCATGTAATGGTCCTCTTAAGGTTCCGATGCCGGCTGTGATACAAGAATGCATATCAGATAATGTTGATGCACAAGTTCTTGCGGTAAAAGTAGATGCATTGAAACCATGCTCAGCATAAAGTATTAAAGAAATATCTAAGGCTCTAGCGTGATCTTCAGAAGGTTCTTGACCTGTTAACAGGGATAAGAAGTGACCCCCTATAGTGGCGTGCTCAGTCTCAGTTTTAACTCTGACACCATCATGCGAATATCTATACCAATAAGTAATTATAGATGCAAAAGAAGCTAAAATTCTATCAGCAGTCTCATTTTGATTTGAGAAATCTCCTTCCGGTTCCAGATTGCCTAACATTGAGCACCCTGTTCTCATAACATCCATGGGATGTGCACTAGCAGGAATTCTTTCAAGTACTTCTTTTAATTCAGCCGGTAAAGCTCTGTAAGATTTTAATTTTGCAGAGTAAGAATCGTATTCTGATTGATTCGGTAAATTTCCGTAAAGCAGCATATAAGCGACTTCTTCGAAAGAAGCTTTTTCAGCAAGCTCTTCAATAGCGTAACCTCTATAAGTCAGACCTTTGCCTTCTTTGCCAACAGTTGAAAGTGCAGTTTTTCCTGCAACTTGACCCCTTAATCCTGCCCCATCTAATTTCTTCTCACCCATTTCTTTTCCTTATTTAATCTTTAAATAATTCGTCCAATTTATTTTCGAACGAATGATAATCTAGCACGTCGTAAAGTTCATCTCTAGTTTGCATATTTTTTAATAGACTCTCCTGACTATTTCTATGCTTGATTTCCCTGTAGACCATCTCCGCAGCTTTGCTCATAGCCCTAAAGGCAGTTAGAGGATATAAAACCATATCAACTCCAGAATCAGCGAGCTCGTCGCAACCAAATAATGGAGTTTGTCCAAATTCCGTAATATTAGCTAGAACAGGAATTGTAATATGTTTTTTTAATTCTACATATTGTTCAAGTTTTATAAATGCTTCAGGAAAAAGAGCATCAGCTCCAGCTTCCTGATAGGCCAGAGCTCTTTCGATTGCACTTTCAAGTCCTTCATTAGCTAAAGCATCTGTTCTTGCCATCACTATAAAGTCTTGGTCTGTTTTTGAATCAACTGATGCTTTGATCCTATCGATCATCTCCTGAATTGATACAATTTCTTTATTGGGCCTGTGTCCACATCGTTTTTGAGATACTTGATCTTCAATATGCATTCCAGCAGCCCCATAATTGATCAAAGATTTTACAGTCCTGGATATATTAAAAGCTCCTCCCCATCCCGTATCTGCGTCAACCAGCAAAGGAAGAGATGTAGCGTTAGTGATCCTTTCAACATCAACTAAAACATCTTGTAAAGAAGAGATTCCTAGGTCAGGGACTCCCAAGCTAGAAGCTGCAACCCCTCCTCCAGAAAGATAAATAGCTTCATGACCTTCTTTTTCAGCAAGTAAAGCCGTATAAGCATTAACTGTACCAACTATTTTTAGAGGACTATTATTTGACAGTGCTTCTTTAAGTTTTTTTCCTTGTGAATCATTCATCTTTAACTTCTCCCAAAAAATTTAGAATTCTCAATTAGTAATTCTTTTAATTCTTGATGACTCTCTACACCACCTATATCCTTAAACTCTTCTCTGATATGTTTCGGTGCCTGAAAAAATACTCCTAGATCAGCTTCTTGTAACATTTGAATGTCGTTATAAGAATCCCCTGAAGCAAATACTTTAAATTTCATATCTTTCAAAGACTGCACGACCTTTTTTTTATTTTCAAGCCTTCTTAAAGTGTACCCTTTTAATTCGTTATCTTGAACGTCTAAGTAATGACAATTAATAGAGGGCGTTCCTAACTTTCTTATCAATGGCCAAGCCAACTCATAAAATGAATCGGAAACGATAGTGAGTTGAAAATTATCCCTTACCCAATCTATAAACTCCTTCGCGCCCTCAAAAGGCTCCATCTTATCAACCAATGATTGAATTTCAGAAAATGATAAGCCGATGGATTTCACCAAATTAATCCTCATATCCATAAGTTCAGAGTAATCTTTAAGGTCCTGAGTGGTCAATTTAAATTGCTCTTCACCGGTATACTCAGCCACTTCAGCCCATATTTCGGGGATTAATACACCTTCAAGATCTAGACAGACATGTTCCATTGATAGATTTACTCACACTTTATTTGAGGTGAGGATTATACATTTATTAAGCGTAATTTCTTGTATTAAAGTTGATTACTTGACCAGTTGGAACTTCTAAAGAGGCTGATTTACAATTTTCTAATTGATCATCAAAAAAAATGTCAGCACCGAAATTTTTGAGAAAGCTTGTCTTATCCATACCGCCTAAGAACAGAGACTCATCCACACGGATATTCCATTCTCTTAAAGTCTTTATAACCCTTTCATGAGAAGGAGCTGATCTTGCGGTAACTAATGCAATTCTGATAGGACATTCTGTTTTTGGGAAGCTTTGTTGGACTTTATAAAGTTCATCCAAAAAAGACTTGAAAGATCCTCCACTCAAGGGTTTATTTGCCAAATCTTTTTCATTTTTATCAAATGCCTTTAATCCCCTTTCATCAAAGATCTTCTGAGATTCTTCAGAAAAAATGACTGAATCTCCATCAAATGCAACTCGTAGATCATCAGTTTCAAGAAAAGACCTCTTAGAAGGTATTATTCTTGCTGAAGCAATACCATTCTCTATAGAAGATTTACAGTCTTGAAATTCTGTAGACAAGAAAAGGTGTGCACCAAAAGATTTAGCATAAACATGAGGACTATTACCTCCACAAAAAGCTGCTTTTTTTATATCAAGGTCATGATGCTGAATGGAATTAAAGACTCTTAGACCCGTATCAGCAGTATTTCTGCTTAAAAGAATAACTTCTACAAGTTTTTCTTTTTTGAATTGCTTATTTAAATTAAGAAGTTTTTTAACTAAAAGAAATGCCTGACCAGGTTTGAGTGGAATATTTTCTTTTAAAATTTGATGATCTTTATAAGCCTCTAGTCCTTCGTTCTCAAAAATTGAATGACTAGAATCTAGGTCAAATAAAGCTCTTGAAGTTATACCGACTCTCAACATGTTTGCATATTACTATATGCTGTATATAATTACAGTACTATTATGAAAAACTTAACGAAAAGACAAGAAGAAATATTAAATTTAATAAAATCTCATATTCAGGATTTAGGATTTCCGCCTACTAGGGCTGATATTGCAAAATCTCTTGGCTTCAAATCACCTAACGCTGCGGAACAACACTTAAGAGCTATTGAAAAGAAGGGTTTTATTAGTATTCTCTCCGGTGCATCTAGAGGAATAATTCTAAATGATACTGGCAATGATGATATACCGATAATAGGTCTAGTTGCAGCTGGTGGACCAATCTTAGCTGAAGAAAATATAGAAAAAACTATCCCCAGATCTAACAATCTTCTTTCAAATGAAATTGATTATTATCTTCGAGTCAAAGGTGACAGCATGGTAGATGTAGGTATCTTTGAAGAGGATTTAATCGGTGTGAGTAAAACCTTGAATCCCAAAATTGGCTCTATTGTTGTCGCAAGAATTAATAATGAAGTCACGGTCAAGACTCTTATAGAGTTCAATCAAAATAAAGTCACACTAAGACCCGAAAATAAAAATTATACTGATATTAATGTTAATCCTTCAATAGATGAACTGGTAATAGAAGGCTCTTGTGTGGCGCTTTTAAGGGAAAGTCTTTAGATCACTTTAGCTTCTTCAAGGTAGACAAAGCTGTCTCCCTTTTCAAGTTTAAGGATCTCTTTAATAATAAAATCTTGTTCTTCTTGTTCTAACTTATACCAATCATTTGGAATCTCAGTTTCTAACTCTCCAACCTTGAGGTTTTTAATAAATTTAAATGCCTTACCGGGTTTCCTTATCTTTATGCCTACTGGATTGATGGTTTTATCCTTCTTGTGCAAAAAGCCTAATATTCTGAGTGAGTTTAGTACATATCTTCTTCCAGATTCTGATTCATAATCTATTGTTCCAGGCTCATAATAGGAAACTTTTGGACTTGGATCTTTATTTTCTGGTTTAAGTTTTGTTGCTTTGTTGAAACCATCAAATTCTGTATATTCACCAAATCTACCATTCTTTAAGACAATAGGTAGATTACTATTAACTTCAGTAAATAAGATATTCTCAGCATTACTTATCTCTATAAGTTCTATTGCTCTATTTATTCCTATATCTAAAATAAATTCATCTTCATCTGGTGTGCCAAAAAGCTTTTTTTCATCTTCATTCATAGTCCAAACACAAGGTCCATTTACACTTAAGTCTGCATAAATAGGATTACCTAAATCCGGGTGAATTCCTAAGTCTTTTGGTAGTTCCTGATAAGTCTCCCAAGTTGTATTAAGTTCAAATGGTTTTTTAGTCCACTTACACTCAGAACACCCTACAAAATATCCCCAGGAACCAGATTTCAGACTTATAGGACTAGAGCATTTTGGGCATTCATTTTTAATTTGACCACTTTCATCTTTTGGAAAGATTACGGAACCAAGCTCTTCATTTAAAAGGTCTAAAACTTGTCTAGTTTTGAATTCATCTTTATTGCTAATTTCTATGTCATTTATTTTACGATTTAAGTAATTTTGCAATTCAATCCAAAAAGCATTGAGAACCTCTTCATAGTTCTTATTACCTGAAGCAACTTCATCTAAATCCTCTTCCATGCGAGCTGTGAATTCAGTCTCTATAAAGAAATCTTCAAACACTTTCTTTAGATAAGAGGTTAAAACTCTGCCAAGATCTGAAGGAATAATAGATTTTGCACCGTAAGCATATTTCTTTGTTCTCAGACCCTTAACTATAGTTGCATAGGTAGAAGGCCTTCCAATTCCTTCTTCTTCCATTTTTTTTATTAAAGATGCTTCTGAGTATCTATTAGGTGCAGTAGTGAACTTCTGTTCATATTTATTTGAAAGTAATTTAAGCTCTTTACCTTCGGTCAAACCATCTGGAAAATTAGTCACTACATCATCTTCGGAGCCCGTTAGAATCTCGAAACCTTTAAATAAGTTTTTCCTAGAAGATGCTCTAAACTCTATACTTTTATTTTCCGATTTAATGATAAGGGTTTTCCTTTCGTATCTTGAACTCTCCATTTGACTGGCAACAGTTCTGTTCCAAATTAATCCATATAATCTTTCTTCATCACCTGAAAGCTTGGCATTCTTTGGGGTAGTAGTAATGTCCGTTGGTCGAATAGCTTCATGGGCCTCTTGAGAATTCTTTACCTTAGATTTGTATACTCTTGGTTCCTTGGATAAGTAGGAAGAATCATAGTTATTAGTAATAAAATTCCTAATCTCTTGCAATGGAGGAGGACCAGGATTTTCTTCAGAAAAAGGCTCTCCGGTATTGGGTGATGTGCTTATAGATATGCCGTCTGTTCTTAAATAAGTAATGAAGCCACCCTCATACAACTTTTGAGCAGACTGCATAGTTCTATCTGCTGTAAAACCTAATCCGCTAGCAGCTGACATTTGCAAGGTGGAGGTTCTAAAAGGTGGTTTTGGACTACTTGACTGGGGCTTAGATTCGATACCTTCTAAATGAAAATTAGATGAATCTAGATCTTGAATTAAGTTATTAACTTCAAGTTCATTTTTCAAGGGATTTTTAGTTATATTTCTATCTGAAATTTGCGATAGTTTTGCATCAAAAGATGTGCCCAGATAATCAAAACTTGATTCAAATGGCCAGTACTCTTCAGGGATGTGTAAGTCTCTCTGATCTTCCTTTTCGCAAAGTATCCTTAAAGTTGGAGACTGAACCCTACCAGCAGATTTAGCTCTCGATACGTGACGCCATAATAAAGGCGATACTTTAAAACCTATAAGATGATCTAGTATTCTTCTCGCTAAATAAGCATCGACTAAATCTTTATCAATTTCTCTAGGTGAGTTGATTGCACTCTTCACTGCAGAGGATGTTATTTCATTGAATGTAACTCTTTTTACATCTAGATCACCCACTAATTTTTTGTCTGAAAAATCGCTCAGCAGGTGCCAAGCTATAGCCTCCCCTTCTCTGTCTGGGTCAGTTGCAAGATAAAGTAAGTCAGATTCTTTGCAGGATTTTCTAAGGTCTCTCATCACCTTCTTTCCCTTAGAAGAGAATTCCCAGTTAAGATTTTTCCAGTCACTTGGATCAACTGCATTTTCTTTATCTGATAAGTCTCTTACATGACCTACACAAGCTTCAACCTGCCAGTCATTATCTGGAAAATTTGAATCCAAATAACCCTTTATTTTTTTTGCTTTAGCTCCTGATTCTACAATTACTAATGATTTCATAAATAAAAAAAATTATATTCCCTTTACAGTATAAAGTTTATATATGGGGGTTATGTCAAGCGTTTCTTGAATTTTACTTTGTAAGAAGAATATCGTTTATTAATTTAGGACCTTCAAAAATAAATCCTGTATAAACCTGAACAAAGTCTGCTCCAGCTGTAATTCTTTCTTTGTAATCTAGAACAGACATTATTCCTCCAGAGGCAATAAGAGGAAAATCAATTCCTACTTTATCTCTTATAAATAAAAGTCTTTCAGTGGCTTTCATTTTAAGAGGTGCTCCACTTAATCCTCCAATGCCATTCTTGTCATTATGTTCCACGGTGGTATTGGAGCAGATTATCCCATCAATTTTATTATCCAATATTACGTCACAGATTTCTCCTAGTCTTACTAAGTCTTCATCTGGACTAACTTTAATAAATAAAGGCTTATATCCAAATCTCTCTGAAAGATCACTTTGCTTTGATTTAAGCTGTTTTAAGAGTGAGTCTAAATAGATTTTATTAGTTAAATCTCTTAAGTCCTTTGTATTCGGAGAAGAAATATTTATAGCAATGTAGTTTGCATAAGCATAAACCTTCTCTAAACAAACCAAATAATCATCTGAGGCCTTGTGATTTGGAGTATCAAAATTTTTACCTATGCTTATTCCGATTGGTGATGATGATTTTCTTTTTTTCAGATTCTCTACTAGGCGATCAACACCTTTATTATTGAAGCCTAATCTATTTATTAAATATTTTTCTTTTCTATTTCTAAAAATTCTTGGTTTTGGATTACCACTTTGTGGTTTAGGGGTAACTGTACCCACTTCTATGAAACCTACTCCTAATGCATTAATGCAATCTACGTATTCTGCATTTTTATCTAATCCTGCTGCTATGCCAAGATTATTTGATAAACCTTTAAGTTTATGAAGATTAG
>JADHSF010000020.1 GCA_016777005.1 SAR86 cluster bacterium | reverse complement strand
CCCCATTTAATTTGTTTGTTATTAAGTTTGCTTAAAACTTCTGCAATACCATCAAATAAAACTGTTTCATCAAGGCAACATTCTTCATAAATATTTAGTAATTCTTGTCTATGAAATTCTATTTGTTCCGGGGATTTACCTTCAGAATTTAAGGCATAGGAAGCAAGACTTGCTGCGCCTTGAGAAACTCTAGATCTGATTTCATTAAAATCAGCCTCTTCAATGTCATACCTTTTTCTGAGAACGTTAACAGCCTTCAAAAAATCTGGAGCGGTATCTAGTAATGTCCCATCTAAATCAAATGCGAACAACTCCAATTTACTTTAGCCCCTCTTTTTTGGCATGAACCATGTAGTTCACTTGTATATCTTTTCCGAGCCAATATCTATCTGTAATAGGGTTATAGCTAAGTCCAATTGTTTCCTTGGAAGTCAAATTAGAACTTCTTAACCAACCAGCTAGCTCAGAAGGTTTAATGAACTTTTCGTAATCATGAGTACCTTTAGGAAGTAAATTTAAGATATATTCTGCTCCAATCACTGCAAAGAGGTAAGATCTTGGGTTTCTATTGATTGTTGAAAAAAATATTTCACCATCATCTTTTAAAATATCTGAGCAAGTTTCAATGATTCTACCCGGCGATGGGACATGTTCTAACATTTCCAGGCAAGTTATCACATCAAACATTTCATTAGGATTATTTTTTGTAAATTGTTCGATAGTAGTTTGAATATAATTAACTTTACTATTCACAGTTTTGGAATGTGATTTTGCTACACCAATAGTATTTTCTGATGCATCTATTCCCGTCACTTCTGCACCTAGTTCACTAAGAGCCTCTGACAGGATTCCTCCTCCACAACCTACATCTAGAATTTTTTTCCCTTTCAGCTCCACTCTGTCTTTAATGAAACCAACTCGTAAAGGATTGATTTGATGAAGGGGTTTGAACTCCCCAGAGTCATCCCACCATTTAGAGGCAATTTCGTCGAATTTATTTACTTCATCATGATCTAAATTTTCTATGTTCATAGTGTATTTTTTTCTTTAAACTAGATTCTTTTAAAATTTCCGATTTATACTTATTATGCAAATATTCTTTCCAAAAGAAGAAGCACACGAGATACGTGCAACCATTTTACCTGAAGTCGCTAAAAAATTTATTGATTTAGGAATTCATGTATCCATTGAAGCAGGATTGGGAGAAAGCGTTTTCATTTCAGACGAATTGTATGCTGAAGCCGGCGCAAAAATTTCTACAGATAGAAATGCATCCTTTAGTGCTGCGGACGTAGTTTGTAAATTAAATAAACCTAATAAAGACGAGATTCAATTTCTAAAAAAAGATTCCATTCATATAAGTTTTTTAGATCCTTTCAATGAAAAAGATCTTGTGTCAGATTTAGCTTCTGCCGAAGTAAGTTCCATTAGCATGGAGCTGGTTCCTAGAATAACAAGAGCACAAAAGATGGATGCGTTAAGTTCACAGGCTAATTTAGCTGGATATGCAGCTGTTATAGAGTCTTCAAGAACTCTTTCTAAATCTTTCCCGATGATGATGACGGCGGCAGGTACTATTTCTCCCGCAAGAGTTTTCGTAGTAGGTGTGGGTGTAGCGGGTTTACAGGCTATAGCAACAGCTAAAAGGCTCGGTGCCAGAGTCGAAGCATTTGACACTAGACCTGTAGTAGAAGAACAAGTTAAGTCATTGGGAGCAAAGTTTGTAAAAATAGATATAGGAGACACTGAAGAAACTGATCAGGGGTATGCGAAAGAATTAACATCAGAGCAAATAAAAATGCAGCAAGAAGGGATGAAAAAAGTCTGCTCTCAATCAGATGTAATTATCACTACAGCGCAAGTTTTTGGAAGACCCGCACCGAGAATTATTACACAAGATATGGTTGAAGCGATGCAACCTGGAAGTGTAATTGTTGACATGGCAGTTTCTACTGGCGGCAATGTAGAAGGTTCAAAAAATGACGAATATGTTTTTCATGATGGTGTAACCATAATAGGTATGTCTAACTTACCTGGAGAGGTGGCAAAAGATGCTTCTCAAGTTTTCGGCACCAATATCTTTAATATGATTGAAGAGTTTTGGGATAAAGAAAATAAAATTATAAATTTCGATCTAGAAGATGAAATACTGAGTGGGTGTGTCGTTACCCACAAAGGTACAATTGTCAACGAATCAGCAAAATAAATAAATACTATGGAAAGTCAGATCATTCTTTTAATATTCATCCTAATTCTATCCATTTTTTTAGGTGTAGAACTTATTACTAAAGTTCCTTCCACACTACATACACCTCTAATGTCTGGTGCTAATGCAATATCAGGTATTACTCTTGTAGGAGCAATTTTGTCCTCTGGTTCATCCGAAATAGTGACTATTACTTTAGGAACAGCTGCAGTGTTTTTCGCCTCTATAAATGTTGTTGGAGGTTATCTTGTGACAAATAGAATGCTTGGAATGTTTAAGAAGAAATAAATATGGATATAACAATTTTAGTCAATCTTTCCTACATAGCAGCTTCTATTCTTTTCATTGCTGGTCTGAAGATGTTGGGATCTCCCGATACAGCCAGAAGAGGGAATGCCTTCTCATCCTCTGGCATGTTGCTAGCAGTCTTGATAACACTATTGGATCAAAATATTGTTGATTATAGATATATAGCAGGGGCTTTAGTTGCTGGAAGTGTAGTTGGTTATTTTGCCGCTACTAAAGTAAAAATGACTTCAATGCCAGAGATGGTTGCTATTTTTAATGGATTTGGAGGCATCGCCAGCTTATTAGTTGGTTCGGCTGAATACGTATCTGGAACATTCGATAATCCTGCCTTCTTAGGAGCAATCTTTGTGACTGTTCTAATAGGTGGAATTACTTTCACGGGAAGCATAGTTGCTTATGGAAAGTTATCAGAAATTATTTCGGGCAGACCCTTCTTATATAAGGGCCAGCAGTTCGTAAATGGGCTTATAGTTTTATCTATTCTTCTTGTTGGAGCCAATATGCTCTTCATACAGGGTTTTATTTCAGCAGAACAGACCTTAATGCTTCTTTTAGCACTAGCTTTTTTATTGGGTATTTTATTTGTAATTCCAATTGGTGGTGCAGATATGCCTGTAGTGATTGCATTACTTAATAGTTTTTCAGGGCTAGCAGCTTGTGCAGCAGGTTTTGTAATTCTTAATAATGTTCTTATAGTTGCAGGTGCCCTTGTTGGTGCAAGCGGATTAATTCTTACAAATATTATGTGTAAGGCAATGAACCGATCACTGGCGAATGTTCTATTTAGTGGTTTTGGTGCTGTCACAGAAACTTCTAGTGATTCTTCTCAAGAGCAAGGTGAGGTCAAACCTATCACAGCACAAGACGCTTATTTAATCTTAGAAGCAGCTTCCTCTGTGCTGATAGTACCAGGTTATGGAATGGCAGTTGCGCAAGCTCAACACGCTGTTAGAGAGTTAGGGGAGTTATTAGAGGCAAATGGAGCTGAAGTGAAGTATGCAATTCATCCAGTAGCAGGAAGAATGCCAGGGCATATGAATGTATTACTTGCTGAAGCAAATGTGTCATATGACGAATTAGTTGAACCTGATGACGTAAATCCCATTATGGAAACAGTTGATGTTTGTATGGTCATCGGTGCAAACGATGTTGTGAATCCTGATGCTAAAGATAATGAGAGTAGTCCTATTTATGGAATGCCTATCATCGAAGTAGATAATTCAAAAACAGTTTTTGTGCTTAAACGTTCTATGGCTTCTGGTTTTGCAGGTATTCAGAATCCATTATTCTTTAAGCCTAATACAAGAATGCTGTTTGGGGATGCCAAAGAAACTGTATCAACCCTTGTCTCAGAATTTAAGGCATAAAATACCATTTTTTAAGAGCTTTTTTCGGCGATTTTTAAGGTCAATTATGATAAAATTATTATAAGTTGATACTGCTAAAACCACATCAAAAAAAACACCTTTCATTTGAAGGAGACACCCTTCGTTTCGTTATTAAATTAATTACCTGGATATAAGTTATGGGCGAGATCGCTGCAAGAGAAATAGTCCCTATTGATATAGAAAAAGAGCTAAGACAATCCTATTTGGATTACGCTATGAGCGTTATTGTGGGAAGGGCATTGCCTGATGCTAGGGACGGTTTGAAGCCAGTCCATCGCAGAGCGCTTTACGCTATGCATGTGCTAAATAATGATTATGGAAAGCCTCATAAAAAATCGGCAAGAGTGGTTGGAGATGTGATTGGTAAATACCATCCACATGGAGACACGGCAGCTTATGAAACTATAGTAAGGATGGCTCAATGGTGGTCACTGAGATACCCATTAGTTGATGGACAAGGTAATTTTGGGTCGATGGATGGAGATGGTCCTGCTGCCCAAAGATATACAGAAGTTCGAATGGCTCGTATCACTCAAGAATTACTGGCTGATCTAGAAAAGGATACTGTAAATTATATGGAAAACTATGATGGCACGGAGATGATGCCAGAAGTTTTCCCTACTAGAATACCAAATATGTTGGTCAATGGATCTTCTGGAATAGCCGTTGGCATGGCAACAAATATGGCACCTCATAATCTGAACGAAACTCTTTCTGCCTGCCTCGCTTTTATAGACAATCCTGAAATTACAGTTCCTGAATTAATGGAGTATTTACCAGGACCGGATTTTCCTACTGGAGCTATTATTAATGGCAAGGCTGGAATTTTGAGTGCTTACGAGACAGGCAGAGGTCGTGTACAAATTAGAGCTAAAACTGAATTTGAAGATGAAGAAAAAGATAAGGCTAAGATAATAATAACTGAAATGCCTTATCAGGTAGTAAAATCAAGACTCATAGAGAAAATAGCTGAACTTTCAAGGGACAAGAAGCTTGAAGGAATCCGAGACATAAGAGATGAGTCTGATAAAGATGGAATAAGAGTTGTTATAGAGCTTAAATCTGGACAAATACCCGATGTAGTGCTCAATAATCTTTATGCACAAACCCAAATGCAAACTGTATTTGGAATAAATAATGTCGCTCTAATCGATAACGAACCTAAATTATTAGATCTTAAGACTCTCCTGTCTGTCTTTTTCAACCATAGAAAGGAAGTAGTTTCCAGAAGAACTTTCTTCGACCTAAGAAAGGCAAAAGATAGAGGCCATATATTAGAAGGACTGACCATAGCCCTTGCTAATATTGATGAAATGATTGAATTGATCAAGAAATCTAAAGAAGGATCTGAGGCTAGAAAAAAATTACTATCGAAAAAATGGAAGCCTGGAAAGATAATCGCCATGCTTGAAAAAGCTGGACCAGATGCTTGTAAGATCGATGTAACAGATAAAACTGTAGGATTAATAGGAAAAACTTATCAACTTTCAGAACAACAAGCCCAAGCAATCTTGGATATGAGGCTTCAAAGATTAACTGGTTTAGAGCAAGATAAATTGATTAAAGAATACGAAGAAATCATCGATCATATTTCTTACTTATTGGATATTCTCGGAGATTCAGAACGATTAGTTGAAGTCGTTAAAGAGGAGCTTTTAGAAGTTCAAGAAAAGTATAAAGACGATAGAAGAACACAAATACAAGAATCTGCAGCGGATCTAACGGAAGCAGATTTGATAACTCCTGAGGATAGAGTAGTGACCATATCTCATGAAGGGTATGCAAAAACCCAGCCTCTTGAAGAATATAGAGCACAAAGAAGAGGTGGGACTGGAAAAACAGCTGCATCTGTAAAAGATGAAGACTTTGTTGAGCAGTTATTGGTGGCAAATACTCACACAACCCTTCTGTGCTTTTCTAATCTAGGCCAAGTTTATTGGTTGAAAGTATATGAAATACCTTCCGCAGGAAGATCTGCTAAAGGACGACCGTTAGTAAATCTTATACAACTGAGCGAAGGCGAAAGAATTACAAGCATGGTGCCAGCAGATGAATATGATGATAATCATTTTATTTTGATGGCTACAAAGTCTGGCACAGTCAAGAAGACGGTTTTAACTGAGTTTCAAAATCAAAGAAAAGGCGGTAAACGAGCAATTACTTTAGAAGAGGGAGACGAGTTGGTAGGTACCACTGTAACGGATGGTAATAAATTTGTTATGTTGGTCACTAATGCAGGAAAGGCAGCTCATTTCTCTGAAACAGAAGTAAGGTCAATGGGCAGAACGGCAAAAGGTGTTAGAGGTATTAAGCTTGATAAAGAACAGCATGTAATAGCGTTGATTATTCCTGAGGAAGAAGCGAGCATTTTTACTGTAAGTGAAAATGGGTTTGGTAAGCGCTCTAATTCTGTAGACTTTAGAAAAACAAGACGAGGCGCTAAGGGAGTTATAGCCATGCAGATTTCTGAAAGAAATGGTCAACTTATTGGAGCTGCTCAGGTAACCGATGAAGATGAGCTGATGTTAATTTCTGATAAAGGCATGCTAGTTAGAACTAAAGTATCTGAAGTAAATGTTATTGGAAGAAATACTCAGGGTGTCACAGTGATAAGACTAAAAGGTTCTGAGAAGTTAATAAGTATTGCACCTATTAGTGAAGAGTTCATAGGAGATGAATAATGCCCAGAAAATTTAATTTCGGTGCAGGTCCGGCAACCATGCCTGAAAGTGTATTGCTTGAGGTTCAAGAAGAATTATTAGATTGGAACGGGTTAGGTTTGTCCGTTATGGAAATTAGCCATAGAAGTCCTGAATTTATCGAAATTGCAAAACAGGCCGAAACTGATTTCAGAGATCTATTGTCTATAACAGATGATTACGCTGTCCTCTTTACGCATGGAGGGGCAACTATGCAAAATGCCGCAGTTCCTCTAAATTTAGCCTCTAAAGAAGGAATAGCTGATTATGTGAATAGTGGACATTGGGCCAAACGCTCAATGAAAGAAGCTGAAAGATATACAAATATCAATGTTGCAGCATCTTCAGAACACAATAATTTCAATTACTTCCCAGAACAAAATTCTTGGACAGTATCTGAAGATTCTTCATATATTCATTACACGCCTAATGAAACAATTGGCGGATTGTGTCTGCGCACTATCGAATATTCAGATGTTCCGATAGTTGCTGATTATTCTTCAGGAATATTATCTGAGCCTATAGATATAGATAAATTTTCCTTGATTTATGGAGGTGCTCAAAAAAATATTGGACCTTCAGGGCTCGGTTTTGTCGTAGTTAAAAAAGATTTATTAGGAAATGCTCAATCAATTACACCAAATTTATTAAATTACACTTTAATACATGAAGGTGAATCTATGTCTAATACTCCTCCTACATTTGCTTGGTATGTTGCGGGTAAAGTCTTTAAATGGCTTAAGTCTTTGGGTGGAGTTGAAGAGATTGGAAAAATAAATAACAGAAAGGCCAAGAAGCTTTATCAATTTATTGATGATTCTAATTTTTATGAAAATAATATAAACAAAGAAAATAGATCTATTATGAATATACCCTTTCTTTTACGTAATGATGATTTGGATACCAAATTCTTGAGCGAGTCCAAGAATGCTGGTTTACTAGCTTTAAAAGGTCACAGGTCTGTTGGAGGAATGAGAGCTAGTATCTATAATGGTCTTCCTGAAGAAGCAGTAGATACTCTGATAGAATTCATGGACGATTTTGAAAAGAAAAATTCATAGTTAAAAGAAATGTCCAAAAGTGATGAGTTATCTAAAATAAGAGAAGAAATTGATTCTATAGATGATCAGATACTCTCTCTAATCAATGACCGTGCAAAGTTAGCAATCCAAGCTGGAACTGCTAAGACAGATAAAAATAAATATAAACCTGCAAGGGAGTCATCTATATTGAGTCGTCTTTCGGGTTCCAATCATGGTCCCCTCAAAGGAGAGCAAATCAGAAATATTTTTAATGAAATCATATCGAGCTGCAGGTCAACAGAATCAACTTTCTCTATATCTTTTTTGGGGCCTGAAGGGACTTTTTCTGAATCTGCACTAGAGGGTCAATTTGGTCAATCAGTAGAAAAAAAATCTGAAGAAACTATAAGATCAGTTTTCGAATCTGTATCTAATCAATCTTCTGATTTTGGAATTGTTCCTATAGAAAACTCTACAGAGGGATCTGTAAATCTAACTTTAGATTGTTTAAGTGAATTTAATTTAAGCATTTGTGGCGAAATAGAAATGGAGATTCATCATAATCTTCTTGGTCATAACAAAGCTTTACCTAAAGAAGGTTTTGAAATACATGCACACGAACAAACTTTGGCCCAGTGCCGACATTGGCTTGAATCTCACTGTCCTGGAATAAAATTAGTAAGCGTAAGTAGTAATGCGCAAGCTGCCCTTAACGTTACGGATGATAATAATATTATTGCAATAGCTGGAGATTTAGCTGCTAAGAAATATGGTCTTGATATTCTTAGTAAAAACATTGAGGACTATTCAAGTAATACAACAAGATTCTTAACTGTAGGGAATATTGATTCAAGTCCAACTCTTGCAGACAAGACATCAATAATGGCTACAACAAAAAATGAGGAAGGGGCTCTCTACTCATTATTAGAGCCTTTTAGTAAATTAAATATCAATTTATCTCATTTGACTTACAGGCCTTCGAAAATTAATAAGTGGCAGTACTCATTTTTTATTGACTTTGATGGCCACAAAGAACAAGACTTAATTAAGCAATTACTAATGGATCTTTCTGGTAAGGAGATTGAAGTTAAAGTGCTTGGTTCTTATCCAAAATCTATAGGATAACTAATGGACTTAAAAAAAATAGTTAACAAAGGTATCAATGATCTTAGTCCTTATGAGCCGGGTAAGCCTATTGAAGATTTAGAAAGGGAATTGGGCATTAAAAATGCGGTTAAGCTGGCAAGCAATGAAAACCCTGTTGGTCCAAGTCCTAGAGTATTGCAATCCATAGAAAATATCTTAAAAAATACTCATAGGTACCCTGATGGCAACGCCACAAAGCTCAAAGAAGTAATTGGAAGAAAGTTCAGTATAAAACCTAATCAGGTAACTATTGGTAATGGATCAAATGACATTATTGAATTTATAGCCAGAAGTTTCTTGGGCACTGATGACAGTGCAATATATTCTGAACATGCTTTTGCAGTATATCCGCTTGTAGTTAAAGCAGTTGGTGCGGAAGGCATTGAGGTTCCCGCTAAGAATTTCTCTCATGACCTTGATGCTATGCTCGATTCTATTAAGAGCAATACAAAAATAATTTTTATTGCTAATCCAAATAATCCTACTGGATCTTTTATAGGAAGAGCCGAGATTTTAAAATTTTTAGATCAGGTCCCCGAAGATATTATTGTTCTTTTGGACCAAGCTTACTTTGACTATTCTTCTTTCGAGGATAGTGATGTAGATTTTGATATCCTAAATAATTACCCAAATCTGGTCATGAGTAGAAGCTTTTCAAAGGCTTACGGGCTTGCTGGTTTTAGAATTGGCTACTCTGTTTCTTCCGAAGATATAGCTAATTATTTAAATAGAGTAAGACAGCCCTTCAATGCTAATTCACTGGCACTATTTGCCGCAGAGCAAGCTATAGAAGATGAGGAATTCATGAACAAATGCTTGCAGCTCAATTTGGAACAAAAAAAGGTTCTATATAAAGGTCTTGAGTCACTAGGATTCCATTGCTTGCCAAGCAAAGGAAATTTCATTTCTTTTGATTGCAAGGAAGACTCTACAGGATTATTCAATAGGCTTTTAGGTCAAGGCGTAATAGTAAGGACTTTGGGAGTTTATAAAATGCCCAATTTTTTGAGAGTCTCCGTGGGCTTGCCTGAAGAGAACCTTATATTTCTTGAAAAATTGCAACTCACAATCAGTTAGAGGATAGGCTTGAAAGAATTTGAAAATATATTAATTTTTGGTCTGGGTCTTATTGGAGGCTCTATCGCTAAGAAACTAAAAGATTCATCTTACTCAGGTCAAGTTTATGGATTTGATAAAGATCCAGAAATACTACAAAAGGCAAAAAATCAGAATCTCATTCTAAATGATAGTATTCATAATTTTGAAAATACGAATGATTTACTGGTAGTTTTCTGCGTTCCAGTGTTGTCCTTTAGAAACGCTTTAGAAACGGCACTCTCTTTTTTGCCTAAAGAACAGGTTATTTTCACCGATACTCTAAGCACCAAAGCTCAAGTATTTGAAATCTTAAATACTGACTATCAAGAAATCTTAAACAACTTTGTTTTATCTCATCCCATAGCAGGATCTGAAAAAAGTAGTTTAGAGTTTTCTAATAATGAATTATTTAATAAAAAAGTATCTGTTATTTCCCCTCATGAATATAACTCCCAAGAAGATATAGACCGAGTAATCAATTTCTGGAATCAATTAGGTTCGAGTACTAAGCTTCTTTCCTATCAAGAACATGATTTAATTTTTTCTAAAACAAGCCATTTACCGCATGTAATTTCTTATGCCTTGACCGAGAGTTTATTCAATAGTCTAAACGACGAAACATTTAATTTCTCTGGTGGGAGCTTAGAAGACTACACTAGGATAGCTTCAAGTGACCCCACAATGTGGAAAGATATTCTGATTTCAAATAATCAAAATATAATTAACTCAATCAATGACTTTGAAAAAAGTCTAAACAAATTAAAGGAATTGATAATAAATAAAGACGAAAAAGCCTTAGTAGATTTTTTAAGCAAGACCAAGACACTCAGAGACAATTCAGTGGCAAATAATTAAATGAATTTTTTAGTCAAAAAAAGTGCAAGCTTGCGAGGAGAGATAGATATTCCTGGTGATAAGTCAATATCTCATAGAGCTATAATGCTAGCATCATTATCTGAAGGTAGATGTGAAATATCAGGACTCTTGGAAGGTGAAGATTGTCTGGCTACGATCGAAGTTTTTCGTAAGATGGGAGTTAAGATATCTTCAAATGAAGGAGTTTATTACATAGAAGGTAATGGTATAAAGGGATTGAAACAGCCAGTGGCACCATTAGATTTTGGAAATTCTGGTACATCTATTAGGTTATGTTCCGGTGTCTTGTCGGCACAGAATTTTCCTACTACTTTAATAGGAGATAGCTCTCTTTCCTCAAGGCCTATGCAAAGGATTGTTGAGCCATTGACATTAATGGGTGCAAAAATATCTTCTTCACAAGATGGAACTTTACCCCTATCAATACTACCAACAGAATGTCTTGAATCTATTGAATATACTTTGCCTGTTGCCAGCGCTCAGGTTAAATCTTGCATAATGTTTGCTGGCTTATTTTCCAAGGGAAAAACTAAGATAATAGAAGAAACTATAACTCGCAATCATACCGAGACGATGTTTAATGCATTTGGTATACCGGTTGAAATTACAAATTCTGGCCCTGCAAGGACTATAAGTGTTGCAGGAATAGAGACTTTAAAACCAGTCGATATAAATATTTGTGGCGACTTTTCTTCAGCTTCATTTTTTATTCTTGCTGCTTTAATAAGCCCCGATTCAGAGATTTTGATCAAAAATGTAGGAGTTAATAAAACCAGAATAGGGTTCCTTCATGCTCTTAGGCATATGGGTGCAAACATTGAAATACTAAATGAAGTTAATGAATTTGAGCCTACGGCAGATATTTTAGTTAAGACTTCTAATCTCAAAGGGATAACTCTAAATACAGATCTCGTAGCTAATATGATTGACGAGATGCCGGCATTTTTTATAGCTGCTGCGCTAGCAGAAGGGGTGACTAAAATAAAAGATGCTAAGGAGTTGAGAACAAAAGAAAGCGATCGATTACAGGCTATGGCAAATGCATTAGAGGCCTTTGGAGTTAAATATCATTTGAGTCAAGATGATATAGAGATTTATGGGTTAGGAAGTGAAGGGGTTTTAAAGTCTGCAGAAATAAATTCATTTGGAGATCATAGAATAGCTATGGCTAGCACAATTGGTTCTCTTCGGTCTGATAGCGAAACTAAAATTCTAGATTGTGAGAATGTAAAAACATCTTTTCCAAACTTTGTAGAAACATGTAAACAAATTGGAATAAATATAAATCATGAATAAATTAAAGGTTCCTGTAATAACTATTGATGGTCCTAGTGGGGCCGGGAAGGGAACAATAGCGCAGATGCTTGCCCTAGAGTTGAAATGGAATATTTTAGACAGTGGGGCTTTGTACAGGACATTAGCTTATTTCATGAAGAAAAATGCAATTTCTCTAAAAAATTTCTCTGAAAAAGAAGATGAAATAAAGGCTAAATTTAACGTTTCATTTGATCCTGGAACTCCAGGAGAGCCAGTAAAAGTATTATTTGAGAATGAAGATATTACATCGATAGTCCGAACTGAAGAAATGGCAAAATTAACCTCAAATCTAGCTGCAGAGCCAATTATTAGAGAGTTCATTAAGCCCTGCCAAAGAGACTTCATGATACAACCAGGGTTAATTGCTGATGGAAGAGATATGGGTACAGTAATTTTCAGTGATGCTGAGCATAAAATTTTCTTAACTGCCTCAATAGAAGAAAGGGCCAAAAGAAGACAAACACAGTTGAAAAGACAAGGTTTGGAGGTTAACATGCGCAACCTCTTACAAGAGTTAGAAGAAAGAGATAAGAAAGATATGGAGCGAGAACATTCTCCTTTGATCCCAGCTAAAGACTCTGTAATGATTGATACAAGTAACTTAAACCCTGAAGGAGTGGTTAAGGAAATAAAAACTTACCTATAAAATAAAAATATGTCAGCAAGCTTTGAACAACTATTAGACGAAAATTTAAGTACCGTAATTATGAAACAAGGCAGTCTAGTGACTGGAATAGTTATCGACATACTAGATAACCATGTAGTGGTTCATGTTGGTCTTAAATCTGAAGCGGTAGTCCTAAAATCTGAGTTCTTAAATGAATCAGGGGAACTTGAATTAGAATTGGGAGATGAAGTTCAATTAACGCTTGAAGCTATAGAAGATGGTCACGGCAATACGCGCGTTTCAAGAGAAAAAGCAATAAAACAAGAGGTTTGGAAAAGAATAGAAGATTGCATGACTCAAGACGAAGTTCTGAAAGGGCTTATTACTGGTTCAGTGAAGGGTGGAATGACAGTTGATGTTCAGGGAATTAAGGCATTTTTACCAGGTTCGCTAGCTGAAGTAATTCCTACCAAAGATCTAGAACATCTCGTTGGTGGCTATGAAGAATTTAAAGTCATTAAGTTGGATAAAGACAAAAATAATGTTGTCCTTTCCAGGAAAGCTGTCCTACAAGAAGCAAATTCTGAAGAGAGAGAAAAGCTTCTTTCAACTCTAGCTGAAGGCCAGGCTATAAACGGTATTGTTAAGAATTTAACTGACTATGGAGCTTTTGTAGATTTAGGAGGAATTGATGGTCTTTTACATATCACGGATATTTCTTGGAG
>JADHSF010000019.1 GCA_016777005.1 SAR86 cluster bacterium | reverse complement strand
CGATGATTATGTAGATAAGAAAACAATGGCAGAGTATTTAGACGTGAGTTCAAGGTCTATCGATAGATATGTAGCCAATGGGATGCCTTACAGAAAGAAAATGGTTAATGCGTTTAAGCCTGGTTGGTGTATTCATTACTTTGTGGGCTATCACGAATCACAACCTTACAACTTGAAGATGAGAGATGGCTTAACGCTTACTCTCTTTGGTTACGCGATTGCAGGACACGACTTTAGATCCCTTAAGGTTAAAGCAAATCAGATTGCCGAAGTTATGGAGTATACGGATCTACAGATTGGACAATCTTTAGGAATACTTAAACAGAGTAATTTGGTTAAGGGTTAATCTATCTTTTCTGAATTAATTAAGTTGCTAAAAGGTTTAATTAATAGCAACTTAATTAGTGTGTGCTATTGAACTAAAAAACCACTTCTTGAAAGTTCAGTGCGGCAGTTTAGCATCGACTCTTCTATACCAGCCTCAGGTGTATTTCCTTTTGTGGCCTGTTCGAAATAATCAGTAAACTCTTGTGCAAAATCTGGAAAAGTTGGTGCTCTGCCTACCCAATAGACAACAGTTGTATCATCAGATTCAATTGGCTGCCAAATTTCTGCTTGATAGTCTTGGCCCTGGCCTTTTAAGATTTTATTGAAATCATCTTTTATAGAAGCTATCTCTGCTATGGAACAATTCCCAGTTAATTCATACTTGATTACATCCATGTATTGCATATCAGCCTTTAGACCAAATGCTGTAATACCTAAAACAATAATTAATAATTTTTTCATTATTTCTCCTTTATTTTCAAAATTAAAGATTAATCTTAACCTTTCATTCATAATTTTAATATAGCATCTCGGCGCGGCGCCACGAACATTTCTGTCCACTGTGTAACAACATAACGACGTCCGAATCACCTGTAATGTGATTGGTAGATAAGAACCTAGATATACTGCGGGGCATGACATGAGAGCTCTTAAAGTTAAAGCGAATGAGATTGCTGAACTAATGGAGTATACGGATCTACAGATTGGACAATCTTTAGGAATACTCAAACAGAGTAATTTGGTTAAGGGTTAATACATCAAAAGATTTCAAAAATATTGTCTTGCTCTTGCACACCAAGAATCGTCGGCTCCTCAAGTGATTCAACTACAGATCTAAAGGTATATCCTTTTATTGGAGCGTCAGGCTCAGCAAATGTGTTCGCTATCTCAGGAATAGAAAATGCGCGTTTATCTTCCTGTTCATACCTCGTAGATTCAAAAAGTGGTACATCTTCGGTGGGTGCTGGCCCGATACTATCGTTGTAATCTTCCATCCAAATATAAGCAACTAATGGCAAGCTCAGGTCTCCAGTGTTATTACAGAACTCAGGGAAATTAAGAAAAATCTTATTGTGATAGCCAGTATGATCCACACCTAATATAGCCCAGCACTTTGTGCAGTAAACTTGGGTGGACGAAGCGTCTTCGCGCAGTTTGTAAGCTTTCATATGCTCAATACCCACTGCTTCGTGAAGACGCGAAGGCATGAGAAATAGTTCTGGCAATGGTGTGGTTTTTCTACCGCCCTTAATTTCGCCGAATTGAATCTTTTGTCTGCAGGAGTGGCACCCGCATTGAAAGTGACAAGTTGCTTTATCATCTACTAGATTTAAAGTGCAAATACCGCAGTAGCATGTAATCGTGTGTTCCATTTGGTTCATCTCCTGAACCAATCTTAGCATCTCGGCGCGGCGCCACGAACATTTATGTCCACTGTGTAACAACACATCGACGTCCGAATCACCCGCAGTGTAATTGGTTGGAAAGAACCTAACTTCTAAAAAACTTCTAATTTGGTTTAAATTCGGTCCAAATTCGGTCCAAAACATAAAAAAAGGATCTACGAGAGATCCTTTAAATAAGCTGAAAGTGGCGGATAGTGAGGGATTCGAACCCCCGAGGGGTTTGACCCCCTGCCGGTTTTCAAGACCGGTGCATTCAACCAGACTCTGCCAACTATCCTTTGAAACTGTCTAATTGAGCCGCATTGTAACAAAAAGAATTATTCTTAGGTGAAGGATGAGGAATGTTTTTTTGATATAATAGTCATCTAAGACATGGAAGCTTCATCAAGATTTCTAAATATCGATTTAATAAATCGTCATAAAAATTCCCTTAATGGTATTGATAAGAAAATTGATAAAGAAAGTCTATTCGCAAATATTAGAGCAGACTTAAAGAAGAATAATGCCACTATTGTTTCTCACTACTATGTCGATCCTTTCATACAAGAAATAACCGAAAGTACTGGGGGGTTCGTTGGAGACTCACTTGAAATGGCCAAGTTTGGACGAGACTGTAAAACGGATCATTTAATTGTGGCAGGTGTAAAGTTTATGGCTGAAACCGCAAAAATACTCAGTCCAGAAAAACATATTTATGTCCCTACACTAGAATCTACATGCTCACTTGACTTGGGTTGTCCTGCATCTGAACTTAAGGTCATGAAAGATAAACATCCTGACAGAGTCTTGGTTGTATACGCAAACACTTCAGCCGAAGTTAAATCAATGGCCGATTGGGTGGTGACTTCTAGTATTGCAAAGGAAATAATAGAAGATTTACATCTTCAGGGTAAAAAGATACTTTGGGCCCCTGATAAGTACCTAGGAAGTTATCTGCAGAAAGAAACGGATGCTGATATGCTGCTTTGGGATAGTGCCTGTGTGGTTCATGAAGAGTTTAAAGCTTCAGGACTTAGGGATCTTAAAAAATTACATCCTGATGCTGGAGTTTTAGTTCATCCAGAGTCCCCGTCTGAAGTTATATCTTTAGCTGATGCGGTAGGATCTACTTCTCATTTGATAAAAGCATCTCAAGAATTAAGTTTTAATAAATTTATAGTGGCAACAGACAGGTCAATTTTTTATAAAATGTCTCAACTTTCACCTCATAAAGAGTTTTTTGAAGCACCTACTGGCGGTACTGGTTCGTCTTGTAAGAGTTGTGCTCATTGTCCGTGGATGGGTCTTAATTCACTCGACAACCTCAGTCAATGTTTAAGTCAATTAAGTAATGAGATACATCTTGAAGAGGATCTAATAAAACAAGCTAAGATCCCCTTGGATAAAATGATTAATTTCAATGTCTAAAAATCGAGATCCACAATTAAGCAAGGTCGAGCGTTCTGTTCATCAAGCTCTAGAGGAAGATATTGGCCTAGGTGATGTCACTGGCGAGTTGATTCACCCTTCTTTATCTCAAGCTGCTTCGCTGATATCTAGAGAAGAATCAATTTTATGCGGATCAAAGTGGTTTGAAACGGCTTTTACGATATTAGATCCGAATATAGAGATAATCTGGAATCAAGAAGAAGGAACATTAATCGAACCAGATTCTGAAGTAGCAAGATTAAAAGGTAACGCTAAATCTATGGTGGCCGCTGAAAGAACAGGTCTTAACTTTCTTCAAATGATGTCTGGAATCGCATATAAAACATATTTATATGAAAAAGATTTGGCAGGTTCAGACACAAGACTATTAGATACTCGGAAAACCTTACCAGGATTAAGATATGAACAAAAATATTCGGTCTTGATTGGAGGCGGGCAAAACCACAGGATGGGTCTCTACGATGCGGCTCTAATAAAAGAAAATCATATTTCTTCTAGTGGTTCTATAGAAAATGCCATATCAACTTTGAAACAAAATGGTGTCTCAATCATTGAAGTAGAGGTTGAGAATTTAGTCCAATTAGATGATGCAATTAAGTTTAAGGCTGATATTGCCATGTTGGACAACTTTGATGATGATGCTTTGTTGAAAGCCAGTCAACTAGCCAAAGGTAAGATAAAATTGGAAGTTTCAGGGAATATAACTTTAGATGATATATCAAAGCTGAAATCTTTGAATATTGACTACATCTCTTCGGGAGACTTAACCAAGAATATAACAGCTACAGATTATTCACTCATCTTTAAGCCTCTTGATTAAAACAGATATTTTAGTAATTGGCAGTGGTGCAGCTGGAATGAGTGCCGCAATAAAACTATCTGAGAACTTTGAAGTCACTCTTATTACAAAAAATTCATTGATTGATAGTTCAACTTGGTACGCCCAAGGTGGCATAGCTGCTGTCATAGATGACAATGATACTATTGAGGAACATTTAAGAGATACCCTGATTGCAGGTGATGGTCTATGTAATGAAACTGCTGTTCGAGAATGTGTCAGTCATGGAGAAGAAGCTATTAATTGGTTGGCTAGTCTCGGTACAAACTTTACCCAAGATAAATCCTCAGAAAATTTTCACCTGACTCAAGAAGGTGGGCACTCAAAACGAAGAGTAGTTCATGCTGAAGATGCAACGGGTAAAGAAGTTTCTAGCTCTCTCTCTGACATTGTAAGAAGTATCAGTAATATCAAAATCTTAGAAAATCATATTGTTGTGGATTTAATAACGCATGAAAATAATTGTATTGGAGCTTACGTTTTAGATATAAAAGCAAATGCAGTTAAAGCATTTACTGCAAGTTCAACGATCCTTGCAACTGGAGGTGCTAGTAAAGTTTATCTCTATACAAGTAATCCGGATGGTTCTTCGGGAGATGGAATCGGACTAGCATGGAGAGCTGGATGCATAGTAGAAAATTTAGAATTCAATCAATTCCACCCTACGTGTTTGTTTCATCCTGATGCAAAATCATTTCTTATTAGTGAAGCCTTGAGAGGTGAAGGTGCTTTTCTCATAAACCGTAATGGGGAGAAGTTTATGAAAAAATATGATTCTCGACTAGAACTTGCACCAAGGGACATTGTGGCTAGATCGATAGATAAAGAAATGAAGATAACTGGTGAAGATAATGTTTTTCTAGATATCAGCCATAAAAATCCTGAAGAAATAAAAGATGAATTTCCTAATATCCTCAAGCAGTGCAAGACCTTTGGATTCGATTTAACCAGAGAACCTATACCTGTTGTTCCTGCCGCTCATTACACATGTGGAGGAGTCAAAGTTGATCTCAATAGCCATACAAATATCAATAATCTTTATGCAATTGGTGAAGTCTCAAGCACGGGTTTACATGGAGCAAACAGATTGGCCAGTAACTCTCTTCTAGAGTGCGTAGTTTTTGCTAAAAAAGCCTCTCAACATATTTTAGAAAATTTTAAAAAGAATAATTATTCTGTTGAGGAGTGGGATGTATCGAAAGTAACTGAGACACAAGAAGGAGTAATCATAGGGCATAACTGGGATGAGATTAGAAGACTTATGTGGGATTATGTAGGAATTGTAAGATCCAATAATCTCTTAAAAAGAGCAGAACTTGCAATGAAGCATATCAATCAAGAGGTTAATTATTTTTACGGTAAATACCTGATCAGTTCAGACTTGATTGAATTAAGAAACCTTGCCCTTGTCGCTAATTTAACTATTAAAAGTGCCTTAAAGAGAAAGGAAAGCAGAGGATTACATTATTCTATAGATTATCCTAATCTTCTTAAAACGGCTAAACCTACAATACTTGATCCTAAGAAGCTAAAGATTTAATCACTTGCGATTGAATTGAGGTGTATCCCTAGTTAACGAAGCTTCTATTCCTGCTTTAAAGTCATCAGTTTTTTGAAGTCTCATTTGTTCACTTAATTCCCAATCAACTATTTTTTCTACCTGTTCCGCAAGATCACCTTTTACAGTAGATCTGATTGACTCTACTGCCATTGGTGCAGAAGAAGCAATTTGTGAGGCAAAGTCTTCTGATTCGTTTATTAAATTTTCTTTCGTTGTAATTTTATCAGCAAGTCCTATATTAAAAGCCTCCTCTCCCCCAACTCTTCTAGCGGTATAAAGCATGTCCATAGCTTTTTGTTTACCTATTATTCTAGGTAAAGTCACTGATGACCCAAAACCTGGATGAAAACCAAGCTTAGCAAAATTAGCTGAAAACCTTGCTTCTGGACAAGCGATTCTAAAATCAGCAGAAAGTGCCAAACCCAACCCACCGCCTATGGCGGCGCCTTGAATAGCTGCTATTACTGGTTTTCGTGTTTTAAATAATCTGACTGCCTGAGCATACAACTTAGCGTAAGGAACTGATTTATCAAGCATATCTTCATCTTGTCCAAAGTTTGCTCCTGCACAAAAATTCTTTCCTTGTGAGCTTAAAATTATAACTCTACATTCTGAAACTTCATCGAGTTCTTCATAGGCGTCTGCAATTTGTTGTATAAGCAAATAATCAAAAAAATTATTAGGCGGCCTTTGAATCTCTACATGGGCAAGATTGCCTATAATCTCAACTGAAATATCATCAAAATTTTTCATATTTAATTCCTCAAACTACTAAAAAAAGAAAGTAGATCTGTTCTACTTCCATTAACTTGCAATGTACCATTAACTAAAGCTATTGGAAGACTCTTAACACCGGATAACACACTCTTTAAATCTTCTTCAGTTGATGTGACTTGAACTGAAGAACCCGAAACCATGAAGGGCTGCACCTCTAAAACACCCTTTCTAAGAAATACTGAAAAAGATTTTGTTGAATTGGTAAAGGTAAATAATAACTGTATATTTTTATCTAAAGATTTCTCAGGAATAACGTTTACTTTGAGAGTTTCCATAAACGATTCTATTGGATATTTTGTTATGGCTTCAATGTTGGGTAATAAAATATCATTTGGTTGATAATCTTTATCTAACTCAGCGGCACTGCTTAAATAATAGTATCTCGAGTTTGGATTGCTTTCTTTATTCCCTAAAGCGACAAGCGAAGATTGTCTCAGCAATTTAGCCTGAGTGTCATCCGGTTTTGATTTAAGTAAATAATCAGTTAACTGCAAAGACCATTGAAACTCACCATTCGAATAAGACCCTTCAGCAGTGGCAAGCAGACTATCCCAACCACCAGCTAGCTTAATAAAATTTTCAGCTTCTTCTATTTGAGGAAGTGGTTTTAAAGAAGAAGGATTCCCATTGAACCAGCCTAAATAGCCAGAAAAAACATTTTTTGCAGACCATTCAGGGGACCCATAAAATTCTTTTAAAAATGGTGAATCTCCTAAATGCTTGGGCAAAACTAATGTTTCTGCTATGTCATCAGGTCCTAATCCTAAATTCATCAGCCTGACAGTTTGATCATGAACAAATTGAATTCCATCACGATAAGTCGTTAGAATTTCATTAATATTATCTTGGCCCGCCAGCGGTCTCGTATGACTGGGAATTAAAAATTCTGGCTGAAGATACCTCATCACATCAATACTATTGACCCATCCGGCTAGATCTCTGTATGGAGTACCGCGAATCGTATATAGGTTTGGAAAGGTTTTATAAAAATTATCTCCAGGAAATAATGCTTTCTTTTCTGGTAACCAAACAAATAATTGATCGTTAGTTTCTCCAGGAGCATGAAAAAGCTCTACTTTCACACCACCGACTTCGAATTTAATTTTATCTGAAAATGTTTTTGTTGGATAAAGAAGACCGGGCTGTCGTCCGTCCCTACCAATCTCTAAGAAAGGCCCTATACCATTATTCTCTACTTCAGATTTAGGGAGAGAATTACCAAACATTCGGTTACTTCGAGCAGAGATAATAGGGCGAATTATACCGATCACTCTTGAGAGGTACTCTTCTGTTGAATCATGTGCATAGATATCAGGATTGGAGTCTTCTGCAAATACAGTCGCTCCATATGTGTGATCTCCGTGATTGTGAGTGTAGATGATTGCTTCGATGGGATTTGAGTTTATTGCATCGAATAAAGCTTTCACTTCTCTGGCTGTTTCTATAGTGCCAGTTGTGTCAATAATAATATTGGAATTTTCTCCCTCTACAAGAATTGCATTAGCAAGAGCATATCCAATAGCAACATGAACCCCTTCGGTGACTTCTATGACTTCTTTTTTGAACTCAGATGAATGTGCTATGAGATCATCAGGAGTCGGACTCTTAGAAGCTTCTATAGATGTTGTTTCTGAACAGCTAAAAATTATGAAGAAGAATGGAATAAAAAAGAGGAATTTCATATAAAAAATTATATTAGTTATTAGTATTTAGAACTTTCATCCAACGCCTAGATTTATACCTCATAGCCAGCAAAACCCCTTTCAAGAAATAATCTGCTATCAAAGTAGCATATATCCACTCAATAGACAGTCCTAAGCGATAGAATAAATATGCGAGCGGAACTCTAACAAGCACCAGACCAATCATAGTTATTATCAAAGGTGATTTAGTATCTCCAGCACCTCTAACGGCTCCGCCAATAGAAAACTCAATTGCCATAAATGGTTGCATGATTCCCAACATCCAGACAAATATAACTGCCTTATCTACAACATCAATATCATCAATAAAAAAGGTAGCTAGCTCTCTAGAGAAAACAGCCAAGATAATGCCTAGCGTACCCATAGACAGAACGGTCATTAGGGCAGCTTTGAAACCAGAATCATAGGCCTTATCAGGATCAGAAGCTCCTAAGTGTTGACCGGTTAGAGTTGCCCCAGCTATTGCAAAACCATTACCAACGGTGAATGAGAGCATCAATACATTTACTCCTATACCGTAAGCAGCAACTGCATCTGTTCCATAAAGTGCGACTATCCAGAAAAAAGACAACATACCAAATTGGAAAATGAATGACTCGAGACCGGCTGGATAACTAATAGTTATTAGCTGACCTAATCTTTCGCGCGTCATAGAGCCTGCTTTCCCTATACTCACTGCTAAACGTTTTCCAAACCATAAAGCAAGAACCAGTAGAGAATTAAACGTGAATGCTAAGCCACCCGCTAAGGCAGCACCCACAACACCCATTTGAGGCATGCCGTATCTGCCTTCAACCAAACCTAGCAAGAGAATGATATTAACTATATTAGTTAGCAAACCAATATACAAAGGAGTTTTAGCATCTCCTGCCGCTCTTTGTGCTGTTCCTAAAACCATAGATATAGCAAAGACAGGAGTAAATCCCACAAGTATTTTAGTATAGGTAACAGATAAATTTTTTGAAACTTCATCTAAGCCAAAAAGACCGATCATAGAGTCAGCACCTAACCATAAAAGAATGCATGTAAAGAAGGATATCAATAAACACAAACCTAAAGACGCTCTAGTTACTTGAGCTGCCTCTTCAGCATCACCTGAACCTATAGCCCTTGCAACAAGTGCTGTTGTTCCTGCCATCACTGCCATTAACAAAGCTTGAAAAACCCAAAAGATTCTTTGTCCTGTACCAACTGCAGCCACCGCTTCAGCTCCAAGTGAACCTACCATTTTTATGGAAACCAGGCCTACAGAGGCAAATAATAAATTACTTAAAATTGAAGGCCACGCAAGACCCCACACACTCAGGGATTCTGGATGAGTTATTTCTACAGATTCATCTTGGGTCTGTGCCTTATCAACTTCAGTGGACATAAAAAAGACTGTTATAGTATCACATTCACAGTACTGAATTATGGCCAAACTTTACTTTAACTACTCCTCTATGAACGCTGGTAAATCTACCATGCTGCTCCAGTCGAATCATAACTATCTAGAAAGAGGCATGAAGCCTCAAATCTATACCTCTGACTTAGATAATCGATATGGATCTGGTGAAATAGTTTCAAGAATTGGTTTAAAAGCAAAATCTAATACTTTTAATACAAAAACAAATATTTACAAGGATATATTAAACAAAAATAATAATGATCTTGTGGATTGTGTTCTAGTAGATGAAGCTCAGTTCTTGACGGAATCACAAGTTGAGCAATTGGGAAGAATTGTAGATGAATTAAATATACCAGTCTTAGCCTTTGGTATTAGAACTGATTTTCAGGGGAAGCTCTTTGAAGGAAGTAAATTTTTATTGGCCTGGGCCGATAACTTAAAAGAGATCAAGACAGTCTGTCATTGTGGTAGAAAAGCAACAATGGTTCTTAGGGTAGATGACGAAGGAAATATAATGGCTGATGGATCTCAAATTGAAATAGGCGGAGAGGAAAGATATGTTTCAGTCTGTAGAAAACACTTCAAAGAGAAAAAGATAGCTTAGTATTAAAGTATTCCTACCATGAATCCAGTTAAGCAAGATGCTAATAAAGCAGCCCATAATGCCTTTCCAGAGACAGAAATTAGATCCATTCTTCTTTCAGGTACCATCGCACTAATACCGCTAAGCAATATACCGACGCTGCTGAGATTCGCAAAACCACATAAAGCATAAAGCATTATAAGTCTGCTTTTTTCACTCAAATCATAAGTCTCTACGTCAGATAAATAAAGATAGGCTACAAATTCATTAAGAGCTGTCTTAACACCCAATAACTGACCTGCTGCAAGAGATTCACTCCAAGGTATTCCCATAAACCATGCAAGGGGAACAAAAATATAACCAAGGATTAGTTCTAGCGTAATAGGATCGCCATTGAAATTAGGTAGCAAACCCAGAATTGCGTTTAACAAAAAAACTAATGCCATTACAACAATGAGCATCGCACTAATATTAAGAAACATATCCAAACCATTCTTGGTACCTTGAGTAACAGCGTCCATAGTACTTGAGTACAAATCATCTGCTTGCTCATCAGGAAATTCGGTTTTAATGTCACTAGGAATCATCATATTGGCATACATAATGCCAGCAGGAACAGATATTAATGACGCCGATAGAAAGTGGCCAATTAAACCTGGTCCATAAATAGGCGTAAGCATTGTGGTGTATACGACCATCACCGACCCTGCAATAGTTGACATGCCCACTGTCATTATTATCAGCAGTTCATGTCTAGTCATAGACGCAAGATAAGGTCGAATAAGCAAAGGAGCTTCTACTTGGCCCAAGAATACGTTTGCAGTTGCGCCAAGACCGATAGGTCCACCAACATTCAAAGGTCTTTTGAAAAGAACAGATAAAGCATTAACTATGAAGGGAATAACTCTTAAATGCCATAAAAGAGCAGATAGAGCTGACATCAATATGACCAAGGTAAGACCCCCAAATGCAAAGATGAAAGTACCTCCGGGATTGGCTATATCGAATGGCGCATTAGGAGCTCCATCAGCGAGATATCCAAAAACAAATCCAGTTCCATAATCATTCGCAGCTTTAAGGACCATTACCCCTTCTGAAAGTTTACCAAATAAAGAACTGATGATTTCTACCTTAGTCAGTGCTACTACTAAAATAAACTGTAACAGTATTCCACTAAGAACATATCTAAGTTTTATAGACCTTATATCCTCACTAAAAATTGCCCCTAAGGCAAGTAGACCAAATAAACCCAGAGTTGGCTGTAAATATTCCATTAGGATAGTTTAATTTCTTTTAGTCTTTCTTGCAGATAATCTTCAGCTAAAATTCCACCTGGATAGGAATTTGGATTATCAATACTTATCTGATTATCAAGCGTCTCAATATACCAATCCGGATTAGGATGGACAAAAAAAGGAATTGAATACCTAGAAGATTCCATTTCATTGCCTATTGCTTTAACCCTATGTGTAGTTGATTTTAAATTATTATTGGTAAGCCTTTGTAGCATATCTCCAATATTACAAATAATTACGCCGTCATCTACCGAAGCCCTTAGCCACTCATTTTGATTTGACAGTATTTCTAAACCAGCCTGTTGACCGCCTATAAGCAGTGTAATCAAGTTAATATCTTCATGAGCACCCGCCCTTTCACCTATATCAATTGAGTTTATGGGCGGATAATGTATTACTCTCATTATGCTATTACCTTTATTTGTTATTGATTTAAAGTAATCAGATTGCAAATTAAGGTAAAGGGATATTGCCTTTAGAAGTTCGTTGCCTAGCTCGTCAAACTGCAAAAATAATTGATTAGTTTTTTCTGTAAAGGAAGAAATATCGCTTACATCTAAATTATCATGCATCCACCTTCTGTAAGGATCTTTTTTTTCTAAATCGCGTCCGACATGCCAAAATTCTTTCAGGTCAGCAATATTAGCATCCTTAGCGGTTTCAACCTGAAAAGGCGTGTAACCCCTTGCCCCTCCATACTCTGGCCTGAAATATTCTTTTTTTTTCTCTTCAGGAAATGAAAAAAATTGAATAAACATTTCTTGAACTTCATTTACAAGCTCGGTATCTACTCCGTGATTTTTAATTCCACAAAAACCCCATTGTTTAAAGCTTTCTCCAAGATTATTCGAGAAAGAAGCAAGATCATTATCAAGATCTTCAAGAGATAGAACTGAGAAAGGAGCTTCCAATTTAATATTTATTTATAATTAATCTTTTTCAGCTAGATTATAGACCATATGAACACAATATACGGATTTGGAAATGCCTTGGTAGATATAGAAATACGAATTAGTGAGATTCAACTTCAAGATATCGAGATAAAAAAAGGCAGCATGAAACATATTGCTACAGAAGAACTGACAATATATTTGGAGACATATTCTAAAAATATTCATTCGAAATTGCCTGGTGGCTCTATTGCTAATTCTCTCTATGCGGCAAATAAACATGGTGCTAAGACTCATTATTCGTGTTCATTAGGCGATGATGAATACGGTCAATACTTCATAGATAGCTTTAAGGATGAATTAGGAGATGTTTCCTATTCAAGATCTAATCTAGACACAGGAATTTGTCTAATATTTGTTACGCCTGATGGGCAAAGAACTATGGCAGCTCATCTAGGAGCTAATCTAGATCTTAGCCCCAAGAGTCTAAATATCGATAAGTTAAAGCAATCTAAATATCTTCTATTTGATAATTTTAGTTTATCTACAAACAACGGATTAAGTACTGCTCAGAGTGCATTGGAAGAGAGTGCTGATTTAAAAATATGTTTTGGAATATCTGATGCATCTCTCATAGAAGAAAATCTTAGTAATCTCATGTGGTTAAGTTCAAGAAAATTACATATGCTCTACGGTAATCAAATTGAAATGTCTGCAATCAAGAAATTAATTTCTATGAATACGAACAATACCCTAGTTACAGATGGTGAAAACGGAGCTCGTTATAACGAACAATACGTAGAAGCCCCTAAAATTAATATGATAAATTCTAATGGTGCAGGAGATGCTTTAATCGGGACCTTCTTATCTTGTTTAGAAAATTCCGACTCAATAGAATCACTGATGAAATCAGTTAATTATGCATCCAAAGTTTGCAGCGCAAACGGTCCAAGACTTCTATAAAAAAAACGCCACATATAGTGGCGTCTTTTTAATTTTATGAATTTAGAATTGATACTTAAATCCTAAGTTCCATTGGTAAGAAGATTGTCCATTGTTATTGTAAACTCTCAATCCGTCATCTGGATCTACACCAACAATATTATATCTACCCTCTGAATCATAAGGATTATCACGATCAAGCTCTATTTGCCTGCTTCTATTACTATATTCAGTAATTATTCCTTTATCGTCATCGATCAAGTTAAGCAAATTAGTGATATCTAAATAAACAATTACTTTATGACCTTCCATAACTTCAATATCTTGAGTAATTCTTAAATCTAAAGAAGAATTCCAAGGACTATTAAATGCGTTTCTTGGAACTATTGTTCCTTTGTAACTAGAAAGACCGGATGAATTTACATGTGCCATTACAGCATCTGCTACAGCAGTACTTGCAAAAACAACATTCGGATCTGAAGCGCCTGTAGGTATGTAAGCAGCGTCATATCCACCATCGCTTCTATCATTCGCGAAAGCATCATCATAGCCATCAAATGTAACACTATAAGGCTCTCCTGATTTTCTTACGTAAACTAAAGAGAATCTAGTATCGTTGTTACCTATTAGTTGTGTTGTGTAATCTAAGCTAGAGATAAACTTGTGCTCAACCATAAAGTTTGACCTTGCAGCATTTATATTCTCACCATCTGCTCTCACAGATCTACCATAAGAACTTTCACTTTGAGCACTGGTAAGTTCAAACACATCGTTAGCTCTCATTTTGGTGTAACCAGCAAACCAATTCACATCACCAAACTGTTTCGCGGTAGATATAGTCCAAGCTTCAGTAGTTCCTTGGTCCGTATTAGTTAACCTATAGTCGCCTCTTCCGCCGTAGATTCCCCTACCATCAGCCAGTGTGCCTTCTTGCTCTAGACCTAAATCAGTAAAGAAAATAGCCTGTCTAACTTCATCAAGATTATATTCAAGAGTTACATCCCAGCCACCTTGGGTCAAAATATCTAGAGCTAAGCTTGTTCTCCATGAAGATGGTGCTTCAAAGTTTGGATCTGTACTTTGAGCAACTCCATAAGGACTGTCTCCTGATGGAACGGTGTATTTTGAACCTGCTCCTAACCAAAATGCAGTTGGATCTCCTTTAGGCATTGGACCAGGAAAATTACTTGCAGATGTATCGTAATCATACCAACCTCTGTAATCACCTGTTGCACCTGTTCTAGAGTATGCATTTCCGTACCAAACTCTTGGGATTCTTCCCAT
>JADHSF010000018.1 GCA_016777005.1 SAR86 cluster bacterium | reverse complement strand
TCCTCGTTAGCGCCCTTTAATGTAAGCGCTGTATCGGTTGGGCTGAATGCTAATTCACAAGAAGCTGGATTGGTGGTTACGCTTGAACTTTTCTTCGCTGCGATTAGCTCCTTATATTTCGGTAACGCAGCTTATAAGGGTAGGGCACTTGGCTTGACTGGCAGTATCATTGTCATGGTTTGTTATTATTTATGCTCTGTATCCAGTGATGTTAATCAAATTACTTTTATAAAAGGTTTTTCGGGAATAGGTTGCGGCATGCTTATTGCCTCAGGTCATTCAATATTAGCCTCTTCGAAAGATCCCAATAGATCCTATGCACTGTTTACCCTTTTCGCATCACTAACCGCTGCGTTTCTTATATACATTTCTAGTACCTGGATAGAAGATGGAGGGCATAGTTATTATTTCTTTAATTTTATTTATGTCTACATAGCATTAACCTTGCTCTTTTTCTTTGCCCAAACATCCAATGAAAACGATGCGAATTTAGTTAGAGAACCCATTGCCAAGAAGTGGCTTTATTTCTTACTTATTACGGCGGTTCTTTTTTATGAAATCCCTTCCAGCGGTATGTGGGCATTTATGGAAAGATTTGGAGTGGAATATATAGATTTGGGAGTGGCTGAAGTTGGGAGTGTTATATCCCTAGCCATTATTTTGAGTCTTCTTGGACCAGTATTTATAGGTATATTTGGAAATAAAATAAGAAGAAAAGAGACAATTTTATTATGTCTTCTAGTTTCCTCAGTTTGTGTTTATTCGATCTTTGGAATTCCTTCTTTTGATACTTTTTATTATGGCAACATCACTTGGAATATAGTTTTTGTGATTATGGTTATTCTTATTCTTGCAGCTGCGGCTGATATAGATCCTTCTGGTCGACTGGGAGCTTGGCTGAATGCTTGCATATTACTAAGCGCATCTTTAGCTCCTGCAGTTGTTGGTTGGATCATGCTTGAGAATGAAATGACCATTATCTACCCTTATTTAATCGTATTCCTAATTGTTGCAATGATCTGTATAGTCAGCACAAAGAAAGAACTTGAACCTGTTGATAAAGTATAATTTGAGCTATGAAATCACAAGAAAATTTAAATTTAGATAATTACTGGTTACCATTTACACCAAATAAAAAATTTAAAGCTAATCCGCGTCTTTTGACATCTGCAAAGGGTATGTATTACAAGACTGATGATGACAGAGAGGTCTTAGATGGGATTGCTGGTCTATGGTGTACGAATGCTGGGCATTGTCATCCAAAAATAGTAGAAGCAGTTCAAAATCAGGTAGCTGAACTTGATTATGCGACAGCTTTTAATATGTCTCATCCAAAAGCATTCGAGCTAGCAGAAAAAATTTCATCTCTAACTCCTGAAGGAATGGATAGGATATTTTATGGTAATTCTGGATCAGAGGCCGTTGAAACGGCCATGAAGGTTGCTCTTGCCTACCATGCTTCTAAGGGAGAGGGTCAAAGAACTAAATTTATAGGAAGAGAGAAAGGCTACCATGGTGTAAATTTTGGCGGTGTTTCCGTTGGTGGTTTAACCCCTAATAGAAAATCTTTTGGACCTTTGCTGCCCGGTATAGATCATATGCCTCATACTTGGGACGTTGAACATATGGCGTTCTCGAAAGGTCAGCCTGAATGGGGTCTTCATTTAGCAGATGAACTTGAAAAAATTCTTATGCTTCAAGACCCTTCAACAGTTGCTGCAGTAATTATTGAACCTGTAACAGGATCTGGAGGCGTAATCGTTCCTCCTAAAGGTTATTTAGAAAGAATAAGAGAGATATGCACAAAACATAATGTTTTGTTAATTTTTGATGAAGTCATTACAGGGTTTGGAAGACTGGGGTGCTGTTTCGCTGCCAATCGATTTAAGGTTAGACCAGATATGATAACCATGGCAAAAGGCCTGACTAGTGCGATGATACCTATGAGTGCTGTAGCTTTTGATAATTCAATTTATGATCAACTTATGGAAGGACCCGAAGCCATGATCGAATTGTTTCATGGATATACTTATTCAGGACATCCTGTGGCATGTGCTGCGGGCATAGCCACATTAGATGTATATGAAGAGGAAGGTTTATTTGATAAAGCAAAAGCAATGGAGCCTCATTTTGAAGATGCAATTCACTCTTTAAAAGGTTTGAATCAAGTTATAGACATCAGAAACATAGGTTTAATGGGCGCCATTCATTTTGGATCAGAAGGATTGCCAGCTACGGAGTTTGCTGCAAAAGTATTTCAACATTGTTATGACAATAATGTTTTAGTGAGGTATTCAGGAGAATTCTTAGTCCTTTCTCCGTCTTTGATAGTTGAACCCAAGCATCTAGACAAGATTGCCGAAGCTCTCAAGACTGCCATAAATTCAGTCAGCTAGGCAAATGTCAAATATCGATTGGTTCAATGAATCAATATTAATCAAACCTATTGCAAAGCAAATAGAGGTTCACAAAAAGAGTATTAATTATTTAGTATGGGGTGATCAGGGAAAACCTGGATTATTCTTTATACATGGTTATAGCTCGCACGCTCACTGGTGGGATTTTGTTGCACCTGCTTTCATTGATAATTACTGTGTCGTCGCTATTGATCTTTCTGGTTGTGGGGACAGTGATCATAGAGATGAGTACTCCCAAGAAATCTTTGCTGATGAAATAAAAAGTGTTTGTGATGATATGGGATGGGCTCATGCAGATTTTATAGCACACAGTATGGGTGGTTCAATTTCCTTACAAGCAACATCAATATATCCAAAATTATTTAAATCTTTAACCTTATTAGACTCAATTGTCGTTCTTCCTCCAGAAAAAGTTAGAGGATTTTCTTCTGGTAATTCAATGATAAGAGCCGATTTTATTTATGATGATAAAGATTCTGCCATTGAGAGTTTCAGGCTAATTCCGCCTCAGCCTTGCAATAACGAATATTTATTAAAGCATATTGCTGCCAACTCATTTAAGCAAAGAGATAATGGCTGGGTCTTAAAATCCGATGGGAAAATTATGAAGACTTATAAGTCAAAAGACTTGACTGATATTTTGATGTCCAATCAATGCCAAATTAATATTGTTTATGGTTTAATGAGTCAAATTTTTACACAAGACATCTTGGACTACACTCTTTATGTCGGTAATATCCCTGGCGAGAGGGTTATAGGTATTCCGGGTACTATGCATCATTTATTTGTTGATGACCCAATAAGCACCATAGATGCGATAAAGAAATTGATAGGATAAAATGAATGACAGATGGACCTAAAAAGATCATAGACGATATTTCAAATGGATTTGCAGAACACGGCTACATTTGTAGTGAACAAATAGCTACGGCTGTATATCTAGCCTCGCAGTTAGAAAAACCAATTCTTATTGAAGGTCCTCCTGGAGTAGGTAAGACGGAGTTGGCCAATACCGCTGCACTATACTTTCAAAAAGAAATGATTAGATTGCAGTGTTACGAAGGTTTGGATGAATCTAAAGCCTTGTATGAATGGAGATATGGTAAACAGCTTTTATACACCCAAATCTTAAAAGAACAGATGCAAGAGGTGCTTGAAGGCGCAAAAGGATTGAAAGAATCTTTAGATAGACTGATGAAATTTGAAGATATATTCTTTTCGGAAGATTTCTTAGAAACAAGACCGTTACTCGAGGCCTTAACATCAAAAACAGGAGCAGTTCTTCTGATCGATGAAGTTGATAAATCTGACGAAGAGTTTGAAGCCTTACTTTTAGAAATTTTATCGGAATTTCAGATTTCAATTCCTGAACTAGGAGTAAGAAAAGCAGAAGTAAAACCACTGGTCATGCTTACTAGTAATAATAGTAGAGAAATAGGAGATGCCCTCAAAAGAAGATGCCTCCATCTTTACATTCCATTTCCTGAAGCAAAACTTGAAAGACAAATTATCCAAGCTAGAGTGCCTGAAATATCAGAAGCTCTTCAAATACAGTTAGTAAATTTTGTGCAAGGAATAAGGCAGTTGGATCTTAAGAAGTTACCGGCTATCAGCGAGACTATAGATTGGGCAAAAACAGTAATTCTTCTGAACTCTGAAGAGTTAGATGCTAAATTGGCAGAAGATACCTTGAATGTTTTGCTTAAACATCAACAAGATATTGAAATAGTTAAGAAAGAAATTCCGTCTCTAGTTTCATTAGCAACAGAAACATCTGATGGAAAAAGTATTAACTGATTTTGTTAAAGCTTTAAGAAACTCAAATGTCAGAGTTTCTCCCGCTGAAACTATTGATGCTGTCACAGTAGTCAATAATGTTGGGTATGAAGATAAAGAGCTATTAAAAAGAACTTTATCAATTGTTTTGCCCAAAACCCCAGATGAAAAAAAGAAATTTGAAGCCTGTTTCGATGACTTCTTTGCAGACGAAATTAAGCAACAAATTCCGCTAGATACCAATCAGTTAAATGATATAGGTGATATTGATTCTGATTTAGCTAAAAAACTCTTGGAAGGTTCGCAAGGAGATTTAATGTTATCGATTGCTGATGCCGCAGAAGCAGCTGAAATAAGAGAGATAAAGTATTTTACACAAAGATCCGTTTTTACTAGACGAATTTTAGAAAAAATGGGCGTTGGAAAGCTTGAAGATGAACTCATGCAGCTTGGAGCATCGCGAGAAGATGAATTACCCTCCGAACTCGAACAAGAACTTAGAAATCAGCTAGCCAATCTAAGAGAAAGAGTTTCAGATTATGTCCAGCAACAGTTTTTACTCCATGGAGATGTTTCTGGAGAACAATTAAGAGAGCAGGTATTCAAATCTATGAATATGGCTCAAATTGATAGATCTTATCTGCATGAAGTACATTCCCTTGTAAGAAAAATGGCTAAAAAGTTAGCTAATCTTCATTCGCGAAGAAAAAAGAACTATAAAAAGGGTAGGTTAGACATAAGAAAAACAATAAGAGACAACTGGGTCAATCAAGGCATCCTTTTTAATTTGAGTTGGTCTTATAAGAAAGTAGATAGACCTAAAATATATGTGATATGTGATGTAAGCGGTTCTGTAGGTGCATATGCTAGGTTCATGCTTATGTTTCTATTTAGCTTAACCGAAGTTGTGTCCAAGCTAAGAGCATTTGTTTTTTCATCTAATTTGGGAGAAGTGACTAATGATTTTAAAGATTCTCAGCTAGATGAAGCTATAGAAAAAGCTCTTCAAAAACATGGCGGAGGTTCTACAGATTATGGACAAGCTCTTACTGATTTTGTCAGTCTATGCTTAGACGATATTGATAAAAAAACAACAGTAGTGATCTTAGGAGATGCCAGAAACAACTTCGGTCCTGAGAAAGCAAATCTCATGAAAACAATAAATGAACGTGCCAAACAAGTGTTTTGGTTAAATCCCGAAGGAAAGTATAGATGGGATACAGGCGATTCAGTAATGAAAACCTATTCTGCTTATTGCACCAAAGTATTTCCTTGTGGAAATATCGATCAACTTGAAAGAGTTATTTCTACACTATTAAAAACAGCAATTTAAATATATTATTTTATTATGAAAAAACTTTTTGAAATTGGACTCATCTTTTCTTTATTAATTTCTTTCAATTCTCTGACCGCTCATGATCTTAAAGGAGCAGTTGACAGTGATGACAGGTCACCTAAATATATCGTAAGAGATAATCAACGCAATCCCCTCGAAACTTTGTCTTTCTTTGGTCTTGAATCCGACATGGTTATAGTAGAGCTATCACCTGGTGGAGGATGGTATACAGAAATCTTAGCTAACTTCATACACTATCCAGGAACACTTATAGCAGCGCATTTTAGTGCAGATTCAGACAGCGCTTACTACAAAAGAAGTAGATCTAATTTTGAAGAAAAAATGTCAAGTAATTCTATGTATGGAAGAGTTGAAATAGTTGATTTAGATTCAAAATTATCTGATCCCGGTACAGTTGATGCAGTCTTAACCTTCAGAAATCTTCATAATTGGCTTGGCCCAACTATGGATAGTATATTCTCCAATACACACAAAGCCTTAAAGCCAGGTGGTATTTTTGGGGTAGTTGAACATAGAGCAAAACCTGGAACATCAATGGAAATGATGAGGAAGAGTGGTTATGTTACAGAAGCACACGCAATAGCAATAGCTGAAAAACATGGCTTCGAACTAGTCGCTAAGTCAGAAATCAATGCAAATCCAAAAGATTTGAAAGACTATCCAAAGGGCGTCTGGACTTTACCACCAAACTTAAGACTCAAAGACACTGACAAAGAGAAGTATCTTGAAATAGGGGAAAGTGATCGCATGACTCTATTGTTTAGAAAACCTATTGAATCTTAAAGACTGAGAGCATATTCCCTTCATACTTTAAATCTATTAACAAAGTCTGGGTTGTTTCTAGATTTCCTAAATGATCATTGAAACTCTTTTCACCGAAATTTGTTATTAATGGAATGGTGATTAAATAAATACAATCATTTTGTAAAATTGTATCTTCAGAACTAAATGAAATTTTAGACTCAAGTAAAGAACACAGGTTATAAACTTCATCATCTACTTTTTTTTTATTTATTAAAACTCCATTTAAGCTCTGAATGAATAAATGATTCCTTGGGGTAGAACTTATATTCTCCAATGCTCTTAAAATTCCTTCCGTATCCATAAGTTAACAGTATAGTAATAATTACAAGTCCTAGCATAAGTATTCTTAGTCTGTTATTTAATTTAAATTTAATAATTTACCTTGATCCTTTACGCACTTACACTGTTGCCATTAAAATTTTTAAATAATGAGGGAGAAATATGAAGAATTTATTTTCAATCGAAGGAAAGGTAGCTTTAATAACTGGCGGATCAAGGGGTATAGGGGAGATGATAGCTGCAGGATTCTTAGCAAATGGTGCAAAAGTCTATATTAGTTCTAGAAAAGCAGAAGTGTGTGATGCTACTGCCAAAAGACTTCAAGAAGAATATGGCGGTGAGTGTATATCTATGCCTGCCGATCTATCAAACCTTGAAGGTATCAATAGTCTTGCAGGTAAGATTTCTCAAGAAGGCAATCTAGATATTTTGGTCAATAACGCTGGTGCTTCTTGGGGAGAGCCTATCGATGAATATTCCGAGCAAGGGTGGGATAAAGTTATGGATACTAATGTGAAAGGAGTTTTCTTTCTTACCCAAAAACTACTACCTCTTTTAAGAAAATCTGGTACTTCTGAAGATCCATCTCGAGTTATTAATATTGGCAGCATAGATGGAATTAAAACAGGTTTATTTGATGCATTCTCTTATGGGCCTTCTAAGGCAGCTCTTCACCATCTCACAAGAGTCTTAGCCGCTTCATTGGTTAAGGAGAATATTATCGTTAATGCTATTGCTCCTGGACCATTTCCAACTTGGATGTTAAGTACAGGAGTTGGAGGCGGAGGAGACGTCGATATAGATTGGTCTTCGATTGGTGATACTAATCCTAGAGGAAGAGTAGGTACTCCTGAAGACATAGCTGGATTAGCTATCTTCTTAAGTTCAAGAGCTGGTGCCTATACTGTTGGACAAACGATTACTTGCGATGGTGGTGTCGTAGCAAGTTCTTAAAAATTCAGGAAAAATATTATGGTAGAAGGTTATTGCGATGAAAGATTTGTTGACGCTAAAAGAATATTTGAAGAAAGTATTTCTAGTGGGTTTGAGTTAGGTTGTGCCATTACCTTGGAAGTTGATGGAGAGGTGATAATGGATCTCTGGGGCGGTCACACCAATCTTGAAAGGACAGAAAAATGGAAAGAAGACACCATAGTAAATGTTTTTTCTAGCACAAAGGGACTGGCTGCAATATGTTTATTACAACTGGTTGAAAAAGGCCTTGTTGATCTAGATGAGCCAGTAGCCAAGTACTGGCCAGAATTCGCTGCCAGTGGAAAAGAATCTATACCAGTAAGATATTTATTGTGTCATAAGTCTGGCTTATGTGGGATCAGGGAGCCATTAGAATCAGGTGCTTTTACAGACTGGAATTTAATTTGCTTAGAATTGGCGAAACAAGAGCCATTCTGGGAACCCGGAACTGCTCATGGTTATCATGCAATAACTTATGGTCATCTCGTAGGAGAGGTTGTTAGAAGAGTTTCAGGAAAAACCATTGGTCAATATTTTGATGATGAATTGGCAAAGCCTTTGGGCTTGGATTTCTGGATAGGGTTACCTGAAGATAAATTTTCCAGAGTAGCTGATCTACATCCAAATAAGCCCGTTTTACTGCAAAGGTTGCTTATGCCTATTTTACTAAAACTTCCTAAATTTCTACTTCCTAATTCTCTCCAACTTCTGTTTGATTTTACTGATCCAGAAAAACCTTCTGGAGCTGCATTTAATAACCCAAAAAATTCATTAGACAGTTCTGATATGGAAGCAAATTCTAAAAGATGGAGAAAAGCAGAAATACCTGCTGCCAATGGCCACGGGACTGCAAGATCGCTGGCCAAGATTTATGGGGCTCTAGCTACCGGAGGATCCAAAGATGGCGTGCATGTACTAACTCCAGAAACAATAGAATTAGCAAGACAGACTGAATCAGATGGTAAAGATCTTGTTCTTGCGCAAATGCATACTCGGTTTGGCTTAGGATTCATGCTGGGCACAGAGGACGTCAGTATGGGACCAAACAAAAATTCCATGGGTCATGGTGGAGCAGGGGGTTCTTTGGGATTCGCAGACCCTGATAATAAAATATCTCTTGGATTCACGATGAATCAAATGCATGCTGGCATAACTGCCTGGAAGACAGCTACTGATGTAGCCGATTCCGTATATAAGACTCTATCAATTAAGACATGAAGGCAGTTTCGTACGCCGATGGTAAAGTAAAATTTTCCATCGTCCCAAGACCAATTGGCGAAGGTGTGATTGTTGATGTTGCATCTGCAGGAATATGCGGAAGTGACTTGCATTTGCTTCAGTCAAAATCCCATTCTCCTCATGTGGCCGGGCATGAAATATCAGGAGTGACGAGTAATGGAAAACATGTAGCTGTAGAACCCATTATTCCTTGCTCAGTTTGTGAAGTTTGTAAGTCTGGAAATTACCACCTTTGTAAGAATGACAGCAAGGGTATGGGGATGAGTATTAATGGTGGGATGACGGAACAGATGATCGTACCTGAAGGTTGTTTGATTGAGCTTGATTCAAGAGTGCCAATAAAGGATGCTTGCTTGGTTGAGCCCTTGGCAGTGGCAATTCATGGATTGGTACAAACAAATACTAAAGATACTCACAGAGTTGCCGTTATAGGAGGAGGTTCCATAGGTCTTTGCGCCATAGTAGCAGCTAAATATATAGGTTGCGAAGTTGATATATACGCTAAATATGATCATCAAATAGAAGCTGCTCATGAACTTGGAGCAGGTGAATTGAATGGAAAATACGATAGAGTTATAGACTGTGTCGGTAATGATCAAACCTTATCTCTTTCTTCTAAAACTGCTAAATCGGGTTCTTGGATTGTTATATTGGGTATACCAATGCAAGGGATAAATTTACCTGGATTGAGGGTGATCATGAATGAAATAAAAATTTTTCCATCCATAATGTACAGCTCTACCGATGGTGTTAAAGATTTTACGATAGCTGCTAAAGTACTTTCGAGATATCCTGAAATTGGGAAAAAAATTATCACTCACCGTTTTAGACTGGATGAAGCAGAAGAAGCTTTTGCTGTTGCAGGTGATAAAAATTCTAAAAGTATAAAAGTTGTTTTTGATCCGTCATTAACTTAATGCTGATATACGATCCTCTTTTCTATGCGGTATCCATACCAGCTGTATTGTTGTACGGTATCGCAAAAGGAGGTTTTGCAGGTCCTTTAGCAATTTTAGGAGTTCCTTTAATGTCATTGGTAATCTCACCTTTACAGGCTGCTGCAATACTTCTTCCAATATTATGCGTACAAGATATGATCAGTATTTATAGCTATCGCAAAAGTTTTCATCTTCATAATCTATTAATTCTTCTACCGGCAGCTGTGATTGGCATAATGCTTGGTTTTTTTTGGTTTAGTTTTTTATCCGAAGATAATATAAGGATATTTTTGGGATCTTTGGCTATCGTTTTTTCTCTCAATTATTTCTTTTTTTCTAAAGCTTCAAAAACAACAACAGTTTCTCTAGCCAAAGGATCTATTTGGGGAACTATTTCTGGATTCACAAGTTTTGGTATTCATGCAGGGGGTCTACCCTATAATATTTATATGCTCCCTCAGAAACTTGATCATAGAGTTTATGTGGGAACAGGTGCAATTTTCTTTGGCTTGGTTAATCTGATAAAAATATACCCGTATTATCTTTTAGACCAATTAAGAATAGAAAACATTATAATTGCATTGTTTTTGATGCCATTTGCTCCTTTAGGTTTTTTTATAGGATATAAGTTAACTCAAAAGATAGACGGCGAAAAATTTTATGCATTAACTTATGCATGTTTGTTGGCAATAGGAATAAAATTACTCATGGATGGAATATAAATGTACGCAACGACTATAAGACAATATGGTGATGCATCTACTTTAAGGCTAGAGAATAACTTTGATGTGCCAGATCCAAAGCCTAATCAAGTGCTAGTCAAGGTGAATGCCTCATCAGTTAATCCGATCGATCTTATGAAACGTGAAGGTTATGGAAAAACTATCTTTGAAAAACAACGCAAAGATCTATTTCCGTGGATATTAGGTTCAGACTTTTCTGGAACAATTGAAAAGCTAGGTTCAAAAGTAGATAAATTTAATGTAGGCGATGAAGTTTGGGGCTGTACATCAAATGCTAACTCTGGGACACATGCAGAGTTTGTCTCCATAGACATCGATGAAGTAACGCTTAAACCTCAAAACTTAACTCATCTTGAAGCTGCTTCTTTGCCATATGTGGCCTTAACCACTTGGTCTGCTTTAGTGAGATGGTCAGGACTTCGTCCTAATGATTTAAATGGTAAAAAGGTCTTCATCCAGGGCGGGGCCGGTGGAGTAGGTTGTTTTTCTATTCAGTTATTTAAGAGTTTGGGTTGTGAAGTTGCAACTACTTGTAGCTCTAAAAATATTGCATTGGTTGAATCACTGGGTGCTGACCATGTAATAGATTACAACCAAGATAATTTTTACGAAGTATTGAATGATTATGATATTGCTTACGACCTCCTCGGAAGTAATGTTTTAGAAAACTCTGTAGAAAAATGTTGTCAAATTCTAAAAACTGAAAATAGTTCACATTACATAACGCTTACCCATCCTTTGGTGAATACGCTTGACTCTAAAGGACTCATACTTGGTGCACCTCATGCCTTATATTTACGACATAAACAAAAGAAACAATATACTCCAATTAATGTTCATTGGTCTATTTATAGACCAAGCCTATCAGGTCTCGAGCAACTTACTGCTTTAGTCGAAGATCAATCTATTAAACCCATAATAGATTCAATTTATAATATAAATGAATTAAATAAAGCCCACGAAGCTGTCGCTACGGGGCATGTCAGTGGCAAGGTTGTAATAGATCATATTCAAAATGACTAAACTGAGTGTCAACGTAAATAAAATTGCGTGGTTAAGAAATGCAAGAGGTGAAAACAGACCTAATTTATTAGAAATGTCTAAAATCTTAGTTGATTGTGGCGTGAATGGATTAACGGTTCACCCAAGACCTGATTTAAGGCACATAACACCAGAAGACGTATTGGACTTGAGTAACCTATGTAAAAGTTCAAATATTGAATTTAATATTGAGGGAAATCCTTACTCGGAGCAAACTAAATTTTATCCAGGTTTCATTAATCTTGTAAAGGAGATAGGACCAGATCAATGTACGTTAGTGCCCGATAAACCAGATCAATTAACCTCAGATCATGGCTGGCAGATTGATGGAAAAGACCACAATGTATTAGTTGATATTGTTGAAGAGTTAAAAACTAATGAAACGAGAGTAAGCCTTTTCGTAGATCCTAATATAAAACAAATAGAAAACATAAAAAATATCAACGCTGATAGGATAGAACTTTATACAGGTCCTTATGCTTCAAATCCCATATTAGAAGTTTTATCAAGTTATGAAACATCATTTAAGTATGCTAAATCCATTGGCTTAGACGTAAATGCAGGTCATGACTTAGATTTAAATAATTTGGAGTTTTTTCTCGATAAAGCTCCTGTTGACGAAGTTTCTATAGGACATGCATTAATTTCGGATGCCTTAATCGATGGTCTGGAAACTGTCACTAAGAAATACCTAGATTTATGTAAATAATGTAAAATAAACGTATGACAGTATTAGAAGAATTAGAAAAACAAGTTAATGATAATCCGGTCCTTTTGTATATGAAGGGATCACCAGATGCACCTCAGTGCGGGTTTTCTTCAAAAACATCACAGATTTTAATCGAGTGTGGCAAACCATTTTCTTTTGTAGATATTCTTACAAATCCTGAGATAAGAGCTAATTTACCTCAGTTCTCAAATTGGCCTACTTTCCCTCAATTATTTGTCAACGGCGAGCTTGTTGGTGGTTGTGATATTATTACTGAATTACACGAAGCTGGTGATTTACAAGCGATTATTGATTCTGCTGAAATAGCAGATGAAGCATAGATAATCTTTAAGTGTTCGCCTGAAAGGCTTCAGCCATATGTTTTATATGGGATGGTCTTGTTCTACAGCATCCCGCTACTATCGTTGCACCTTCTTCAATCCAAACTTGAACCTCTTCGGTGTATTCCTTTTCGTTAATTGCAGTTGCGGATGACCAATGATCTTCTTCAGGTCTATCAGACCTATCTTGGTTACTTATTTCTATCTTTTCTGAATTTCCGTAACCACCAATTCTTTTAGTTGTTAATGGTCTTAATTCTTTTATGCCTTCTGTAATCAAATTAGCTCCACCACAATTAATTAGATATGCATCACATTTTAAATCAGACACTTCGTTAAATGCTTCAGTAATAGTTTCACCACTGGGTAGAGTGTTTTGATTGCCATATATAGTCCAACTAAGCCATTTTTGTGCACTAGAATGTTGTATTGAAGCTAATGCACTCCTAGCTTCAGCGCTATGGGACATAGTCTCGCAGATAATAATATCAACATTATTTTCTAGTATGGAAGCAAGTTCTTCATACATCAAATCCATTGGAGCAGACTCCAAGATTAAATCTGATCGATAACTTGTCTCTAATGGCGGAAGGGAAGCGGCTAATAATATATTTTTGCCTGATTCTTGTATGGCTTCTTTTGCTATTTGAATTGATTTTAGAGTTAATGCTTCTAGTTGATTCAACATATTAGCTCTTTTCAAGATAGGCTGAGTCACAGCATAGTTATTTGCGATAATAAACTCAGCACCTGCCTCAATGTAATCTAGATGAATTTCTTTTATAACAGATGTATTTTCAGTTAAAGCTAATGCTGACCATATTGACTCAACATGAGAAGGCACTTCGACACCTCGCATTCTTAACTCTGTTCCCATCCCACCATCTCCAATGAGTATTTCCGATGATTTATATTGCATATTTAATTAATCTTAAAATAATTTATTAAGATAGTCCAAGACGATATTAGGCTCTTCCATCATCATGGAGTGCCCTGAACCGCGCACTTCTTCAACTAGAGGGTCCTTAAAATTGTCAATTAAATCTTGTGCTTTAACACGAGGCGTCAAAAAATCATTTGTCCCCAGAATGAGCTGAACTTTGGCAGTTACATTTCTAGCCTTTTCTAATCCATTATCAAATTGTGAACAAGCCTTAAGATCTTTGTAGATAATTCCCTTATTGCTTTTTTGCATTAAACGTTTCGTTGATTCTGTCATCCACATTCCTGGATTTTTACTTCCTCCTAACCTAGAGGAATAGCTGTATCCCATAAAGGTGAGAATATTTATTGCGATTTGAGGATTACTCTTTGCCGATTCTAATAACGCTTCATTTACTTGCATAGGAAAAGCAGTTCCTATCATTGATATTGCATCAACTCTACTTGGATGACTAGATGCCATTTCTAGGGCTATTAAAGAACCCATGCTATGACCGACAATAGAAAAGTTTTCTATTGAGTGCTTATCTAAAAAGTTATAAATATAATTGGATAGTTTGCTTATGGAATCAAGAGGCTTATCTTTATTTTTTCCGTGCCCCGGTAGATCAATTGATATTACATCTCTCTTTTTCCTAAGATAGTGTCTTACTGGTAAAGTCCAAACGGTATGGTCCATGCCTGTGCCATGTATAAAAATAATAGGTTCACTCTTTTTGTTAATTTTTGTTGTTGGGTAATGATACATATTATCTATTAGCTTGTTTTAGCGCTTCATCTAAATCTTCTTTCAGATCATTAATATCTTCAATACCAACAGAAAGTCTAACTGTATCCTCAGTAATACCAGCTTTTTTCAATGAAGCTTTATCCATCCTAAAGTGAGTTGTGCTTGCTGGGTGTATCACGAGAGACTTCGCATCACCGACATTGGCTAAATGAGAAAATATATTAAGAGATTCGATGAATTTTTTGCCAGACTCAACACCTCCTTTGATTTCAAAAGTGAAAACAGCACCACAACCTTTTGGAAGGATTTTTTGTGCTAATTTATGATCTGGATGGTTGTCTAATTCAGGGTATGAAACACTTTTAACAGCATCGTGTTCCGATAAGAAATTCACCACTTCTCGTGTATTGGAAACATGTCTCTCCATTCTTAAACTTAGAGTCTCTAGGCCTTG
>JADHSF010000004.1 GCA_016777005.1 SAR86 cluster bacterium | reverse complement strand
GGTTCTAACTTATCTGCAACAGAGAATAATTTATCGATATCTGAACGATCAAATTGATCTATAGAAAGGATATGATTGCCGCTAAAATCCATCTGCCATAAGTATTTTGTGAAAGCATCTTATCACTATTCCCTTTAATTTAGATAATTTAGAAAAATTGGGGAGGACCAAGCACGTTCCCCTATAGGCGCTAAACAATCATCGCTCGGATCAAAATCTGGCCCACTTGCATAACAGGGCCTGATTTTTATGCACTCTCCAAATTCGTTATATTCACAGCGCAAAGGGTCTCCACCTACCGCATCAGTTTCCATTTGTATCGCTCTAACGTAGTAAATAGCATTCTCTTTTGCAGAAGAAAAGGCATTGTCTTGAAAGCTAATGGAACAACCTTGGCCAGTATCATCGCATTGAAAGGTCTTCCAAGGATCTTGTATAGCTTTGTCTAGCGAACCTAGATTTTGGGTAGGCAAGATTTTAACTATTTCAATTCTATCGATTAGATACCTTTCATTGCTAGGGTTATAGCATTCGTTAAGACATAGTCGTGAAATTTCTTCTTTGGACATTGCTGTGTGAACATAATCAGGGCAACCAGGTAACTGTTTAAAAGATCCAAGCGCTCGTACCTCGAAAGTAGGGTCAGATGGTATTGCAATTTCACTTCCCATCGGTATTTCTTGATTGTTATAGATTAGATTAAACCACAGAAGAATTCTTTCCCCCGAAGTGGCGTAAACCTCTCTGTCATATAGTGAATTATAGATATTATTTCTTTCTAGTGTATCGGCATGAACAGCAACTAGACCACCGGTTGAGTAAAATGAAGCGCCACGTTCAGGTGGGAGAATCCAGGTTAGATTGTCTTTAGCTCCCCAGGAATCACCCATCGATTTTCTCGCAAATTCTTTATACCCTGCACCAGCTCTAGCCTTATGGTTGTCTGTAGATCCTATTAATCCAAGTTTAAAAGAGTTAATTGTATTCTCAATCTCAACTTCTGATGCTAAGGCTGCTTGAGAGCTCATGGCTGGTCGATAAGTATAAGCCGGTAAGAAAGAGTTTTTTAATTGACCACACTGTTTCCAGTCTTCTTGAGTAGCATTCTCCACTAAGCTAAATCTTAAAAGGCCAGATGAATTATTTGCAAACTCTTTTCTAATATCATCCACCTTATCATTGCATTCTTTACCAGTCTCATTAAGACACTGTTGATTAACTATTTCTCCGGCTCTCCAGCAACAAGGTTCAAATTCTTCTGTAGGCAGAGGGCATTCAAACTCCCCAGAAGGTAATTTCTTGGTATGTTGTATATTTTTATAAACTTCCGAATTACCATGGCCTGAGTACACTTCCATTAATCTTTGTTTTTTAGGATCATGATTATCATTAAGCAGTTGGGAGCTCATTGTTGAGTTTGCAGGGGAATGTATTCCCCAAGTTGTTCCATGAGGTATGACAAGGGCATCTAGTCCCAGTTCGTCAATTTTATTGAAAAGCTCTCTAGGTGTATTAGCCCTTTCCTTACATTCCGACGCGTCTTTGACATTCTCATCACAAAATGGAATAGAGTAACTTTCATCCCTGAACTTTAGAAAATCAAAATCAATTGATTCAGGAGGAAAATCAGCTATCAAGGGCAAGAAAGGAGTAAGGTCATTTTCTATCAGAAGATCTAGCCCGGTTAAACCGGCGCCGATTGGTACATCAGGAGCATTATATAAATCTCTAAGGATCACATTCTTGTGTCCAAAGTGAGTTTCAGGAGAAGAACCCATTTGAGTCCATTCCCAACCTGCAAACACGACTAAATCTTTATTGTCATCACTGGATATTTCATCACAATTCCTGATAGAGTTAAGAGAATCTTCCCACATCTCTTTTGTCATCCCCTCAGCATGATCAGTGATCGAGAAAAAATCTAAGGAAGAGCAAAAGCGTGCAAAATTGCATGCATCTGAAGGAGGATGCACACCTTCGCCTTGAAGCATGGGTAGGCTAAATAGAAAAGCATCTTGTGAAAAAGTTGTATGGACATGCAAATCACCAAAGAAGATTTGTTTTTCGGTTAATTGATTTTCGCTAATCGGTCTTGGAGAATAAACTAATTCACCATCCTCAGGAAGAGATCCAAACCATCCACTAGACGAAATGAAAACATAAAGGAGAGCTAAGATGAAGGGACTGAGTATTAAGCCTAGAAATTTCAAGAACTTAATCATTTAGACCTCTTCCTCTTAAAGATATCCATTCATTAGTTGGACTGTCTATTTCTCCAAATTCAGTTCCTGTTTCGGCAAAATGATAGACCATAGCAGATCTTTTGGATTTAGATTTATTATCATAAGATTTATGCATCAAGAAGCTGTGAAAAAGAAGAAGGTCTCCTTTTTTAAGAGTCATAGGTACCTCTTCAGAAAAATCATGATCTTTAATTTCAGTATATCCGTAATTTGATCCTTCTCTATCATCAGGTAAATGTTCATGCAGAGATTCTTTATGAGAACCTGGAAGAACTACTAGACAGCCATTTTCTAAAGTAGCCTCACTGGTAGCCAACCAAGCTGCAACTTGAGGTTCTCTATCAAATGGAAAATAAGATGAATCCTGATGCCAAGGCTGTCCCCAAGCCCCAGGGTTTTTAAAGATAAACTGACTTAGAAAACAATCAATATCCGGTCCAATAATATCTTCAAGAATATTTAATAAATTTTCATTTTTAATAAAGGTATTGAATATACCTGTTGAATGAATTCTAAAGAGTTTTGATATCTCATCTTCAACGGTTTGGGCATCAGGATTAGGCTTCATTTCTCTTATCGCTATATGGCCTTCACCAGCATAAGCATGACTAAAAGCACTGCCCTCAGGAACTAGTGATTTAATGATATCCAGCACTTCTAAATTCATATCATCACAGAAGCCTTCATCTACAAAACCAGGTATCAATATGTATCCACCATTATTCCAGCTGTTCATTTGATCTTCAGTCATGAACTTTGCTGTAATGACTTTATCACTAGAAGTTCTTCCTGTTTGTTGATTTACTCGATTGGAAAAATCATTTTTTGATTCTTGATCTATGTCTTTTCTATCCATAATAAAAAATTTTACCAAATTAAATCATACTTAAGGTGGTTTAACCGCGACTAATTTGAGAAGATTACTTCAAATAATTTATATGGAGTAATTATGGCTACGTTTACAGACTTAAAGAATCAATTAGAAGCATCATTCAATGCGGAAGGAGCTAGCGGAGTGGAGGCAACCATTCAAATAAATATTGAAGATTTAACTAACTTCTACGTTGATATAAGCAATGGTGAACTATCTGTTGAAGAAGCAGACCATGAAGATCCGGGTTTAACTCTTACTTTTGACAGTCAAGAAACTATGGAAAAAGTCTTTTCTGGAGATCAACAAGCTGCCATGGGCGCTTTTATGCAAGGTAAGGTTAAATTCTCTGGCGATATGGGCTTAGGCCAAAAATTGGGTTCTGTATTTAAAGCACCAGAGTAATAAACTAAGAAGCGTACTTAACCGAACATCCATAGGGCTTAGTAATTGGCGAACTTATGTCGTCTCCATTATTAAGCTCTATGAGTCCTTTCTTGATATAATTTTTTGCCTTTAAGAGGTCTTTAAACATGAAACCTCTTCCTCCGGCATCATCAATAGCACCCTGATATCTTAATATGCCACCTTCATCAATAATGTACATATGAGGAGTAGTTTTTGCCTCGTACATTTTGCCAACTGTGCCATCTGAATCTAAGAGAACATGACTAGGTGAGGCACTTCTTGTCATAGTTAATTCATTCGCTTCAAGAGGGGTCACATATCCTTGAGTTCCAGGTGCAGAAGAAATAATACTCAGCCAGACTACATCCATCTCTTTTGAAAATTGTTGTGTCGACTGCATATTGCCGCTTTTATAGTGTTTAGCTACAAAAGGGCAACCATGATTAGTCCATTCAATAATAACTTTTTTCCCAATGAATTCACTCAATGATATTTCTTCACCAAAACTATTTGAAAGAGTAAAGTCAGGCGCCTTATTGTCTATAGCTTCATAGCTAAAACACATTTCGGAAAAAAATAAGAAGATTAAAAGGTTTATAAATGGATTTTTTTTCATTAATTTATTTCTGTGAGGTATCTTACTAGCCTATCTTCAGTAAGTATTTCTGGCAAGATTATCGGCTCTCCTTGAGAAGGATAAAGTAAATAAAGTGGCACTCCTGTTCTTCCAAACTCTTCTAATTTTTGCGCTATGTCACCATCTTTTCTTGTCCAATCTGCTTCCAAATATTTGATATTTTTTTGCTTGATAATATCTTTTACGTTTTTAGTTTTTAAAGCTACTCTTTCGTTTACTTTGCATGTAATACACCAATCTGCAGTAAAGTTTAAAAAAATAATTTCTTGCGAGTTCCTATATTGCTCTAACAAGACTTCGTTATAGACCAACCCTTCTTGGGATTGGGTGTCTTTTTCACTATAAGAGGTAGGGATTATCAAAACTGAAAATAGGACGAAACTTAGGGCAACTAATCTTACTAACCATTTTACCCACTTTATTTCAGAGGTATTTTTCTCCAAAAGCCAGAGAGAAAGGCTAATAAACAATCCTCCAATTAAAACCATCACCACGGTATCACTATCTACCTGTCCACTCAGCACCCATAATAACCACAGAGCAGAACCCCACATAGGGAATGCCATGAACTGCTTAAATGTCTCCATCCACGCACCTGGCTTAGGTAGGAAGGCTAAAAGGGAAGGCTTAACACTTAGAATAAAGTAGGGAAGTGCAAAACCTATCCCTAAACTTAAAAAGATAAAGATTGAGTTGAGACCAGGCTGCAATAGCGCAAATCCAATGGCAGAGCCCATAAAAGGGGCTGTACAAGGAGATGCAACTACAACTGCAAGTATTCCGGTCAAGAAAGACTCTAGAGATTCATTATTGACTCTAGCAACTGAACTTAATTGACCTAACTGACCACCAAAAACAAGATTGCTCATAAACATAAACCCTAAGGCAATGAATAAATAGAATAAAACCGAAATAACTATTGGATATTGCAGCTGAAATCCCCAACCTATTGATTCACCACTAGATTTCAACAAAAGTAATACTAGAGCAATGACAAGAAAACTAAGAATGACTCCAAAAGAATAATACAAACCGAACTTATATGTCTTCGTTGAAGAGTTCTCACTATGGTCCATAAATCTTAATATCTTTATGCTTAGGATTGGAAAGACGCAAGGCATTATGTTGAGTATCAGCCCACCTATAAATGCAAAAAGTAAGAGTAAGATTATGCTTTGGTTGTTTTCTGCTTTCTCAACTTCCAGAGGGTAGGAGATATTAAAATAGGAGGTCTCTTCGCTATTTGTAGCCTCAATAACGCCTTCAAAAGCATCAAAATTAAGCTGAACTTTCGAGGCATTGATCTCTAGAATGAAGCTATTAAGATTTTTTTCATATTTTTGATCATCACTATAGGCAGTTAAACCATAGGCTTTTGGAAAGAAATAGACATCTTGGTAATGATCTCCCTCACCAATATCTGTTTGGAGAAAGAATTTATCATCTAGTCTTTCTATGCGATAGAGTTGTTCAAAGTCTACCGGTACTGTGCTGAGATATTCATCAATCTCTGCACTTTCTTCGGTGAGTAAAATCTCACCTTTATTGATTTCAAGACTTACCTCACCTTCTTGAGGAATACATATATCCTTGCAGGTATACCAGCCCACCTTAGCTCTTATATTGAGAGGAAAAGAAGCATTTTTTAAAGAAGAAATTTTAGTCAATAAAATAACTTCATCGTTATAACCAAAAGTCATTAATGGTTCGACTGGAATCCTGTGTGGCCCTGGCCAGAGGATCTCAGAAGCTTCAAAACCATTTGAAAGACTCCAGTTAACTGATGCACCTTCACCTGCATCCCCAGGATTTTCCCAATAAGTATGCCAACCTTCTTCAAGTTCAAATTTTATTCCTACCAACAGCTCATCATTTTCTGTCAGAGTTAAGGATTCGGTTACAAGTGAAATCTTAGAGTTGCTTGCCTGAAATTGAGAATCAGCATGAATACCCTGAGAAGAAAGTATTACCGCATAAACAAACAAGAACTTTGTGATATTCTTGTATAGATTTGATAGAAGTACTTGAAACATGCTAAAAGATTTAAAAAAAAGGTTTAACGAAGAAGGATTTGTAGTCGTGAAAGATGTCTTCAAAGCCTCTGAGATTGAATTTTACAGACAAGTGGTCAAAGAAGCTATTAAAGAGAGAAAGCAACTGGATCTAAGGACCCTTGAAGATAAATCTGAATATGAACAATCTTTTACTCAATGTCAAAATTTATGGGAAGACTATCCTGAAATTCGAAAACTAACTTTTGACCAAAGAGTTTGCAAAATTGCAGCTGAGCTCCTAAATGTTTCTGCTCTTAGAATCTGGCATGATCAGGCCTTGGTTAAAGAGGCTGGCGGTAGAGAAACTGACCCACATCATGACCAACCATATTGGCCAATAAAAGAAAGTAATACGATCACAGCTTGGATACCGCTTTGTAAAATTGATAAAACAAATGGTCAATTAGGTTTTTATCCTGGATCACATCTAAATAGAGAAAAACAATTTATAAATATTTTTTCAGGAAAGGTAGATGAACGAGAGTTCTTAAATGAATCAAACCTCACTTCTTCCAGGGTCAGTTATCAAGATTTAGATATAGGCGATGTTTCTTTTCATCACGGCCTTACATTTCACAGAGCTAAGCCGAATTCTTCTCTTTCAGAAAGAATAGTTCATACAGCGATTTATTTTGAAGACGGATCAACTAGAGGAGACGATCAGTTTCATTTCAGTGTAGATAGACCAAATATCAAAGTTGGAGATAAAATTGAAAGTGATGTAACTCCAATAGCTTACCCCATCAAAGAACTACCAAATAGACCGAAGCAGAATATATCTGATGAATTTACGGGCTATAAGATGCTAGGTCTATTGCCTAAAGATTGAAATAATTGACAAGGTTGGCCCGGACTAATTTAGTCCATATTTTATAACCCTCAGCATTAATATGAAGGCCATCTTCAACAAATAAGCTCGGGTTTGGTTTACCCTCTGCATTGAGCATTTCTTCCCAAATATCTACAAAAAATAGCAATTCATCTTTTTGTGATATTTCTGAAATAGTCTTGTTATATTCCATTTCTTCAGCTTTTAGATATTCACGTGCGACAGAGGGTTTAATGCCAATTACAAAAACAGGAGTCCCGGGTAGATTAGCCCTCACTTTGCTTATAAAAATCTTAAAATCATCAATAGTTTGTTTTGGACCTTTCAAGGCTGCAATATCATTAGTACCACAAAAGAATACAATCGCTTTGGGTTGATAGTTTGTAATTACATCATCAAAGTGATGGATGACGTGAGCGATATGAGCTCCACCAAATCCCCTATTGATTGTTAACATGGGCTCCATATCTTCTTGGAGTGTTTTCCAAAATCTTATACTTGAGCTTCCTGTAAAAAGAATGCTTCCTTTCGGAGGAGGGTTGACTAGATCCTGGCTTAGGAATTCATCAATTGCTTCTTGATAGAAGTCTTCTTTGCTCCAAGCATTTAAGTATAGAGCTGTTTTTTTAATATCTACTTTGGATATTTCAGTATTATTTTTTTCGGCTTGAAGCTTAATTTTTTCTTCTAGAACTTTTATATCATCTGAACAACTAAAGATGATTAATGAAAGCAGGAGGATTATTGAATGTTGTATTTTCATGCGTTACCAAAGTCTGGGCTAATCATTCTTATATCATAACCAAGATTTTTGGATATTTCATTTATTTGATCTTCAGGGCGAACTTCAAAGATTAATTTGAAATCTTCAGAGAAAGACAACCATGCATTTTCGGAGATCTCATCATTCAATTGCCCAGGACCCCATCCCGTGTAACCCAATGTCAAAATATAATTATTTGGCCCATCACCTTTTGCTATATCTTCTAAGGCTTCAAATGAAGTGCTCATAGATATTTGTTCGCTAACCTGTAATGTATCTTTCCATGATTTGTCAGAACTATGCAGGATAAAAATTGCTCCTGGATTGACGGGACCCCCCAAGAAAGCTTTATTTTGAGAGGCATAGTCTTCTCCTATCTTGAGTCCTTTGAATAGATCTTTTAAGTCAAGATCTAGTTGTCTATTAAAAATAAGTCCGAGTGACCCAGTTATGCTGTGATCACACATATAAATCAAAGAATCTGTGAAGTAGGATGTCTCCTCTTCGCTTGGTGAAAAAAAGAGTATCTTTCCTTTTATTTCTTCCATCTACAACAAGGCCTTAAAAGTTAATTAGATTGATGGAGATTATAGAAATAGAATGCACTTACTACCAGTGCATGTTGAATAGCACCCTCTCTTATTAGTTTAGGAATATCATCTATATGTCTTTTTATTATTTCAATATCTTCTGTTCCATCCAGGCTTTGATCGCCAAGTTTTTTGCAATTGTAAGCAAGATACGTATAGGTGTGATTGGACATAATTGCTGGATTGGATTCTACTCGGCCGATTTCTATAACCTCATTGCTTTCAAAACCAGTCTCTTCTTTGAGTTCTCTTACTGCAGCTGTCTTCGGGTTCTCACCAGGATCTGCCATTCCTCCTGGTATTTCTAGAGAAGCTTGTTCTGTTCCAAATCTATATTGATTCACTAGAACTACCTCTCCTTCTGGTGTGAGAGGTATGATATTGACCCAAGTTGGAACTTCCATTACCCATACCTTGTGATCAGACCCCAGTTTTGGAGATGTTACTGAATCTTCTCTCATTTTAAATATCTTATTGTCTAAAAGGTACTTAGATGAATTCTTTTTCCATTTCTTTATCATTGATTTGCCTTAGAATTAGTATTTTATTTAATTATGCTCACTTAAATGACTTCTGAACAGTTTTTAAATTGGATTATTAGTAATCCTGAATTTGCCGGTCTTGCGATGTTTATTATTGGTTTTTTGGAAGCGTTTATTGTTTCTGGAATTGTTTGGCCTAGTATCATTTTGATCCTTTTTGCCGTGGGACTCAGTGAAGCAGATATTAAATTAACTTATATTTGCATTGGAGCAGGTTTAGGTTCTTGGATAGGTGACACATTGAGTTTTTATCTGGGCTTAGTTTTTGGACCTAAATTAAAGAGCTTTAGTTTTATAAAAAAAAGAGAAAGTGCTTTAAAACGTGGAGAGCAATTTTTTGATAAATATGGTTGGGGTGGTATTTTGATTGGACGTTTAATACCTGCAATTAGACCTTTTATACCTTTCATTGCTGGTTTATCTTCAATGAAGAGCTATGTATTTATCGTTAGCTCTATATTTGCGTGCGTTATCTGGTCTATTGCACTAGCAATTATAATAATAGGCATGGATAATATAGTTAATCTTTTTTAACAATAAATAAAATTATGTCAAAACATCAAGCTCTTAACACTTTTGGTAGATCTGGAAATCCAGTTTTTGGAAATAAATTCGATGGCGATGCTCAGTTTAGAGATTTGCCTGCTGCACAAAAAATGACCTTAGAAGGGACAGTCAATAAAACTGGAATGCTATTAGTGCTTTGTTTTGCGACTGCAGCTATAAGTTGGAACATTCCTAACCCAGTCTTGATGATTGCTGGAATGGGAGTTGGTTTTATTGCAGCTCTTGTCACTATTTTTAAACCTACAATGGCTCCATCTACTGCTCCGGTATATGCATTAGCTCAAGGACTGTTTTTAGGTGGTATTACCGTAATTTTTGAAGCTCAGTATCCAGGTATAGCAGTTCAGGCAATTGGTCTAACTTTCGGTACCCTAGCCTCTTTGCTGATTTGCTACAAAACAGGAATTATTAAACCGACTGAGAACTTTAGACTCATGATAGTCAGTGCCACAGCTGGGATAGGTCTTTTATATATGGTTAATATTATTATGACTATGTTTGGAGGAGGAAGCGGTATTGGCTTTATTCATTCAAACGGCCTAATGGGGATAGGATTTAGTTTGTTCGTAGTTGGTATTGCTGCTCTTAATTTAGTTTTAGATTTTGATTTTATAGAGCAAGGTTCTGAAAATGGCCTCCCTAAGTATATGGAATGGTTCGGAGCTTTTACTCTGATGGTTACTCTAGTCTGGCTTTATTTAGAGATACTCAGATTACTTGCAAAACTCAGAAGTAATTAAGTGGATTTAAATACATTCTTTTTTGGAGGACTAGCTCTAGTTTCTTTAGGGGCTTTCTTTTATTTAGGAAAATTTAAAGCATCTAAAGCTCAAACAGAAAGAGACGACCGTATAAGTTGGACAAAAGGTAAGTTTAATTGGAGAAGTTGCTTAACTATTGCTCTGGGTATTTTTTTAGTCTTCTTTTTTCTTAGTTATTTAGGATACAGCTAACCTACATAGCTGCTAAAAATAACTTTTCCCATTCCTCTTGAGAGGGTAGTCTCGGTGTCGTTGCGTTACTTGGATCTGTCATAGAGTGTTGAACCAAGTGAGGAATCATATCCTCCGTTACGCCCATCTCTCTTAGTCCTCTTGGCAGTCCAATCTCTTCATTTAATCTTTCTATTTCTTTAGCCAAATCAGTTGATTCATCTTTACCCATAGCCCTACATATTTTTGAATATTTATTTCCTACATGATCTTTATTGAATCTTAATATTGTAGGTAAAATAACACCATTTAGTGTTCCATGATGAAGTCTGAGTTCTTGATCTGCTCCAAGTGCATGACTCATAGAATGCACTGCACCCAGTCCTTTTGAAAATGCCATAGCACCTTCAGTAGAAGCCATCATCATATTCCATCTAGCTTCTTTATCATGTCCATCATTTACGGCTCTAACTAAACTGTTTTCTCTAATTACTTTCTCAACTCCGTCCAGCCCTACTGCCTCTGCAGGAGGATCTATAACCGGCGACATGATAGCTTCGATACAATGGGTCAAAGCATCCATGCCAGCTCCAGCTGTTAGTACAGGAGGCAAATCTAAAGTAAGATCGGGATCGCATATTGCAGCTTTTGGTCTTAGATATTCGCTTGCAAGAATTAATTTTCTGCCGTCATTCATGATAATCACCGCTCCAGATGAAACTTCGCTGCCTGTTCCAGATGTTGTTGGAATAGCGATCATGGGAACTGTTTCTTTGATTTTTGCAATTCCACCTTCATTTACAGAATAATCTACAACATTACCTTCATGATTTGCCATTAGAGCCACAGATTTAGCCAAGTCCATACTTGATCCGCCTCCAAAACCAACAACTCCATCGCAATTATTAATCTTATATACAGTTAAGGCTTCATTAACTGCTTTTTCAGTAGGATTAGCCGGGGTTTCTTCATAAAAACTTGGAGCAAGTTCATTTGAGAGAAGATCTCTTATCTTGTCTGACATTCCCATTGCAGCTAATCCAGGGTCAGTGCATATGAGGGGGTTTTTTATACCAAGTTGTTTAAGGATGCTTGAAATATTTTTAATTGCTCCGTGATCAAAGTGAGGTTTGTTTAGATAATTGAGTTGCATAAGATAATTTAATTTTTTTTGCTATTTTACATACTTACAAATTTATACAGAGAGAATATACTGTTTTAAGTGAAAATTTTGAATGAACCTAAAGCAATTAGACTAAAAATTATGGACTTTCTTTCTAGAAGGGAACATTCCTCTAAAGAGATTTTCCAAAAGATGTCTCCTAGGGTGGAATTCAAAGAAATGCTTGAAGATTCAATAGATCAACTTATTCAAGATGGATTAATAAGTAATGAGCGTTTTGCAGAAAGTTATTTTCAAAGTAGAAAAAATCGGGGTTACGGTCCTTTGCGAATAAAAAATGAATTAAAACAGAAAGGAGTCAGTGAGGGTTTGTTTTACACTATACAAGAGGGAACAGACTGGCCCTCATACGCACTAAAAGCTCTAGAAAAAAAGATTAATGGTAAATATCCAGATGGTATGAAAGAGGTTCTTAAGCTTAAAAACTTTCTTAACTATCGAGGTTTTAATTTCCAAGACATTGATAAAGCCTTTTCGATGCTAGAAAGGGAATAATCTATAGAAGTTTAATTTACTTAAACTATACTAAGCTTCACAAAATGAGTTACCAAGTTTTAGCAAGAAAATGGAGACCTAATGACTTTTCGGAGGTCGTTGGGCAAGAGCATGTGGTTAAAGCTATCTCAAATAGTCTAGATCAAAACAAGGTTCACCAAGCCTTCGTTTTGAGTGGTACTCGAGGTGTAGGGAAAACAACCATAGCAAGAATATTGGCTAAGAGTTTGAATTGTGAACAAGGTCTAGACTCTAAACCTTGTCATAAATGCTCTACATGTGTGTCTATATCTGAAGGAAGCTTTATGGACTTTCAAGAGATAGATGCCGCCTCTAGCAGAGGAGTTGATGATACAAAACAGCTTTTAGAAACAGTCATGCACATGCCAAGTGCTTCGAGATATAAAGTTTACTTGTTAGACGAAGTACATATGTTATCTACACAAAGTTTTAATATGCTTTTAAAGACTTTAGAAGAGCCTCCCGAGCATGTAATTTTTATACTGGCAACAACTCTACCTGAAAAGATTCCTGCAACAGTGCTCTCAAGATGTCTGCAATTCAATCTTAAAAATCTAACCAATAGACAACTTAATGACAGACTTTCTTTCATTTTAGAAAAAGAAAAGATTAATTTTGATAGTAATGCTATTGAGCAAATTGCTAGAGCAGGGAGAGGAAGCTTAAGAGATTCTTTAACAATAACCGATCAAGCTATAGCTTTTTGTGAAGGCAAGCTTACTGATGAAGAAGTGGCGCGTATGTTAGGCACTTTGCCTTCTGACAATGTATTTAAGCTTATCAAATCCATAGCAGATAGAGATTCAAAATCATTATTAAATGACTTGAATGAGATTGGGCAGCTCAGCGTAGATTACTTTAGGCTCATGGATCTAGTTCTAGAAACACTGCAACTTCTTTCTTTTGCTAAAGTCTCTGAAGAGGTTTTTGAGGAACTTAATTTAAAAAAAGATGAGGCAATTGAACTTTTAAATCTTTTTTCTGAAGAGGACCTGCAGTTGCTTTATCAGATAGGTTTAATAGCAAAGAGAGATATGGAACTTGCCCCAAGTCTATCAAGTGGTTTTGATATGGCCTTACTGAGAATGGTTACCTTTATTCCCAATGAACTCATGGAGACTAAAAAAAAAGTTGAACCTTTAGAGTCAGAAAAAAATAAAAAATTAAGCATAGAAGAAGATGATCAACCTCTTCTAGAAACATTACCAACTTCAGAGGAACCAGAGGAACCAGAGGAACCAGAGGAACCAGAGGAACCAGAGGAACCAGAGGAACCAGAGGAAATGCCTTCGGATAATAGAATTACTGACGAATCCGAAATAGTTGTCGAAGAACTCTCACAAGTAAATCTAGTAAAACTAGACCTTTCGAGTAAAAATTGGAATCAAGTTTTTGAACAGTTAGATCTTGATCCTGGCACTAAACAACTCGCCTCACATTGTTACTTTGTTAAATATGATGAAACCGTAATATACCTTTCAATGCCAGAAGAGAAGCTTAATGTTTTTAATGGCAAGCACAGAAAACAGCTTCAAGACGCGCTGTCTAAATTTTTTGAAATTAAGTGCAACCTTTTCTTAGAAGAAGGAGACTTCTCAAAAGAATCTCCTAATGAGATCAAAGAAATAGAAAAAAGAAAAGAACTAGAAGATGCTCAAAGAGAAATAAGAGAAGATCCTAATGTCCAAAGTCTAGTTGAGGCATTTGGAGCCAAGGTTATTGAATCATCTGTGGAACCTACAAATTAATAATGAGTAAAGTAAGCCCATTAGTTGATAGTTTGATTGAAGCTTTCCAATGTTTACCTGGTGTAGGGCCAAAATCAGCTCAAAGGATGGTTCTGCATCTTCTAGAAAGAAATAAAAATGCCGGACTAATCCTCGCCAATACATTGTCTCAAGCATTAGAAAATGTAGATAAATGCATAAACTGTAGGATATTTACAGAAGCTTCAATTTGCAGCATCTGCTCTAATGAGAAGAGAAATAAAAATCAGATTTGTGTTGTAGAGTCAGTTTCGGATGTATTTGCTATAGAGCAGAGCAGTCAATTTAGTGGAAACTATTTTATCCTTCACGGACATTTATCACCAATAGATGATATTGGACCAGATGAATTAGCGCTTGAAAGGCTTTTTTCCAGAGCAAAACTTAACGAGACTGAAGAGATAATACTTGCAACGAACTCTACCCTTGAAGGCGAAACAACATCACATTATATTTATGATAACTTAAAAGATATTCCTACTCTTAAAATAACAAAATTAGCTAGAGGAGTTCCATTGGGCGGAGAATTGGAGTATGTTGATAGAGGAACAATCATGCATGCCTTCACCGGAAGGCAGGATTTAAAAATAGATGAATAGATGAGAATTTTTTTTGGACTCTTTTTTGCTACGTTAACTAACTTCTTAGCAGGAATTCTGGGATTTTATATTGCTACCAAATTTTTTTATTCTTCTCTTAATCAAAGTTATCTTAATACAGAAATTTCAAGTTCTGACTACTTGTCTAGCTTTGTCCTAAAATTCATAGTTATCGTTATTTTGACTTGGATAATGCATAGAGTAATGGCTATGCTAGATGCCCCAAAAAAGAGAATTCTATTTATATTTCTGCTGGGAAGCTCTTTCTCGCTTTACAATCAAGTGGATATCTTCTGGACAGAATATTCCTTTACCTGGAGTTTAATAACTGTGGTGGGTGAATCAATAAATTGGCTCTTAACAGGATATGTCTTATCTAAATTTATTAAACCCAAACATCTTGGAGCTCTTTAATATTTATTATTGAATAAATCTAGGGCTGCATTTGACATCGCTATGACGCCAGTATTGATCGTAGGTTCGGCATCAGGAAGAAATAGATCAGAATGAAGTGAGGGTAGGGTAATGTCATCTCTTATAGCTCTTTCATAAACTTTCTCATTAACCGCTCCCAGCCAAAATAGAGCAGTAGGAATAATTGGCTCAACTCTACCAAACATACCGAAGTCTTCTCCCCCCATGACCGGAGATACTTTTATCACATTGTCTGAACCTAAGGATTTTACAAAGCTTTTTTGGAGTTTTTCAACCAACTCAGGATTATTGTAGACAGCAGGCGTATATTCATCCTTAATCTCCACTACAGGATAATAATCTTCTGATAAGCCCGCAGCAATTGCAGAGCCTCTCACAATTCTTTCAATTGAGGAGATTGTCTCATTTCTTACTTCATCGGTATAAGAGCGCAGAGTGAGTTGAAGTTTTACTTCGTTAGGGATGACATTGTGCTTTGTTCCTCCATGAATAGAACCTACCGTTACTACAGCAGGATCTGTCGGCGCTATTTGCCTACTCACTATAGTTTGTAATTGAGAAATAATATTTGCAGATAAGACAATTGGATCTTTTGTAGTATGAGGATAGGCGCCATGACCTCCTATACCTTTTACGGTAATATCAATTGAATCTACATTGGCCATAGCCCAGCCAGGCAGATAACCAACTTTTCCTGCTTGAAGACCTGCATTCACATGCAAGGCTAGATTAAAATCTGGTCTAGGAAATCTTGTAAATAGACCGTCTTTTATCATATTCCTGGCACCGCCACTTACTTCTTCAGCAGGCTCTAACACTAGTAATAAATTTCCTTGCCACAAGTCTTTATTGCTTGCTAAGAATTCAGCCGCACCTATGAGAACCGACATATGCACATCATGACCGCAAGCATGCATGGTAAAAACCTCTACACCCTCAAGATTTAATGTTTTCTTTTTACTGGCATAGCTTGCCCTAGTTTTTTCTTCTACTGGAAGACCATCCATATCTGCTCTCAGCATGATAGTTTTACCATCACCATTTTCTAGGAGAGCAACTACTCCATTTCCACCAACATTTTTTGTTACCTCGTAACCCATTCCATCAAGAATAACGGCAAGTTTATTTGAGGTTTCAGTTTCCTGATAAGAAAGCTCTGGATTTGAATGAAGCTCTTTATAGAGATCAAAAAGATTAATTTTTTCTTCTGATGCTATTAAATTGAAGGCTGTAACAAAAACAAGGAGGAAGATTTTTTTCATCTGATAAAAGTTTATATTTTTTTTTACTTACTCAAAGTATCATACATCACAAATCCTTATTAAATATAACGAATCATGAGCATTAAATCTGACAAATGGATCAAGCAAATGGCGCTAAGTCATAAAATGATCGAACCCTATGAATCAGGCCAAGTCAGGAAAGGAAAAAATGATGAAAGATTAATATCCTACGGCACGTCTTCTTATGGATACGACGTAAGATGCTCAAGCGAATTTAAGGTATTTACTAATATTCATTCAGCAACTGTAGATCCCAAAAACTTCGATGAGAATAGCTTTGTGGATGTAAAAAGTGACGTGTGTGTCATACCTCCTAATTCTTTTGCACTAGCTAGCACTATAGAATATTTTAGAATTCCTAGAAATGTACTCACCATTTGTTTGGGGAAATCGACTTATGCTAGGTGCGGTATTATTGTAAATGTAACGCCGCTAGAGCCAGAATGGGAAGGACATGTAACTCTAGAGTTTTCTAATACTACAAGTTTACCAGCAAAGATTTATGCTAATGAGGGAGTAGCTCAGATGCTATTTCTTGAATCAGATGAAGAATGTGAAGTAAGTTATAAAGATAGGAACGGAAAGTATCAAGGACAAACAGGAGTAACTCTTCCTAAGGCCTAACTAGCCTATTTCCTCGAAATTTTTTATCTTAATTTCCACTTCCCGATCATTCATATCATAGATCTTGATAACCGAATAATCTAAATCAGGTGCAAGCCAAAATATTTGAGATCTAGTAGACCCTTCTTCAAATCTTCTAGAGACTTTATAGGCATCATATGTTCCCAGAGGTGTTTCTATTGATTCCTTTTTATCACTTATATCGTAGATTCTATTTTTAATAGTTCCCTTCCAATAGACTGTGTATGAAATATCATTTGGTATTTCTCCTTCATTGAATTCTCTAAAATCAAGACGTAATTGTAAGGAGGCAGAGCTTGGACCAAGAATATTGCTTGTTAATTTTAATTTGCCACTGTCTTTATTTTCAACATACACGAGTTCTTTATTTTCCCAATCAAAATCAGCTGATGCTTTGTACTTTCTAAAGAGTATTCTCTGATTAAATCTATAATTGATAGGATGAATTTGATTGCCAATTAATTGAAATACCTCTGACTCTTCTCTTCTGACAATAGACCCGCCATCCAATAAAGAAGTTAATTTCCATGATCCATCATCAAGGAGTTTCATTTCAACTTCCATCTCTCCAACATTACTTTCTAGGGTAGCCTTGGATGGTTTTATAGTTTCAGCAGCTCCTAAGAATCCATGACAAAAGATTAAAGCTACAATGAATGGATATTTTCTTTTCATATTTATTTATTTTTTATTACTTTTCCTTCTGAAAGGTAAATTTTTTGTTCCGATATATCACGAATTACTGAAGGATATAGTTCATGTTCTAATTTATGAATATCTTTCTGAAGCTCTTTTGGATTATTTGTCGTAACTTTAATACTTGATTGAGCACATATTGGGCCACCATCCAGTGTATTGTCAACATAATGAACGGTGGCTCCATGATATTCCTCTTGAGCATCTATAACTCTTTTATGTGTATCTAGCCCTTTATACTTTGGCAATAAGGAAGGATGTATATTGATTAATCTACCCATGTATTTATCAACAAAAGTATCACTAAGTATTCTCATGAAACCTGCCAGAACTACAAGATCAGGCTTATAATGATCTAATTGCACAATCATTGCTTCATCAAAAGCTTCTCTAGAGTTATATTCTTTGTGATCAATAAAATGTGTATCTATGTTTGCAATTGAAGCTCTTTCAAGCCCGTAAGCCTCTTGTTTATTGCTGATGACGCAAGATATGTTTACAAGTTGACTCGATTTAAACTCATCAATCAGTGATTGCAGGTTAGAGCCATTACCTGAAATTAAAACAGCGATATTAAACTTAGTCATATTAACTAGACAAAAATAATTTCGTTATTGTCTGTTCCTTTTTCTTTTATTGTTCCGATCGTTTTGGCGAATAGAGTCTGATTTAGAGCCCCTAAAGCATTTTCTTCATCTGCTTTATCTACTGAAATAACAAGTCCTATGCCACAATTAAATGTTTCTAGTAAGTTTTGTTTTGAGATATTAGTAGTATCAATTAACCATTTATAATAATTTCCAGCAGGCCAATCACTAAAGTCATGATTAATTACCGCTTGTTGATTTTTGCCCAGCATTCTCGGTATATTCTCAAAGAATCCACCCCCTGTTATATGAGAAATAGCGTTTATGGTTAAAATTTTCTTAAGGGCTAAAATTTCTGAAACATATATATGCGTTGGTTTAAGAAGAATATCTCCAAGACGCTCCTCATCAATCTGGGTCTTAAGATCTAGATTAAATTCAGTGATTATTCTTCTAAGAAGTGAAAATCCATTTGAATGAAATCCTGAAGATTCTATGCCGATCAACACATCATCAGCTCTTGGGCCATCTACACCTATCATTTCATTTTCATCAACCACTCCAAGTGAAAAACCTGCTAGATCAAAACTATTTTCGGGAAAGCTACCAGGATGCTCGGCAGTTTCTCCCCCCACTAAAGAGCATTTAGCTATTTCACAACCCTTGGCTATACCCTCTATGACTTTAGATGCAGTATCTACTTTGAGCTTATCTGTGACATAGTAATCAAGAAATACTAAAGGCTCTGCTCCGCATACCAACAGATCATTTACACACATAGCAACGAGGTCAATACCTATGGTTTCAAAATTATCCATCTCACGAGCAATTTCAATCTTTGTACCAACACCGTCAGTGCAGGTTACTAATATTGGATTATTGATATGCTTTGGTATTCGAGTCAGAGCAGAAAACGAACCAAGCCCACTTATTATTTCTGGTCTTTTAGTTTTTTCTACAAATGGCTTTATTTTTTGCACAAGTTCGTAACCTGCTTCTACATCAACACCAGATTTTTTATAATTTAATTCTTCGTTGTTATCTTCTGTAGTCATCGACTTAAAGTTACTTTTGTTCTATTTTAACAACCTTGTGTAAATACTTCTGAATTAATTCTAGATGTTAAAAAAAATCTGGCCTTATTATTTAATCTTTTTTGCTTTCAATGCAATAGAGGGAAGTGAAATATATAGCCTAAAAAGTACCTATGAAATAGAAGTTCTACTGGATGGTACTGATCAATCTTCCATAAAAGAAGGGATGAAAAGAAGTCTTTCTTCACTTTTAATTAACTTGAGTGGCACTTCCTTAGTTCTTGATGATAAAGCTATAAAAGCCATTATTAATTCTCCAGAGACTTATATTACTCAATATAAATTAGATGCTGTAGATGAAAAAATAGTAGCGAGTTTTGTTTTTCAAGGTGACTCTTTAAGGTCTTATTTAGCAGAAAATGAATTACCTTTATGGTTTGCCGAGGAACCTCTAGTTTTATCCTACTTTCCTTGCAGGGAGGCAGAATATGAATCAAACCAAGATGATGAATTAATGGATTGCATAGAAATGGAAAAAGAATTGTTAAACCTATCCAAATCAAGAAATTCAAGGATCACAAGACCGCTCATGGATTTAAAAGATATTCGTGATTTAGAATTTCTCAGTTCAATTTCTGCTGAAAAGTTTATGACTAAGATATCTAGACGATATGGTGCAGATAATTGGTTAATTTGTTTGACCAAAGATAAATTTGGAATTTTGATGGATACACCTAGCTGTTTTTCTTCGGAAAATAAAAAAGCTTCTTCATTGGAAATGACATTTAATTATTTATTAAATGAAATAAATTTAAAAAAATCTCTAGTTGTTAATAGAGATGTCATCAATGAATCTCAAATTGAAGTGATAGGTATAGATAGTTTCATGAAGCTTGAGAGGGTCTTACAGACATTGGATTCTCAAGTTCTTATTTTCAATATCTCGCTAGAGGAATTAGAGGGAAATAGTGCATATATTTCTCTCTCACATTACGGAAGCAAGATTGATTTAAAAAATTTATTAATGATTCATTCAGACTTTAAAGAAATAAAATTTAAATCTCAGGATATAATTTCATACCAATACACTCAAACTTAACTTAATGATTTCTGCCATACCTAACTTAATCACTGGAATAAGATTTATCTTAGTTATACCTATTAGTATTTATATCTATCAAGGCAATGAGTTATGGGCACTAATCTTATTTATTATTGCTGGTTTATCTGACGGCTTAGATGGTTACTTAGCTAGAAGATATAACTGGTGTAGTGAATTTGGAAAATTTGCAGATCCTTTGGCGGATAAGTGTCTGATCATAGCTACCTTGCTGGCCTTTGCTTTCTCCGGGAAGTTGCCTATATGGTTTGTTTATTTGATGCTTTCAAGGGATGGAATAATCCTTATAGGCGCAATCATGCATCTTTTGCTATTTGAAAATAAACAGGCTCCTCCAAATAGATGGGGAAAACATTACACCGGATGGACTATCGCTTTATTCATAATTGTTTTATTGCAATCTGCTTTACCATTTATCCCAATCTATCTTGAATGGATAGCTATGGCGGGAGTGATTTTCTTTATTTTCTTAAGTTTGTTTAATTACTTAAACCAAGAAGGAAGATTAATTTTCAAGAAAATTTTATGAATCAAGATCTCGATCAGTTAAGTCTTAATATTAAGCTTGATGACTATGTAAGCTTGGATAAATATATAGACTGTAATAGTACTAAGGATTTTCTTAATTTCATCAAAAGCACGCTAGCAGAAGACTCTGTATCTAACTTATTTTATATTTGGGGCGTAAAAGGGGTAGGGAAGGCATACATCATGCAGGCGCTTAATAGAGAATTCATTGCTTTGGGGAAGAAGACCTTTCATGTTTCTTTAAGTGATAGCAGGATCACGTCCCATGAAGTTTTTCAAAACCTTGGATCTATGGATGTGGTACTTATAGAAGATATTGATCACTTACCGCAAGAATCGGACTGGGAGTTTGAGGTCTTTAAATTATTGAATGAAGCTCTATCCAGTCAAACTAAGATTTATCTCTCTTCACAAGTTGTATCGAAGAATCTTCATATTGAACTCAAAGACCTAACTTCAAGGCTGTCTTATTGCACTGCAATAGAGGTTCCTGAAATTACTCAAGATGAGAAATTAGAAGCTTTAATCCAAGCGTCTAGTCGGAAAGGCATGCATCTTGATGCAAAGACAATTCAATATATTATCAATAATACTTCTCGAAGCTTATCAGATTTGTTACAGCTCATGAGTGATATTGATGGTTTCTCCTTAAAGAAAAAAAAGAAGGTAACACCTACTCTAATAAAAGAATTTCTAAGCATTAGATCTGACAGTCCTCACAAATAATGTAATGACCTTTTGGGTCGTTGAATTTATCTATATCTTTTAATGCCTTTACGGTATGTTTTATTAAGAGATTTTCTCTTATGAATGAAGGAAATATAAAGCCTACATATCCAGAAAATCTATTGAATAATTGTTCTCTCCAATTGACTGTTTGCGCAGGATAATAAGTACTATATTTTGAAATATTAGCCAATTCTGCTGCGCTATTTATTGCCATTTGAAGGTCACCGATTTTATCAACTAGACCTAATTCCAATGCCTTAGATCCAGCCCATACTCTACCTTGAGCTATTTTATCAACTTCTTCAATAGAGATGTTCCTTGCTTCTGATACGAGCCCTATAAACCTCTTATAGCCATATTCAATCTCATTTTGAATAATTTTAGAGAAGCTTTCGTCTAATGGACTAGTGACATCACCTGATAAATTTATTTTGGAAGTGCTAACTCCGTCACTATAAATACCAATTTCATTTAAAGCTCTATCAAAGGTAGGTACTATGCCAAAAATTCCTATTGATCCGGTTATGGTGTTATGTGAAGCCCATATTTCGTGTGCATTTGCAGATATCCAATAACCTCCTGAAGCGGCAACATTTCCCATAGAAGCAACGATTTTTATATCTTTTTCTTTTGCAGCGAGTAATTCTTGTCGAATTTGTTCAGAGGCAAATACACCACCTCCGCCTGAATCTACTCTTAATACGATAGCTTTTACTTCTGGATCTTCATGAGCTTCTTTAATTAATCTAGAAGTTGAGTCTCCACCTATTGTTCCAGGAGGTTGGACTCCATCAACAATTGTTCCTCTTGCTACTATTACAGCTATTTTCTCATCAGAGGATTCCACTTCTTTTTCTGATTGGATGAGCTGGAAGTATTCATAACCTGAAATACTTGAAAAGCTTTTCTTATCCTTGGATTCCCCAAACATTTCTTTAAGAAGAGTGCGTGCTTTAGTTCTGGGTAAAAGTTTGTCTACGAGCCCATAGTCAAGCAATGCTTCAGCCATAGAGTTCTCTGATTCTGTGAAAACTTTATCCGCATTATCAACTAGATATTGAATATCATCTGGTGCCATTTCTCTGTTTCTAGCAACAACTTGTTTCCATGATTTCCATAAGACGTCGAGGTAGGCTAGATTTGCTTCTTTCGCAGCATCAGACATTTCATTACCTAAATATGGCTCAACAGCTGACTTAAATGTTCCTACTTTGAATATATTGATATCAAGTTTTAATTTATCTAAAAGGGATTTGTAATAGAGCTTAGATCTGCCGAACCCATCTACTAGTATCGCACCATCTGGATTCATAATTATTTCATCAGCAAATGAAGCCAAGTAGTAACCGCTTCGACTAAAGTAATCTCCTATAGCAATAATATTTTTGTTTGAATCTTTTAATTTTTGTAAAGCTATTCCAACATCATACAAAACTACCTGGCCAGTTCCGTTTATATTGTCTAATCGTAATAGAACGTCTTGAACTCTATCATCTGTTGCAGCGGCATCGAGAACCTCTAATAAGTCACCTACGTATAACTCTCTTGGCATGGCACCGCTCAGGTTATCAATAGGATCATTTGATCCAGCAATTTGTTCTACTATTGGGCCCATAGGATTGATGACCAAAGCTTTATCGGTAGGATCTGCATGATCGCTCGAAAATATTGAACCAATGAATGAAATCATTCCTATTACAAGCGCTAATAAAAAAAGGATATTCAGCGATAAAAAGAATAGTTCTCCAGAGAAAATCCAGAAGAAGGGATTTCTTTTTAATTTTTCAAAAAAAGTTTTTTGTTCCATGGGTATTAATTAGTTGATTAGTGATAATACATTTTCAGGCGGTCTTCCAAGAATAGCATTCTTTCCTGATATAACAATTGGCCTTTCAATTAACTTTGGGTATTTTGACATTAATTTAATAATTTCTGAGTCATCAATAGTCGTATCTTTTAGATTTAAGGCTTTATATTCATCCTCACCTTTTCTAAGCAAGTCCCGAGGTTTCAGCTTTAATAGATTTATAATATTACTTAAGGTCTCTGTAGTGGGTGGTTCTTTGAGATAAAGAACAATGGAAGGGTCTATCCCATTAGCTTTTATTAATTCTAGAGTTTGTCTTGATTTACTACACCTAGGATTGTGGTAGATGGTAAAATTATTCATTAGTTAAACTATTTTTATAAATGTACAAAAACCTATACTACAAGACCAAGAATTTTTTTCTTATAAATCTTATTTTTATTTTAAGTGCCTGTTCTGAACCTGACTATAAACTAGTAGACGGCGATACAGGTCATTTAGATGATTTTTTAGGTAAATGGCTCGTAGTAAATTACTGGGCAGATTGGTGTCCGCCTTGCATTAAAGAGATGCCGGAACTGGCCAATTTCTATAATTCAAACAAAGACTCGGTACTTGTACTAGCCTATAATTTTGACAGACTTGAAGGTGGGGAATTATCTAACCAAATTGAGAGATTTGGTGTGGATATACCCAGCATCACCAATGATCCAGGATTATTATTTGGGTGGGAGTCTCCACCAAGCCTTCCCGCAACCTATATTATCACCCCTGAAGGTAAGCTCCTGCATACATTGATAGGACCTCAGACTCAAGAAGGACTTGAAGAGTACATAAACAATTAAATCTCTTCTTTGACGAATATCTCCGGATTAACCGGTATTCCCAAAAAGAAAACTTCCCAATGCAAATGTGGTCCTGTAACTCTTCCAGTACTTCCAACGAAGCCCAATGTTTGACCTTTTGAAACTGATTGTCCTAAAGTGACTATTTTTTTACTTAAGTGTGAATAGCTCGTTATAAGGCCATTTCCATGATCAATATAAATAACATTCCCCTTATAATAAAAATTATCAGCAAGAATCACTTTTCCGCTAAGCGGAGCTATTACTGAGACTCCTTCATCAGCTGCTATATCAAGGCCAGTATGTCTATTTCTTGGTTGTCCATTTATATATCTCCTAACACCAAACTCGCTACTTTTTATACCTGTTACAGGTATCATCATTTCTCTTTCTTTTAAATTTTGATAAGTAAAAATATTTTTTAAAGCAATTCCTTTTATGTATTCTTCCTTAATTCTTTTTTGCATAGAATCTGGAGGCTTCACCAGGTCTTGATTTTTAATAGTGATTCTTGATTCTCGATAAAATTTATTCTCGATATCAATTAAAGCGATTAATTCATTAGAAAAGGAAATTTTAAGCTGGTCATTCTCAAAGGTAAGAGGTATTGGGACTAATAAATTGATAGATGAGTTGCTGTCCCGACAGACTTCGTATTTTAAACCTTCAGCAATTAGTTTCTTATCTAGATCAATATCGCTATTCATAAAGCGATAGTTAACTATTCCTCCAGGATAGGGTTTATGAACGGGAAATGAACAGTACGATGCCTTTTCTATTAATGGAAGATTTGTGCAAGAGGTAATTAAGGCAATAAAAAATAAAAAAAATTTATTCATCAATCTTTTCTATTACTTCCGCAAGCACTTGTCCTTCCTCAAATCTTGCTTTTATCTTCTGCTTAACTTTCAACTGATCAGAGGAAGTAATAATATTTTTTTCTTCATCAGTAACAATAGAATATCCTCTGCTAAGAACGGACAGAGGACTCACTGCCTCCAGTGTACTAATGTTTTTCATATAAACTTTTTTCTTTTCTTCGATATTCACTTTTATAGAGTTATTTAAGTTTACTGAATTGACCTTGATTCTATTTTGCTGAGTCTTGATAAGAGTTAAAGGGGATGAGCTTTTTAAGCTAGAGAGGCTTGTCTCTAAAGAGCCTTTCTTTCCTAATGTAATATTTGATAGTAAATCTCTCATTCTTAACTCTAAATTATCTAATTTCTGAGATGTTTCTCTAAGCTTCTCTCCCGGATGCCTTAGTAAGGCAGATTTATTTTTCAACTTATCTTTTAAGTTCTTAATCTGATTGACGGATATGTTACTTATTTCATTTTTTAGTCTAGATATTGAATCTAGTAGATTGGAATGTTGTTGACTGATTATTTCAGCGGCAGCTGAGGGTGTTGGAGCGCGAAGGTCTGAAACAAAATCACTAATTGTGAAGTCTGTTTCATGTCCAATCGCACTAATGATAGGCAGTTCAGATTCTGTAATAGCCCTCGCAACTGACTCCATATTAAAACACCATAAATCCTCTATTGAACCACCACCCCTTGCCAAGATGATAAGATCAAAATCTGAAAAGTTATTCGCTTTTCTTATGGCACTTACGATTTCTTTATCGGCAGTTTTTCCCTGTACCTGAGATTCGATTAAAGTTAATTTTACAAAAGGAGATCTCCGTCTTAAGACATTAATAATATCTCTTAAAACAGCACCAGTTTCAGAAGTAATAACAGCAATAGAGCGAGGAAGAGGGGGTATATATTTTTTCTTATCTGCATGAAAAAGACCTTCGTTATCTAATTTTCTTTTTAGATCCTCAAAGGCCTTAAGTAAGGCGCCTTCTCCAAACACCTCAATATGTTTAACATTAAATTGATATCTTCCTGAAGGAGCATAAATACTAATGTTCCCATTTAATATTAGCTCATCACCAACTTTAGGTTCAAAAATAATATTTTGATTTTCAAACTTAAACATGACGCAACTCAAAGAGGACTTTTTATCTTTTATGGTAAAGTACCAATGACCTGATCCATGGGCTGTGAAGCTGGAAATTTCACCTTGTATCCACACATTAGATAAATCTCTTTCCAATAAACCTTTAGCTAGGTTGTTGATATCTGATACAGATACAATTTCAGTATTATTGGATGGAACTTGATTCATTTACAAAAGTATAACCGAAGATTTTGAACGAAGAAAAAAATAAATCTACAGATCTCTTTAAAGGCATCCTTCTCTTATTTGTTGGAGCTTTGATGTTGGGAGGTTCAGGTATTTTTGTGAAAATTAGCGAATCTTCGCCCTCTCTAATTGCATTTTACAGAGCATTTTTTGCACTGCCTTTTCTTTATCTCTGGGCGAGATACGAAGAAAGAGGTTATAAAGAAAAATTTCAATGGAATACAAGAAAGTTATTTTTCTTGTGCTTTGGAGGGGTATGTTTTGCCTTAGATATGTCAATCTGGAATTGGTCCTTATCATTTACATCTGTTGCTAATGCAACGTTAATGGCTAATACAGCGCCAGTTTTTGTAGTTTTATTCGGTGTATTGTTCCTTAGTTATACAATCAAACTATCTTTCATTATTTCGTTATTATTCGCCTTAATCGGAGTCTCGTTAGTTGTTTTGCCAGGCGAAAGTGTGATGGTATTCGGAGATTCGCTTGGGTTGGTAGCGGCAATTTTTTATGCTGGCTATATTCTTTCTATCAAAGATCTGACCAATGAACTAAGACCTGCCAAAACTCTATATCTAGTTACTTTGATAACAGCCTGCTGTTTATTTTTGATAAGTATTTTTGAAACTAAGGAATTAACTATAGGCTTATCGGAATTTATAATTCTTCTTTCATATGCCATTTTCTCGCAAACTATTGCTCAGGGAATGATCACTTATGGAATTTCAAAGGTTTCTGCGCATCTGTCTTCTTTGGTATTGTTAATGCAACCGGTAGCGGCAGCATTTTATGGATGGCTTTTACTTGAGGAATTATTAAGTCCCTTACAGATATTTGGCGGTTTTATTGTGTTAACAGCTCTCTATATAGCAAGTAGAAAGTAACTAATCCCAATTTGGTTCTCTTTTTTCAAGAAAAGCAGAGATACCTTCTTGAGCATCAGGACCGGCAAATGTTTCAGCACTCTTTTTACCCAGGTAGGGTAAAGCTTCATCAAATTCCATAGAATCTTGACGAACGTAGGCTTCTAATCCAAATTGCATAGTTCCAGGAGCAAGATTTGCAAGATCTGAAGCTAATTCTCTTACAGCTTCATCTAGTTGATCGCTCGTAACTGATTTGTTAATTAGTCCCCATTCTTCTGCTTTCTTTGCATCAATAGCCTGTCCTCTCATGCAGAAATCTAGACCAGCCCTCTTAGGCATGACTCTAAATAAACCAGCCATCACCATGTGGGGCCATACCCCTCTTAAAATCTCAGGAGCTGAAAACTTAGCTTCTTCAACGGCAATTGCATGTGTGCAATTTGTAACCATGAGCAGGGCACCGGCATGAACAGAACCTTGAATCTTGCAAATAACAGGTTTATATAAATGTCTAATAAGTAAACTGATGTCATCTGAGCCTTCAATTTTAGGTACATTTGATTCTGCTTTTTCTCTCTTGAGGTCTGCACCTGCACAAAAAACATCACCTTCAGCTGCTATTACAACAACTCTAATTTCCCTCTCTTGCTTGGCATAAGATAATGCATAGCAAATCTCGTTCATCATTACGTTGTTTAGAGCATTTTTCTTTTCAGGACGATTCAGTGTCACTGTCAACACATTCTTCTCAATATTAATTTTAGTAGCTTGAAAAGTCAGATCTTCAAGAGATAGTTTTGATTTATCGTTCATGGTAATTCCTATTTTTATTTTTTAGATTAAAGATTCAGGTACTTCAATATTTTTGGCTCTTAGGTATTCCCCTAATGATTTTGCTTGTCCATCTAATCTTGTAGACGATGAAACACCGTCTTGCAATATTCCGTGAACATAAAAGTTAAGTGACAATATATTAGGTAATTCATGTCTGTCTATTTTGTATTCTGCTAAATCAGGAAGTAACTCTTTAACTTTTTCTACGGTTAAGAATTCAAATAAATAAGAATAAGCATCTTGTGTTTTAGCCCAAACACCTAAATTAGCACATCCACCTTTATCCCCTGACCTAGTCCCATAAAGCTTACCAAAGGGAACGTTTTTGTAAGATTCAATTTCTGGAAGTTTGTTTTCATAAGGCTCTTTTTGATAATAGATTTCTTCATAATCCATCTGGCTAGTGGGTATTACTTCTATGCTCTTACCTTCAAAATGGACAATTTCCTTTATGTGTTTGCTATCAACTAGAGCGGGCCAGTATTCTATAAAATGCCCAGTAGCCGTGCCAGCTCTTCCTGTATAACCAGGAATAGTCCCAAGTGCTAATTCAGTTGTCTTGGCACTGAATAATCTTCCAACAAGATCAGGATTGGTGGACATCACAGAAATCCTTAGTGAAGCTTGAGCTTCTTCATTTGAATTAGGGTCTTCTTTATCAGTGCGTAGTAGTTGAATGTCTACTTTATCAAATTGCTCTTTGCCTCCAACATTATCAAAGATTAGGTCTGTTACTAACTTTGCTTTTTCTTCAATATCCAACCCGGTAAGTAATATTTCGCTGCCATTTCTAAATCCACCAGACAGATTAATGCATACTTTATGAGTCTTGGGAGCACTACTGCCTCTGCATCCAGAGACATACACTCTATCTTGTGATTCTTGCTCAATCTTAAGGGTATCGAAGTGACTGATCACATCCGGATTCATATAGGCTGGAGTATTTATTTCATATAAAAGTTGTGCTGTGACTGTTCCCACAGAAACAAGACCGCCTGTTCCAGGATGTTTTGTTACTGTAAAACTTCCATCTTCATAGATTTCAGCAATGGGATAACCAATATTTTTAAAACTCGGAACTTCTTGAAAGAACGAATAGTTGCCACCAGTTGCCTGAGCACCGCATTCTATAATGTGTCCTGCAGCAAGTGATCCAGCAAGAGCATCGAAGTCATTTCTAGACCAATTAAATTTCCATGCAGCAGGTCCTATGACAACAGCAGCATCAGTCACTCTTGGACAAACTACTACATCTGCTCCTGCATCTAAAGCTTCTTTAATTCCCCAAGCACCCAAGTAAGCATTGGCCGTTAAAGTTTCTTTCCCATGATCTTTAAGAGCTATTCCCTTTTCAATACTCTCCAGCTTTTCTCCAGCAGCACTTAATTCTTCAATTCTAGGAGCTAAATCGTCGCCATCTATGTAAGCTACTTTGAGGTTTACACCTAGTTCTTCAACGATCGCTTGTATTTTAGAAGCCATTGAAGAGGGATTAAGGCCTCCTGCATTAGTAACAATCTTTATGTCCTTTTCTTCACAAGCTTTTGCAATTTCAGTAAATTGTTTTAAGAAAGTGCCTACATAGCCTTGGTCTTCTCCTCTTTTCATTCTCTGATTGTAAAGAATGGTCATTGTTAACTCGGCCAAATAGTCACCTGTAATAACATCAATAGGGCCTCCTTCTACCATATCTTTTGCAGCTGATAGTCTATCGCCATAAAAACCACTGCAGTTCCCTATAATTATCTTTTCTCTCTCAGTATTCATCATCTCTCCTTTAAAATTTTTATTTACTTTTTAAACCTTTAAAAATTATTTCCATCATCTCCTTAGCCGAGTCGGCTGTTTCGGCTTTAGATGCTTTTTTTAAATATTTCCTGTTTGTTTCTCTCGTTAGACCCGATAATACTAGAGACATCCAAGAGGTATCTATTTTGTTTATCTCACCTGCTTTGATTGCCTCATCAAGCATTTTTTTTGTTAAGTTTACAACGTAATTTTCATGAGAATCTATAAGCGCTCTTGCACCTTGAATTTTGTCAAAGTCTTCAGTGAAGGCGAGAGTATCGTTTTTTGTTGCTTCATTGGTCTTATGGAGAAATATTTTTAATTTCTCTAAAGGTCCGTCATCAGTATTGATAGCTTGCTGAGCTTCAGCACCTATCTTGAATAACAATCTGTCTACCGCTATTAACAATAAATCTTCTTTTTTTGGCGCTATTTTATATAGAGTTCTAAGAGAGACTTTAAGCCTGTTGGCTATTTGAGACATAGTCAATTGAAGATAGCCTGCTTCTATTAACTCTTCTAAGCCTAAAATTGCTTCTTTTTGTCTTGCAGACAGGAGGTTTTCTTTTGATTTGCTTAATAGAGGCTTTGGACTTTCCAAAAACTCTTGTGTTTCCAACAAATTATCGGAAACTTTCAATGACAGGCCCATAAATTTATTTTGGATCTACGATCATTAATAGAGCACCATTCTCAAGTTGCTCATCTTTCTTGACCAAAAGCTTGGCGACTTTTCCATCTTCAGAAGCCTTAACTTGATGTTCCATTTTCATAGCTTCCAATATCACTAAAGTATCTCCTTTTTTAACTTTAGTGCCAACTTTTACCTTAAGGTCAATAACTTTTCCAGGCATTGGCGCTATTAGACCACCAGCTTGGACCTCGCTTCCAGGCAGAGTAAATCTAGGAAGAATTTCAAGCACTGCATTGCCCCATGGCATATGAACTACAATCGTTTTAGAATCTTGAGTAACTTTCGCATAGAATCTTCGACCATCTATCTCAATATCAATTCCAGATTCTTCCCACTTAAATATATTGGCAACCGATCCATTATTTAAATTAAAAGAGCCATCTCTTCTGCGTATATAGTTAATGGTTGTTTCTTCTTCTAGGCATCGAAAAGATAATTTTTGTCGCGGAAGTTTTGAATTTCTCCATCCAGAAGGAATTTGATTAAGTACATTAGAGTTTTTTCTATTCAAGCCTTGAATCCAAAGCGCAGCCACTGAAGAAGAAAGTTCAAGATTTTCCCCACTCATAGGTATTGATCTTTGTGGATTAACTTTTTCAATGAAATCAGAAGTGGTAAGTCCCTCATGAAAAGCTTCTGAACGTAAAGACGAAACCAAGAAATCTCTATTTGTTGTCACACCGCCTATATGAAGTGATTCTAGTGCTAGTGCCAATTTATTGGCTGCATCGGTTCTAGATTTTCCAGTACTTATTACTTTCGCAATCATTGGATCAAAGTCTGTTCCAATTATTGATCCTTGCTCAACTCCCGTATCCCATCTTGCTTCGATGTTAGAGTCAGGTTCGTAGGCGATCAGTTTACCTGTTGCAGGAAGGAAATCATTAGATGGATCTTCTGCATAGAGCCTTGCTTCAATAGAGGATCCAGACCACTCAATTTCTTCTTGGGTATAACCAAGTTCTTCACCGCGCGCGATTCTAAGTTGCTCATATACCAAGTCTTTACCAGTGACACCTTCCGTTACAGGGTGTTCAACTTGTAATCTGGTATTGACTTCCAAAAACCAAAATTCACCCGTTTTATCATCCACTAAAAACTCAACTGTTCCTGCAGATTCATATTTTAATTTTTTTGCTAAGTTAACAGCAGCTTTACCCATCGCCTCTCTCATTTCAGGATCAACTCTAGGAGAAGGCGATTCTTCAATAATCTTTTGATGTCTTCTTTGGATGGAGCACTCTCTTTCTCCTAGGTGCACTACGTTTCCGTAGGAGTCACCCAATATTTGAATCTCAATATGTCTCGAAGAAGCAACATACCTCTCTATGAAGACTCTATCGTCTCCGAATCCAGATAATGCTTCTCTTTGAGCCCCAAGTATCGATTCTTTTAATTCTTTATTTGAATCAACAATACGCATACCTTTTCCGCCTCCACCAGCAGCAGCTTTGATCAGTATGGGGTATCCTATTGAAGAGGCTTTCTTAGGATCTGTTGTCATAGGCAGGGTAGGTACGCCTGCCTTTTCGGCTAAGACTTTAGCCTTTAACTTATCTCCCATTGAAGTAATAACTTTTGAATTGGGGCCAACCCAAATTAAACCTTCTTTGATCACATCTCTAGAGAACTTAGCATTCTCTGATAGAAATCCATAACCAGGATGAACTGCCTGTGCTCCAGTAGCTTTGGCAGCGGCTATTATCTCCTTAGAATTTAAGTAAGAATCTGTAAGTCTTATGGCTTCGTCGGCTTGCTTTACAAACAGAGAATCAGCATCTGCATCAACATAGACTGCTACGCAACTTATACCCATATCATGGGCACTTTTAATTATTCTACATGCAATTTCGCCTCTGTTGGCGATAAGTAATTTATGAAAAGTCATAGTCTGTATACTCCATACCCAGGTGTTCCTTCAATAGTTTTTCCATTCACCACTGAGAGGCATAATCCAAGTACTGTTCTTGTGTCTCTAGGGTCAATAATTCCATCATCGCTTATAGCGCCAGTGGCTCTTAGAGCAAGAGAACCTTCTTCTTGAGCTGCTTCTGCAAAAGCCACCATTTGAGCCTCATTTTTTTCATCAATCTTCTCTCCCATTCTTTCAGCTCTAGCCCTCCTTACAATAGACATTACACCGGCAATTTGTTGAGGACCCATCACTGCAATTTTTGCAGTGGGCCAAATAAAAGTGAATCTGTTGTCAAAAGCTCTTCCAGACATGGCATAAGTTCCAGCACCATATGAATTACCCAAGATAACCGTAAGATGTGGCACGGTAGAATTAGAAACCGAATTTAAGAATTGAGCGCCTTTCTTGATTTGCCCGTCAGTTTCATAATCTTTTCCTACTACAAACCCAGTTATGTTCTGTAAAAATACAATGGGCACATCTACTTGATTACATAATTGAACAAAATGAGCTCCTTTCGATGCGGTGTCGGGAAATATAGGACCATTATTTCCTATAATGCCTACCGTATAGCCATGAATGGAAGCAAACCCGCATACCATAGTGGGTCCAAATAGAGGTTTAAATTCCTCAAATCTTGAACCGTCCGTTACTCTTCCAATTACTTCCCTGACATCAAAAGGTCTTTTAAGGTCTGGATCAACTAAACCCAATAAATCTTCAATATCATTAATTGGCTCATCGGCTTGATGAGTGGGGCCGCAACCTTCTTTCCGCCAGTTAAGGTGAGAGACTACCTCTCTTCCTATTCGCAATGCATCCATTTCATCTTCTGCAAGATAGTCAGCTAAACCTGACTTTTCAGCATGCATTTGACCACCACCTAAAGTCTCGTCATCTGATACCTCTCCTGTTGCCATTTTGACTAGAGGCGGACCACCTAAGAAAACCTTTGATTGCTTCTTGATAAAGATATTGTAGTCAGACATTCCAGGTTGATATGCACCACCTGCAGTAGAAGAACCAAAGACTATTGAGATAGTCGGTATTCTTAATTTGGAAAGTTCGGTCACATCGTAAAAAGTTCTTCCGGATTCTGCAAAGTGTCCCGACCCTAAGACAGTACCTTGGGAAGCACCTTTACCTTTTCCACCGCCCATTCTCAAATCACCACCTGCAGATTCTACAAACTGAACATAAGGTATTTTATTGACTCTGGATATCTCCATGGCTCGGGTCCATTTTTTTCCTGAAAAAGCATGCATGGCCCCCGCCAAAACTGTAGGGTCATTTGCAAAAATAACGACTTCAATACCTGCAACTATTCCTATGCCTGCTACACAGCCTCCTCCAACAGGGTAGGCCGAGGCATATGCTGCTAAAGTACTTATTTCAAGAAAAGGAGTATCAGGGTCTAAGAAATTTGCAATTCTTTCACGTACAGGCATTTTACCTCTTGCAGCTAATCTATCGTGATGGTGTTGTCCTCCTCCTAATTCAACTTCTGTAATCAGATCTTCAATAACGTCTAGCTTCTCAAGCATAGACTTTTTGTACTTAGCAAATTCTTCCGATTTATTATCAATATCAGATTTTAATGGTGAGGATAGTAAAGTATTTTTCATAGCTTATTTGTATAATGATCTTTAATTATTGTCTTAATCTTTCAAGGATTAGAACTGGATAATATTGTAGACCAAATATTACCACATGCAAATTTACAAGACACAGGAATCCTGAAAGCCAGAGGATGAAGACCAAAAAATAATTCTATCTCAATACATAATATTGAGAGCACAAGAGAAGGAAATCTTTTAATTTATTTATGAAAGCCAGGAGTTTCGACATAGGAAAAGTTATAGAAGAGATTAATCAAAATTCTATAGACGCAAGCCTACAAGAAAAAGCAATTCTTAAAGCAAAGGGCATAGACCAAATAATTCTAGCTCACTACATAATACTAAGAGCGGAAGAACTGGCCTCCAAAGAAAAGTTTTTTGTAAGGAAATTCTAATTTTTTCTACCTTGATATTTATATTGATGATATAAATAATTCTCATAAGATAAGAATAAAGTTTATTAAGATTTTTGGAGAAGTTAAGGAATGAATAAAGATAGCGCAATTAAGAAATATGATGCGATTATAGTTGGGGCCGGCTTTGCAGGTATTTATATGCTGTTGAAGTTAAGAAAATTAGGTTTATCTGTAGTCATCCTAGAAAAAGCAGATCAAATTGGCGGAACTTGGCATTGGAATAGATATCCTGGAGCAAGATGCGATATTCCTTCTTTAGAGTACTCTTATCAGTTTGATCATGATCTCCAACAGGAATGGGATTGGTCAGAAAAATACTCAGCTCAACCCGAAATACTTGAGTATATAAATCATGTTGCGGATAGATTTGAATTAAGAGATGGCATTCAATTCGAAGAAGAAGTGATCAGTGCTAATTTTAATGAGAATGATTCAAATTGGTCCATTACCACTTCAAAAGATGACTATGAAGCTAAGTTTTGTATTTTTGCTACTGGATGTCTTTCAGTTCCTAATAAACCACATTTTGAAGGATTAGAGAATTTTGAGGGCGAACTTTTGCAAACATCTACATGGCCGCAAGATAAGCAAGACTTTACTGGGAAGAGGGTGGCGATTATTGGCACAGGTTCTTCGGCCATTCAATCTATTCCTTTAATAGCTCAACAAGCAGAAGAGTTATTTGTTTTTCAAAGAACGCCGAATTACTCAATACCTTCAAATAATGGTCCTATGGATAAGAACCTAGAACAGGAAATAAAATCTAGATATCCAGAATTTAGAAAAGAAAACTATCTCAATGGTTTTGGAATCGCAGCAATTTCAGATGAATCTTTAATTGTAGAAACTGATATAGAGGAAGTGCATGCCCAACTAGAAGAAAATTGGCAAAATGCAGGTTTAGGTTTCTTTGGAGGTTATGCGGATGTAGCAATGGATGCTGATGCTAATAGCATAGCTGCAAACTTTGTAAGAGATAAGATAACCGGTATTGTTAAGGATCCAGATACAGCTACTTTACTTGCTCCTGATTATCATATTGGAGGCAAAAGGTTGTGCGTCGATACTGGTTATTTCGAAACCTTCAACCAAAGTAATGTCCATCTAATAGATTTGAAAGAAAATCCTATAAAGAATATCACTACTGATTCAATTGAATCAGATCGTGTTTATGATATTGATACCCTTATCCTTGCAACAGGATTTGATGCAATGACTGGAGCTCTTACAAGTATAGATATATCTGGACGAGATGGTATTAAGCTTAAAGATCAATGGAAGAGTGGAGCTAAGTCCTATCTAGGTATTGGTATTGCTAACTTTCCCAATCTCTTTACTGTTACTGGACCAGGCAGCCCCTCGGTCCTTTCAAATATGATGCCTTCTATTGAACAACATGTGAATTGGATTACAGACTGTATTGAGTGGATGATCAAGAATAATAAAGAAGTTATAGAATCTTCTAAGACTGCAGAAGATGATTGGATGGTGCTTGTTAATGAAATTGCTGATACAACAATTTTTACAGATACCAAGTCTTGGTATAACGGTTCTAATATAGAAGAGAAGGCTAAGGCGTTTCTTCCTTTTATTGGAGTTCCGGTTTATACGGAAATGCTCGATGAAATAGTCTCAGAAGACTATAAGGGCTTTATATTTGATAGAGCTAATTAGTTTCTAGACAAAAATAGCAGTATTGAGGAGCATGGCAGCTCCCATAAAAATTAAACAACCTGCCTGGACTATTGTTGGGATCACAACAAATAATACCAATGGATTAAAGTCCATTTTATTCATATAGTCCTCATCTCTCCACTCCAGAAATGTATTTTCATCGGCTTGTTCTTTTACAATTTGTAATCTCATGATGTTTTTATATTTGAGAAAGGTAGTTGTCTAGTCTTTCTTGATTCATTAAAAAAGTCTTTTTGTAAGACTCCGCTTTTTGTTTGACTTGCGCTAGATTTGAACTGGACTCAACTTTAATTACACCGACCATGGCCATCATATTATGCGGTGTGCATTGATAGACATATACACCTTCTTCAGTGAGCGTTATTTCAATATCTTGGCTTAGAGGTCCTATCCAAGGTTGTGCTCCCTCAGGAATCATTCCTTCAACAGACGATGAGTTATGTGAAACGTCTGTGGCAAGAAATTTTACAGTATCACCTTTACTGATTGTGATTACTGCAGGTTCGAAGACCATCATGCCTTCTTTTCCGGCATTGAGCATTTTAATGACATGCTCTTCAGAGAAGGAAGAGAAAGATGAAAGCGAAATAAGAAAAGCAAATACAAGTTTTTTCATGCATGTATTATACATGAAACTTATTAAATGATATAAATTATATCTATACTATATCAAATGTTAGTCCCGCTTTATCTATTAGTCTTTTGATTAGCTTCTCACCCATTGCTGGAGCTGGAGTATAAATTCCACCCTTTAAATTGGGGCAGTCCTGTACAAGACAAATGGCACTTTCAGTTATCATTTTTGAAGTTGATCCATATCCTGGGTCCATATCTCCTGTAACTCTTGCTTCAACAGTTTCTCCATCAATGTCTGCAAAAAATAAAACATCATAATTGCCTTGTTCTCTTGATTCTTTAGAAGGTCCCTCTCCTGGTTGAGGAACATTATCTCCTCCCATAGGGTTGGCCGATGTCATAGCATCAGCAATTTGTTTTCCCTCTTCTCCTTTTCCGCCAATCATCATCTCGTCGTAGCAGAAATCTTTTCCATATTTAAAATCTAACAATGCATTGGATCTATGGATATTTTTAGTATTAATTGGTGCCATAACAAAAGGAGCAACCCACATATCTAACTTTTCATCCAAGAGAACCTTAGAATCGTCCAGTTGAGCTGGCCCTTCAAAACCTTCTGTTAGAGAAAATGGATTGGCTAATACCTTTATAAGCTCAGGCTTTTCTTTCAGAGTTGCCATAGTGGCTCCTAAAGAAGCTATTGTGCCCCCTGAAAATTCTCCATTCATAGCCTTGACTCTACCTCTAACATGTTGAGCCGGTTTACCAAATTTACTCTGCACAGCTTGCTGGATAAAATAGACTCCTAAATCAAACGGTATACTGTCAAAACCACAAGAAAAGACAATTCTTGCTCCAGATTTTTCAGCAGTTTCTTTATGTGCATTTATCATTTCATACATCCAACCTGGTTCACCGGTTAAATCTACGTAGTCAGTTCCGTTTTTAGCACAAGATTCTACTAAGCTTGATCCGTATAACTGATAAGGTCCCACAGTAGTTAATATGCATTTTGCTGAGCTTGTCATAACATCAAGAGATGCTTGATCATTACTATCAACCTCTAGAATGGAGAGACTAGAATTTAAGTTAAGTTCTCTTCTGATATTTAATAATTTATCTTTATTTCTTCCCGCTAAAGCCCATTTTAAAGAGTCATTATTTCCATATTCTTTCTCAATATAATCTGCAACTAATTTTCCTGTATAGCCGCTAGCCCCATAAACAATTACATCAAACTCTCTTTCAGACATTTTTTTCTCCAATTATGTGAATGTGACTATTTTACATGACATAATAAATGGACCCTAAATCTATCTTTATAAAAAGAAGGAAAATCATGCAATATCTACACACAATGTTGAGGATAAAAGATCTAGATAATTCTTTAAGTTTTTTTATTGATGCTCTTGGACTAAAAGAGGTTAATAGGATTGATGTTGAAGAAGGAAGATTTACTCTAGTTTTTTTAGCTGCAGATGGAAATGAAGAATCTCAAATTGAGCTTACTTATAATTGGGATGGTGATGATCTTGGAGAAGGATCACGTAATTTTGGTCATCTAGCTTATCAGGTTGATGATATCTATCTCACTTGCAAGAAACTAAGTGAAAAAGGTGTCGAAATTAACCGACCTCCTAGAGATGGACGAATGGCTTTTGTAAAATCTCCCGATAACATCTCGATTGAGTTATTACAAAAAGGACAAGCGCTAGAACCTTCTGAACCGTGGATTTCTATGGAAAATAAAGGTACCTGGTAATACAAAGAAAAAAATAGCTCTTTTTTTTAATGAAAAATATCTCTCTTTAATTAAGATTAAATAAGGGGGAGAATTATTTTGCATTATTTAAAAAAAACAATAACCGTAATTCTAATTTCAATTTATAGCTCTTTGTCTATTACAGATATCTCTGAAGGCCCAAATGGAAAGCCGGATTTGAATGGAATTTGGCAAGTAATGAATAGGGCGAATTACAACTTAGAGGCACATTCAGCATCAGCTGCAATGCAGTTAGTAGAAGGACCTGTAGTCCCTATTCCACACCCAGACCTTTTATCTTTAGGTGCGGTTGGATCCGTTCCAGCCGGTTTGAGTGTTGTGGAAGGAGGAGAGATACCTTATAAAAGGAATGCACTAAAGAAACGAGATGAAAACAAAAAGGATTGGTTGAATAGAGATCCAGAAATAAAATGTTATTTACCTGGTGTACCTAGAGCCACTTATATGCCTTATGCTTTCCAGATATTTCATAGTAAAAAAGCTGTCTTTTTTAGTTATGAGTACGCTGGAGCAACAAGAAATATCTTCTTAGAAGATCCAGGGGAAGCTCCTATGGACTCTTGGATGGGGCAGTCTTGGGGGTATTGGGAAGATAATACTTTCGTTGTCGAAGCAACAGGTTTTAATGATCAGACATGGTTTGATAGATCGGGAAACCATCATTCCGATAAACTAAAAGTTACTGAAAGATATACCTTAATTAATTCAAATGTAATGGATTATGAGGCTACTATAGAAGATGAAGAAACTTTTACTCGACCTTGGAAAATTAAAATGAAACTTTATAAGAAGCAGGGTCAAGATGCACAACTTCAACAATTTAAGTGTGTTGAATTTGTAGAAGAATTAATTTATGGAGAGTTTCGTGCTAAATAAAATCTTGCTTATTTCATTATTTCTTTTCACCTCATTATCATTTTCAAATGATTACACTCAAACCAAAACGTGGTTTGGCGATCCAGATTTACAAGGAGTATGGACAAATGCCAGCTTAACTAGCCTTGAAAGACCAGATTATTTTGAAACTTTAGAAATATCTGATGAACAAGTGGAACTTGCAAAAAAGGCTTCAGAAAGTTCTATTGAAGTGCTTGATAATCCCTATGAGGATGGCGAGACACCAGAGTCGGGAGGTGATGTTGGTGGATATAACGCAGCTTGGATGGATCCTGGAAATGATTTCATCAGACTAGATGGAAGTTATAGGAGTTCAGTAATAACTTATCCTGAGAATGGAAAATTACCCAGAAGATTAACTCGCTGGGCTCTAGAGGGACCATTTATATATCGTATGTTCACTAGAGCAGATCATCCTGAAGAAAGGAGTTTGGGAGAAAGATGTATAGTTGGCTTTGGTTCAAGTGGCGGCCCTCCAATGCTAAATGTTTTATACAATAATCACTATCAAATAGTTCAGTCACCTGGATATGTAATGATAATGGTAGAAATGAATCATGATGCAAGAATAATCAGATTAGATTCAAATCATAATCCAGATAATATGAAGCCTTGGTTAGGAGACTCTGTAGGTTACTGGGAGGGCAATACTTTAGTGGTTAAAACAAAGAATCATCATCCTCAACAGAAATTTAGAGCTGGCATAAGACATCAAATTCTAATGATGGAAGGTGCTGAAGTTATTGAGAGATTCAAAAGAACTAGCGAGAATGAAATCTTGTACCAATTTGAAGTTAATGATAACAAAGCATATCGAGATACTTGGAAAGGTGAGATGCCTCTTAGATCAACTAATGAGAAAATTTATGAATACGCATGTCATGAAGGCAACTATGCTATGGCAAATATTCTTGCCGGAGCAAGGGAAGAGGAGAAATAATGTTAAATAAGATTTTAAAGTTTACTTCAATATATGTTTTCTGTTTTATGAGTAACTATGTGTTGTCTCATCATGCCTTCACGGCTGAGTTTGATGCTAATGCACCAATCAATATAACCGGCAAGGTTTTAAAGGTTGAATGGATAAATCCTCATGCTTGGGTACATGTTGAAGTTATAGAGAATGGTAAAAAAACTGTTTGGATGGTAGAAGGTGGAACACCTAATACTCTAATTCGCAATGGAATCACAAAGAATAGCATTAAACCAGGAGTAGAAATTATTGTAAGAGGCTATCAAAGTAAGGGGAAGCTTTGTCTTCCTAGATGTATAGCTAATGGAAGAGATGTCACTTTTCCTGATGGCAGAAAAGTATTTATGGGATCTTCTGGAACGGGTGCGCCAAGAGATGGAGCTGATCCAAGAGAGCGAAGATAATGAGATCAATAATTTTTTTATTGATAAGTATTTCCTCTCTCTCTTTAACCTTTCCTATTTTTTCTTCAGAAGATCATTCAGATATGCATGATCTTATGGCTCATTTACTTACACCTGCTTCAGAAAAAATTTGGGAGTCTACAGGTTTCATAATTACAGAAGAAGGGGAGCAAAGTCTTGAACCCACAAGTCAAGAAGGGTGGGATGATGTGATATTCGGTGCTCAAGTAATTATTGAAAGCTCCTATCTGCTTACAAAGCCTGATAGATCTAAAGGAAGAAAAGATTGGATTATTTTTTCAGAAATGCTTGAACCAATTGGTAGAAATGCGCTAGAAGCAGCAGAAAAGAAGGATGCAGAAAGTCTATTTCAAATAGGTGCAGATTTGTATCAAGCTTGCGTTGCTTGTCATAATATTTATATGCCCAAATAATATTTTATGATGCATTTCATAGAATGTTTGGCATCAACTTCATGGAGTATTGCTCTTAGAGAATCTTTATACCTTTATCCATGGATAGAATCAGCCCATGTTCTTTTTATAGCTATTTTTTTTGGTACTTTACTTTTTGTGGACTTAAGATTGAGTGGTTACGCATTTAAAAAGCTCTCTATATCGGAGATGAATAGAAAAGTTCTTCCTCTGTCTATCATTGGATTTATTTTGATGACCTTCACAGGTTTCTTACTATTTTATGCGATACCAATAAGAAACTATCAAAATCTCTTTTTTAGAATAAAGATGTTTTTGATGATACTTGCAGGAATCAATGCCTTGTACTTTCATTGGAGGATGAATCAAGAAGGTAAGGTTTGGGATAGCAATAGTTTTATACCATTCAGCATGAGATGCAGTGCAGCTTTATCATTATGCCTTTGGAGCTTAGTTATAATTTCTGGGAGAATGATTGCTTATAATTGGTTTGATTGCGATAAACAGCCTCAGTCAGAAATTATCAATTTTCTTACAAGCTGCGTAGTACAGACAGAATTTTATGAGGCTCTAGATGGAATCTAGTCAGTTATTAGAAATAATTTATCTTCTTGAAGATAGTTTTATCGGAGAGTACGTGAGAGGATCTTTATGGTTATTTCCAGTCATACAGTCCTTCCATCTTCTTGGATTGGGTATTCTTGGAGGTGCAGTAGTTATCGGTGATTTAAGATTGGTCGGCCTTTTATTTAAATCAGAGTCTATAAGTTATGTTATTACTCAAACTAAATCTGTATTTAATTTTGGTTTAATTTTGCTCATTTCAACTGGAATACCTCTGTTTTTAAGCGAAGCTGTAAAGTGTTACTACAGTAGAGCTTTTTGGATAAAGATATCTTGCTTAATCTTGGGAATTTTATTTGTATATTTGGTTAGAAATCCTATTGCTTTGAATAAAGGGGAAGGTGTCTATATGAAAATAATAGGCTTTGTCTCTTTTTCTCTATGGGTCGTTACCGCAGCATCTGGAAGATGGATAGGTTTCTCCTAATTATTTAATTGAAAAGGCCAAAATGGCATTTCCCGACATTTGCCCATGATGTGAATAGCCGCTATTTATAAACACCCAATCATCCACTATCACAGGCCCAGAGGCATCAATTGAACCACCAACTGAAGGATAATTATTGATTGTTTGAAACTCTTGTAGAGTGTCGAATTCCCATAACTTCTTTCCATCTTCAACAGAATGTGCGGAAAATTTGCCATCTAGAGAGCCTGCAAATAATAGATTATTGGCTATGGAAATAGGTGCAGAGAATCCTGTAAAGCAGCTTCCTTCTCCGTATAGAGGTTTTCTATCACTACACATTTCATCATGTTTATATGACCAGATAATATCTCCAGTTTCAAAATCCAGAGCATACAATCCCGGTTGTGCTTTATCATCATAATCTTTGTTCACCTTGCGATCAGAAATGGGAACATATAGTTTTGTATTATCGCTAGCCATTCCGAAGTGTATGCCACCCAATACCCCTCCATTGCCAACTTTCTTCTCCCAATCAATTTCTCCATTTAACGGATTTAATTTAAAAACCCAACCTGATTTTTGACCAGCAAAAATAACCTTGGAACCTTGTTTATCTATAGATTGAATAATGGAAGCCCCGAAATCGAAATCTGGACCATTCTCTTCAGGGCACACCATACTTCTAACCACAGGAATTTCACAACCTACATTATAGGCATCACCTGCAAGAGTTTGTGTAACCCATAACTTCTTACCTGTATTAAGATCTAAAGTTATGACAGCATCACTAAACCCTGATGCAGGAGATTGTAAACTTTGTCCAGTACCAAAAAAAACTCTTTCATTTAATAAATCAACCCCCGGCGCATTCCATACCGCACTACCTGCTGGTGCAAATTTCTTAACTCGAGTAATCATTCCTTTTTTAGTGTACTCGGCCTTTTGCTCTATTCTGTGATTCCAGATAATTTCACCATCTTTTGTATTAATGGCGACCATTCCTCCGCTACTTTTACAGCACTCATATGAAGGATCAATGGCCATGATAGTTTCGTAAGTTGAGATTGGAACTAGCAAGAAACCGCCAGCTTGTACTGGAGAGGCAGAAGATGTATTTGATTCAAATTCTTTTGGGATTTTTGTTTTCCAAATCACTTCGCCATCAAAAATATTGATCTTAAAAGCTACAAAATCTGAATCGACAATATATATTGAATCTTTTGTGCTTACATCAAAAGCAGGAGCATTTCTAAACATACCTTTTGATTGAAATTTCCAATACATACACCCAGTTTCTTTGTTCAAGGCATATAAAGATTTTCCTGCAATAAAAATTAGTTGGCCTACGACAATTGGTTGCGCTCTTACATCCTCGCTAGCTATTCCAAAAGACCATTTAAGCTTAAGGCTATTAATATTACCTGAATTGATATTGGTCTTAGTTTGATTTCTGCTATTAAAAGAATCATACCCCCAGCTTGTCCATTTAGATCCGGTAGATAAAGTTTTTTCTGAAATACTTTGTTTGCAATAATCTGAATCAGTACTGAGCTTATTATTTGCGTCTTTTTTTGAAATATACTCAACTATTAATTTTTTTTGACTCTTAGGAAGATCTTTAGCTAGAGTCTTCATCTTCCCTTTTTCTAGAATATACAAAAGATCAGATTGAGAATATTGGGCCATTGAACTTATAGAAATTAAATTAAGATTATTATTTTCATGACATGACGCACATTGCTCTGTTACTAGTTTTTCAGCTTCAGAGCCAAATAATGAGGTCGAAACTATACTTAAAAGAATGAATAAACCTTTCATGGCAACAGTTTTAATTAAGACCTTTATAATGAATTTCCTCTTTCATCCAATTTACTACTATATTCAATCTCTCTTCAAGATCTGTAACATGTTCAGCCAATAGTCCTGATGCATCAGTGACGTTATTCATTGTCTCTGCATGTTGAATTAAAGTGACAATATTATTTCCTGTTTCTAATTGTTGAGATTGTAAATCTACAACTTGGCTTTCAAGTTCTTTAATTCTTTCTTTAAGGTTCAGTATTTCTTGTTCGTTCATTTGTTAATAAATATGATGATGAAAGATTTATTCAGATTCATACATTTCTCGCATTTTAAGCATATCGTCAATATGCTCTTTATTTTTTTCAGTAGCAATTTCAGTTTCTTCTTTTTTTCTTCTCAGCTCTTGTATAATTTCTTGATTATTTTCTTTTTGCTTCCAGAGGCAATACAGAATCAGAAGGGTATTAGAAATAGTGAGCCCCAATATCAAATAAATCATTTCGTTCTCCAGGGTAAAAAATGGATTTTTCCTTCTAAAACAAATCTCGCGAGCCACCCGAGGCCAGAACAAGAAAATAAACCAAATACTCCAAATACTATTGTAAAAAATCTTTGTTCTAAGGGAATATCATAGATTAGTCCTGCACCGATAAGAGATACTCCAAGTACCAATCCAAACAAGAAACTTATCCAATGAATGACTAAAGCGAACCTATCAAGTATTTTCATTCAGAAACCTTAAGATGCTAATAAGTTAAGTTCCAAGAATTCATGATAATCAATACACCTACACTTAAACCCAGAATAACCGAGATCACTTCATAAGTTTTTTGATTTCTGATTACTTTTGAGAGAAATAAATTAGAGAGAAACCAAGTGATTCCTCCTAATAAAATCATAATTAAAAAAATCATTAAATCGTTAAGAGTATTCCATACATGTTCCATGACCCAACCTTAAATCTACAACACAATAAGGTCAATAAAACTCTCGTGACTTAAATAAATAGGGATACTATAATTCGCGCTTCTTTGGGCGATTAACTCAATTGGTAGAGTGCCACCTTTACACGGTGGAAGTTACAGGTTCAAGTCCTGTATCGCCCACCATCTAAAATCTGCATAAAACTTCTCCCAAAAAAAAGGAGAGGTAGTCCTCTCCTTTTTGTATCGAAAACTATTTAGTCTTCTTTTTTCATCCAAACCGGAAGTAAAAGCATAGCAATAACCACTAACCACCAAACTTGAAATATTGGATTTGTGGGTATTAGGCTATAAGTAGGCGCTTCAGTTATATTTAGGAAGTCAACAAAACGCTGACCATTATCAGATATAGTATCTAGCTGACTTAAGGCAAAAGCTGTAGATTCCCAATTGATTTGAAGGAAGCCAAGGTTTTGAAGATTCAAGAAGACAATTCCTAAACCAAACAAACTCACAAGGATTTTTGTTACAAGATTTCCTCCATTATCTCTTACTCCAAGAGACGCTCTAAAAGCCACCCAAAGTAAAAAAGCATTTCCAGCAAAGAAAATGGCATTACTAATTAAGAAACTATTGAAAAGACTCTGTATTTCATATTCACCCATAAAATTCTCCATTTCTTTTAAGAACATTCTTAAAAGTTAATTCATATTAACTAAATGACTATCATTCTCAATAAAAAATTTAAATTTCTCTCAATATTAAGTTCAAGATCTTTGAATGAGTAACTGGAGGTTTTCATATATTTCATCTGTGTAGTGGAGAAGTGTTCTGGAGTGCCTTAAGAAGATAGAGGTAACCCAAGAGCAAACAAGTAATGTTTGTAATAATTTCCTTGAATAATCTTACCTCTTTAAGATTTTAAGAATTTCCTCAACTTTCTCATCAAATTTTTCCTCACTAACCAAAGCATCCTTTACACACATTTTTAAGTGGGTCTTTAAGACTTTTCCTTCTACCGTTGTAAGAGCATTTTTTGCTGCTTTGATTTGATTAAGAATATCTATGCAATATTTTTCTTCCTCAATCATTTTAGTAATTCCCCTTATTTGGCCTTCTATTCTTTTCACACTTGGTAGTTGTTCTGAATGGCATGGATGTTTCATATTAACCTCGGTATTAAATAAGTGAATAATGTTGCTAATAGAAATAAGGCAACAGAAAAATAATAAATTAGTCTTGAGCGTTTTCTGGTTTGCATACATAGTCTGCCAAGTTCTGGGTCAGCTGGGCAGGGCATGTGATAGGTTTTGTAATTTACGTAACCTGCCACCACTATCATAGCCAATGCGAAGAGTGTTATTGAAATTTTATATTGAGATAGCACTATGAGAAACGGAAAAACCGAAATTAAACTTGCAAAAGAAGCTCCTGCTCCAATAAAAACAAATAATGCTGGCAATGCACAACATACCAGAGTGGAAGAGGAAGCAAAGAGAGATAAAAAATTAGCTGAATTATCATTCATAAGCTCTATAGACTAACAACTTGCATATCTATTGCATTTTGACCATTCATAACTATTTTTTCTTTGATATCATTGAAATCAATTTCTTCATTAAGAGAATAGGCAATTAGCACCTTGCCTTTACTTAAATCAACATCTATTTTTTTTACTTTTTCATCTTTTTTGAAAGTTTTTTCTATTCCTCTGGCACAAAAGTCACATACCATTCCTTGCACGTTCACAATGGCAACTTGTGCATCTTCAAGACCCACAAGGAATTTATCAAATCTATCAGGATCAACTTCTAATTTCTTTCCATCAATCATTTTTTCGTGGATATGACCTTCATGAGAATGATGATCTGTGTCACTAGAATTAGCTGCGCTCAAAAGTGAAGTAAGTGCTAATAATATAGTTAATATTTTTTTCATAATTTTTCTCAAAATCTATACATAAGATGCGTATCCCATTCAGATACATCGCTATAACCAAACTCTAAAAGAACATTGCCTTTAAAAAATTTTAATACTGGATAATTTGACCATTTCTTATCCAAAGAGTTTTTTTTTGCTTTGAACATTAACCAAGTATGAAAATCTCCATATTCTCCTAGGTAAGGTGCAAGTCCCATTTGAATATATTTTTCTTCATAGTCATTAATTTGATTTTCGACCTGCTTGAATCCAAATCCTACGAAAAATCTTCTTGTTTCCCAATCACCATGAACACCATAGAAATTGTTGTTAAGATCCTTTGTGTTTATTCCTGATTGAAAATATAAATTCCTTTGAGATAACTCAGTATTTTTTCTATTAATTAAATAAGTAAGTCTTGTATAAGAATAACTATCACCAAATACCTTATCGTCTAGACTTTCAATCCCAATGGAGTATTTGTAAGAAGGGGAATAATGGTAGTAGAAAGAATCTTTCATGTTATTTGAATGCCCCATGAGAGTAGAGCCCCCGGAGTATGAAATAGGTCTGGCATCGAGACCAAAAGATGCAAGGCTTATAATCAAAATAACTCTTATACCCATAGGGGGTATTTTAGCATGAAACGCTTAGCTACATATTTTAAATTTTTTTATTAAGAGCAAGATCTTTGAATGAGTAACTGGAGATTTTCATGTATTTCATCTGAAATGCTTAAATGCCCATGCTCTGGATATATTTTTATCTCTGAATCTTTAACTATCTCGGCAGTATGGTGTGCATGAGCAACTGGGACAATAGTGTCAGTTTCCCCGTGAATTATATTAACTGGACAAGACACATTATTCACTTCAAAGCTTGACCAGCCTTGAGCTGAGCAATCCGCTAATCTGTCATCAGCATATCCCGTGACGCCTTGAGCAAAAGTTGCATTATCACTAATAAATCTTTTTATATTTTCTGGATCTTGAAGATAGAGTAGGTCTGCAGGAGATAGACTACTTTCTCCAGTTGCATCATCATTTGAGAGCATTTTACTGCCATCTTCCCCCATATCTTCAACGGCTAATTCATAAGCTTCTTCTCTAGATAGACTTACATATCGTTCAACCCCTGCCATAGTTGCATATTCGGAGGCCCATCTCATATCCGACATACCACAGCATACCAGCACTCCCAATACTCTCTCTGGGAATCTGGCGGCAGTTGCAAGAGAATAGCTCCCTCCAGTAGATACGCCAATCATATAAAAATTTTCTATGTTTAAGTGGTCTGCTATTAGTTCGAGATCATTAGTCCAGTCATTTATAGTTCTTCCTGGTAAAGGAGAGGTGTTCCCGTACCCCGGTCTATCAACTCCTATATAACGTATTAAGTTCTCTGTATCTTTATCTGCATTACCTTTAGCGGCATTTCTAGATCCTGGTCCACCATGACAATAGAAAGCAGTTATTTGATTGTCTTCTCCGAAATCTGCAAAACTTATAGTTCTTCCATCTGGTGCTTGTATTACTTTATCCATATCTTAGCCTTATTAATTGTTTGTATTCGACCATCCCAGAGGGATTTGCTGCTGAGGATTGAATACTTTAGGCCCATACAATGGATAAGCTTCTGAAGCCTTATTAATCTCTTCTTCGCTTAGATGTTCGCTTGGAAGTAATTTGAAGACATCTAAGCCTCGAGTTATTTCTGTCCCGTAAATGTAACCATTGTAGTAATAAGCAGACCAATAACCCCCTGTGATTAAAAAATCTTCATCAATAGGGCCACGATCAAAAAACGCTATTTCTTTAGGTTTTGATGAATCCGTAAAGTCCATAATGGATATACCTCCTTGGTACCAAGCTTGAACTAAAATGTCTTTTCCAAGCACTGGGATTAAAGAGCCATTGTGAGCGACACAGTTTTCTGTTTCTAATTGAGGAGCAGGCATCTTATAGTGACTCTTGAATTCTAATTTACCATCAACAATATCGTAAATAGCATTAGCACCCCAATCTAGAGGATCCCAAGCTCTACAGCGAGCGCGACCACCTCCACCCCACTCATCAGTAAAAATTACCTTAGTACCATCATTATTGAAAGTCGCAGAATGCCAATAAGCAAAACCAACATCGGTGACAACATCAATCCGCTCAGGATTATACGGATCAGTTATATCGAAAAGAATTCCATTTCCTGAACATGCCCCAGCAGCCAGGTTAGCGGAAGGGAATACCGTAATATCATGACATTGATCTGTACGTCTTGTGTCTTGAGTATCTTCCCCATGGTCTCCACCAACCCATAAGCCACCGAGTGCTCCTGTATTAGCATCAGCAAACACAGCAGGGCTACTTACAATTTTAGATTGCGAGGGGTTAGAGATTGGGATTTCTATTATGTCTATGCGAAACAGAGCCGTTCTTTTATCGCCTGGAATATTTCCTATGCATTCTTTCATTTCTTCCTCTTCCCTTACGCCGGCAGTGCCTGAATTATAGACAATAATTTTCCCATCAGGCCCTGGACCGGATACTACAGAGTGAGTATGAGATCCTCGACAGGTCTGAACTGCACCAACTTGTTTAGGTTTGAAAACATCAGAAATATCAAAAATTCTTAAGCCTCTAAATCTGTCTGCACTCGCTTCTTTAGATACGCCTTCTAAACCACAATTTAGACGACTCCTGGTTTCTTCAACTGACATTATGAGTAAGTCTTCAACAATAGAGACATCACCTTGACCTCCAGGACAAACGACAGAAGATAGTAATTCAGGAATTCCAACTGCATTGATCTGATAGATGTTAAAGCCGTGGTAACTACCTGTTACGAGTAAGTCATCTCTAAAAGCCATATCAGTGTTCGCAAAACTTAGAATGGGTGAGCGCAGTGATTTAGATAATTCTTCTGTAGTCTTGTTTTCGTTTTCTTCATCAGCATCATCGTCTATCTTCTCAACGCCTTTAGCTTTAGGATTACTAGGATTATAAAATCCCGCTGGTTTTCTCAGTGATTCCACTAACTCTAAATTTTTTATCGCCACTTCGGCATCAAAAAGTCCCGGATTTAAACTTGATCTTGGGTCGTCAGATAAATTGACTGCAATACCATTCATTCTTTCGATCTCTACACCTTGGTCATTGACCAGATCTGAGACAAATTCATTGAGAATAGGATCATAGGCAGTTCCTGGGTGCTCTTTTAAGTCTTTAACCATTTGAAGGGCACCGTCATGGTGGTTAATCATTAATCTTAAAAATAATTTATCAAAATCCGTACTTTTAGAATTTTCTAATTCCTTTAATTCATCAGCAGAAGCCATACCGGCCATAGCCATATGACCTTCATGATTTGTATGGCTAAAAGATGTCTCTTCATCTCTAAACTCTAGCCAATTTTTCATGAAATTAATTTCATCTTCTTGCGAAGAGTCAATTCTGTTAGCGAGATCAACAATAGTTTTATTGTTAGTCCTTTTGTCTGCCATATTGGACATAAGAATAGCTTGTTCATGATGAACGATCATGCCCGCAAGGAAATTTACATCAGCTTTTACGTAAGAAGTACTTGCAATATTAGTGGCAGTCTCAGAGTCGATTCTTTTAGATTCTTCACCTGGAGCACCTGGCAGGATAATTGAATGAGTAGGAGGTATATTCTCTTCTCTAGTTATATTAGTGTCATCGATGATGTCGGTGTCATTTACTTCAGAGCAACTAATAAAAAATGTGACTATCAATAATAATGACAACTGTTTTTTTAAATCTACTTTATTCATATTTTCTAAAACAAAAAGTTTTTATAATTTTTTTATATATTAATCAAAACAAAGGATCTGGCACTTACTTTTTTTACAAACTTCTACCTTCAAGTCTCTCATTTAGCTCTAACCACTCTTGCTCATTTAACTCTATCTCAGAAGTTAAATTAGCCTGATCCCTTAATAAGGAGTGCAAGTCAGGTCCTTCATCACTATCGTAGGATTCAGGAGAGTTTAATGTATCTTCTGTTTCTGATAATTTGCGCTGCAAACGTTTTAATGTTTTTTCATGGATTATTATTTTATTCTTTATTTCCTTTATTTCTTGCTTGCTTAACTTTGGCAGAATTTCGCTTTTTTCTTTCTTTGCTGTTTCTTTACCGGATGATCCTTTTAAGACTGTTTTTCTGTAGTCCTCAAGATCTCCCTTAAAGGAACTTAAATTACCTTCATTGATAATCAAGAATTCGTCGACTGTATTTGCTAATAGGTGTCTATCATGAGAAATGAGTAGGATTGCACCGCCAAAATCCTGAAGCGCAACTGTTAAGGCTTGCCTCATATCCATATCCAAATGATTTGTAGGCTCGTCCATTAACAGGAGATTAGGTTTCTGAAATGCAATGATTGATAGGGCAAGTCTCGCTTTCTCGCCTCCCGAGAAATGCTCTATAGAACCTTTTGCTTTGTCACCACGGAAATTAAACCCTCCTAGAAAACTCCTAATTTCTGACTCAGATGCTTTTTCATCGACTGCTTGGAGTTGATCTATAGGACTTTTTTGTAAATTAAGATCATCAACTTGGTGTTGAGAGAAGTAACCAACTTTTAAATTTTTTCCTTCTATCTTTTGTCCATTTAAAAGAGGTAGGTCGCCTTTAAGACTTTTGACTAATGTCGATTTTCCAGCACCATTAACACCCAATAATCCAATTCTATCACCAGGTCGAAATGCAATTTTTACATCTCTTACTACTGAATCTGTATAACCTAGGTCTGCATCTTCAAGAATGATTAAAGGATTAGAAATCTTATCTGTTTCTGGAATCCTAAACTGAAAAGGGGAGTCAATATGCGCAGGAGCTATAAGTTCCATTCTTTCAAGTGCTTTTATTCTACTTTGTGCCTGACGTGCTTTTGTTGCCTTAGCTTTAAATCTCCTAACGAAATCCTGCATATGAGAAATTTCACGTTGTTGTTTTGTATAGTTGCTTTCAAGCTCAGCTAGCTTCGCAGCCTTTCTGATCTCAAATTGAGAATAGTTGCCTTTATATAACTCTATAGTTCCACCGTGAATATGAGCTATAAATCCAACACACTCGTCTAGAAATTCCCTGTCATGTGAGATGAGTACTAAAGCTCCTCTAAAAGACTTAATCCAATTGCCCAGCCAAATAATAGCATCCAAATCAAGGTGATTAGTCGGTTCGTCTAGAAGCAGCAGATCTGCAGGCTGCATGAGAGTTCGAGCTAAATTTAATCGCACTCTCCAACCGCCAGAGAAATCTTTTAAAGGTTTGTTAAATTCATCTTCAGAGAATCCTAATCCTACTAATAGTTTTTCTGCCCTTGATTTGGCGGTAAAGCCATCGTGATCTTCAAATTGAGCATGCAGTTCACCTAGAGATCCATAATCTTCTTTAGTTTCTGCTTCTAAAATCGCATTCTGAATCTTTACTAGATTTTCGTCTCCACCCATTACATAGTCTAAAGCTTCCTCGTCGGTTCCTGGAACTTCTTGTGCTAGATGTGCCATCTTAAGATCGGGCGGATGCTTATAATCTCCTTCGTCAGATTCAAACTCACCTTGGATCATTTTAAAAAGGCTTGTTTTGCCTGTCCCATTAGCACCAACAAGACCAACTTTATTATCTTTATGAATAGTAAAAGATACTTGCTCAAATAAAAGATTCGAGCCTCTACGAAGGGAAAGGTTGTTAAATGAAAGCATAATAGATTCAGTGGGGCGGCATTGTATCAAAAGAATTCAAATCTTTATCTGATACCTTCATTTGAACTGTATTGATATCCTGAAAAGACGTATAGTTATTTGATAAAACTAAAGAAAAATTATGAATATATGGTCTGCCACTGCTCTCAATACTGCGCCAGATTCTGAAAATCAAATACATGGTGATGATCTTGCCAAAGAATATGGCTTTGAGGGTGGTTTAGTTCCTGGAGTGACAATTTCTGCCTATCTTGTCCATCCATTAATAGAACTTTGGGGGAAGGATTGGCTTAATCATGGCTTTGCGAACTGTCGGATTACTTCGCCTTTGTATGATAATGATATATTTCAGGTTAAATCCGATTTAATTAATGATACTCATGCCAACACAACTTTGATAAGAAGTAGTGGTGTGGTTAGTGCAAATGCTGAGATAGCTCTCAATAAAGATTTACCCGAGCAACCATTCATGAAAGGCAGTAAATTGGTTGATGGGGACTTTAAAGCTCCCCAAGCAAACAAAGAGATTTGGCAGAAACTTAAATCTGAAGGATGCCAAGCTTTCAGATTCTCATGGAGTGAAAACGACCCCTTGCTATATTTACGTGAGGAAGATTCTCTACCAGATCTACTTCAACCAAAAAAATCCGGTTATTCTAATTTAGCTTTTTTACTGGGTTGCTCTAATTGGATTCTGGCTGGAAATGCTTACATGAATCCTTGGGTTCATTTACAAACAATTTCTCAAAATTATAGAGCGGTACCTTTGAATACTTCTTTGATAGCAGAGATGGACATTAATGATACCTATGATAAAAAAGGTCATGAATTTGTAGATGTTCAAGTTAACTTATTTGATGAAAAAGATGAAATGTGTGTAATGAGTATTAACTTGATAGCGATTTATAAGCTTAGAGGCACATAAGACGCTTTAATTGATATGAAAAAATTATTTATATTATTTTTTGCTTGGTTAGTGATGAACTTAAGTTCAGAAGAGGGCCAGATTACTAAACTAAATGGTATCGACCTTTGGTGGGACTCTTATGGAGATCAGAAAAATCCTACAGTCTTAATGATAATGGGGCTCAATTCAAATAGTAAGGTTTGGTCAGATCAATCAATTAAAGAACTTGTAGATAATGATTTACATGTCTTAATTTACGATAACAGAGATATTGGAAAAAGCAGTTGGGTGACCGAAGAGCCGGGCTTAATAACCTTTATTAAATATCTACCTGCTTTTCTAATAGAGTCCTTTGTAAATTTTATATTTGATTTTATTTTCGATGAAGAAGGAAAATTTAATATGGAGAATCCATCCCCGGCAGAATACAACTTAAGTGATATGGCTATGGATGGAGTTTCACTATTAGATCATGTAGGAGTATCGGAAGCCCACATTGTAGGAGCCTCTATGGGCGGAATGATAGCTCAAGTAATGGCTTTAGAACATCCTGCTAGGATTAAGTCTTTAACCCTATTTTTTTCGACTCCTGGATTTGATACTCCAGGACTCTCAGGTCCAAGCGAGAACTTTAAGATGGCCATGAAAGAGTCATTCGTGCTCAATTTGTTAGGAAAAGAAGAAGAAGCGCTGATTGTTACGGAAAAGTCTTTGACAGGCTCTCGTTATCCTTTTGATGAAGCTAACTTTGCTAAAGAGGCTAAGATTAGATTAAAGCAAGGTATTAATACATCAAATGCACAAATTGCAGCAGTAGGGGCTAGCCCGAATAGAGCTTCAAGCTTGCAAGAAATTAATAGACCTACTTTGATTATTCACGGATCTGAAGATCCATTAATACCTGTAGATCATGGAATTTATCTCCAACAAAATATACCTAACGCTAAAAAATTGATTCTAGAGGGCGTAGGGCATGAAATTCCAGATCAAGCTTTGTCAGAGATCATTCCAGTGATGTTAAATCACTTTAAGCTTTAACTCTGTTCTGCGTCGTACATCTTTCCTGAAGTGCATTTAGATACTGAATCAAATTGCTCATCAATATTTTGTATTGATCCATTTTTTATCTCATATCTTATTTGACCCCAATGAATTGAATCCTCGTAGCTATCGATATACATAAACCCTTCAGTATTATCTGAAAGCACAGCTTCTAGTACCTGGCTAGAAACTTTCTTTTCATTCATGTCATTGACACTTTTGACCCATTCAGAATTAATTCTTTTTACCTCTTCAATAGTTCCTCCTTCAAGTAATTCGCATTCCAGAATAACTAAAGTTGAAGCAAAGGTTGAGAGGGGAATTGAAAGTAGGGTAATCATTAATATTTTTTTCATTTTTTCTCCTTAAAATTAAAACCTTACTCTTTTTGTTTCCTGTGTAAAGAAACGTTTTTAAGTCTATTATGTGTATATGAATCAAATAAAGGCTGAATCAAATATTAGAAAAGTTGCGCTGACATCCCTTTCAGGCACTAGCATTGAATGGTATGACTTCTTCCTCTATGGCGCTGCTGCCGGACTAGTATTTCCTAAATTATTTTTTGGTGATGCAGATCCTACAACGGCTTTAATTTTATCTTTCTTAACTTTTGCTGCAGGTTTTATTGCCAGACCTATCGGGGGCATTATATTTGGTCATTTTGGAGACACTATTGGAAGAAAGAAGACTCTGGTAATAGCGTTGATGTTAATGGGTATATCTTCTACTTTTATAGGGTTACTGCCAACTTATGACACGATAGGAGTAGCGGCCCCAATCCTGCTGACTCTCCTAAGATTTTGTCAGGGAATTGCTATTGGAGGCCAATGGGGTGGAGCCATGCTCTTGGTCACCGAAAGCGCTCCCCATGATCGAAGAGGTTACTACGGTGCTTACGCTCAAGCAGGAGCTCCAGTAGGCGTTATTCTTGCAAATATAGCCTTTATCTCCGTAAGTGCCCTTACAACAGAAGAAAGCTTCCTCTCTTGGGGATGGAGAATACCTTTCTTGATTAGTTTCGTTCTGGTATTAATTAGTATGTATATTCAACTTAAACTAGAAGACACGGAATCTTTCAAAGCACTTCAGAAAATGAAGGCCTCGGGGGAGGGGGAAGCAAAAATAATTAAAACTTCGCCTATTTTAGAAGCTATAAGGAGATACCCTGCAAGAATTTCTTTGGCGGCTGGTGCATTTTTATCAATCCAAGTAACTTTTTATATATTGGTAGCCTTTATTCTTGCTTATGGAGTGCAGACAACCGATCTATCTCGGAATGATCTTTTAATGGCAGTGCTTATTGGCTCTGCTGTCATGGTACCGATGCAATTCCTATTCTCTGATTACTCAGATAGGAATGGAAGAAAGGGAATATTTATGACTGGCGCCGTATTGACGGCACTATGGTCTTTTGCATTATTTCCTCTAGTCGATACAGGTAATTTTTATTTTGTTGTTTTAGCTGTTGCTGGTGGATTGACTTTCTTGGGCATGATGTACGGACCCCAGGCCGCATTTTTTGCAGAACTCTTTTCCACAGAAGTTAGATATTCAGGAGCTTCACTAGGATATCAAATCGGGGCTATCATTGGTGGTTCATTTGCGCCAACTATCGCTACTTTGCTGTGGAAAAATTATGATATTTTTTGGGTCTCTGTTTATATAGCTTTTGCATCTTTATTGTCATTAGTTTCAGTATATTTTTTAACGGAAACATATCAAAAAGATCTCAACGAATAATAGCTATAAAAATTTACCTTCTTCCATTCTAATTTGTTTATTTGTCATGATCTCTGCTTCATTGCGATCATGTGTAACTAATAGGATGGCACTACTCATATCTGAAAATACCTGCGAGATATCTTTATAAAGAGTCTCTTTAAGATCTTCATCTAGTGCACTAAAGGGCTCATCTAGCATTAAGAAGTTAGGTTTGGGTGCAAGAGATCTTGCAAGGGCTACTCTTTGCTGTTCTCCCCCTGATATTTCGTGTGGATATTTATTTTTTAAACTATCTATTTTCAGAAGATTTAATAATTCAGACGCGATCAAGTCTTTATCTTTATTCTTTTTGATACCGAAGCAGATATTTTCAAAAACTGAAAGATGAGGAAATAAGGCTTTCTCTTGAACAACTAGACCAATATTTCTTTTTTCAGGAGGAATTAAATTTTTATTATCTGAAACCTTAATGTCATTAATTTTAATTTCACCTTGATCAGGTTTTTCTAATCCAGCTATTAGTCTTAGTAACGTACTCTTACCACAACCGGAAGGGCCTAGTATTGAGACTCTGTCTCCAGAACCAATCTCAAGATTAATATTCTCTATGGATAAAGCATGTTCACTATAAGAATGACATAAATTTTTTATTTCTAGTATTAAATTACTCATTTTAGTGTGTGGGTCTCGATGATCTTATCATTTTTGACAGAAACACTATGGGAATCAATCCAATTAAAACTATAGCAATTGCAGGCGCTGCGGCTTGTAACATTCTCTCTTCAGAAGCATAAATATAGGTTGAAACGGCTAATGTTTCGAAATTGAACGGTCTAAGGATCAATGTTGCAGGTAATTCTTTTACTACATCAGACATAACCAGAAGAACAGAAGTCAAGATGCTGGTTTTTAATAATGGTACATGAATACTGCTCAGCATGCTCCAACCAGAGGAGCCTAATAATTTTGAGGAATCATCAAGAGAAGAGCTGATTCTCTCATAGCCAGATTCGATAGAAGAATTAGCTAATGCATATGTTTTTATAACATACGCAAGAACAAGACCAATCAGTGAGCCCGTAATCACTATATCTAATCCAGATAACAAAAGTGCATCTACATAAACCAATAACTGAACCATACCAACTGCCAGTATGAGCCCTGGAACAGCATAGCCGATTGAGAGGAGGGAGCTGAATCTTTGCACTAAAGCACTTGGCTTATATCTAATTGAAAAATTGATTAATAAAGCTAAACCGGCACAAATCATTCCTGTTACTAAAGATAAGCTCAACGTATTAATTGAACTGGAGATAAATTTTTGATTAAAGAATTCTAGATTTACTTCATAAGCCCACAGAATCAGTTCGATTATCGGAAGAATGAAGCCAATAAAAATTGGAATAAAACATATCAAAAAGGCTGTTAGGGCCTTATAGCCCACTAAAGAATCTTCTTTGCTTGGAGAAAAAGTGGAGTTATTTGAAGTATAGATTCCGGAGCCTCTTGTACTCCTTTCTGCGATATAAAAAACACCCACTGTTAAGAGTAGTAAAGAAGCGAGCTGCATTGCAGTCTGTATATCGTATAAGCCATACCAAGTCCTAAAGATACCGGTAGTGAATGTCTGGATTGCAAAGTGATCCACAGCACCAAAATCAGATAAAGTTTCCATTATCACTAACATCAAACCACCTATTACAGCTGGTCTAATTAATGGAAGGGCTAATTTATAAAAGACTTGAAACTGATTGAGTCCCAGCATTCTTGCGGATTCTTTCATTGACCTAGATTGATTGATAAAAGCGCTTCTAGAAACTAAGTAAACATAAGGGTAAAGCGTAAAACTAAAAACTATTATCGCTCCATAGATATTCCTGACATTTGGAAATATAACCGTAGAGTTTTGTAGATTGAGCAATAATCTTGCTAAGTTATTTGCGTCTCCATAATGATCAAATAAGCCAGTAAAAGTATATGCGAGTATGTAAGGTGGTATCGATAAAGGCAGAATAAGGGCCCACTCAAAAATATTCTTTCCAACAAAATTATAGCTGGTGACCGTCCATGCTGTGACAGTTCCTAGTATGAGAACTAGGATAGATACTCCTATCACTAATATGAATGAAGAACTTACATAATCAAAAAGAACAAATTGAAACAGATGAGACCAGTTCTCAGAATAATCTCCAAACAAACTTGATAAAACAATTAGTAAAGGTGCTGTAAATACAACAAGAACTGCAAAAGGGAGCAACCTCCAAAAGGTAAGTCTATTCAATTTTAAATATAAGCTTAGATATGAATTTAAGCTTAAACTAGATAATGGCTATTTCCAACCTGATCTATCCATTAGCCTCACAGCATCTGGGTTCAATTCACCATATTTCTGAACCGAGGTCTGATCTTCTTTGAAGCTTATTCCAAAGCTAGCGATTTCTTTACTTGGTAGAACCCCGTCTAATATGGGGTACTCGTAAGATTTATCGACCATATATTTCTGCACTCTTTTGGAAAGAAGAAATTCAAGAAATAGGTTGGCATTTTTAGGATTCGGGGAGTTTTTTAGAATACCAGCCCCGCTAATATTGATATGCGTACCCCTGTTGTCTTGATTAGGAAAAATCATTCTTACTTTATTTGCTGCTGTTAGTTGATCTTCCCCGGCCGAACCAGAGAGCATTATTCCAATATAATAGCTATTAGCTATAGCTATATCTGCCTCTCCATTAGCAACAGCAATTATTTGAGATCTATCATTACCTTGTGGCTTCCTTGCTAAATTATTAACTAATTTTTTTGCCCATATTTCAGTATTTACTTCTCCTAAAGAGGCTATCAGTGAAGCTACTAAGGATTGGTTATACATATTACTAGAGCTTCTAATTACAATTTTATTCTTCCATTCTGGATTTGCTAGATCTTCATAACTTATCCCTTTAATCATTTTTTCATTAACATTATCTGGATTGTAGAAAATGACCCTTGCTCTTTTGGCGATCGCTATCCATTCATTATCTGGTCCTCTTAAATTTTCAGGCACGACCTTAAGTATTTGTTCTGATTTAATACTTTGAAATAAATCTTCTCTCTGAACTTTCCAAAGATTTCCCGCATCAACGGTGAAGAATATATCGGCAGGAGAGTTTACTCCTTCGGCCTTAAGCCGCTGGAGGAGCGCGCTTCCCTTACCAGAAACTATATTGACTGCAATACCGGTCTCTTTTGTAAATTCTTCGTATAAAGCATCATCAGAATCATAATGCCTTGAAGTATATACATTGACTTCATTTGTCATGACCAAGTGGCCAAATAGAGAAAATATCAAGAGTAGTTGTAATTTTTTCATAATTTTAATTTTACTTTATTGAGAATCATTCTCAATAAATATTTTTTGATCTTTAATATACATTATGAAAATAAATCTCTTGTTGGCATAATAGCCACTCAAAAAAAATAATAAACTATGTCTGAACAAAACACACCACATCAGCCTGAATACGAAAATATATCTAATGCAGAGACCCAAAAGAAATGGGGATTAAAAGATGATATTACCCCTCAAAATGTTCCTATAGAGAATATAAATCCTGGAAATAATGATTGGTTCTCTAGAAATCAGGAATTGGAAGTATTTGAACGCCTCAGAAAAGAGAGTCCTGTCCATTATACGGAAGATAGTCAGTTTGGGTCTTATTGGTCAGTAACTTCTTACGAGGACATTAAGGCAATTGATATGGATCATGAAAGGTTTTCCTCCGATATTATGAATGGCGGAATTCGGCTTGGTGGTCAACCTATGGATGAGCCACCCGATGCAATATTTCATCTCCCTATGTTCATCATGCAAGATCAACCCAAACATACTGGACAAAGAAAAGAAGTAGCTCCTATGTTTACTGGTGCACATTTAGCAACTTTTGAAGAGCTAATTAGATCAAGGACTATAGAAATACTAGATGATCTGCCTGATGGAGAGAGCTTCAATTGGGTTCAGGAAGTCTCAATTGAGTTGACTAGCAGAATGTTGGCCACCTTATTTGATGTTCCACAAGAGGATAGGGCCAAGCTTATACATTGGTCTGATACTGTAGAAAGGATCTCAGACCCTGATTTCTTTGAAACGCCGGAAGAGGGATTCCAAGAGCTGTGGAAATGCTTTGAGTACTTCAACACCATATGGGAAGATCGCAAGGCTAATGATCAGGGTGGAGGTGATTTAATCTCTATGCTGGCAAGAGGAGATGCAACAAAGAATATGTCACCAAATGAATTCCTTGGTAACGTGATTCTTCTAATTGTGGCAGGTAATGACACTACAAGAAATTCCATGAGTGGAGGCATTGCTGCTTTCAATAAATATCCGGAACAACTGGCTAGAGTTAAGGCTGATAAGTCTCTTCTCCCAGGTATGGTTTCTGAAATAATTAGATGGCAATCACCCGTTGCTCATATGTGTAGAACTGCAATGGAAGATGTAGAAGTAGGAGGAAAGCTGATCAAGAAATGGGATAAGGTAGCTATTTGGTATGCGTCTGGAAATAGAGATACTTCAATGTTTCCGAATGCTAATGATTTGATCATTGATAGAAAAGACGTTCGTCAGCATTTATCTTTTGGTTTTGGAATTCATAGATGTTTAGGCAATAGACTTGCCGATCTCCAGCTCAAGATACTTTGGGAGGAGATATTAAATAAGTTCTCTCATATCGAGGTCACTGGAGAGCAGAAATTTCTTTCTTCAAGTTTTATAAGAGGGATTACAGAGCTGCCTGTTAAGGTCCATAGATATTAAATTAATAGTTATATAGCTATATGCTTATATTTCTTTTCTTCTTCTTAGCTGTCTTTGTCTTGCCTAAGTTCTGGTTAAATTCTGCCATGAAGAGCAATGATAAAGAGCTTGAAAATATGCCCTTTAATGCAGGCGAGTTTGGTCAATTAATTTTAAAAGAAAACAACTTAGAGGGAGTAAGAATAGAAGAAACCAGTCTTGTAGATCATTATGATTTGACTGAAAGAACCGTAAGAGTACAAACCGGTAGGCTATCTAAAAAAAGTCTTACTTCTCTAGCAATCGTTTGCCATGAAATAGGTCATGCTATTCAACACAAAGAAGAATATGCACCTCTAGTTAAACGCACGAATATTGTTGAAAGAACTCAATGGCTATCAAAAATAGGTGGAGTTTTTCTATATAGCGGATTGCCTTTAATTTTAGCAACAGGATCTTTTGGCCTTATAAAAATTTGTCTTATTCTGGTATTGCTATCAGTCCTTCTTGGAGTGTTTATACACATGATTACACTGGATGTAGAAATAGATGCCAGTTTCAATAGGGCTATGCCTATCCTGAAAGAAAAAATTCCTTCCGAGTATCATGCTCAATGTAAGAACGTCCTTAAGGCTGCGGCTTTTACCTATGTTGTAGGTGCTTTAACGAGCTTTTTATCTCTTAGGTATATATGGCTTCTATTGAGTCGAGTCAGGTAAGAATCTTACTTGGTATTGGTTTCAATAAATTCTTCTGCTTTTTCAAAAATCATTTTTTTCCTTTCTGGATCAAGCCTATCAAGTGTGCGAGTTAAGAAACTCATTCGTGCATTTTTTTCGTAAAAAGGCCTGTGAATTTCTGTAAAACGCCAATAGAGGCCATCAACCGTATTACACCATTCACCTTTGGAATAGTTGCTCATCTTCAGAATATAATTTGATCCGCATGTATAAGGTTTAGTGGACATCAGACCTCCATCTGCATAGGTAGCCATTCCATAAACATTTGGAACCATCACCCAATCAGAGGAATCAATATACATCTCCATAAACCATTTATAGATTTCATTTGGATCTACTTCGCACATATTCATTAAATTACTTATTACCATTAATCTTGGTATGTGATGATGATATCCATCATTGATGGTACTTTTAATGCAATCATCCAGAGGTATGATTCCGGTAGTACCTTCGTACCAACTATCACTGAGTTTGTTTTTATGTTTCCAGTAGTTTTGACTCATTTGAAACTTACCTTGCTCTTGATAAATGCCTCTTATGAATTCCCTCCATCCAATTATCTGTCTAATAAAGCCCTCTGTTGAATTTAAAGGGATATTATTTTTTTCAAATACTTTGATTGTTTCACTAATCACTTCCGCGGGAGTTAATAACCCTATATTCAAAACAGGACTAAGCGTGCTGTGATATAAGAAGTTCTTTTCAGTGAGCATTGCATCTTCATAGATACCAAACTCATGTATTCTATCTTTAAGAAAAATTCTTAAACATTCCTTGGCTTGTTTCCTTGATACAGGGAACCAAAAATTTTTTAATAGTCCAGGATGATCGCTAAAATGCTCATTAATCAGAGTGCATACAGGAACATGATGTTTAGAGAGTTCGCATTCTGGAAGTGTCGGTATTTCTTTTCCTTTTGGTATTTTTTTTCTATTTTCTTCATCAAAAGACCACTTTTCGCCTAGAGGATTATCTTGTTTATCCATAAGAATATTCAATTTCTTTCTAGCATATTTATAAAAAGAGGCCATTCTAAAAACTTTTTTACCTTCATGAAATTCATGAAATTCTTTTCTTGAAAATAGGAACATTGGGTTTTGATGCTCTATTAATTCTATTTGGCTTGTCTCTAAATTTTTAAATTCTTCTTCAAATGATTTATCTTCAATTTCAAAATAATTGATATTCGTTATCTTATTTTTTTTTAAAAAATTAGTCAGGCAATCTACGTAGGATTCCTTTTTATTCCTTTTATTAAGTTCATGGTAGTAAACCTTGATTCCACTAGCTTCTAGTTCATCTTTATATTCCCTCATCGCCACCAAGAATAAATACAACTTAAGCTTGTGATGTTTCTGATAAGTGCAAAGACCAAAGTCTTCTGCCATGAAAACCTCAGTACAATTTTTAGACTTCAATAAGTTGGGATCAAAGAGTTGATTTCCAAGAATGATAAAAAGATTATTCTCCATAATTAGTATCTTTAGATTTAATAATGTTTTTTATAATAACCGATAGAAATAAAAGATAGATGATACATTCCTTTTTTTCATTTTTTACCATCAATGTTAAAATCAATTCATGCGTAAGGAAGAACAGTTAAGATTATTAAAAGGTCTCATTCATCACCTAGATGCAAAAACTAATATAGACGCTGGAGGGATTATCAAGACTCCAGCCGAAACTTATACTTCTAGTGAGAGATTTGAAAGAGAGTGGGATACTTTCTTTTTAAATCATCCCCAAATCATTGGTATGTCAGGTGATCTTCCTAAACCAGATACATTCATGACAACAGAGGACTTCGGAGTACCTGTTTTGGCAACTAGGAATAGTTCAGGCGAATTTAAGGCCTATGCGAACATCTGTTCACATCGTGGTGTGATAGTAGAAGATGTAAAAAGAGGTGAGAAATCCAAATTTTCTTGTCCATTCCATGGTTGGACTTATAACAACGAAGGGGCCTTGATAGGTTATCCCAAAAGCGATCAATTTGGCAAAATCGATAAAGATTGTTACGGATTGAAAGAATTACCCGCTCTTGAGAAATTTGGATTTCTTTGGGTTCATCCCTCTCAAGATGGAAAAATAGAGTTAGATGACTTGCTAGGTAAGGGTTTGATGGAAGAGTTCAGCTCTTGGAATTTTCAAGATCTTATCTTTGCTAATGAAGAAGAATACCAAACTGAAATGAATTGGAAATTAGCAATCGATACATTTGGAGAAACCTACCATTTCTCGGTCCTCCATAAAGACTCTCTATTTCAAAGCTTTCATGGTAACTGCCAAATGTTTGATAGTTTCAACAGAAATGGAAGATTAATTCTATGTAAAAGAACCATCGATGAAATGAGAAAATTACCTGAATCTGATTGGGATATTTGCTCTGGATCTTTGCCCGTTTATTATTTATTTCCAAATATTATATTTATGCCAACTCCTGAGGGCGCATTTTTGGTAAAAGAATATCCTGCAGAAAACTCACCACATAAAAGCTTTTCTAAAATTTCATTTTATTTTTATCCCCATGTTTTGGAGCATATAAAAGAACTAGAAAAAACTGGTATTAATGGGAAAGAACTGCTTGAAGAGCAATATGGCGGCTTCGCTTCTGTTATTAGAGATGAAGATTATGTTGTTGCAGCATCCTCTCATAGGGGCCTTAGAACAGGCACTTTGGATTATCTTACTTTCGGAAAAAATGAACCCGCTCTTCATCATTATCACAATACCTACAGACAGGCTTTGGGCCTTCAATCCTTACCTCTGGAAGAGGCTTAGTTTTGAGTATTGTTGAGGT